>JADBYK010000016.1 GCA_020403045.1 Cytophagales bacterium
GGTCAGAGTCAGACATTTATCGTCTGACCTGACAATGAAAATCACCAACTTGGTTTTCTTACTTGGGGCTAAATCGTTGATTTTCATTCGTCAATTATGCAATGCTGACAGTACCGTCAGCATTGCATAATCTGGGTTTATGTGTCGTTTTTTAACCACAGACTTCTACCCAAAACATACAGTATTTTATCCATTCACTAAATCAAAGTATCGTGAAAATGAAAGTTGCCACAAGCTGAGTAACATGTTTTTGTAATAGCGAATTGGTTACCTACTGAATCAGGCCACGCCAACAAAAAATGTAGATATTTATAAAAGTAAGTAACTCGCCCTTGTTGAATCGAAAGCAAAAAAGATTTTTTTACCTCTTTATTTTCGTAGTTCCTTTTTCAAGATTTTGCCAGTGGCACTCATGGGAAGCGCTGAAAGAAATTCAATATGCCGAGGATATTTGTAGGAAGCGATGTGCTCTTTCGTCCATTCGATCAGTTCATGTTCGCTCACTTTCTTATCTTGTTTCAACACAACATATGCTTTTACTTCTTCACCCATTTCTTCGTGCGGAATGCCAATTACAGCAACAAGTGAAACAGCTTCGTGCTTGATCATGAGCTCCTCTACTTCGCGCGGATACACATTAAAACCGCCCCGGATAATCATGTCTTTCGTACGGTCTACGATGTAGTAAAAACCATCTTCGTCTTTCACCGCAATATCTCCCGAGTGAAGCCATCCATCCTGGATGGTTTTTGCGGTTTCTTCTGGCTTTTTATAATATCCTTTCATCACATTATGTCCACGGTAAAGTAACTCACCCTTTTCGCCCACCGCTACTTCTTTTCCTTCGGTATCGACAAGCTTTACGTCTACGCCCCAGGCAGGCGTGCCAATAGAACCAGGCTTACGACCAATATTCAATTGATTAAATGTAACCACCGGTGAGCCCTCCGACATACCATAACCTTCCAGAATAGCAACATGAAAACGGTTCTCAAAATCTTCCAGCACTTTCACCGGCAATGACGCGCCACCGGATGCACATCTTTTCAATGTCTTTGCAATCGTTTCATAATCAAATTTCGGATCGGTATAATTAACGAGCCCCCAGTACATGGTGGGTACACCTGCGAAAAGAGTCACCTTGTGTTTTTGCATCAGACCAAAAACAGCTTCTGCATCAAACCGAGGTAGCAGCACACTGGTGGCTCCTTTATAGATTCCCGCATTCATCAGCGTGGTCATTGCAAAAATGTGAAAGAGTGGTAACACGATTAACTGAACGTCTTCCGGCTGGGTGCCAAACAAATCCGTTGACAGTACTGCATTGAGTAATAAACTAGAATGCGTTAATTCTGCTCCTTTCGGCCGGCCAGTAGTTCCCGAGGTGTAGATAATGACACACGTATCTTCCGCCAACGAAGGATATATTTCAAACGTTGGTGACTCTCCTTTCATCAATTCACCCAACGTAGCAGTTCCTTGGATTGAAGAAGGCATTTCAGCCGTAGGCATGATCATAAAAAAGAGTTCACAATCAGGCGCAGCGTTAAAACCTGCATGCCCCATTTCGCCCATTGGTAAATCTGTCGTGCCTGTAAAACAGAAATACGCTTTCGCTTCACTATCTTTCAAGTGATACTCAATCTCGTCTTTTTTCAATAACACACTCAACGGAACGACCACTGCGCCTAGTTTGATGATTCCAAAATAGATGATCGGAAAGTAAGGCAGATTTAGACAGCTTAGCGCCACTTTGTCTCCTGCCTTGATGCCCTTTGCCTTCAGCCCGTTGGCTACTTGGTTGGCCGCGCCATTTATTTGTGCATACGACAAGGTAGTATCCATAAAAGTAAAAGCTGCTTTACCCGGATAACGTTTGGCACTATCTTCGAGGATGGTGGCAAGATTTAGCATAGTGTTAAAATTTTTATTCAGTTGAATAGTTCAAGGTAAACCACAAAAATGATTTTCACAATTACCAATTCTATTTTTAGGAATATTTTTTGAGACCGCTTTGAATAGCTTCTTAACCAAAGTGCTCCGAATCCAATAAAATCCAATCGCTTTATGCGCCACCGGCTGTTTTTCCTATCTTTCGCTAAATACAAAAGTCTCAGACATGCAAAAAATAACTAAGCCCCTCTTATTGTTCTTTCTTTTTATTGTGATCGCTTCATGCGAGCAAAAAAGAGAAGAAACCAAAGCCACCGCTGACTACCTGGAAGAAATCACTGTCCTACAACTGCAAGACGGTTACACCAAAGGAACCTTTACAGCAGAGCAAGTGGTGAAAGACTACCTGGCCAGGATCGAAGCGATTGATAAAAAAGGACCGGGCATTAATTCAATTTTGTTTGTTAATCCTAAAGCCACTGAACTGGCAAAGGAATTAGACAAAGAAAGGAAAGAAGGAAAAATACGTGGGCCACTCCATGGAATTCCCGTGATCCTAAAAGACAATATTGATACGCAAGACATGCCCACCTCAGCTGGTGCCACCGTGTTACGAAACTCCTACCCTCCAAAAGACAGCTATATTACTACACAACTAAAAAACGCAGGTGCGATTATTATCGCCAAAGCAAACCTTAGCGAGTGGGCCAACTTCAGAGGCGACATGTCATCGAGCGGATGGAGCGGTGTGGGAGGCCAAACAAAGAACCCCTATGTGCTTGATCGCAATCCATGCGGATCGAGCGCAGGATCGGGTGCCTCGATTGCCGCCAACTTAGCTGCCTTTGCGATCGGCACAGAAACAAATGGATCTATTGTGTGCCCATCCAATAACAATGGCCTGGTTGGCCTGAAGCCAACAGTAGGTTTGTTGAGCCGAAGCGGTATTATTCCTATCTCATTCACACAGGATACGCCAGGGCCTATGGCACGCTCAGTGGAAGATGTTGCGATTAGCCTTGGCGCATTGGTTGGGGTAGATTCATCGGATAGTAAAACATTGGCTTCTTCGGGAAAATACCTTACCGACTATACCAAGTCGTTGAAAAAAGATGGATTAAAAGGAAAACGATTGGGATTGTTGAAAAGCAGCCTGGGCTATCATGCAAAAGTAGATACACTAATGAAGCAAGCTGTTGCACAGTTGAAGAGTCAGGGGGCAGAAATTGTTGAGCTTGACTTTAGCATGGATCGTGCAGCCAATGGTTCTTCTTTTCAAGTGTTGCTCTACGAGTTCAACGATGGACTCAAGAAGTACTTTGCAAGCTTGGGCGAAAAGACGCCTGTGAAAAATCTAAAGGAATTGATCGAGTTTAATAAAAAAGATTCTATCGAACTTCGCTACTTCGATCAGAAACTTTTAGAAATGGCGGCTGCCAAAGGCGATCTCAGCACCAAAGAATATGTAGATGCCCTGGCACTCATGTGGAAAGCCACTCGTGAAAACGGCATAGATAAATTGTTAAAGGAAAATTCATTAGATGCGTTAATTGCGCCAACGGGATCGCCCGCCTGGAAAACGGACTTGATCGATGGCGATCATTTTATTGGGGGAAGTTCTTCGTTGGCCGCTGTATCTGGGTATCCTTCTATCACTGTACCAATGGGTTTCATCGATGAGCTGCCGGTAGGAATCTCCTTTTTCAGCACTGCATGGACCGAATCGCTTTTGTTGGAAATTGCGTATTCCTATGAGCAAAGTACAAAACATCGGAAGGCGCCTAAGTACATTCCGTCCAATTAGTCAGCTTTACGTTTTTGCTATTCCGTTACCCCCGAGAAATGTTCAGGCAAATGATGATTCGCATTTCAAATAAATCAACCTGGCGATTTTTGCAAATTGTTAGCGCATTGATTTTTATTAACAGTTGCACAACTTCTTCAACAGAAAAGGATGCACGTACGCTTGGAGAGATAGCTGCCATCAGTGAAATGGTTGAAGCGGGTGTAAAAAAAATAGGACTCAGCGCTCCTATGACTTCATCAGGCATGAATTCCATTTTTGCCAAAGCAGAGCAAATAGCCGCAGGCTATGGAGTACAAGTCTACCGAGAGCCGCAATTTATAGAAACAGATTTATTCCCGATCGAAAAAACGAAAGGGAAAGAAGTGTTGATCATTTATCGCGGTACAACCAAAGACGAGTATCTTCAACTAAAAAACGATCAGAAAAAACTGAAAGCCGAAGGGCTATACCATGGAAAAGCACGCGAGGAAATAGCGAGGCGAATGGGCAGATTGCTGAGCTATCCCACTCAAAGAATTAACCAGTTGCTGGCTAGCAATACTTATTTTCGTACACTTCCTGATTTTGGGATCAAAGCATCAAATCTTTATCTGTACTACAACGATCTTCCAACGGCCACAGAATTTTATGCAAAAACGCTGGGCATGGAAATGATAGCTGACTACAAAACTTCAAAGGTGTTCCGCATGACTTCTGATTCCTATCTGGTACTATCTGAGGTGACTACCAGTATGCACAAAGCCGAGGAACCAAAAACAGTTGCGTTGGCTCTGTTGACCGATCAATTAGATGAGTGGTACACCTACTTAAAAACAACAAACACTCCATTCAAATATGAGTACAACCTAAAACCCAATCGGCCCCACGATGGCTTTGTGGTCATTGATCCCGAAGGATATTTGTTAGAATTCGAACGTTTTAACCCAGATGTTGAGAATGAAGATTTTTTACCTCAATTAAATTTATTGAAGACGATCTCTGCAACGATACCATCACACGGTTTGGGATTTAAAGCAACCATTACATGGTTGTATTACAAAGACATGGTGGCTATGGAACGGTTTTACCAGGAGACGCTGGGCTTGACGCGAGTCGTAGATCAAGGCTGGGCAAAAGTATACCAAAGCTCAAAAAGTGGTTACATCGGACTAGTAGACGAGCGAAGAGGCATGCATCATTTCACTGAAAAAAAAGCCGTTAATGTGTCGTTCGTTATGAACGACCTCGAAGGCTGGTTTACCTATGCTAAAAAGAACCGAATCCTCAACTTCGGGGCTGATAGCACGTTAGTTACTACTGATCCGCGTTTTCATACCTTTTCCGGATTCGATCCGGAAGGCTATGTGTTTGAGTTTGATACATTTCTTCCTCATTCATCGAATACACAATTACTTAACTATTTATCAGATAACTAATCAATAGAAACGAAAAGGAGGATTTAGTCTTTTGGTACAGGGCTAAAACCATCTATGCCTCTACCCCATTCGGTTTTTTTTGTATTTTAGTATTTTGAAACAAGTATGAAAACTCTACGGAAAATTGGATTCTTTACGGCCTTTGTTCTTCCGGCATTGGTGATGATCGGTTTCTATGCCGGTGGAGGTTGGAATTTTTTGGCTCTCGCTTTTGTTTTCGGGTTTATCACGGTAATTGATCACTTCACGGGTATCGATAAAGAAAACATTGAAGAAACAGAAGCCAAAGTAGTGGGTGACGAATTTTATTACCGTTTTGTTACTTATATCTGGACTTTCGTGCAAGTAGCTTTCGTGGTGTGGGGAGCTTTTGCCGTTACAACTGGGCGGCTTACAACAACCCTTGAATGGGTTGGTTTCGTGATAGGGTTTAGTTTAGTTACAGGTGGCATTGGCATCACAGTCGCACATGAGTTGGGGCATAAGAAATCAAAACTGGAGCAATTCTACAGCAAGCTGATTTTGATGACCGTCTGCTACATGCACTTTTTCATTGAACACAATCGCGGTCACCATGTACAAGTGGCCACACCCGATGACCCTGCCACTTCACGGCACAATGAAAGTTTTTATGTGTTCTGGTTCCGTTCCGTTTTTCACGGATATGCACATGCCTGGCAGCTGGAAAAAGAAAGTCTACATCGAAAAGGCTTTTCTACATGGAGCTTGAAAAACGAGATGATTTGGTTTGCCCTTCTTCCAATTATCTTTTGTGTTGCGTTAACCATCATCGGCACTATTTTAACTGGAAGAATCGTTTGGGAAATTCCTGTTTTCTTTTTTATGCAGAGCTTTTTTGCGTTTACATTACTCGAACTCGTCAATTACATCGAACACTATGGCATCGTAAGAAATCAAAGTGTAGAAGGAAAATATGAACGAGTCAATCCGCTGCATTCCTGGAACGCTAGTCACCTGGTGAGTAACTTCTTCTTGTTTCAACTACAGCGCCATTCCGATCATCACGCGAATGCGATCAAACGCTATCAAGTATTGAATCACTATGATGATAGTCCGCAACTACCCTTCGGATACCCCACGATGATATTGATTGCGCTTCTACCTCCTCTCTGGTTTGCAACGATGAATCCACTATTACAAGAGTGGAAAGAAAAAGTTTACCTCCCACAATCAGCCGCCTAAAAACTTGCTAATGAAATATTTTAAAAGAGCCCTATTGCTATTGGTGATAGCAATTGTTGGTTATGCAAGCTACTATTTGTCACAAGCACTACCGATCATTGCAGGGTATGGCGCAAAAAATTTGTGTTCGTGTGTGTTCGTTGCCGGGCGCGATCCACAGCAGGTGATTGAACAAGAATTAGGTGCCTCTCTTATCAATCTGGGAAGTCCCAAAATTCACTATGAAGATTCTTCTGCTATAAGTTCCGTTTTCGGATTGAGCACACGTAAAGCAATCTATCGAAAAGGGTTAGGCTGCACCTTGGTTTCTGAAATAAGTGAAGAAGAACTACGCAAACAAGCAATCAACCTGCCTGGCAAACCAAAGGTAGATCAGGATTCAATGGCGTGGCCAAATGGAAACAAGCTAACGGATTCGCTCTTCAACAAAGTTGAAAAAATAAATGCTGTGGTCGAAACAGCTTTTGTTGAATTGGACAAAGCAAATCCAGTAAACACCCGTGCCGTAATACTTATTCACCACGGACAGATCATCGCAGAAAAATATGCAGCAGGATTTAACGAGCATACTAAACTGATCGGCTGGAGCATGACTAAAACAATTACCAACGCAATTGTAGGTGTGTTGGTGAAACAGGGTAAACTAAAAATAGACTCAACTGCCCCCGTTGCAGAATGGGCAAACGATGACAGAAATAAAATCTCGCTAAATAATTTAATGCAAGCCAGCAGCGGATTAGCCTGGCAAGAGATTTACGCTGGTGCAAGCACTGCCACAAATATGCTCTTCAGAAAAAAAGATGCCGGGGCATTTGCGGCAGCGTCAAAAGTAGAAACAGCACCCAATACAAAATGGTATTATAGCAGTGGAACTACCAATATTATTTCGCGCATCACCAAGCAAACGATTGGCGAAGCCGACTATCATGTGTTTCCTTATCGGGAAATTTTCAATAAGATCGGAGCTTACAGCATGACAATAGAGCCCGATCCGTCTGGAACGTTTATAGGTTCTTCTTTCAGCTATGCCACGGCTCGAGATTGGGCGAGATTTGGTTTGTTGTATTTGAATGACGGTGTTTGGAATAACGAACGGATCCTGCCTGAGGGATGGGTAAAATATTCGACCACACCAGCGGATGCTGCCCCGCAAGGAGAGTATGGAGCTCAAATCTGGCTCAATGCAGGAAATAAGAAAAATCCAAATGACAAACGTTTTCCTGACGTGCCTAACGATATGTACCTGATGGATGGCTTTGAAGGACAGAATGTAGTGATGGTGCCTTCAAAAGATGTTGTGATCGTGCGGCTTGGGCTTAGTCAAAAGCGTGAGTTTGATACGAATGCTTTTGTGCGAGATATACTAAAAGCATTAGATTAATCGATAGCCTTCATCGATTATAAATCCATTTGTTAGTTTTCAACCAATTCTTCAACCGATCCATCCACAGATCAGAAGTAGTTGGGTTAATAAGTCCAAAGCCATGTCCTCCCAGTTGATAGAGATGCAACTCAGCAGGAACTTTATTTTTCAGCAACGCTTCATAAAAAGCAACGCTATTCAGCGAACTCAAGCCCCCATCATCAGACGCATGTACTAGAAAAGTTGGTGGTGTATTTTTCGAAATATGTTTATCACCGGAATACTCTAACCGTTTTTCAGCGGTATTAGCTACTCCCAATAACTTCTCAAACGAACCGCCATGATATATGGCTGTGTCAGAACTGATCACAGGATAAACAAGAACCATAAAATCAGGTCGTAGACTAACTTGGTTACTATTCTCGATCACGGGCTTGTCGAATTTTGTACCTGCCGTGCTCGCTAAATGTCCACCCGCTGAAAAACCCAGGATGCCGATCTTCTTTGGATCGATATTCCAATTACTTGCTCGTTCACGTATCAATTAAATCACGCGCTGCGCATCCTGAAGTGGGGCGATCGCTGGGTTGAGTTGAAGACGCACATCAGGCAAACGATACTTTAACACAAAGACAGTTACTCCCATCCTGACAAACTCGTTTGCCACATCCGTGCCTTCATGGCGCGCTGCTAAAATCGAATATCCACCACCAGGGCAAATAATAACAGCCTTGCCATTTCCCTTTCCATTCTCCGGTTGAAAGACAGTGAGAGTTGGTTCTATTACATTACTGATTCGTAAAATTCCATCAGCTCCAACTTCCGATTTCTCATTTACAGAAATATCCACCTTCGAATTTGGGATCGTTGTTTCGTACAACTTAACAATCTGTGGTTCCATAGTTGTGCAAGAGAGTAGAAGGAGTAAGAAAAAGTAATATTTCATGTGTTAATGTTTAGTTTTTAAGGCCACATGCCTGCATCCCGTAGTGGCATTTCGGCACGCAGGCATGGAATGGCCGGGATTATCATAGTAAAGATCTACTTGATGGCGATTTCATGTCGTTTTGTATTGGATGTATTCCGATCGATGAATCCGAAAAATGTTTACGTCATTTTCGTTATAAACGGTTTGCTTTTCAATTCGCATTCCGTTCTTAATCGCCACGTTCGCTGACGGTGGGTTCGTGAGACTGATTATCGAAATCAGCGAAGGAGCTAGCTCTTTGTCAAAAGCGTACTCCTTACATTTTCTGGCAGCCTCACTGGCGAAGCCTTTTCCGCGGAACTTCGATAAAAGCGAGTAAGCCACTTCCAATTCTGCAAGACGATCCACGGTTTGCACCAATAGTCCGGCATGACCAATTAGCTTTCCCGTTGCCTTTTCAATCAAGGCATTCATACCACCGCGGTTTTCAACCATTCTTTTAAACTGTTTGGCATACCAATTTTCACATCCTACCGCAGGTTTCTCTCGCGCACCTTTCCAGTATTGAAAAGATGCCGGATCTTCGAAAAATGGGAGCCACTCGTCAGTATCATCCAAGTTGATTGGTCTAAACGTCAAACGTTTCGTCTCGACCCCATTCATCAAATAATCTAATGGCATTTTTTCGTGGCTACAATTCCGAAGGGTTGTGTATTAACTTGATAGTTCGCTTAGTCTAGACTTATGATGGGTCAAGATAGAACAATCTCAGGAAGCTAGTCAAAAGCGTCTACTTTGTAATATTCTTCGCCATCTGAGGAAAAATCAACCCATGAAATGGTAACACTGAGTACCAATATAAGCGACCCCACAAACCAAGCGGCCTGTACGTGGCTGTTTGAAACAGAACTTTTTTGCCTTCGTTTTCTTTCACCCTAAACTCAAGCCACGCTTCGCCTGGTAATTTCATTTCGGCATAGAGCAACAGCCTGCCATTTTGTTTATCGGCCACCAGAACTCTCCAAAAATCCAACGCATCTCCGGCCTTCAAATCAGTTTCACTTCTTCTCCCTCTGCGTAACCCAACTCCCCCCACCATCTTGTCCATCACTCCGCGAATTCGCCACATCCAATCGCCAAAGTACCAGCCACGAGCACCACCTATAGACCAGATATTTTCGATCACCTCCTCTTTTTTTCTTTTAAATTCAATTTGTCGCTTGTCGGTGAATACTCCATGCTCAGGCACTTGAACATTATTGAGAAAATTTTTATCCATTGAGGAAAGAGAAATTGCATCCTTCCAACTCGAGATGACACTCTTCTGACTAATCTTATCGAAGGCTAACTGCAATGACTCTTCGTAGGAAAGAATTTTTGTTGGTACGATTTGCTGGATCCGCGTATCGTTGCAAATTACTTCATTGCGCATACTATTTACAAGACTTCGCGCCAAGGAATAGGTCGTGGAAGTAACAAATACTAACCACAGGGAAGACAGTTTAGGCGTGAGTACCGGTATTGTAATGATCAGCCGCTTCAAGCCACGCATTCTCGCAAAGCCATACAACATTTGCTTGTACGTAAGAATTTCAGTGCCGCCAATATCAAAAATTTGATGATAGCTTTCGGGCTTCAATAATATACCTTGCAGGTACTCGATCACATTTCGAATGCCAATGGGTTGACAACGTGTTTTCAACCACTTCGGTGCCACCATGACGGGTAATTTCTCTACAAGGTCGCGAATGATTTCGAAGGATGCACTTCCTGAGCCGATGATGATAGCGGCACGCAAAACCGTCAATGGTGCATTTGCTTGCTTTAATACTTCCTCAACATTTTTTCGGGAAAGTAAATGATCTGACAAATCTGCATCGTTGACAATCCCACTCAAATAAATTATCTGTTTAGCAGTAGTGGTATTGATAAGTGAAACAAAATTTGCTGCCGAGGTTGCTTCCATTTCTGTAAAATTGGGATTGGAAGAGCTCATCGAGTGTACCAAATAATAGGCAGCATCGATATCAGTGGGAACGGACGCAAACGTGCTCGGATCACTCAGATCCACTTCTATGACCGTGACTTGTTTTAGGAAATCTTCAGAAAAATCTTCCCAATCAAACCTGCGTTGGTCGCGCACTAAACAGATGACGTGGTGACCTGCCCCTACCAAAACGGGCAAAAGCCTTCGGCCGATGTAACCTGTAGCGCCAGTGAGGAGTATTTTCATAGACTTTGTTTTATCAGTTTCTCACACTTTTTCCAATACGAAAAAAAAGAATTATAATAACCACTTACTTCGGGGTATACCCAATCGCGTGCATCTCTTTGTCCGGGATAATAATTAAATGCCGGGTGTTCTTTCGAAATCAGCCATTTGGTACTCACTTCGGAAGCTACGTAAAGTTTTTCTAACTCAGAAACTTCGCCTACCATCAATTGAATATTGGGGATGTTTTTGGATAGATTCAATACAAATGCAATCACCTTTTCACTTACCGGAAATTTCTGAAAGTGTGATGGCTCTAGTAATAGAATACGATTTGCTTTTTCATCCTTTCTCCAAAGTGGGTCGAGATTATAGGAATTATAGATTAACGTTGGCTTTGTAGTATCAACAGAAGGCCTTTTAGAATCAGGAAGTGTAGTTTTTAGATGTAAGAGAATAGTAGACTTCAGCCTGTCAGGTATAAAAGTCTTTTCCAGATTTTCAACAGGTGAATCCAAAAATGTATCAACTTGATGGGTGTGGGTAAAGCGATTTATATTTTCCTGATTACAGTAATATTTTTTGGAAGAGAATGCCCCTGCTACCCATTGCCAACTGCAGGTATTGCTGGCCAAGTCTCCATCCAATAAATGATAGTACATCCATTGGGCGGGTGCAGACCAATGCGCTTTGCCAATGTTACACGTAATGCTGGCTATATACATGCGAACGTGATTATGTAGGTAGCCTGTTTCGTAAAATTCGCGGATTGATTTATCTATGGCTCCAATACCTGTATTTGCCTCCACTATCGCTTTTATCAATTGATGATGCAAGACATCTAATTGTGGCTGCTTTAAATCTTGAAATAGCGAATCTCCTTTCGCTTGCCACACGCGCTGAAAATACTCGCGCCAGGCAAGTTCTTGTAAAAACTTCTCAGCCATGTGAGGAGGATAACCTTTTGCCAACACTGACTGTTGCAATTGTTTGACACTAATTACCCCGCGGGAGATATAGGGTGATAGATAGGTTACTGCGCCATCGATAAAATTTCTCGTTTTGCCATATTTGAGCGGGTCAATGGTATCGATGCGTTCAATAGTTGAGTCGTAGTCTGTGGGAAATGAAACCCTATTTTCATGACTCGTAAACAACTCGTTCATCGTTTACTGATTTTATTTCCGGAAATCGACTTTTGCAACGTAGACTTAAACCTTCCTTTATCCAGTTGACCGAGAGATTGATGCTTCGTTCCCCTGCCATTGGTGCGCTTGCGCCACATTTTAAAACTGCTTGCCTTCATCTGCGCACGCATGAGCGCAATCACTTCTTTTTCAAGCAAGCCAAATTGAAGTTCAATAGCCTCGAATGGAGTTCGGTCTTCCCAGGCCATTTCAATGACTCTGTCAATGTCTTCTATGGTAAGCTCTTTCTTTTTCATTCTATATAGACAACCTTTTAAATCACCTATTAATTTTCATTCAAAGTGTGCAATATCTTTTGCTCACTTGTTTTGTGATACAATTGATGCATCACAAGAACGTGCGGGAGCGTGATCACCGACAACAAAATAAATGCTTCTGCTAGTTGAAAGCCTCTAAAATAAACATACAGGCCAAATGAAAGCAACGCCAACAAACTGAATGGCATCATTGACTTTAGAAATTTGGGAATTGTGCCGTTGACTGATTGCCTAAAGTAGATCGTTTGATGCCTCATTGATTGTAGCGCGTGCCACAAGCAAAAAAAGATAATAAATCCGGATAACAGAGGAGCAAGGAAATACCAGAGCGTAATTAGGCCAAATTGAATAAAGTAATAGACAAAACGTTGACGCTCGTATACAACAAGACTTATTAGATAGATAATGCCCAACATAAACATTACAATGACCGGCCAATCGAAATCCGCTATTGCACTTTGTTCAACAAACAAACTTGAATTGGCCAGGTTGTTCGATGCTAGCATTTTTTGAAAAATGTCTGCCGCCTCCGTAAAATGAAGAAGAACCGGAAAAACCAAAACCCAAATACCCCAAAGCCATGAAGGTAAATAGCGTAGAGATTCATTTTCAAAATTGGATTGACCGAAATGATGAAAGGAGATAACAAAGAAGAGAATCAATGCCAATAGGGGTGCGATCCACCAAAGTCCCAAATAAAGTAGCATAGTCCCCAGATAAATACTCAAAAATTTAAACATTCCTATCATCGACTTATCTGGTCGATACAAATAATCGTTGGAGCCATGTGGAATTCCAACCGTGCATAATAGTATTCCGCAAAAAATGGCTTGCACCTCTACAGCAAACGAAAACCCATACACAATCACTACTAAAATTAATTGTAGTACTATTTGCGTTTGAAATAGTTTTGATTGGTAATACATCAATGCCCCAATAAATGGTCGAATAGTGATTTCAAAAATAGTCGGATTGGCAATCTAGAAAATATGGCAATCTCCTCCATTCTCGTTGTTTCTTCATCTAGAAATCGAAGTATACGCTGAATAGGCTGGGTGCGAAACAATTGTTCAAAAATCTCTTTCCCTTTGTCCGGGCGATCTCGCAAGATTCGCAAAAGTAAAGTATCGTATAAGCGAAATCGATACGGTCGATGCATCGTGGGTAGCACCTTATCTTCTTTTAACGCATGTGCCAGCGCTTGTGCGTAGGCATGCATCCGCTTAAATCCAAACCCAGTTGTTGGTTTGATAGCTCCACCCAACGTTCCTATAAGAATAATTCGATCGTTTTGTGATAAACTTTTTCGGTACATATCAAATTGGGGTGTCATGGGTATGGCTCCAATTTCTACCTCATTGATTTGATAGCTGCACTTTTTCTGATTCATGTAATGCCTAAGCGCTTCTTCCGCCTCCGGAATCGACAATTTCTCCTTGCCAAACCTTGTCATTTCTACAAGTGCTTCTGTAGATGAAAAGGGCAATTCATACATAAATTGAGTAAAGCCGCCTTGTGCAACATTAAAATCCATCATCGACATACTGGATTCGTCAAAAACCTTTTGTGCGGTTTTGACCCTCCAGCCCACAAAGGATTGCCAAAGAAATAAATTTGATTGTGCGGGCAAAGGTGTTTTTAAGTAACGCTGCTGAGCAAGCTTGTCGTCAGCCTGTGTAGAAGATGATGGAGGAAGTGCGGATAAAAAAATACAATCCGATTTCCAAGTTTGCCTTGCGGTCCGTACTTGTACCTGTGTTGTTAAATCGTTGACTTCTATGACTTCTTCATCGTGCCAATGGATGGCAGGGCATTTACTTAAATTACTTTTCAATTGTGAATAGAAATCTGAACTGCGTACATGATAATAGCTATACGGAGCCAGACTTTCCGAATGACTGGATATGTTGAGCTGTAAAATCGACCGCCATGCTTTGCTAACCGTTTCAACGGGTGAAATCGGTTCGGTAGCCCAGTAACACCAGGTTCGGTCGTTAGCCTTGTGAGCATCTGATTCTACAATACATAGTGTTTTGGCTTCGAGAAGGCCTTGCTCTAGTAGGGCTTGAGCGAGCCAGAGGCCAGAAGCGCCTGCCCCAACAATGGTGTAGTTATATGAAGTTTGTTTTTCCATTGAAAGACCAAAAAAAACGGAGCTCATTTACGAGCTCCGCCTTTCTAATTTAATACCGTGAATTCGGTTTATTTTCCTTTACTAGTAACAGCAATGTTGTAAACTACTAAACCAAAGCCAATCTTATTAATCGCATCGGCAATGTTGTAGAATAAATCTACGTTTGATGCACTCCATCCTAGCCCTGTATTAAGCCAACCTCCAGGCATACACATATACCCAATCGGATAGACAGCCCATCCTACTAATACGAACCAAGCCAATGTTTGAATACCTCTTATCACTACTGGATCACCAGAATTCTTAGCCAATTGAGCCACTTCACCAACCCATGCGGTGTACAAAATGTAGATATATCCAACAGTTGAGAAAACACCCCACATTACACTGTGACCAGTAGATCCGTCAGTGAACGCCTCACCTATGTAACCAGTAACCAACATCAAAACTGAAGCAGCGATCAACTTCCACAACAAACTTTTCTTAGCACCTGCAGCTTTTGTCAACAAGTAAAACTCAACGCACATCAAAGGAACAGTTAGAGTCCAATCGATGTAGCGAAGGGCAGTTGGTGTTTGACCAGTTGCCAAATAATAATCGCGCATGTAGTAATAGTGTACTGCTGCGATACCGGTGATAAGACCGGAAACTAAAAGGGAGAGTTTCCACTTGCCTTCTACACTGCTTCTTTCCATGAAGAAGAAAACAGCCGAAGCAAGCATGGCCATGTAGCCGGTGAAGAATGTGAATGCGATCGGATCATCCACTGGGATTTTCACGATGTCGGTAAACAATGTGTTCATAAGGTTTATGTTTAAGGATTTAAATTACTCATTAAACACAGCCTACTATCGCTTGTTTCAATCGTTTGAAAAAAATGTTAAATATTTTTTTTGTGTTTAACATATTTCAAATAAAAACATATAATTGATAAACAAAAATAGTAAAATACGAAAATTTGGGCTAAAGGCCTTAAAAAATTGAGATTTGCTTTTATTGGAGTGTTTAGTAAAATCAACTTTTGGTAGATTGATGATTAAACAAAGCAAAAATAGAGAATCTCTGTTTTTGGCTTTTTGAGAGTCTTCAGATCGCTTAGAACATAAAAGAAATTCAGTTGTTGAAGTGACACTACAGTGTACTAACAACATACAATGATCGTCACCGAAAACAACTTTCTAGATAGCCAACGCATGAAAGGAGATTTGGAAGCAGATGTTCTTATTGGGGCAACATTTGCGGCTAATCAACAAGGCTTATTGCATGGGCTATTCAAACAGGACGAAAAGTCAATTGAATCTCAACCTGATTCTGATCTTAAAAAATTTCTGATCAATCAAAAGCCGAAACCAGTTTGGTTTAATAAAAAGCGATTGCAAAGAGGGCAACGAATTTTCAAACAGTATGCTTTGGAGATGATGGCCTTGCTTGGCGCTATGTCATTACCCTATTGCTATGCGGCATCCCCCGGAAATAAAGCACTTTATTTATCTGATAAAATGCGCAATTCGCCCGGTAAGCGGCTGCTGGATACCGCATCGTTTGTGATTTCCGTATTGACACCCGGAATGTTAGAAGACGGGGAGACTGGACACATTCATATCAACAAAGTGCGGTTGATCCATGCTTTGTCTCGGTATTATCTGACAAAGCAACCAACCTGGAATATGGACTGGGGTGTACCCATCAATCAAGAAGACATGGCCGGCACAAATTTGGCCTTCAGTTATGTGATCCTATTGGGGATGCAGCAATCTGGGTTTATTCTCTCTCAAAAAGAAAAAGAAGACTTCCTTTTCGCTTGGCGCTACATTGGCTATCAGATGAATATCGATGAAGCATTGCTGCCATCGTCTTTTCTTGAAGCACGGCAATTGGCAACTACCATTAAGATCAGGAATTTTAAAAAAACAGAAGAGGGAATCATCCTCACCAAAGAATTATTGAGTTATTACAAAGTAAGTGTGCCTCCGGACCAATCAGATTTAGTACCCTCTCAAATACGATTTTACCTGGGGAATGAAGTGGCTGAATACATTGGGATAATAAGTGACCCGTTCCGGGACAAATTAGCTGCAACAGTAGGCACCTTTAAGTCTTTACAAAGTCTGCTATCTGTTCAACCCGATAGCTATCAAAAAATGCTTTCACAGCATTCGCTATTGATGAAGAAGTTTACCGTGTAACCTACAGCGGTTTAGTCTTCAGCCTGTCAAATTGGTTATGAATCGCCAAAATAATTACACCAAATAGTACAGCTACTACAATCAAGATAATATTCAACAGACCTTCTATGCCAAAAGAGAGTTTAATGAGAATAGTTGAAATGATGAATCCGGAATTTCGGATCACCGTATTAAATTTATCGGTGTGCAAAAAAGAGATCAACAGTAGTAATACGTCTGTTAAAATCAAGATGGTAAAGCAGGTGTCAAAAAATATTTTGTTCACATCCTGAATAGATGCTACGTTTTGATTGGCTGAAAAAAAGCTATCGTAGATCCACTGCCCTAAACTATAAAAGGCCAGCATTACGAAGATAGGTACCAGGCACTTAGCAATGAGTGTTTTCATTTTTATAAACTGAGCAATTTCTGGTGATACCTGGATGGGTGCCTCTGAATTGGTTTCACTCTTTCGATTAAGCCGGTAGAACAAAAGAATTAATAAAAAGAGAATCATGGTTGCTATCAAATCATAAGTCAGGAGCAGATCGCTAGGCACTTTAAACCAATCGGGTGTTAGCTGCAATTGAGATAAGTCTTTAAAAATTCGCCTGATTACAATCAATGTCATAATCTCGTATTGTTTCCCGATATACGTAGTGGTTGATTTGGGTAGATAATAAATGAGCAGATAGACTTCATAAATCAAAATAAAGGAAAATGGCGTGTAGATGGCTGCAATCGGATTGTTAAAAAGTTCCTTATAGCCATCGAAGGCGACCACTTTTAAATCAACTAGAAAGATCAATAAAAGATGAAGCAAGAAGCTGGCAATCGCAATGATTACGATGACTAATTCACTTTTCTTACGAGCTTCCTCGGATAGTAACTTAGCAAAAATTGTATTAAAAACTGTAGCGGCTTTTGCCATTGTAAGTATTGCAACAGTGTAACAAACAACAAAGGCGTCCATTTGTTTCTCTTTCGGAAAACAAGCACAATCTCAGAAACTCAGAAAAATTGTTTTGCTGTTGCCTAATACTGGCTTGAGAGCCTATTTCTCCATCTTCTGCGCTCTTGCGCCTGGCCTTGCGTACTCATACCGATCAATCAATTGAGTGGAGTAGTAAGCGTCAATTCCATTGCTACACAACGAATCGACCTTATCAAGTTGTAGAAATCCATCAGTTGACAAAATATCTTCCTCAAATTTTACATGCTGTAGTTTTCCGATAACCAAAAAGGTATTGTTGAGTTGGATGGGAATAATTTCCTCCAGCGTTAGTGCATACTTCACTTTGCTTTCTTTGACGAAGGGGGCTTGAGTAGCCTCAATAAATTCCGGTGTTAGTCCCACCTCGTCAAACTCGCTTACCTCCTCAGGGTATTTAGCGCTTGTCTGGTGGGCTAACTCTAAAAATGAGTGGTTCACATGATTGATCGTATACACTCCGGTTGCCTGAATATTTGCCAAGGTATGCGGGGCTGCTTTGATCGGCCTGTTGATAAAGCCTATAAGTGCCGGATCTGAGCCCAAATGAACAACGCTGCTGAAAATAGCAAGATTTGTTTGGCCTTTTTGATTGATGGTACCAATTAAACTAACGGATTTGAAACCGGTGAGGCTATTGATAAAGTTGGCGCGATAAAAGCGTTCCCATGATTCAATTGTGGACGAGGATATCTGCATATTCACTAAATGCAAAATGGTAGGAAATGTTTTCAGTTGATTTTCTAATAAACGATTTGATTGCCTTCAAAAAACAAAAAAAGGCGCTCCCAATGCAAGAAGCACCTTTTTGTGAAATCAAAAAAATTATTTCGGCAGTACTAAGCCATCAATGACGGGAACAACGCCATTGCTTCCTTTTAAATCAGCAGCTACTACATAAGCAGTCTTGCCTGATTCGTCAGTTAACATTACTTTGTATTTGTCCAAAGAGGCAGTCAACTTACCACCGCTTACTGTTGTTACAACGGCTTTGCCATTACCAGCCTTGATAGCGGCAACAACTGCTACTGCATCCAAATTACCAGCCTCCACGTGGTAGGTCAATATCTTTCCCAATTGAGCTTTGTTCTCGGGCTTCAACAAAGTGGTTACTGTTCCAGAAGGTAGCTTATCGAAAACTGCGTAGGTAGGAGCGAACACTGTGAATGAACCTACGGTCTTTAGTGTGGTAACCAAATCAGTAGCTTTTACGGCAGCAACTAGAACGGTATGATCGGATAAGCTGATAGCAATATCCACTACATCTTTGGTTTGACCGGAAGAAAAGGTGAAATGGTAAAAGCAGCTATTACTAGAAATAAATTTTTCATAAACTATTATTTAGCATTATTCGAAAACAGGCAAACGATTTTAATGTTCGCACAAATCAATTTTAAATTAAAAGCTTAAAATGAAACATTAGTTAATAAATAATGCTACTAGACGTGCTCAAAAAATCAAATAAGGCCGAACGATTCTAAAAAGCGCACTTACTAAAATTTTTACTGCCTACTTTTACCCACATTAATTTTTCATCTCATTCTAAAATTTTCATTTAATGATTTATTAATCTTTTGAATTGAACAATAGATCGATATCCTGCTTATACAGTCTCAACTAAATAAGTTAATATGAATATTGTAGAAACTGCCGTTAAACACGGCTCGTTCAAAACATTAGTCGCAGCTGTAATAGCTGCCGAATTGGGAGAAACACTATCGGGCAAAGGTCCTTTTACCGTTTTTGCACCATTGGACGAAGCATTTGCAGCATTGCCTGCCGGCACGGTGGAATCATTGGTTGAGCCTGCAAACAAAGCAAAGCTTCAAGGCATTCTCACCTATCACGTGGTGGCGGGAAAAGTATTGTCAACAGATTTATCTGATGGCATGAAAGCAATGACCGTGAATGGTGCAGAAATCAGCATTACCTTGAAAGATGGCCGAGTGTTGATCAACGATGCTGAAGTGGTAGTTGCAAACATAGAGACTGATAATGGAGTAATTCACGTTATTAACAAGGTTATTTTGCCTGCATAACTACTGGAATTTTTTAGTAAGGGATACGCTGCCGAAGCAGCATATCCCTGCTAAACTATTTTGACACGGAATTGATCTCTCTCGCAAACAATCTACAAATAGCTTAATTGATTTTTATGTTCAAAAAATTTACCGCTACAGACAAGCTTTTATTGCTATCTGCTATTCTTTCTTTGGTCTTCTCGGAAACTCTTTGGTTCAAGGGAGAAAAGGAAGCAGCCATTTTTATTGGATTGTGGGTTCCTTCCATTCTTGGGTTTGGCATCTACTTAAAGCTGATCAACAGCAAACTAAATGACTGATTTTATTCCCTATTTTGCCGCATTGATTACCTTGTTGTTTTCAACCGGATTTTATTTGACCCTGCAAGAGCTTAAAAAGAATAAGTAGTCTTTTCAGCTCAAAAAATTTCTTGCTGCTCAGTTCTTTATATTAAAAAGCGTATCTTGGCTAACTAAATAATCAAGCTATGAACTACCTCGTTATTGCCGCTCAGCTTTTAATTGCAATATCCATCATTTACGTTTGGGTGTTTCGCTTCGACAACATCATCGTTGAATTCAAACAATATGAACTAAGTGATCTTATCCGCTCGGCAGTAGGCGCAGCCAAGATAATACTGGCGACTTTGATAGTTGCAGGAATTTGGTATCCTGGCTTGGTGTTCATTCCCTCTCTTTTGATGGGCTTTCTGATGTTATCAGCTCGGTATTTTCATTTCAAAGTGAAAAACCCATTACACAAGTATATCCCTTCCTTCTTTTTGCTAATCCTCTGCCTTTTTCTGGCATACATCTCTGAAAGACCATTTTAAAGATGAGTTTGCTTTCATGGCTTACACTTTTTTCAAGTGCCTCCTTCGTAATTTATGGGGTTTCTTATTTCTATTCTCCTAACATGAAAAATGAGTTCAAGCGCTTTGGGCTTGAACAGTTCGGGATGTTAACCGCAGTGTTAGAAATCACAGGAGGCATCGGTTTGCTTATGGGTTTTTTTTCGATGCCTATCCTTCTTATTTCATCTGGCGGGTTAGCATTATTAATGCTTCTGGGTTTCTTTACGAGACTGCGCGTGAAAGATAGTTTGTTGGTTTCGCTACCCGCCTTCACTTTCATGGTGCTGAACGCCTATATTTTTTACGCTACACTGGCTTAGCGATCCCTTTTTCAGGAAAAGGTCTTTTAATAAGAGGAAATTCTAAGTCATTGAGTGGACTATTTGGTAACAGCATATACTCTTTAGCGAGGACTGCTGATCAGTCATCAACTTGGAAACATACTAGGTAAGGTTAGCTGTATGGGATCTTCCCTCTGCGTTTTTCGCTTTGTATGCTTTTTCAAGATATGTCGATTTTCTTGTTGCACAATTTTCGATTTCTTGGTTTGCCATAAATGCTCCCTTGCAAAACGTGCAGTTTGTTGAATATCGACTATTGGCAGCGGGTAGTCTTCGCCTATTTTACATCCGACAACAATTTGATCATGCAGGGGCATCAGCCAAGGTTGGTGGATAAACTCGACTGGAACACCCCTCAACTCAGGAACCCATTTTTTAATGAAAGTTCCTTCCGGATCGTGGTCTATACTTTGTTTGACGGGATTGTAAACGCGGATAGTATTAACCCCCATCGTGCCGGCTTGCATTTGAAACTGCGGATAGTGAATGCCTGGCTCATAGTCCAAAAATTGGCGAGCTAAAAAGTGGGCGCCCGCTTGCCAGGGTTGCCACAGGTGATGAGTAAAAAACGAAACCAGCAAACTGCGCATTCTGAAATTGAGGTAGCCGGTGCTTTTCACACAAATAATGCAAGCATCTATCAATGGATAGCCCGTTCGGCCATTCTCCCAAGCAGCGACTAATTCAGGGTTTGTTTCACGTCTGATTTCGTTAAAGCCTTTATTTAGATTTTCAAATTCGATACGACATTCGCTCTCAAACTTTTGGATGAAATGACAATGCCAATGCAAGCGGTTGATAAAAAACCCTATATTCCGTTTATCACCTGTAACAGCAATCGCTTTTAATGACGCCTGATAAATTTCTTTCATGCTAAGATTGCCCCACGCCAAATAAGGCGAGAGCCGACTGCAACTTCTGCGACTTTCTTCTGGTTTAGAAATATGTTTGGTGTAGCCGGTTTTTCGTTCGTACAGAAAACTTGCAAGATATTGATTACCCGTTGTAGTGCCGCCCGGTTGAAATTGGTTATTAGTAGGGTAAGAGGAGGTAAACTCAGAAACGAGGCCAATCGGTAAATGAATAGACTTAAGTTTTGCTAAATCGACTGAAAACAATGGAGCACTCATGGTCTTTATCCACTTTTCGCTAAAGTTCTTTCGGTTGCGTAGCCCACGAATGATTCCATTGGTGGGATATTCTTTCCAAAGAATATTTCTTTCTTTACAGAATTCGGAGACCGCTTGGTCGCGTTGGTAAGTAACCTGGTTTCCAATTTCTTGATGAGAGAAGATGGTGACCACTTCGAAGCCATCGGTTATTTTTCGTAAGGCGGTTATTGCTTCACTGTGAATGGCCTCTATAGAATGACCATGTTTAGAAAGTAGTTTATTCAAATCAGCAAGTGACTGCTGTACAAACCGCCAATGCCGCTCATCACCATCGGCAAAGTTCATCACAGATGGCTCGTAAAAATAAATCAAGACAACAGGTAAATTACTCTCTACTGCTCGGAGCAAAGGCTGGTGATCGGTAAGCCTTAAGTCTCTTTTAAACCAAACAATATTGATAACCGGTTTACCCATTTATTTACCTCCTAACTTTTTTAAATATTTTTCAGCTTGTTGAATATGCCCTTGTCGTTTTTCGTCAGACATTTTATCGAAGGTTTTTACCAGCATGCCCAATCTTGGATTCTTTAAAAAGAAATCTCTGTGCACGTGCATGAAGCGCCAAAACAAGCCATCCCATATCGGCTGCCAGTCGCCTTTTGGATAGTCACTCATTTTCATGAGGTAGTTACTGCCGCTGATATAGGGTTTGGTGGCCATCAATCCACCATCCGCAAATTGACTCATGCCATATACATTGGGCACCATCACCCAATCATAGGAATCAATGAACAGTTCCATAAACCATTTATAAACTTCATCGGGGTCAAACTCACACAGCAACATAAAATTACCTAACACCATTAACCGCTCAATGTGATGGCAGTAGCCGGTTGTTAATACTTTTTTAATCGTGCTGTCAATGGGAGCAATACCTGTAGTTCCGTTCCAAAACGAGGCAGGTATTTTTCGTTTAAACTTCCAGTAGTTTGTGGTGCGTTCTTGCGTGCCCTTGGTTTGATATACGCCACGAATAAATTCACGCCATCCTAATAGTTGTCGAACGAACCCTTCGCACGAGTTCAGAGGTATCTTATTTTCATGGGCGTAAGAGATAGCTTGATTTACTATTTCATCGGGAGTAAGTAGCCCAACATTCAGCATGGGTGTCAACAGGCTGTGGTGTAAGACACTTTCATTGTTAACCAGAGCGTCTTCATAGTCGCCAAATTCGGCAAATCGCTTTTGCAAAAACTGTTTTAGCCAAGCGCTACTTTCTGAAAAAGTGGTAGGATATATAAATGAGTTATTGATTTCGCCATAATTGGAAGAAAAATTCTTGTTTATGTAGGTGACTGCTTCGTTCCAATATTCATTTGGTTTTGGAAACTTTATTTCCGGTGGCCTTTTTTCTTTTGGATATTTTAACCGGTTTTCTGTGTCAAACGTCCACTTTCCCCCTTCTGGTTGCTGCTTCTCATCAACTAAAATTTTAAAGTGTTTGCGTTGCTGGGTATAGAAGTCGGTTTGGAAGAATCGCTTTTTACCCACAAAATAGTGATCAACTTGCTGAGCGGTAAGTAGGAATAGCAGAGAATCACTTTTACTAACTTTGATTTTTAACTTAAGTGAGAGTTCAGCTATTCTCTTCTCCAATA
Source organism: Cytophagales bacterium (assembly GCA_020403045.1). Lineage (GTDB taxonomy): Bacteria > Bacteroidota > Bacteroidia > Cytophagales > Cyclobacteriaceae > ELB16-189. Next base: position 23,562 of record JADBYK010000016.1, read on the forward strand.
AATAGTCAGTGACATTGGTATAGTGGATTTCAGAAATACCCTTTTGCTTGAGATCTGTAAGCAGAACTCTTATGTCGGAAACTTTTTCCTTTGCTTCAATGTAGGTTACAGCGTACCCTTTACTTTCCAGAAATCTCTGATATCCCTTCATACTGGCGCGATGAAAGACCAGTTTTTGTTTGTGGAAATTGTATTGGGTAAAAAAGAGGAGCTCCTCTATGAGAAAAATAGGACGATTATTCGAAATAGCTGGATGCTTTTCAAAAAGTTGATGGGGGAAGATCAATGAAACTGCGCTCATACTACTTCTTCGATTTATTTATGCGACATCTATCGCTACAGTATTTTACCTCTTCCCACACCTTCTCCCATTTTTTGCGCCAGGTAAATGGCCTCCCGCACACGGTGCAAGTTTTGGTGGGGAGGTTTTGTTTTTTGTGCATAGGTGATGTTGATTGAAATTAGGCTACAAGCCTCACGCCACAAGCTTATAGCCTGTGGCCTGTGGCTTGCGGCCAAATTTGTTGGTGTTAAATTCTGACTAAACCCTTCCCCCGCAAATCATCCAGCATCAAAACATTTTCATGGTTGGTCTGAAATCGTTTTACATCAAATAAGAATATCGTATGGTCTCCTGCATCTTTTGACCAGATTTTTTCTAACTCCATTAATCCCGCGCAATTGGTCAACACTTTCTTATCATTCCACAGTTCGAGGCGTTTCTTTTTATTCAGGTACGATTCTTTATCGTAACTCAGTCCACTTTTTTTCCCCAACACATTGACCAGGTTGACGTGTTGTTTGCCCAATACTTGAAGGATCGCGTTTTTGCTATGAAGAATGTTATGAAGTGACTGGGTATCTTGATAGACGGCAACCATATACCGTTTAGGTTTCATGCTTACAGCTGAAACATACGTGCAGATATTCATGTTGACTTTTTGTTCATCATACGTAGCAAGGCTATAGACCGGAATGTTCGGTAGATTCCACGGACGCTTCATAAATACCGGATTACGCTTTCAAACTCGACATGCCACCATCAACATGAATCACTTGTCCAGTGATCCAACTCGATTTTTCAGAAAGTAAGAAAGCGGCCAGGTTAGCAAGATCCTCAGGCTTACCAATTTTTTTTAGAGGATGGCGCTGCGCATTGGCTTCCTTTTTTTCATCGGTGTTTAACAAAGAGCCAGCCAAGGGTGTATCGGTGATGGAAGGTGCAATGCAATTGACCCTGATCTTCGGGGCAAACTCTGCTGCCAACGCTTTTGTCAGCCCTTCTACTGCTCCTTTTGAAGAAGCTACCAACGAATGAAAATTGAAACCCGTCTGCACGGCCACGGTAGAGAAAAGTACAATGGATGAATGATTAGAATTCTTCAACTTTGGAAGGCAGGCTTGAATGACTTTGACGGCACCTACCAGTTGCAATTGAAAATCAGCCACAAAATCTTCCGGTTTGACTCGTGCAAAGGGTTTTAAGTTCACCGCACCGGGGCAGTACACCAAGCCATCGAGTACATCAGGTAAAAAACTAAAGTCCGGATTCTCATCCAAGACATTTAGTGATTGGAATTTAACAAACCCATCGGTCGATGTGCCTGTCGTTTTATTAAATGTCCCAAAAACCTGCTGCCCTTCTGCGATCAGTTGTTTTGCCAGTGATGCGCCAATGCCAGAAGAGGCGCCAATTATTAAGGTATTTGCCATGAATCTAAAACCCTATTTCTGGCATTTTGTTATCAACAAAACGCCAATATTGCTGAGGTTATTTCGCTAAAAAATCATCGCAATTTTTGAATACCCATCTTCAACGTTTGAATTTCGATGTATACTAATCCCACTATTACGGCTATCTCAGCCAAGAAGTAAGTTAACCCCACAATCGAAAGTGTTGAATAGTAATGAATGACTAACCCTATTGTTAAACAACAATAAAGCAAATTGGCAGTCATGATGACCTTCAAAAGTACTATCCAGTTCTTTTTTAAGAATAAAAAGCAACAAAAAGAATAGACTGCAAAAGCAACCGCAATCATGCAGAGCACAGAAAGTATCTCTTGCGGCATTCCAAAATATTCCTGAAACTGCCATTGCACTGGAAACAAGATGGAGGCGGTCGCAAATGCGCCAAGTCCATCAACTAAGAAAATCGCGTTGGGCTTTTGGATGAACTGAACAAAAATTGGTGACATAACTCAATCTTGAAGAATTCTCTCACATATGTTTACTGTAGCGGTATAACCAAGGTTTTGCAGATTTTTTTAGACTCAGGTTAAAATCTCTTCGACCGCATACAAGGGTATATTGGTGAGCCACTCTTGTTCTCTGTACTTGCTCATGGAAGTACGGAAGGCAGTTTTAATTTTGAATTTCTCTACGAATAATTTTAAGCTTTTGGCTTTCAAATTCTCTTCTGCTTTTACTTCGATAGGTATTGCTTCGTTCTTGTATTGAAACACAAAATCAATCTCAGCAGTGGAAGATTCAGCTGTCCAGTAAAATAGTTGTTGTGCTATGGTAAGCTGCTGACAAACGAATTGCTCGGTCAGCGCGCCTTTGTACTCTGTGAGGATGCTATTTTTCTCGAGTAATATTCTGGCGTCTAAGTTGCCCATCGCATTGAGTAGACCAATATCAACAAGGAATAATTTAAATGCATCCATGTCCGTATATGCATTTAGTGGAAGCGTTGGTTTTGTTATTCTGTTTACTTTTAAAATAAGCCCTGCATCTACTAACCAATTTATGGCCATTTCAAAATCTTTGGCTCTTGCGCCCTTTTTTATTTGTCCATACATAAACTTCCTGTTCTCCATGGCCAATTGGCTCAGAATAGAATTCCATACTAGTTTTATTCTTGGTATGATTTCATGAGGGGCATGTTTTGCAAAATCATTTTCATAACCGATCAGTATTTTTTGCTGAATGTCCCGAACTAACGCTATATTTTTATGTTCGATGTAGTGAGCAACCACTTCGGGCATTCCGCCAATAAAGTAGTAGAGGCGCAAATACTCTACTAATTTCTGGTGAAATAACGTCAATACTTCGAAGTTGCTTGCTGTTAACTGATCATAAAGTTTTTCTTCTCCAAGGTTTAACAGAAACTCTTTAAAACTTAGTGGATGCAATTTTATAAAATCAACTTTGCCGACTGGAAAGGAGTTCTGCTTCTGCATCGAAACACCCAATAGAGAACCTGCTGCTATAATGTAGTATTCGGGTGCCTGCTCATAGAAATATTTTAAAGCGGTGAGCCCCTTTTCGGCCTCTTGCACCTCATCAAAGAGAAGCAACGTTTTGCTTGGGATGATTTTTTGATTTGCCTCTATCTCGATGCTGGTAATGATTCGTTCGATATTAAAATCTGCAACAAACAAATCCCTTAGTCGGCTACTGCTTTCGAAATTCAAATAAACCACCGTTTCAAATTCGCGCCTTCCAAATTCCTTCATCAACCATGTTTTGCCTACCTGTCGGGCTCCCTGTATGATAAGAGGCTTCCGCTTTTTGCCTTTCTTCCACTCTTTCAATTCTTCAAAGTGTAATCTGTTCATAATCAAATGGATCTGTTAAGCTAAGGTCAAATCTACAATTTTTCATATAAATAAATGTGTTTTTTAACACTTTTTAATATGTATAAATGTAAAATACAACACTTTTATTAATGAAAGTGTTAAATAGGATGGGAATATTTGCAGAAAGATAATTAATGGGTACTCCCCAACGCCTCCTTATAAACCCTCAACACTCTTTCTCTAGCCAATTTATGATCAACAATCGGCTTTGGATAGGACGTTGTTCCAAACTCAGGTACCCACTTTTTGATGTACTCCATTTTCGGGTCAAACTTCTCGGTTTGCAATTGTGGATTGAAAACACGGAAGTAGGGCGCTGCGTCACACCCCGAACTAGCCGCCCATTGCCAGCCGCCATTGTTGGCGGCTAAATCAAAGTCCAATAATTTTTTGGCAAAGTAGGCTTCGCCCCAGCGCCAGTCAATGAGCAAATGCTTGGTAAGAAAGCTGGCGGTAATCATGCGGACACGGTTGTGCATAAAGCCGGTAGCATTTAGCTCGCGCATTCCAGCATCAACAATGGGATAACCTGTTTTGCCTTCACACCAGGCTTTGAATTCTTTTTCATTATTCCTCCATTCGATTTTATCATAGGCTGGTTTGAACGCTTTGGTTTCTACTTGTGGAAAATACCACAAAATCATGTGGTAAAAATCGCGCCAGATTAATTCATTCAGCCACGTTTCATTTTTCTCTAATGCAAGTTGCGCCAGCTTGCGAATGCTTACTGTTCCAAATCGCAGATGAACACTCAGTTTGGTCGTGCCGGCAATGGCAGGGAAGTTTCGTTGTTTGTCGTATTGCTCAACAATGGATTGCTTCACCAATCGTTCAGGGAAATTGAAAGATGTTTCTTGAAAGCCTATTTCTTTCAAAGTCGGCAAAGCGATCGGAACTATTTTCTTGAAATGGTCAAAATACTTTTCGGTAGCAAAACTCTTTAATGCTAACTCCTCCAATTTACTTTTCCATTTTCTACTGTAAGGTGTAAAAACAGTATAAGGCTTACCATCATCTTTGGTTACCTCGCCTTTTTCAAAAATGACCTGGTCCTTGAATGTTTTGAACACCACGCCTTTACTTTCTAAAATCTCTTTCACCTGTGCATCGCGGCTGCGGGCGTAGGGTTCGTAATCGTGATTGGTGTAGACAGCTTTAGGAGTTAACTCTTTAAAAATTTCAAGCGGGTATCCATGAAGTACGAGTAATGTACTTCCCAAGTCCTCCAATTGCTTTTGCATCAGTGTAAGCGATTGATGAATGAAGGCAACCCGCAAATCTGCTTTGTCTTCCAGTTTCTCGAGAATTTCGGAATCGAAGATGAAAACGGGGAGAACTTCTTCACTTTCCTTGAGCGCGTGAAACAAGCCTGCATTGTCTTGCAAACGCAAATCTCGTCTGAACCAAAAGACGGTAGTGCCTTTGGTAATGAGTTGGTTAAGCTGACTTTTTCCGAAGGTCTTCAATTTCTTTCTCCAGTTTGTCGATAGCCTCCATTTTTACCGCATACAGCTTCAAATCACCTGAGCGCTGTATGTGCATGGCTTCTTCCAATAGCTTCTTGCGTTTATTTTCAAGTGCTTGTATCGGGTCTTTCTTTACGAATGAGAACATAGGGTATCAGTTTGTATAAAGAAAACACGAACAATCGGATAATGTTAGGCCGATGCTTCAAAATTGTAATAATCACGCTTGTATTGATAGAATCCGAGAATGCTTAAAACAAAGGCCTCCAACCAATAAAGTTTAAACAACACCAGCATAAATGAAATGAGAAACAGACCGAATGTAAACGTTGTATGAGCGTCAATCGCCAAACTTCCTCGAAACAGGCGGGTATGTTGATAAACCAAATAGAAAACAGCAAAAAGGGCAATGAATAGAAGATCGAACCAAACAATATGGTTTAGTGCCAGTAATACCAGTTCCGGTATGAGCAGAACTCCATAAAACAAGCTCAGAAAAAAAAACCGTTTCAACATGGAAAGCGGCAGGCCTTTAGCAAAAACTAGATAGGTTTCTTCTAGTCTCCTGCTTTCAAAAATAATCACAGCGTGCGCCATGAGTCCAAACAGCAACCCCATCAGAGCTGTTCGGTTTTCGTAATGATCAGTGGTGATTTGCATAAAGCCGATGATCGCAAAAAGTGAAAAGCATTTGGTGAATAAAAGCGCTAGCGGTAACTGATTGGTAAAATATCCCAGGTAGAAAAATGGGAAATACTTTTTCCATGGCCATTGAATGGACGGAAATAGCTTTGTTGCCTTTCGTTCGTGTAATGAATTGACTCTTCTCAACACGATCCACGTACAACCGGCCAACTTTGCAGAATGAAAAAAAAGAACTAAAAACACTGCTACATACTGTTGGCTGAAAATACCTACGCCTACGATGAAAATGGAATAAAGCAGCACAGGCTGATCCATCAAAACAATAGAGAGCAACATCGGCCAAAATTGCTGAGACTTACCTAGCCGGGAATAGTCTTTCAAGAATTGATTGTGAGGCTCGGCTAGTTCAGACAGGACTAATTGCAAATACTTTGCGCTATAAAAGATCCAAACGCCCATTACCCCCAATAAAAAAACAGGCGAAGTGAGTATACCATAAATTAATGAACGGTGGTAATTAATGAGTTGATTGGACTCCACTACACCAAACATCAAATAGAAGACAAAAAAAAGCAGTCCTACATTGCGCTCGTAGAATTTTTTGACCAATACTTGACGGAGCACTCGAACTACAGCACCCATACCTTGTGGTCTTTAACTTCCAGTTCTTTCACGGCAATATCCTCCAGTTCAAAGGCTTGATGCGAGGTAAAAATAAAATTTACTCCTCTACCAAAATAGAGTTTTACTAATTCATAAAGTATCGGCACACTCTCTTTATCAATTGTCACTAATGGTTCATCCAGCAAAATATATCTTGGCTCCCCAATGAAAGCCAGGACCAAGGAGAGCTTTTTCACCATACCGCTTGAATAGGTGCCAATAGGATTTTTGATGAATGACCCAATACTGAATTTCTGAACCAATGTATTTACTTCTTCCCTGTTAGCCATCCTTGTAGCAATGAAAAACGAAATCAGATCTTGCCCGGTAAGAAAAGAAGGATAAAGGGGCTCAGCTTCCACATAGTTGACTAACCTTCGGTAGTCCGTTGGGCAATTCTTAGAATCGACCTCATCGATATTCACTTCTCCATCAAACGGAATCATCCCGCTTATAATCTTTAGCAGCGTTGATTTACCCGAGCCATTGGCGCCCTTTACCCAAAACAACCCATTTTCAAATTGCAAACGAGGGATATCAAGAATCAGATGAGTTCCGTATTCTTTTATTACGTTTTTGATGGAAAGCATGCCGTGATTACGTTAAACATAAAATTTCGGTTTTAAAGTAGGTAGAATTTTCCACTAACGGTGAATGGTTGGGATAGCCCCTGACCTTAGCCGTTTTACAATTTAGGTAAACTTTAAAATAAGAACTATCTTTAAGGCTCTAGGGTGCAGAGCGCTTCTTAGCGATTCGTACCCTTTTTTATTTTGATAACACAAAGTTCAACGAATGGCCTTTATCGACAATGTACTACAGGTGCCCTCCTATGGTTGGGCCGATCAACAGGGTGAATTAGTGAAGCCTACTGTAGGCCGACTTTACCAAGAAGCTTTCTCAAGAATCAATATTTTCAAAACCAGAAAGAATTGGATTCCATTTATCAATTGGTTTATGGCCATTACGATGCTGCCGTTTTTATACTTTTTCTTATTCAGGTTTTTTTCATGGCAACTGCTGATTGCTTTCATTATATACAGCATGGTGATCATGAGTACAGCGGCCACCGTATGGTTTCATCGATACAGCACACACCGTGCATTTACATTTAGCAATCCGTTCTGGCGCTTTATCACACAAAATTTAACACTTCGTACTTTTCCGGAAGAGGTTTATGTAGTGTCTCACCACGTACACCATTTGAAAGTAGAAAAACCGGGAGACCCGTACAACGCGCATGCCGGCCTGATGTACTGCATGTTGTCTGATGTAAACCATCAGGCCATTGCAAAGGATTTGACAGAGGATGAATACAAAAAAGTTTCTCACTTTATCGGTCACACAGGTGTGCAACTCAATACCTATCAGCAATACCTGAAGTGGGGTTCTATCGCAACGCCTTGGTACACGGTAGGACTGTGGATTCTGAACTGGTCGTTTTGGTATGGAATGTTTTTTTTGATGGGCGGACATGCATTGGCTTGTGCGTTGTTCAGTGCAGCTTTATTTTGGTTCGTGTTGGTACGTGCGTTCAACTATACAGGGCATGGGAGTGGAAAAGCAAAGCATGTCGATGGGATCGATTTCGATCGAAGTAATTTATCCATCAATCAATCACGACCAGGTTGGTTCTCAGGCGAGTGGCACAACAATCATCATCTTTATCCAGATAGTGCACGTGCAGGGTTTCTTCCCTATCAAATAGACTTGGCGTGGGTCTACATTTATAGTCTTCACAAAATTGGCGGCATATCAACATATCGCGATTTCAAGAAACAGTTTCTGCAACGATTTTCTCTCGATGAGCAGAAAGCCGTTTCGGCTGAGCAAGCGGAGGTGTTATAAATAGCGCGCTCTTTGTTAAAAAATCCTTCCTGTCGCTTAGCCAGAAGAATTTTTTATTTCAACTATTGGTAAATCGCAGAGATTCTAGGATTCCCAATCCTCCCTGGCTATATTCATTCTGGAATTACAAACTCAAAAACGATCAACCCTATGCTTACTCCCGCATTGGAAAAAGAAATCCTCGAATTTGCACAACAACTTGTTCGCATCAAAAGCTACTCAGGCCAAGAAGAAGAAGCTATTAAATTTGTTGAAACGAAAATGCTTTCATTGGGCTACGATGAGGTTATCATTGATCAAATGGGGAATGTGCTTGGTCGAATCGGCACTGGCCCGAAATCAATCTTATTTGATTCTCATGTAGATACCGTAGAAGTCAATGATGAGGGCGAATGGGATATACCGCCTTTTAGCGGAAAAATAATTGATGGTAGATTACACGGCCGCGGATCAGTAGACATGAAGTCATCGGTAGCCGCTTCGGCCTATGCTGCCGCTATTGCCAAACAGCAGGGATTTGCAAAAGACAAAACCATTTTTGTTTCAGCCACGGTATTTGAAGAAGACTGCGATGGTGAAAATCTCAAGCATCTTTTTAAAGAACGAAATCTTCGCCCCGATTGTGTGGTCATTTGCGAGCCATCCAACAATGTTATTACACTGGGGCATAAGGGCAAAGCACAAATAACCATTACCACAACTGGCGTTTCCGCGCATGGCTCTGCTCCGGAAAAAGGAGTGAACGCGATCTATGAGATGGCCGAAATCATACAACGGGTAGAAAAGAGAAATTTGGAATTATTGAAGAACGGTGATATGCACGGCACAATGGTGACTTCAAAAATTTCAAGTGTAGCCGCCTCGCTCAATGCAGTACCTTTTGGATGCGAAATATATGTCGATCGAAGAACCATTCCCGGTGAAACTGATCAGGACATCAAGAATGAATTTGACGCTATCATCAAAGGCAAGAAAGCAGCCTGGCAACGGGGGACATTGCATCGAAGAAGTTGGACCGGACAAGAAATTCAGTATGAGCCGTTTCACACAGCCTGGAGAATTGATGAGAATCATCTGCTCACCAAATTATGCATTTCTGCCTACAGCGAAACTTTTAAGCAGACCCCAAGCCAGTTCGACTTTTGGGATTTTAGCACCAATGCCGTGACCCCCGTCAGTCTTGGAATACCCACCATTGGGTTTGGACCAGACGACTATAAGCTAGCCCACATGAAAAACGAAAGCTGTGAGGTAAATCAAATTACTGCTGCTTGTAATTTTTATACTGAGTTAGCGCGACTTTTCTAAAAAATCAATGCAAACATGAAAACACTGGCTGTAAGCCAATATTTACTTTTTTGCAAGCGCGGCAAATAACTTATCAAGATCTTCCGCAAATTGGGGCTGGCCAACTAAATACTTTTTGATGTCCTTTGTTAGATAATTTGGTAGAATTTCATTCCGCCCTACTTTCGATCGTAGGTCTTTCAGCAAATCTAATACATCCGCTTTTTCAGCAAAATCTGCAGCCGCCTCTACTTTTGAAATAAGGGAGTTCACGGCCATCATCTTTTCTGTCTCCACCGCGGTGGGTACAGGTACTGTTTCAATCTTCTGCTCTGTCTTAAACTGAAGACAGCTATTGTAACGGTCTATGATTTGATCCATGTCCCGTTTTCCAAGGTCACCACTTTTGATCCGCTCCGCCACATCAGCGCAATCCGACAAAAAGTTAGCCATGCTTTTCTTAAACGTTAGGTTGGGGACTTCCATACTCTTGCCATTTTTCATCACCAAAAATTGCCCATCGTAAGAAGACTGATTAGGCTGCCTAAATCCATACAAACTCAAAAAGCCGGGTTTGATCAGCTTCATATATCTAAATCCATTATCATACTTTACGGTGTGATAGACTACCCCATCCACAAAAACAGCCTTCACCTCAAGTGCGGTGTACACCTTTTTCTTCTTGTTTATTTTCACCTGCACCCGATCAAGCAGGTCGTAGGTGAGTATTTTGGTGGTGCCTTTAAGGGTATCTCCTTTGGAAGTAACAGCGTAGTCAGTTTGGGCCAGCATGTCAGCGGCACAAAAAACAAAGAGCAATAGGAATAAATATCTCATTGGATTAAAATAAAATCGTGTAAAAGTAATAAATGAAGCGTGATCTTGCCGAAAAAAAAACGGTGCCAATGGGGCACCGTTTTTACTTTCTATATTAACCGAGAAAAACTATGGATTAGACGCATCCCAGTTTACTTCTTGAACAGGTCGCTCCAACTGAACCAAAACTTTCATAACAGGAGTAGTTGGCGGCAAGGCAATTTGAGCAATCTTGTCGTACCTTCTCATATCTACCCAGCGATGACCTTCATACCATAAAGAGTACAGTCTTTCTTTCAAGATTGCATCAATGGCTTGACTCTTAGTTGTAGGTAGTGTCAATGTGGGAAGGCCGTTTGCTACCCTTATAATGTCCAACAACCTCTTTACTTCCGTAAAGTTAGGAACTGCTTGCTGAGCCGCAATCTCGGCTTTTATAAGTATCAGTTCTTCATTTTTAATGATGGTAACTGGCTGTGTATTCGTTAAATACAAATTCGCCTTATACTTGGTTGTCACATTGGTTCCTGATGTGTAGTTAAAAGGGCCGCCTGTGGTTGTAACTTTTGCCAAACGAGCATCTCCTGGTTCAATCACATCAAAAATTTCGTTCAACCCCACAATTGTAACCGAGGCAGTGTTTAACAAAGGATTTCCGAAGTCAGGTGAAGCAGGATTGAATGAATGAGCCGGACCGGCTGTTAAACTACCCGTTTCGTTAATGAACGTTTGTGCAATAAGCGTGTTTGCTTTTGCCCAATCTTGCTGGTAGATCGCAACGCGTAGGGCAATCGCCCTATTAAATTGCTTAAACAAAGCCGGTGTATTGAAGGATGCAAATCCGGTTGGTACACTAAACGGAAATGTGGCACCCGCTGCGTCAAGTTGTGTGGCGCCTGCATCCAGGAACCCTGCAATACCAGCCAACGATTCTGCATAAGACGCTGGCTTACTTGGCTTGAAGGGGTTCTCCACGTTCAAACGCACTCCATTTTGGTATTGCACATTAAGCATATACAAGTAGGCAAGTCCTTTAAACGTATTGGCCACCCCTCGGTAAGCAGCCTTTTCAGCATCGGTCACCAGTGCTGTTTTCTCCACAGACGCAAGAATGATATTTGCTTGACGAACAGGTAATCCAAACCCTGTAGTTGCACCATTGTAGAAAGCGGAGTTGTCTATTGGCCTAAGTCCATTTAGCTCCGTCATCCATCTTGACTCTGTTGAATTGAAGTTGAACAATTCTTTTCCCAAAGTGCCAACTACTTGTAAATAGGTTGCAAGACTGTTTCTGGCCAGCGAGTATTGGGCCGTAACCAAGTCGTTTAGCTGTGCTTTGGAAGCGTTTGCTGCTACCGAGCCAACCCCAATTGCATTAGGATCCGGAACACTTTCTAAAGAGCAGGCATGAAGCGCAAACACCGCAACAAATGCCGCTAGTACTCTCATTATTTTTGTTTTCATAGCTGAAAAATTTTTCGTTAGGTTTCAATTAAAAATCAATAGCGATATGGAACATGTAGCGCCTTACTGCAGGGATACTTCCAATATCAACACCACTACCTAGCGCAGAAGAACCAAAGTTGGAATTCTCAGGATCGTAACCAGCTGTGTAGTCTGTCCATCTCAAGATATTGTTTCCAGAAACACCGATGCGAACGCCCTCAATAGCTCCTCCAAAAATTTTCTGAAGTCTCGCACCAGGTACACGATAATAGAGTGATACCTCTCTCAATTTCAGGAAACTAGTAACTACGGGATTATAACCTTCAGCTGGCTTACCATCAGAGCCTAATCCATTTACATTTTGACGAGCAATACCATTCTCTACTACGTTGGCAGGATCGGTTGCAATTTTACCATCACTTCCACGTCCTAAACTTTTAGAGTTCCAATCAGAAGTATTTCCGCCTTCATCCCAAAGCACACGAGCCAGAGACACAACCGTAAACTCATGACGATAATGGAAGAGTGCAGAAAACTCAAAATTTTTCAAGAATGTAATCCGCTGATTTAATGAGAATTCGTACTTAGGTTGTTGATCTCCGTACACGGTCCAAGATGTCGGATTTGCTGGATCGGTTCTAGGCTGTCCTACGATCTGAGTAGGTGACAAACCATTCTTGATTCTCCACTGCCCGAAAGTGGCACCAAATCCACCAGTTAAACGCTCGGGGATTTCCAAACGAGTAATTTCAGAGCGGTTGAACCAAAATATAGGTTGAACAAACCAACTGATCTTGCTGTTTTTTACCACCTCTGCACCAATTGACACTTCCATCCCGGTATTTGTTAAGTCAACTGCATTGGAGTTTGTGCTAGTAACACCTGTTGTAGGAGCTGTTGTCAAAGGCTGAATTAAGTCAAACACCTTTTTATTGTACAAAGTAACTTCTGCCGTCACTCTATTGTTGAATAAACCAAAGTCCACACCATATTCAAACTCAGTTGCGGTTTCTGGCTTAATGTTAGCGTTCGCTAAAAAAGTTCCAGGTTGCACTCCTGACCGACCGCCAACACCAACAACTGCAAGAGGTGAGTAAAGCGATCCAAATGCAGGCAATCCCGCGGTTTGCCCGTAGGCGGCTCTCAATTTTAGCTGACTCACGAAATCAGGTAACGTCACTAACTTATGAATATTAGTAGCCAGCGAACCACGCGGGAAACCATACCATTTGTTTTGATCCGCCAAAAGAGTTGTCCGGTCAAAGCGTACACCAATGGATGCAATAAACTTATCCTCGTAATTCGCTTCTTGTTGAAAGAACATGCCTTGATCAGTGCTGTTTTCTAAAAATACATCCTGCTCAAACACCGATGCACGCGCAGGGTTACTGACACCAGCACTAAGCCCTTTACCACGGATATAGTTGCTCCGAGCGGTAGTCCCCAACTGAACAAATCCCAGAGAGCTAGTAAGTGCCAATTTGTTGTCCATTGCATTATGAGTCAATACGGCAGAGGCCTGCACGTTGTATTTTATGACCTCATTACGTGTGTCCTGAGCATAACCTTTGTTGGGCTCGCCTTGCTGTGACTGCAATTCAGTCGGAAGCCAAATAAGCGCATACCCGTTCTGGTAGTCTAAGCCTCCATTTAATTTCACAGCCAAAGTGGTCTTTTCATTTTGAATCAGATAGGCATTGATATTGAAGCCTTGAAAGAAACGGTTTATCTTTTGGTTGTTAACAGCTTTATCTCTAATCGCCAAAGGGTTTTCACCCACTGGGTTATTAGGGTAATTTCCTTGCGCATCAGGGAAAAGATTGTAGTAGGGACGAGTGTATGGCAAAGAATAGCCGTAGTTGATATTGGTATTGTCGTTACCGGCCCAACCACGGTCATTATTGGTATTCACGAAATTTGAGCTGATTCCAATATCTAACCAATTTGTGATTTTATGATCAATATTCGCTCTGATGGAATATCTCTGAAATCCAGTGTTCTTAATAATACCCGTTTCATCAGCTATACTTCCGTTGATATAAAACTTCGTTTTTTGATCACCTCCCGTTACACTCAAACGTGTGTTCTTGATGGAACCAGTGCCACCAAATATTTCTTTTTCCCAGTCTGTGTAAGTTCCATTAGCCTTAGCCGCATTCAAGGCAGGAATGTCTGATGCACTAAACCAATCTGTTAGTTTTTGTGGAGTCCAATCTGCACCTCCATAAAAAGCCAATGCGCTACTTCCACCTATATCTTGGCCAAAACTAATTTTTGTTTTGCCACCCTTTCCACGTTTTGTTGTAATAATTACAACACCCGCGTTTGCGCGAGTACCGTAGATTGCAGCAGCAGAGGCGCCTTTCAGAATTTCGATGTTCTCAATATCATCCGGATTCAAATCGGCCAAACGATTGGCATTGTTATCTTGAGCAGATGCAGCAGATCCACCAGTTGCTTTGTTCGCTTGTGAACGACCATTTGAATTTTGGCTATTGTCAATGTACACGCCATCAACAATAAAAAGTGGCTGTGACGCGGATGATCCAAGAGTAGATACTCCGCGGAACTGCATGTTAAAACCACCACCCGGCATGGAACCGTTCGATTGGATGTTTGCACCTGCTACTTTTCCCTGGAACGCACCATCGGTAGTGACGGGGCTTGTTGTTCCAACTAGATCTCGTGCCGAGATTGTTGAAACCGCATTGGCCAGGTTAGCACGCTTCACATTTGTAGCAAGACCAGACACCACTACCTCTTGCAACGTGGAGATATCTTCCGTCATCGTTATGGCTAACGTTGTAGAATTTCCGACTTTTACCGATTGAGTAGTGTAACCAACAAAAGAAAAAATCAACTCAGGATCACTTCCTGTCGCATTAACCGAAAACGCACCTTCCACATCGGTAATAGTTCCGGTAGAAGTACCTTTCAGCGTCACGTTCACACCCGGCAAACCAGCGCCATCAGCGCCTGTTACTTTGCCAGTTACTAACCTCTCTTGTGCATACAAACCGGTGTTCACCAGTGCTGCAAAAAGAAGGACTAACAGTACAATTCTCTTCATAGTTTAATGATTTAAGTTTAACATAATGGTAAACCTAATCAAAATAAAATACTAAGCAATTACAAATAACTAGAATTATGTATTGCAAATCGGCAAATAAAAGCAATACTATTCTGTATAATTGTTTTACTGCATTTTGAGAAAGTATTAATCTGGTTGCGGGAGCTAGCATTGAGCATCTCTCGCACTCTTTTGATACAAACATGAAAGTTGTTGTTCGTGTTGGAGGCTGTTAAGGAAACACGATCGAGTAAATAATATACACAATGATCATCAAAATCATAACGACATACATCACCAAGTCTACGCGAACATAGTCTTTATACTTCTGATACATCGCCATCCATCTTTTGAACATAAATTTCTTTTCTCGTGCCGAAAAGTAGGTATTTGCTTTCAATCGGTTATCAAGCTATTTTTACAGACATGAAACTGATCGTTGAAGTAGCCGATAAAAGAGCTGATTTTGTAAAAGAATTGCTTGATAGTCTTCCGTTCGTCAAAACAAAAACAATCACACCTCAAAAGGCAAAGTTCTTAGAGGAGCTTAAAAAATCCGTTGCCGAAGTGTCTCTCGCAAAACAAGGAAAGCTAAAGCTCCAATCGGCTCGAGAATTCTTAAATGAACTTTGAGGTTGAAGTAACATTTTATTTCAAGAAGCAAGCCAAAAGACTTGCTAAGAAATACCCCTCGCTCTCTAGTGAACGCAGACAACTCATTTCCTCTCTAGAAAAATCTCCAACTCAGGGAACCATGATCGGGAGAGGCTGTTATAAAATTCGTCTTTCCATATTTGACTGAGCTACTCAATCTTATACCCTAATCATGAGAGTATTTTATCTGTTCATAGTTTTTGTCAGTTTTACTTCTCTCGCACAAGAAACACTCGTCAACGATAATAACCCTCCTTCGCTAAAATGGTATCAACTCAACACGAAGCATTTTCGTGTATTGTACCCTACTGGATTCGATGCTCAGGCGCAGCGGATGGCCAACACGCTAGAACATATTCATGAACCCGAGTCGCGCACGATGGGTGGAAGAGCCAAAAAAATTTCTGTCATTCTGCAGAACCAATCCTCGGTATCTAATGGCTTTGTCTCGATCACGCCACGCAGGTCTGAGTTTTATGGAATGCCTTCGCAGAACTATAACTTTTTAGGCAACAACGATTGGCTGGATCTGCTCGCTACCCACGAATACAGACACATCGTACAATATCAACACGCCACCCGTGGTGTGAACAAAGGCATCTATTACTTATTTGGAGCAAATGGATTATCGCTCATGTCCTACGTCACAGTGCCACAGTGGTTTTGGGAGGGAGATGCAGTGGCCACCGAAACGGCATTCACTCATAGTGGAAGAGGACGCATTCCGAATTTTGATTTAATCCTCCGCACCAACCTGTTAGAGAATCGGAACTTCACCTACGACAAACAATACCTTCGTTCGTACAAACACAACATACCCGACCATTACAAACTTGGCTTTCACATGGTTTCCTATCTGCGCAAGAAAACCAACAATGCAGAGGTGTGGGAAAACATTACGCGAAGGGCGTGGAGTCTTCCGTTACCATCAGCATTCTCCCATTCCATTAAAAAAGAAACTGGGCTATCGGTAAAGCAGCTTTACAATGAAATGTCCATAGATCTCAAGAAGCAGTGGCAAGCACAGTTAGATACTACCACCCTCACGCCATTCGATAAAGTGAATAACCGCTCTAACAATGTCTACACCGACTATCGTTTTCCACAAGAGTTAGAAGACGGAAGTGTGCTTGTTCAAAAATCCGGCATTGGCGATATTGAAACACTCGTGACCTTCAAAAACGGGAAAACAAAAAATGTCTACACGCAAGGTATCATGAATGAAACCGGCATGTTATCGGCAACCAATAGCCGGGTGGTGTGGAATGAATATCGGTTCGACCCACGGTGGCGTGTAAAAACGTTTTCTGCTATTGTGGGATATGACTTGGGCAGTCAAACGAAAACGGTAATTGCCTCTAAAGGTAGATACGCGGGTGCAGCACTTTCTCCCGATGGCTATCTGGTAGCCACAGTAGAAACGACTACCGACTATCAAACCAACCTGATAATTCTGGATTACTTCAATGGAAAAGAAATCAAGCGGTTTGAAAATCCGAACAACGATTTTATCTCTATGCCACGATTCAGCGAAGACGGAAAAAATGTGGTGGCGCTAAAAACCAACCGAAAAGGTAAGGCCATTATTCAATTCTCTTTGGAAACCGGAGAAGAAAAAAACCTGACTGATTTCTCGAACGAAAATATCGGGCATCCCGTGCCAACCGGAAATTATGTATTGTACAACTCACCCATCAGTGGCATCGATAATATTTATGCGCTTGCTGTGAGTACGGGAGATCGATTTCAAATCACTTCGAGTAAGTATGGCGCATACAACCCAAACATGAGTCGAGATGGAAAAACTATTTTTTACAATGACCAGGGAAAGGATGGTTTAGATGTGGCAAAAATTACTTTTGACCCGAGCGCATGGAAAAAATGGACAGCAAAACCGCAGCCTGCTTCATTCTTTCAACATCTTGTAGATCAGGAAGGGGTTCCCGATTTGCTCTCAACTATCCCTACCGAAAAATTTTCTGTAAAAAAATATTCGCGCCTTCGCGGATTAGTTAATCCGTATACCTGGGGAACGTATTTTGATAACGATTTAACCAATGTCTACTTAGGCATAACATCAAAAGATCTACTTGGTACAACAACCATTAACGCAGGCTATCTATATGACATTGCTGAAAAAACAGAATCATTGCAAGCAACCGTGAGTTATCAAGGGTTATTCCCAATAATAGATGTAAAAGCTTCAATGGCGGATCGAATTTCAAACCGAGGCTCCATCAACTACGGTAAAATTGTAGGTAACGATACTCTTAGCACTACAGAAAATCTATCGTTTACCTGGAAAGAGAAAACACTGGAAGTTGGTTTACGGGTCCCACTCAACTTAACAACTTCAAGATTTGTTAGCAATCTGACTTTCTCAAATTATGTGGGCAATACTTATATTTCACAATTCAAGAATAATCTCGATGGTGGAGGGAGACTCTTTCCTTCCAACTTACCGCAATATTTCTTCAGAGATATTGCAGATAATGGCAATTTGATTTACAACCATTTTTCATTGTCGGGCTATCGATTGCTGAAACAAAGTAGACGAGATATTCTTAGCAAATGGGGACAGGCTTTTTTCATGAATCTCTACGGAACCCCATATGGGGGTGAATACAAGGGCGCTCAGTTTTCATTTTATGGCATCGGCTATTTCCCTGGTCTTTTTAGACACCACTCTATTTGGGGTCACTGGGGATACCAATCTAGTGAAATACCTCAGGCAGTGGTTTCTTCTAGGAAAGGGTTGGACAACTATACGTTTCGCAACCGGATTCCCCTGCCTCGTGGTTTAACGGTCTCCCGCTTTCAACAATTCTATTCAATGGCCGCAAATTACACGCTTCCCGTTTGGTATCCTGATCTGGCAATTGGCCCACTTTTAAATGTCCAACGAGTAAGACTAAATGGATTTATAGATTACGGTTTCGGTAGCAGCACCTTCGGAAGTCGAACTATCACCCAAACATATACTTCCATTGGAGCAGAAGTAAAATTCGACATCAACTTGGTGCGCTTACTACCTCAGTTTGACATCGGCTTCCGCTACTCCTATGGACTCACGCCATCAACCACTCTCTTCGAAGTTCTAGTCGGAAATTTTAACTTCTAAAATCATAATTAATGTCAATATGGCATTAATTCATCTCTGTAAATCTAAATAAAAGACATATTGTCTGATAAATCGACCTGTATATTCATCGGCACATTTTTTCCTGAAGGGTTCGCATGGATTTAAAATCAATGTCAAACCAAAAACAAAAAAATACTATGAGCATCATCCGTTACAATGCGAGTGATTTCGTACCGACTTCATTCAGCAATTTAGTAGACCGTTTTTTCAATGAGTCTGTAGCACGCAGTGGAGGCAGCCTGTCTGCCGGACAGGCAGGCACGTTCGTACCTAAAGTGGATATCATCGAAAATGAAGCTTCCTACGAAATTCATTTTGCTGTGCCCGGCCTTAACAAAGAAGATTTCAACATCGAATTGAAAGACAACTATTTGACCGTTAGTGGTGAGCGTAAGCTTTCCAACGAGAAAAAGGAAAAAAACTTCCACTCGATTGAAACCAGCTATGGCTCTTTCAGCCGTTCGTTTGCGCTACCTGAAAATGTAGATGCTTCTAAAGCAAACGCAAAATACGACAAAGGCATTTTGGAATTAACGATTCTAAAAGACGAAAAGAAAACACTGAAGCAAACTATCAAGGTAAATTAGTGGTAGCCATCTCAAAAATACTACTCTGTCAGTTTGAACTTGTCGAAACCAGCTTTGTGAAATCGAAGTAGCCTTCGACAGGCTCAGGCTGACACTGAAATCGATTTTTGAGATAGCTTCTAGTTGGTTTAGGTTGGGTGGGGTAAGGCGTCTCTCGAAAGGGGGCGCCTTTTTGCTTTTTATTATTCGCAGAACGCAGTAATTTTCAGAAAATATTTTTTATGAAGCGCTCTTTGCTGGTTCTATTGGTGATTACGTCCGCATTTGTAGGTGCTATCGTAGGAACGCTTTTTACGATAAACTACATCGATCGAGACCCTTCTTACAAATCGATCGAGCAACGACAAACCGTGAAATCAGTGCATTTTTCGAAAGATACTTCTCACCGTATTCCATCGGCATTGAATTTTGAATCAGCGGCCAAGGCGGTGATTCCTGCTGTAGTCCATATTCGAACTTCTTATGGATTAACCGGTTTCAGCCTGAACGCGCTAGACAATTACTTAAATCCACATGCCCAATCATCTGGTTCGGGTGTCATCATTTCTGATGATGGTTATATTGTTACCAACCATCATGTAATTGAAGATGCCAACTCTATTGAGATAGTGATGAGCAACAACCAGCGCTTCTTCGCGAAATTAATTGGCCACGACCCGAGTACTGATCTGGCCTTGCTAAAAATAAAAGCCAAAAACCTTCACTTCGTGAAA
Organism: Cytophagales bacterium; assembly: GCA_020403045.1. Taxonomy (GTDB): domain Bacteria; phylum Bacteroidota; class Bacteroidia; order Cytophagales; family Cyclobacteriaceae; genus ELB16-189. Next base: position 43,483 of record JADBYK010000016.1, read on the forward strand.
TATGGAAACTCCGATCAGATCACATTGGGAGAGTGGGTACTTGCCATTGGCAATCCGTTCGACTTGAATTCAACCGTAACAGCCGGAATCGTAAGTGCACGCGCCAGAAACATTGGTATTCTCCGCGACAAAAACAATCTGCAAATCGAATCATTCATTCAGACCGATGCTGCAGTCAACCCGGGAAACAGTGGTGGTGCCTTGGTCAACCTTCAAGGCGAGTTAATTGGAATTAATTCTGCCATTGCCACTGCAACCGGAAGTTACTCAGGATATTCATTCGCCATCCCTGTAAGCCTTGTGAAAAAAATCATGGATGATCTGTTAGAATTTGGACAAGTACAGCGTGGCTTGTTGGGTGTGCAGATTGCCGATGTCACGGCCGATCTTGCAGAAAATGAAAAACTAGATTTGCTGCAAGGCGTATTTGTTCGATCTGTGAACAAAGGCAGTGCAGCAGAAAAATCAGGTATTCGGGAGGGAGATGTAATAACTGCCATCAATGGCCACGAAGTAAGTGGCGTTTCCGAAATGCAAGAGTGGGTGGCGAGAAACCGTCCAGGGCAATCTATTAAAGTTACCTATCGTAGAAAAGGAGAGACCCATCTGGTAGATGCGGTACTAAAAAAGATGGACGGCTCTCAGGTAATGGGTAAGCGAGAGGTCAGCTACGTTATCGAAGGGGCAGAGTTTGAAGACCTACCCTACCCAAAACTTACTTTGCTGGGGTTAGAGGGTGGCGTTCGATTAAAAAAATTGAGCAATGGAAAATGGAAGAAAGCCGGTGCAGAAGAAGAACTGATTATCACACACATTGACAAACTCTCCATCGATAACGTAGCCGACCTCAACCGAGTACTTGAAATGAAGAAAGGGGGCGTTTTGGTGGAAGGCGTCAACCAACTTGGAGAAAAAAAGATTTTTGGCATGGACTGGTAACACGCTTGACTATTCGCCTACCAAAAAAACTGTTTAGCTTTGCGATCACTACAAACACAACTATGCAAAACTTCGGCATTCAGGAAGCCCTAACCAAACTGGGGGTCAATTCAACTAATCCAGGGGCATCTACCGGAAAAAAATGGTTGAGGTCTACAGGGTTCTCTATTGTCTCTTATTCACCCGTTGACGGGAAAATTATCGGTCGAGTGCAGAGTACCGATGAAAAGACCTTTCATAAAATAGTAACGCAGGCACAAAGTGCATTTAAGGTCTGGCGGCAGGTGCCCGCCCCAAAACGTGGTGAAGTGGTGCGGCAAATTGGCGATGCACTTCGGAGGAATAAAGAAGATCTTGGAAAATTGGTTTCCTACGAAATGGGGAAATCCTACCAAGAAGGATTGGGAGAAGTACAAGAGATGATTGACATCTGCGATTTTGCCGTTGGTTTATCACGCCAACTCAATGGCTTGACCATGCATTCGGAGCGGCCCTTGCATCGAATGTATGAGCAATACCATCCACTAGGAATTGTCGGGATTATTTCAGCATTCAATTTTCCGGTAGCTGTTTGGGCATGGAATTCAATGCTTGCATGGGTTTGTGGTGATGTGTGTATTTGGAAGCCGTCTGAAAAAACACCACTGTGTAGTATTGCCTGTCAAAATATTGTTGCTAAAGTCTTTGCAAAAAATAATGTCCCCGAGGGCGTTTCATGTATTGTAAACGGAGACTATAAGATTGGCCAGGTAATGTGTGCGAACGAAAACATCGCACTCGTTTCTGCTACCGGATCGGTTCGTATGGGCAAAGCGGTTGGCAAAACAGTGAGCGAACGGTTGGGCCGTGCACTGCTAGAATTGGGCGGCAACAATGCGATCATCATTACCGCCAATGCAAATCTGGACATCGCTATTCGAGGAGCGCTGTTTGGTGCAGTCGGAACAGCTGGACAACGTTGTACCTCTACGCGCAGGTTAATCATCCATGAGACTATTTATGAAGAAGTGAAGGTTCGTTTAAAGAAAGCATATAGCCAACTCCAAATTGGCAATCCACTTGATCCAACCAACCATGTTGGCCCATTGATCGATCAATTGGCCGTTAAGGCCTATAGAAGCGCGTTGCGAAAAGTGAAAGAAGAAGGTGGTAGTTTCGTAGTCAATGGTGGTGTCTTGTATGGCAAAGGTTTTACATCCGGATGCTATGTAAGGCCGGCAATCGCTGAAGTAAAAAATCATTTTACTATTGTGCAGCAAGAGACTTTTGCGCCTGTCCTTTACTTGATCAAATATAAGACGATAGAAGAAGCGATCGAGCTTCAGAACGGAGTGAAGCAGGGATTGTCCTCATCCATTATGACGAACCACATGCAAGAGATGGAAAAATTCCTTTCCCATGGCGGATCAGACTGCGGTATTGCGAACGTCAACATTGGTACATCAGGAGCCGAAATTGGTGGTGCTTTTGGCGGTGAAAAAGAAACCGGTGGCGGTCGCGAATCAGGGTCAGACTCATGGAAAGTATATATGAGACGCCAAACCAATACCATTAACTTTGGAGAGACACTTCCCTTAGCGCAGGGGATCAAATTTGATATCTAACCATTTTTGGAAAACATCGACAATACCCTTAATTTCACTAGACTAAAACCAACGTATGGCTACTCCGAAGTACAAAACTGTTATGTTAATCGATGATAATGAAATCGATAACCTGATCAACCAAAAAATGATTGAGGCCGCCTCCATCACCGAGAATATCTACACTCATACGGGAGCAAAAAGCGCCATTGAATTTTTAAAAAATATGGAAAAGATGGAAGTGGCCGACAAGGTTCTTCCTGATATCATTTTTCTCGATATCGACATGCCGCTGATGGATGGGTTTCAGTTTTTAGACGAGTTCGAAAAATTGACGAACGCCACCAAGAAAAAGTGCAAAATCATCATGCTTACGTCATCGATCAACCCACTGGATTTTAGCAGGTCTAAAAAGTACACCCACGTGAGGCTTTACCTAAACAAGCCTTTGTCACACGAAAGCATCATCAACCTGGCAGTCTAGTCTGTTTCGATTGCCGTGAGTTTCTTAATAAACTCATCGTCCATATTGACGAAAGAAGTGGGTGCAAAATAAGCCACTTTGGCTTCCTTAAATTTCGGAATAAGAGCAGCAATCTTCTTTGGCTTATCTTTTTTAGATTCGCTGGTTGCAATTTTTAAGATCTTTAAGAACAGCAGTACATTCTCGCAGTCGTCTTTTCCAAACATTCGAATCTGTCTCTGAATGCTATTGGAATGTTGATTGAACAATTCAAAATCCCGAAGGAGACAATACTGCAACGCCAACAATGCCTTAACCTCCATTTGTGCAAACGGATACTTTTTCAAACTCACATCATTGATCAGGCTATTGATCAGCTTAGCGGCCTCTTCATACTTTTCTACATAATAGCAACATAGTGCACGATACGTAATGTAAATCAAATGCTTTGGGATGTCCACCGTGTCCGGCTCGATGTCGGAAAATATCCGCTCGTTTTCTAAATACAGTTCCTTTTCCGTTCCCAACCGAAGATTTCGCTCCAGCTTGGAAACGAAAAACTGGACCGAAAAAGTGAGCGTTGGATAGTTGACCAATAAATTAGAGGCGGCATCATTCACCTCTTCAAAATACTTCTCCGCTTGTCGATACACTTTGTAATGATTGTAGTATTCCAGTCTCAAAAACTCAAACACCAAATTGAGATGGAAATAAAGCGGATCGAGGTTATAGGTTTCAAATATTTTCTGCGTGTGCGTAAAGGTATCTTCTATCGATTCACCCTCCTGATGAAGGTTATCGTCCGTCTCTACAAAAAGACGATGATAAATCAACATCAAGCTTTGGTAAATGTATAGCCGGTGTGACTCGTAAAGTTTTGCAACATTTTGCATCTCCTTGAGCAGTAACGTCAGTCCCAATTTCTCTGTTTCGTCAGCAGTCAAGTAAAAACTTCCATACTTTCTAAAGTAGTCAGCTAACAGATCTTCTGCTTTGTCCACAGCCAGCATATATGCTACGTGTCTGTTGTAAAGCTGCGAATAGGTGAAATAGTCGGGCGTGTTGATATGCAACTTCTTCAAAGACTTATACACCACAGTCAACTCATTGGCCAAATCGTAGTCCAACAGCTCCTTCTCTAGCTTTTTTAGTGTGGCAATGGAGATGGTTCTTTTTTTAGAGAACAGCATCTCATTTAAATTGGCCACTTTTCGCAGAATATCCGTTCTGGGACTTTCCATTTGTTGAAGAAGGTGTTCTTCAATCTTTTGATTTAATCGAGATCTAAGTGTGTAGTATGCGTTTGCGTTTACGTCCAATTCTACCATAATCTTGCTATCCGAAAACTGACGTTCTCGCAAAGCTTTCAAAAGATAGGCTGACTTTTCAGCATTACTCTCCATTAAAGAATCGTAAATCTCTTTGAAGTCCTTTTCAGAAAGCTGTTTAATGATATTCTTTAATTTAGCCATAGACAGACATTAACCTATAAAGATGACGAATTTATCAAATCAAAGCAATAAAACCCGTCTAGGCCTACTGATTTGACAGAGAAAACTTGCCAATTTTTCCGAATATCCACTGCGGGTGGATTTTTGATGGAACCTACATAAACAAGTTATGGATTCATTTTCACAGATGATTATCGATGCAGTGGGAGCCGTTAAAAATTCAGTGGTAAAAATTGATGTTTATAAAACCGCCAGCGGAAAGCTTCGTCTTGCAGGGTCGGGGTCTGGCTTCATTTTTTCCTCGGATGGCCTGATTTTCACCAACTGTCATGTAATCAATGGAGCTGAAAAAATCATGGTCTCGTTACTGAATGAAAATGAAATTGAAGCAACTCTGCTTGGCAAGGATCCTGATACAGATCTAGCGATTCTAAAAATTTTCGCAGATGGCTACTCGACATCAAAATTGGGAGATTCTGAGCAACTTCAAATTGGCCAATTCGTCATTGCCATCGGCAATCCACTAGGCTATCAGCATACAGTCACCACCGGAGTTGTGAGTGCCTTGGGCAGAACTTTGCGATCGCAAAATGGAATGTTGGTTGATAACGTGATCCAATCTGATGCAGCGCTAAATCCCGGAAACTCTGGTGGGCCACTGATCAACACCGATGGTGAAGTAGTGGGTGTCAATACAGCCATCATTCAAGGAGCCAATAGTCTTAGCTTTTCGGTAGACATCAACACAGCCAAGGAAATTGGAAGTCAGTTGGTAAAAACGGGGAAAGTTTTCAAAGCCTATCTTGGATTTCAATTGCAGGAAGTCGCCATCAACCCAAAAGTTAAACGGCATTATCATTTGCCCAATGAGAAATCTCTTTTTGTTGTAAGTATTGAGGAGAATTCACCTGCCTCGCGATCGCAAATAAAAGCAGGCGACCTGATTGTTTCGTTCAACAATAAACCAGTCAACACGCTCAATCAACTTTTTAAGGAACTGACTAAGAAAGAGATCCTAACGATGATTGATATATCGGTAGTCAGGCATACAGAGTTATTGAATGTGGGAATTTTTCCGGTACAAAAAGGGGAATGATTTGCCGCTGCAAACGGCAAATTTGCGCAGACAGGAATTTGAAATATATTTGCATCCCTGATGGGGGATTAGCTCAGCTGGCTAGAGCGCTTCCATGGCATGGAAGAGGTCATCGGTTCGACTCCGATATTCTCCACGAAAGCCTGAAGAATTTTCAGGCTTTTACTTTTTCAGCCAGCTTCCGAATAATTCTCACCCGCTCCGGGTCGACTGTCCGCACTTTAAACTCACTTCCGTCCTCCGATCCCATTCCGTTTATTTGCTGATTCTTGAATGTCATGCCGCTTTCTCTAAAAGCAGTGGCGGAAAAATGGATTTCCTGTGCACCGGATTTTTGGATGATCTCTTCAACTGTTTCTTCATTGACACCAGATCCTGGCATAATAGCAATCCTTCCGTTGGCTTTTTCAATCAATTGACCGATCAGTTCGGCTCCTTGTGATGCTTTTGCTTGTTGCCCTGCCGTTAAAATTCGATCAAAGCCCACTTCAATACAATCTTCTAATGCTTCAAATGGATCGCGCGTCATATCAAAAGCACGATGACAGGTGACTTTCAGCGGACGGGCCTTATCAATCAACTCTTTGCATCGCTTTTTGTCGATCGTACCCTCTGGATTTAATATCCCAAAAACAATTCCATCCACACTTAGCTTCTGGCATTGCGATATGTCGCGCTTCATGGAATGGAATTCATAATTGGAATACAAAAAATCACCCCCTCGAGGGCGGATCATGACGTACACATCCATGCTTGCATTTTGGCGGACCGCTTCAATCGTTGCAAAGGAAGGTGTGGTTCCACCCTCGCTGGGGTTATCGCACAATTCAATACGATCGGCACCACCTTCCTGGGCTTTCAGTGCAGATTCAATGTTATAGACAACGACTTCAATAGTCACAGCTAAGGCAAGTATTTATAAATTTCCTTTCGATTCAAAACACGGGCAAACTGAATCGTATTGCCAGCGATAAAAATGCCTATGCGATAATCCCCTATTCTGATGCGGTAGGCTGATTTGAAGCCTTGTAATTTTTTAAGATTTGGTATCTCCGCCAATGTTTCCGCTGACTGCGTTAGTTCAATCACTTTCAATAAGGAATTCCTGACCGATTTTAAATGGATTCTGTTCAGGTCTTGATTGAATTTTGAAAGAAATTCAATCTTCATTTATGCTCTTAATTTTTGCAAGATTAAGTTAGCCGATACTTTCTTGCTACGATCGACTTCTTTCATTGCCATTCCAAGACCCATATCTTCTTTTTCTTCCAACGTCAATGATTTTGAAGCGATGCCCATTTTTTTGAGGACATCTGAAATCAAACGCAATTCCTTCTTATTTCGAGGGGCAATTAATAGTGAGTCCATAGACAAATATAAAGGAACTAATAATAAGATCTAGAATCGAATAGTTGGTTGTTCACCAAATCATGCACTGCGAACGTGAAACCCTTTTGTAAACAATACGCACCATACTCGCCACTTTTACCCAAGGCCAAAAAGCCAACCTGAATAGTCTTTGCCTTCTCCGGATTTTTTTGAATGATCCGCTCCACAGCCAGTTTACATGCTTGTTCGGGCGAATTGCCTTGTCGCATTAGCTCAACGACTAGATGGCAACCCACAATACGGATCACTTCTTCACCAACGCCTGTTGACGTGGCCGCACCAACTTCATTGTCCACATACAAACCTGCTCCAATGATGGGCGAGTCCCCTACCCTGCCACGCATTTTGTAAGCCATCCCACTGGTAGTACACGCACCGGAAAGATTTGCCTTTTCATCTAAAGCCAAAATCCCTATAGTATCATGATTTTCAATATTCGCAATAGGCTTATATTTCGCTTCTTTCAGCCATTTCCTCCACGCTAGCTCAGATTCTTTGGTTAACAACTTTTCTTTCTTGAACCCATTGGCAAGTGCAAATTGTAGTGCACCTTCCCCTACTAACATCACGTGCTGTGTCTTTTCCATCACCATCCGCGCGACTGACACCGGATGAACGATATGCTCTAAAAATGCCACTGATCCTATATTTCCATTCTCATCCATGATGCAGGCATCCAACGTTACCTTGCCATCGCGATCAGGTAGGCCACCCAGCCCCACCGATGTTTCCTTAGGGTCTCCCTCAGGAACTCTCGCCCCTGCCTCGACAGCATCTAATGCTCTTCCACCTTTGGCTAAAATCTTCCATGCCTCTTCGTTTGCTCGCAAACCAAAGTTCCAGGTAGAGATCACGATGGGTTTCGTTACAGTCGATGGTTTTACAAACGCAGATGCAATAGGCAATGCCGAGGCGGCCGCACCCAGTTGTAAAAATTTTCTACGGGTCGTCTTCATTTAAAATGGTTTAGTCAATGATCCGCCTGGCAGAGCGAAATCTTTTAATGTAATAGTCCGAAAACAAATTAGTCTCTACCACGCCCAATGTAGTAGACGCGTGTATAAACTTAACTTCTTGTCTTCCCTTTATGGCAGTCACAATACCCACATGGGTAATCTCTCTTTTCTTCTTCCCAGTCGCAAAAAAAACAAGATCACCGGGTTGCAGGTCTTTTATTTTAATCTTCTCACCCACCAATGCTTGTGCATCGGCCGTTCGTGGAAGAGTTAAATCTATTTTGCGATAAGCGTTGGTTGTCAAACCGGAACAATCAATGCCAGAACGTGTTGTACCACCCCATTTATAAGGCGTTCCCGTGAAGGATCTTGCTGTACGTATGACTTCATCTACCTGTTTGTCGCGTATTTTGGCCTTTCTCGAAGCTGCGCAGCCACTTAGCATCACCAAAACCAAGGCAAAAATTCCAAGTCTTTGAAAAGTTACTACCACGCCAGCGCTCCGTAGTACAAGTAATTGCCTAATTTTGTAGTCTTTTAAAACATTCATATTCAAATCAAAGTTAGTAATTCATGGCATACGTTAAAGAAATGGAGGCAATAGAAACTATACCCATCGAAGAATTAATCATTGATAAATTTAAATCAATTGTGGGCGAAGATCATGTGATCGAAGACACCGAGCGGAGAACCGATTATGGACATGATAAAACGGAAGACTACCAATTCATGCCAGATGTCGTTCTGCGTCCAGCGAATACAAATGAAGTGAGTGAGTTATTAAAAATTTGCAATCAGTATAAACTCCCTACCACACCTCGTGGAGCGGGAACAGGTTTGAGTGGTGGCGCGTTACCAGTAAAAAAAGGAGTCGTGATCTCCATGGAACGGTTCAATAAAATCATTCAGATTGATGAATTGAATTTACAAGCTACGGTAGAGCCTGGCGTAATTACGGAAGTATTCCAAAATGCAGTAAAAGAAAAAGGATTGTTCTATCCACCCGACCCTGCCAGTGGAGGCTCTTGCTTTTTGGGCGGAAATCTTGCCAATAACTCGGGTGGGCCTAAGGCTGTAAAATATGGCGTAACCCGCGACTATGTTTTGAACATGGAGGTTGTGTTGCCTACCGGTGAAATCATCTGGACCGCTGCCAATGTATTGAAGAATTCTACCGGTTATAATTTGACCCAACTAATGTGTGGAAGTGAAGGTACGTTGGGCATCATCACCAAAATAGTTTTCAAACTTCGAGGCTATCCCAAGAAAAACGTGTTGATGATGATTCCCCTCAGCAGCAACGAGGAAGCCTGTAAGGCCATTGCGGCCATTTATGTAGCGGGTATAACTCCCTCAGGAATGGAATTCTTCGAAAAGGAAGCTGCTGCAAAAACATTTGACTATTGCGAGAAGGTGTTGAACAGCCCGGTGACAACTAAACTCACAGAAGGCATGAACGCTTACTTGCTTTGTGAGTTGGATGGCAACGATGAAGAAGTGCTGATGCGAGATGCTGAACGAGTAATGGGGGTAGTAGAAAAATTTGAAAGCGGTGAAATTCTATTTGCTGATACAGATGCGCAAAAAGCCGAGCTTTGGAAAATTAGAAAAAACATTTCCCCTGCTGTTAACTGGTACACGTTAACCAAGTCAGATGACGTGGTAGTTCCTCGGGCAAATTTGCCGAAGCTCATCAACGGTATAAAAGAAATCGGTAAGCGCTATCATTTTAATACAGTCTGTTTTGGCCATTTGGGCGATGGCAACTTGCACGTAAATATTTTAAAAGAAGGATTGAGTGAAGAATATTGGAATACCAAAGTCAATGAAGGCATTGGTGAAATCTTCAAACTTACCGTAAGTTTGGGCGGCACACTTTCTGGAGAACATGGGATCGGCATTGCGAAGCGCCCCTACATGTCCATTGCGATGAGTGAAGTGAATTTGAATCTTATGCGAGGTATCAAAAAAGTATTCGATCCAAAAGGAATTTTAAATCCCGGGAAGATTTTTTAAAAATTTAAATGATCCAGTCATGAAGTATTTATCAGTTCTCTTAGTTGCCGGCTCATTGCTAACTTGCTGCGTTACAAAGAAGGAATCAACTGCCAATACCAGTTTACTCTTCAACGGCAAAAATTTAGACGGCTGGCGATTCTTCAAAAACAAAGAGAACAATAGCTGGGAAGTGGCTGCCGATGGTTCACTTCATTGCAAGCCATTTGACGGCAACGAAAAACGTGCCAACCTGATTACAGTTGATCAATATGAAAACTTTGAACTCAATTGGGAGTGGAAAATCTCGCCACAAGGAAACAGTGGCGTTATGTTTCGTGTGACTGAAGAATTTGATGAGCCCTATTTAAGCGGACCGGAATATCAACTGTTGGATGATGTTGGGTATCCAGGAAAAATCGAGGATTGGCAGAAAACAGCAGCAGACTATGGGATGCACACGGCACCTGATGCAAAGCCGAAGCCGGTGGGCGAATGGAACTCTTCAAAGATCATCGCAACCGGTAAACATGTTGAATATTGGCTGAACGCTGCAAAAGTAGTCGAATACGAAATCGGCTCGGAAGATTGGAAAAAACGAAAAACAACCAGCAAATGGAACGAAGCGATCGGCTATGGCGCTGCCAGGAAAGGTCACATTTGTTTGCAAGATCACGGTGGCGAAGTGTGGTTTAAAAATATTTCCATTGCAAAACTTCCCTAATCGTTTTATCAACGTACTTGTTTTCATTCTTGAATTTTGAATCAGCGTGTGCGGCATTACCGGAATATTTGCATTCAATCTAGTCGGTAAATTCAATCTTATCAATGTCACAGCTGCCACAGCTGCATTGAGTAAACGCGGCCCCGATCATCAGGGGCTTTATACCGATCAGTTTGTTGGACTTGGACATCGAAGGCTCTCCATCATCGATAGGAGTGCGGCAGCCCATCAACCTATGTGGGATGAAAATCAGAGATACAGCATAATATTCAATGGCGAGATCTTTAACTTTCAGGAATTGAAAAAAGAACTTGAGGCAAAAGGTGTAACCTTCACCACACAGTCAGACACAGAAGTCCTTTTTAAGCTCTACTTATCCGAAAAAGAAAAGTGCCTTAACAAACTGAATGGATTTTTTGTATTTTGTATTTATGACAAGCAAGAACAAACTTTTTTCATAGCGCGTGATCGCTACGGCATTAAGCCATTGCTTTATTTATTTGATGACGATAAATTCATCTTCGCCTCAGAAATGAAATCCATGGTAGCGTATGGAATTGAAAAGACATTAGACTATTCTTCGCTGATTACCTATCTGCAATTGAACTACATTCCCGCTCCTGCTACTATTTTTACAAATGTAAAGAAACTAATGCCGGGGCATTATGCAACCATAGGCAAAAAGCAGATGACTGTTGGTTGCTATTATAAAATTCCCTATAAACGTGATTCGCGCAGCCAAATCACTTATGATGACGCCAAGAAAAAACTACAGTCGTTGTTGGAGGCTTCTGTGCAACGAAGATTGATTGCTGACGTACCCTTGGGTGCTTTTCTAAGCGGAGGTATCGATTCATCTGTGATTGTAGGTTTGGCTAGTAAACACAAACCTGATCTGCACACCTTCTCTATCGGGTTTCGTGATGAATCTTTTTTTGATGAAACTGAGTATGCTCGTCTGGTGGCCAGGCATTTCAAGACCGAACACACCGTTTTCTCTTTAACGAATGACGATTTGTATAGTCATGTGCATTCCCTATTAGATTATATCGATGAGCCCTTTGCAGATTCATCTGCCATTGCGGTTTACATTCTAAGTCAGGAAACTCGCAAGCATGCTACTGTTGCGTTATCGGGCGATGGAGCCGATGAACTATTGGCCGGCTACAATAAGCATGAAGCGTTTATAAAGTCTTTTCAACCGAGCCTAAAAGAAAATGCAGCCAAGAATCTTTTGCCACTTTGGAACGCCTTTCCTTCCTCTCGTAATAATCCCATCTCCAATAAAATTCGTCAACTAAAAAGATTTGGTGAAGGCATGAGACTTTCTCCCCAGGAGCGGTATTGGCATTGGGCACGGTTTGCCAATGAAAACGAAGTCCACTCATTGCTCAGCAGCGCAAGCAAGGAAAAATTTCAAAGTGAGGAATATAATGGCCGCAAGTCCGAAATCCTGAAAACGATTCCTTCAGATGCCAGTATTAATGATGTATTGCTAACGGACATGAAACTTGTCTTGCCAAATGACATGCTCACCAAAGTTGATTTGATGAGCATGGCCAACGGTTTAGAGGTTCGCGTTCCATTCCTAGATTACGAAATGGTTAACTTTATCTTCTCTCTACCCGGAGATTTTAAAATAAATTCTAAAATTCGAAAACGGATTTTACAAGATACTTTCAAAGAGCTATTGCCTCCTCAACTTTATAATCGACCCAAAAAAGGATTTGAAGTTCCTCTACTAAAATGGTTTAGAAACGAAATGAAATCATTGATCGTAGATGACTTGCTTTCCAAAAAATTAATTGACGAACAAGGCATCTTTGATTACACACAAATCGAAAAATTGAAAAAGCAATTGTTTTCATCAAACCCCGGTGACATCCATGCACGGATTTGGGGACTCGTGGCATTTCAGTGGTGGTGGAAAAAGCATTTTAAGTTCTAAACGTTAAATGCTGAATGTTTAGAATTAGAACTAGCGAAGCGAATCAATATACAAATCCTCCACTTTCTTTCGCGCCCAGGGCGTCTTTCTTAAAAACACCAAACTGGATTTAATACTTGGATCAAAATTAAAACAGTTGATTTTGATAATGCTGCCCAAGTCTTCCCAACCATAGAGATCAACTAAATGCTCCAAGATCATCTCTAAGGTTTTCCCGTGTAAGGGGTTATTTTTTTGTTCCTCCATGTATGCTATAAATAATTTACTATTTCAGATAATTTTCCAAACTCTTTAAAATTAGGATGGTCTATGATTTTATCTACTTTCTCGTGTCCCCAGGTAATATGGTAAGGGATATGAAAACCATGGCCACCTAACGCTAGTACCGGAAGCACATCTGATTTTAAGGAGTTCCCTATCATCAAAAACTCATCTGGTTTTATATCCAAATGTTTAATAAGTTTTAAGTAATCGCTTTCTCCCTTCTCAGACATGATTTCAATGTGATGAAAGAAATGCTCCAGTCCGGATTTTTTCAATTTTCTTTCCTGATCCAGTAGATCTCCCTTAGTGGCAACTACCAATCTATACTTTTCTTTAAGAAGATGCAGCACATCATCTACGGCATCCATTTTTTCAATAGGCTTATCCAGCATTTCCCTGCCGAGTAGAATAATTCGCTCCACCACACTTACCTGAATAGTTTTGTCAGAAATACGAATGGCTGTCTCGATCATCGACAAAATGAATGACTTAATACCATATCCGTACAACGAAACATTTTCGATTTCTGTCTGCAATAATTCACGTTCTACAGTATGTTGCGGTAGGTATTCTTCCAACATTGTACAAAACTTACGCTCTACTTCTTGAAAATAATGCTCATTATGCCACAGTGTGTCATCTGCATCAAAAGCAATTACTTTTATTCTTGCTAGGCTCATTTAATAAGATGCTATTTTCAGGTTTTTTGGTCAATTCCAAGTAGGTTACAAATCAGAATATGGAACTAAAATGATTATTTGGGAAGAAAGCTAGGAAATTCTACCATTCATCACAATCTTAGATTGGAAATATCTGTAACGCAAAAACACTGTTTGCGATTTGCAAATTCTTCACCTATTGAACTCTAGGTATTTGTCTTTGATAGAACTGTATTTTAATAAGAATGAATCACGCATGTAGTTTTGATATACTTTCCATGGTGCTTTAGAGCCTTGCATGGGTAAAATATCTACCGCTCGCTTGATATAGCCGGCATCAAAATCCAACAACGGCTCAGAAGAAAATTCAGTGCGATCAAATCGGGGTGTACATACTGAATAATTATTCTTGTCCATATAGTTCAAAATGCGAACAACATAGTCACAATTTAAATCGCACTTCAACGTCCAGGATGCATTGGTATAGCCAATTGCCACGGCAAAATTAGGAATGTTGCTAAACATTACCCCTCGGTAACAATGGATGTCTTTGGGTTCGGCTATTTTTCCATTTAGTCGAAGTATCATACCACCCAATAGTTGCACTTTCAAGCCTGTAGCTGTTACAATGATGTCTGCCTGTAATTCTTTGCCGGAACTCAGCAGAATTCCTTTAGTAGTAAATTGTTGAATCGTGTCGGTAACTACTTCTGCTTTCCCGCTTTTTATGGCATGGAATAAATCACCATCCGGCACGATACATAAACGTTGATCCCACGGATTGTACGTTGGATTGAAATGGGTTAAGTCATAACTCTCCCCCATTTCTTTTTTTACTCCTTTCAGAATTAACTTCTTTATCGCATTCGGCCATTTTCTGGAAGCATTATAAAAGGTTAGACTAAACAAAATGTTTTTCCATCGAATTAGTTGATAGGCAGCCTTACCAGGCAACACTTTTTTAAAAAAATTAGCCATCCAATCTTCCCGTGGCAAACTCACCACATAGCTAGGCGAGCGCTGCAGCATGATTACCTTTTCTGCTTTTTTGGCCATTTCGGGAACAAGCGTAACAGCAGTTGCGCCACTACCAATGACAATTACTTTTTTATTCTCGTAGTCAAGTTTAGTATCCCATTGCTGTGGATGAATTATTACTCCTTCAAAAGAATTGCTGCCTGGAAAAGAAGGGACATAACCTTTAGCGTAGTCATAGTAGCCGCTACAGGTAAATAAAAACTTGCAACGCATGATTCTACAGGAAATACTTTCATGCATAGCCAACGTAATCGTCCACATTTTGTCCTGGTTCGACCAGCTTGCATCCACAACTTTATGGTTGTACTTTATTTTCTTGTCGATGCCGAATTTTGCCGCAGTGTCTTTGATATATTGGAGAATAGCGGGTCCGTCTGCCATTGCTTTTGGATTAACCCAGGGATGAAAAGAAAACCCAAGTGTGTACATGTCGGAATCTGAACGAATGCCGGGATATTTAAACAGGTCCCACGTGCCACCGATGGACGCACGTCCTTCTAATACTGCAAAACTTTTATTAGGACATTTTGATTGAACATGGTAAGCAGCCCCGATACCAGATAGTCCGGCTCCGACAATCAAAACATCATATAGCGGAGAATCTTGAGTCAAAGGTGAAATGCTTTATTTCTTCGTCAACGCTTCAATCTTTTTTTGAATAATTCTATTAATAATATTGCTGCCCAAAACCGGAAATAACCTCACTAAAAAATCAAGTAAATGCGCCTCTGTCCCGATTAATATTCTCTTTTTCTTTTTACGAATCCCAGCGATGATTACGCTCGCTGCATATTCCGGACTTAGTTTTAAAAACTGCTGATGAAACGCTTCATGAACTTCATTATAGTCTACAGCATTTTTAGCAATGTTAGTCTTAATCCCACCCGGGTGAACACTATGAATAGTGAGCGTTGAATTCTTATGCTCCTGGATGAGCGACTGATTTAGACCGTACACGGCAAACTTGGAAGCACAATAGGCACTGGAGTTAATAATACCCGTCAACCCAAAGACACTGGACACATTAAGCAATGCGGCTTCTGGCTGCTCGAGCAGGTAAGGGATAAATGCTTGGCTACCATAAAGCATTCCATAAAAGTTCACATCCATTACTCGCTCAAATAAAGCCATGTCCATTTGGTGTAACGAATACTCTCCAATCGATATTCCGGCATTATTGATCATCACATCGATCTGACCAAATCGCTCTTTGACCGATTTCGCAAAAATAAACATCGCGTCTTTGTCAGACACATCAAAAGCGACAGGGAACACTTCGCTCCCATTGCCGATCAGGGCAACCGTTTCGTCTAAGGTAGATGGATTAAACTCGTTCAGGCCCAGGCGTGCGCCCTCTTTGGCAAACGCAAGCGCTAACGCTCTCCCTATACCTGAACCAGCACCTGTAATGACCACTACTTTATTTTTGAATTCCTTCATAAAAACAAAAATAACAGATCGCAATTGCTTCCTTACGCTGACTTTGAAAACAAATATTGTTGCAAAAACGAAGATACCTGTACTTCTGCCATTCTTGCCTCTGGCAAGTATTTTGGCATCTGAAAAAAGACGTGGATCATACCTGCATATTCTTTGAAGACTACCTGATTCCCGTTTTCTTTCAGTTTTTTCGCATATGCTTCGCCTTCTCCTTTTAGAGGGTCAAACTCAGCGGTGACGATCAAAGCAGGAGGCAAACTTTTTAGATTTTCTGCGAATAAGGGCGATAAATATTGTTGTTTAAGATCAGTTTCATTTCCACAGTAGTGATGAACAAACCATTGCATCATTTCCCTTGTCAACACATAGCCTGTTGCTAATTTATTGATGGAATCTGCACTCAAGGTTGCATCAGTGGTAGGGTAGATAAGAACTTGACAGCAAATTTTTGGACCATCTTTATCTCTGGCCATCATGGCTACCACGGTGGCCAGGTTCCCTCCTGCACTATCTCCCATCACCGCCACTTGAGTTGGATTTACACCAAGTGAAGATGCATTTTTTACCGCCCATTCCAAAGCTGCATAACAATCTTCACAAGGTATCGGAAACGGATTCTCAGGTGCCAGGCGATAGTCAACAGCAACTACCACACACTTATTTTGTTTCGCCAATCTTCTGCAAGTGGAGTCGTGACTTTCAAGGTCGCCAACTACAAATCCACCCCCATGAAAATAAAGCAACAGAGGAAGTGTACTGCCTTCAATTGGTTTGTATATCCTCAACACTATCGCTCCTTCACCCGAAACTTTTATCGTTTCATCTCTAATTTGGAAAAGATTCTCGTGGGGGTACTGTGCCAGGGCTTTCAATTCCTTTATTGCCTTTTTGTTGTCGGCTCTAAATTGAGCTGCGGTAACTTTCGTAAAGTCTACCTGTTTGCGAAATCGCATTAGAAATAATAGAATGCGGATGCGCGGAGATAGTGCCATCAGAAAGGTGAATTAAACAGCATGAAAGATATTGAATCAAATTAGCAAAATGCATTTAAAAACTACTACATCTTATTAGCATGGCGTGAAGCCAACAGCCATTTCATTCCCTTCTTCACATATACTTCGGTATACAATAGATCCATGGTAAATAGATTCTTATTGACAACACCTGAAAATTTTCCTTTACCAATCAAGAGGGCCATGTTTGGATACAATCGTACAGTTGCCTCCGTTACGATCACTTTCTGGTAGTTAAGTTTGCCACTCACCAAATCATCCAGTACTTCCTGTTTCGTTTGGATCCATCCGTTGGAGTGAACATATTGAGCACGATCATCCAATACTATTTTTAGCGAATCGATGTTTTTGATTACCAGCCATTCAAACTTCTTTTTTGACAGAAGAATAATTTGTTGCTCTTGTGTTGTTTGCTGCGCAAACACTCCGATTGAAAACCGGCAAACAACAAACAAGACAAGTAGTATCGCCTTCATCTTTTTCTATTTATAAATTTCGTTTAATACCCCCGCCAATCGAATACCCGCTTGCGCAAGACGAAGCTTCACGGTATCCAAATTTTTGTAAGAATATTTAAAACTCAAACTGCCATCGCCCACCGAATATACTTGCTTTCGGTAAGTCATCGATTCAATTGCCCAGTCTCTAACGCTTGCTTTTTGCCACTGTGCTAATACCTCTGAAGTTGGCTCTTCCAACGCGCCCGCCAACTCCGTGTAACTTAATTTAGTATCATCAATCATGTTGCTATCCCACACACTGTGCAGGTTGGTCTCATTACGAAACCATTTTACTTTCACGCTGTTGCCTCCCCGGTCGTCACAGCAACCTACATGCAACGGCTGATGAATGTCTCCCACCAGATGAACAATCATTTTGATATATTCGATTTCTTTTTTCCGATCCAGCTTTTTGGTCTTCAGCTCAGCAATCAATCGTTCCAATGTCATAATCACATCACCATTCGGGTTCTTAGGCGAGTCCGAATAGTTTTTTCCCGTTTCAATGGTTACCCAATGCCAGTCTGCTGTGTAATTATACGTTGAATCAGATCTAACTTCGTCCATCCAGGTACTCATCATTGCAAGGGATTCCTGTCCCATGATTAGTTTCAACTTCTTCTTCGCCTTTGCCGAAAGGTGTTTTTCAGCCACTAGTCCAATCGCACGGTGCCCCGTTACCCCCCAACCAAAAGATTGGGTAAACACCAAACAACTCGTTAACATCAATACAAAAAACTGTTTCATAGATATCTACATTTTACCTCAAAGATGCTCAATTTAGGTTCATGCCCCGATTTCTTGGCTAAGATTTAACGCAAATTTCGCATTAGTAAAATTTGCTCTTCGAGCAGACGAACGAAAAGCTTTGTCACGGTTAACCCTACCCAATTCGCTCTTTTGGCAGTATGCTTCGCACCGTTCATAAAATCATCGTAACTTTGATTTACTTGTTATGGAGAAGACTATAAAACTGTCAGCCCTTTTGGTGGCCAACCAGCTTGACATCAAAGGCATTAAAGCATTTTTGGAGGTAAAAACGGCTTCCGAATCCTCCACCGAATTACTCTACGCATTTGGCAATGATCGCTATCAATACTACTTCAATTTTGGAGTGATCGTTTTCTCTGGGCATTCGGAAGAAGAGATTAAAATTGCCGTAAAAGCAATTCAGCCTTACCTCAAAGACCCCAACAACAACTGGCTGCGTGATGACCACGAGATCAGTGTGCAGGAGGGAGAAATGGAGTTTGAGTTTAACCAATTGATTGTCGATCGGCTAGATGTAAAAGTGGTTCGGATTGCCATGTTTAACTTAGCACAGTCCGTAGCGCTAGACTACTACCACAACATAACCGAAAATCTGCTAACCGAAATAAAGGGCTTTACCCGCGACCTTGAGCGCACCGGCAAATTAAGCATCAATCGCAAAGACATGATCAAGTTCATTGGCAAAGCCCTGAACACCCAAAATGATATTGCCGATAACATCTACATTTTTGATGCCCCCGAACAGGTCTGGGATGATGAATACCTCGATAAACTCCACAAAGGCCTGATGAAACACTTCGACTTGCGTGTTCGTTTTAGTGAGATCGAATACACGCTACGAATTATTGAAGATAACTTGAGTGTGTTTCGAGAGATTTCGAACCAGAGAGAAAGTAGCATCCTCGAATGGATCATCATTGCACTTATTTTGGTAGAAGTATTTGACTTGTTGATCACCAAACTCTTTAAGTATGTCTGATCGCCAGGCGTTGTTTCTCAATTTTGATATCAAGGCACAGCCCGATGACATTACTTGTGGCCCCACTTGTCTGCATGCCATCTATCAGTATTACCATGACGATATTCCTTTGAAGGACGTAGTCAATGAAGTAAAAAGCCTCAAAACAGGAGGCACGCTGGCCGTTATGCTCGGCAATCATGCGTTGAAACGCGGCTATAAGGCACATATTTATACTTACAATTTGAATGTGTTCGATCCATCCTGGTTCTCACTTTCACAAAACAAAATGATCGACAACCTCAAAAAACAAATGAGGTATAAGTTTCGCAGTAAAAAATTACTCGTGGCCTCAAAAGCCTATATCAAGTTTATTGAATCAGGTGGCACCATTCAGCAAACAGAATTGAATCAGCACCTATTGAAAAAGTATCTTAAAAAATCAACTCCTATACTTACTGGATTAAGCGCAACTTATTTGTACGGAACACAGCGTGAGATACCTGCCACCAATAAATACGATAGCATCAAAGGCGAGCCTGTAGGACATTTTGTAATCATCAACGGTTACGAAGAAGCTACTAATAAGATTTATCTGGCAGATCCCATGAACCCAAATCCATTACAAAGCCAGTATTATAGCGTCAGTTTTGATCGGTTGATCAACAGCATCATGCTGGGTATTGTCACGTACGATGCTAACTTACTTGTCATTGAGCCAAAAAAATGATCCCACGATTTGAAAATTTGAAAATTTATAAATTTGAAAATGATACGAGGCGTAATTGCTCAATTTTCAAATTAGTCTTTTCAAAAGAATGCCCTGCTAATTTTAACCAAGTCAATTTTCAAATCTTCAACTCATCACATTTTCAAATTTGAACTATGCCCAAGCTCATTGTAGTTGAAAAACCAGAGTCGTGGAAGTTTAATGTGGAAGATGTGGAAGTAATAACGCCTGATAAATATATTTCTGAGGAGGCCTATCAATCAGTAAAAAATCTAAAAGTCATCAACCTGTGTAAGTCGTATCAATACCAAAGCGAAGGCTACTATGTTTCCCTTCTCGCAGAAGCTCGAAATCACAAAGTACTTCCTGGCGTATCAACCATTCAGGATCTTCGCTTTCCATCTATCTTGCGCGATGACTCTCAGGATTTTGACGAGCTGATTCAAAGTACATTTAAAAATGAACCTTACCAGCAAGTAGAATTTAATATCTATTTTGGAAATGCACAGGCCGAGCACTTAAACCGACTGGCCTTGCAACTCTTTCAGTTGGTACAAGCCCCCTCGCTGCGCGCATCTTTCGCCCGAAAACACAAATGGGTGTTGCACAATATTAAGCCCATCAGCATCAAAGAAGTACCTGAGTCTAACAAGCCTTTGTTGGCACAAGCACTGGAAAAATACCTGCATCGCAAACGCGATTATAAACCGGATAAGAAGAAATACGATCTCGCTATTCTGGTCAACCCGGACGACAAGAATCCTCCGTCAGATGACAGGGCATTGAAGCGATTCTACAAAGCGGCACTGGAAGCGGGATTTAATACCGAGTTTATCACCAAAAATGATTTTGATCAACTGATCCAGTACGATGCACTTTTTATCCGAGAGACAACCAACGTCAATCATCATACTTTTCGATTTGCCAAGAAAGCCGAGTCGTTGGGACTGGTAGTCATGGATGACCCTCAGTCAATTTTGAAATGTACCAACAAGGTATATATGCACGAACTACTGAGCGCCCACAAAATACTCACGCCAAAGTCTTTCGTGATTTCCGAAGAAAACTGCGACAAACTATCAGAAAAGATGGCTTTTCCTTTTATCCTAAAACAGCCGGATGGCGCATTCTCAAAAGGAGTTTTTAAAATTGAGTCATTGGAAGAGTTTAAGAAAGTGAGAGAAAGTATGTTTGAAAAATCAGACTTACTCATTGCCCAGGAATTTTTACCCACCCCCTTTGACTGGCGAGTGGGGATCATTGATGGACAGGTTATTTATGTATGTAAATACTTTATGGCTTCGCACCATTGGCAGATTGTTAACTGGAATGCGAACAAAGAAAAAACGAGAGATGGCGAAGTTGAGTGTATTGCCATTGACCAGGCACCTTCCGGCTTACTAAAGACAGCCCTTAAGGCCACTTCACTCATTGGCAAAAGCCTGTATGGAGTTGACATGAAAGAAATTGATGACAAATTTTATGTAATTGAGATCAATGACAATCCGAATATCGATGCGGGCATTGAAGACAAAATACTGAAAGACAAATTGTACGATACAATTATGGAAGTATTTTTGAACAAAATAAAAGCTGACAAATGACCCAACCCTCTCGCATTCACTTATTCCAAGGCTACGGCATCGAACTGGAGTACATGATGGTAGACAAAGATACGTTGGCCGTGAAGCCCATCACCGATGAAGTGCTCAAACATGAATTGGGTGAGTATGGCAGCGATTTTGAGAATGGGATCGTTACGTGGTCAAACGAATTGGTACTGCATGTGATTGAACTAAAATCCACCAGGCCAGAGTTAAATTTCAATGCACTGGAAAATGGTTTCGCAGACGACATCAAAAGAATCAACGCCATACTCGAACAGCACAATGCCATGCTGATGCCCACAGCGGCCCATCCGTTTATGGATCCACTAAAGGAAACAAAACTGTGGCCGCACGACAGTAACGAAGTATATGAATTGTATGATAGTATTTTCGATACCAAAGGGCATGGTTGGTCAAACCTACAAAGCACTCATCTAAACTTACCGTTTTACGATGACGAAGAATTCGCAAAGCTGCATGCAGCCGTTCGATTAATCTTGCCACTGCTGCCTGCCTTGTGCGCCAGTTCGCCCATATTTGATGGGAAATTGACAGGCGTGCTTGATACACGTTTGAATTTTTATAAAACGAATCAAGCCAAAATTCCATCCATCACAGGCAAAGTAATACCCGAAGCCATTTTTTCGAAAAGAAATTATTTGAACTCAATCTACGAGAAGATCAAATCCGATATTGCCGTGTATGACAAGGCAAACATCTTAAATCCGATTTGGGTAAACTCCAGGGGTGCAATTCCTCGTTTTGATCGAGGTTCCATTGAAATCCGAGTAATGGATGTACAAGAATGTCCCTCGGCAGACATGGCCATCATTGAATTAGTGATCGAAACATTGAAGGCGCTAGTGAACGAAAAATTCATTTCACTCGAAGAGCAGATGAAGTTCAAGACCGATACCCTGGTAACTATTTTTGATCGGGCGATTACCCATGGATTAAAAACTCAAATCGATTCGCTGGAATATCTTCATGCTTTTGGAATTACCACCCCAAGTACTACAAAAGATGTTTGGCAGAAGATCATTGACCGACTGATTGCTTCTGGAAATACAGCTTTAGAAAAATGGAAGCCTGAGCTATCCGTTATTCTAACAGAGGGTTCTCTCTCCGATCGTATTATTAAATCTTTAAATGGAGATCATTCGCAGGAAGCCGTCAAAAAAGTCTATCGCCAATTGAGCGGATGCCTGGCGCAGAATAAGATGTTTATTCCTTAACGAAAAACGACAGATTCAATAAAATAGAAACCCCGTAATCTCAAAATGGCATTTTGATATTACGGGGTTAAATTTTTACTTTTGTAGCATGATCAAAAGAAAGTTAGAAAAGCAATTGCTGCAACTGATCAAGCATTTTCCGGCAGTTTGTGTGCTAGGGCCGAGGCAAGTGGGCAAAACTACCTTGGTAAAGCGACTTGCTCATATCGTCAAAAAGCCGATTTTATACCTAGACCTAGAGAGGCCAACCGATAGGCTTAAGTTACAAGATGCCGAATCATACTTGGCTCAACATCATGATAAATGTATTATCGTTGATGAAGTACAATTTATGCCAGAACTCTTTCAACTACTTCGTCCGTTGATTGACGAAAAGCGGATGGCAGGTCGATTTATATTAACAGGCTCTGCCTCTCCAGAACTAATTAAAGGTGCCTCTGAATCGCTTGCCGGAAGAATTGCATATGTTGAGCTATCTCCTTTGTCTCTTTTAGAAACAGGCACTAAGCCAGCACCTGAAAAACATTGGTTTAGGGGCGGCTTTCCTTCGGCTTATTTGCCGAGGCAAGTTGGTAACTCAAAACAATGGTTAGATTTTTTTATCAAGTCCTATTTGGAAAGAGACTTAAACTTGATTTACAACATCAATTTTACCAGAAGCGTCATGCAAAAAATGTGGACGATGATTGCCCACTTTCATGGAAATATTTTACAGGTTGAAAATTTTAGTCGGTCGTTGGGTGTTACGGGCCCTACAGCCTCGCGGTATTTTGATTTCTTGGAAGGAGCATTCATCATTCATCGATTACCAGCTTACTCGCATAACTCAAAAAAGAGATTGATCAAGTCACCCAAGCTTTACCTGAGAGATTCCGGAGTACTGCACCGACTACTTCACTTCGATGATATCGAAGACCTAAAATCAAATGTAATCGTAGGGAACTCCTGGGAAGGATATGTGATTGAGCAAATCTACAATTCAAAACCTGACCAATTGAGGATGTACTATTACCGGACGCACGATGGCGCAGAGACGGATGTAGTTCTAGAGGAAGGCAACAAGGTAGTGGCATGCGTAGAAATAAAATTCAGCAACGCGCCTATACTATCAAAAGGATTTTACATTGGTTTGCACGACTTGAAATGTAAAAATGGATTTGTAATCACGCCTTCGTCCGAAAACTATTTAAATGGGCAGGGGGTGAGAATTTGTTCCCTAACAGACTTCTTGAAAAAGTTTTTACCCAATTTGTAAAAGGAAAAACTCGTAATTTCGAAATTCAATTTTGAAATAACGGGGTTTATTTCCTGACTTGTCCGCGGTAAATTTTTCAAAAAATTAAGTCGTTGATTTTCAATTCACTGCGCCCATAAAATTTGTATTTTGTCGCACTAAGGGGTAAAGTAAGGCAATAGAATGTATCATGTTCGTGTGGTGCCCAC
>JADBYK010000017.1 GCA_020403045.1 Cytophagales bacterium
ACGATAAATGTCTGACTCTGACCGAAAGCGTCACGAGGTTTAACCTTGACATCCGCCTCAGGCGGATCGTCAACCCCCTGGTCAAACTATGCATTCCTAATGCATAGTTTGGGTTAAATCAAGTACAACTATCAAATTCTCTTTCATTTAGATCCAACTTCCGGTTAAAAATGAGAGGTGGAACCAAGAATAAAGCCGGAGTAAAAGTAAATCTGCTGCGCTGGGTATCGATGCGCACCATCAAAGAAACATTTGTTACCCCAACGGATTACAGGTATCCATTTTTGGAACTTTAACTTTTATTTTATGCGACACTGCTGAAGGTAACACATAGAAAATGATGAAGTAAGATTAGTAGAAATGGCTATAAGTCGAATCTTATAATGAAATCCCGCATCCGCTTTTATGGTTTTCGGATGATTTTATTTACTAAACGGAAAACTCCCTACCCCTGCTGATAATGATAATGAGCCCACTAAATGCAACCTTATGCAAGGTTGATGCGTCTATGAATAAAACTCATTCTTTATGCGCCATTTATTTACTTCCATATTACTACTGGTTGCTTCTTTTAGTCTAAAGGCTCAGAACGAACAGGTAACTATCGGTTCTTTTAAAGTCGTCTATGTTTACGGCCCCTTTAAAGTGAATTTTATTAAGTCAACTGCCTGTAGACTGGAGATTGATTATAATGGATTAGAGAAAGAAGAAGTAATCATCAAATCAAAAGATGATGACCTTCATATTAAACTTAGGAACCGCAGTTTTTTTGATTTTAACACTAATTCATGGGAACGTAAAAATAATCGGTACGCGCAAGTGACGATCTATTATACAAGTCTGGAAGCGATTGAAGCAAGAGCTGGCGCTCGAATCCGCTCTTCTGAAACCATTGTCTCAAAAGAACTATTCTTAGTTAGCAAAATGGGTGCAGACATGAGACTAGACATCAATACTCAAAAACTTGAGCTAGACTCTTCAATGGGAAGCGAGGTTAACCTGACAGGTATGGCTGAAAAAGTAGAAATTCGATCAAAGATGGGAAGTCATGTGGATGCTTCTTCTTTACAAAGTCAACATGTTAATGTAAGCTCATCTATGGGTTCTGATGTTTCCATATTCGCAGAACAAGAACTTAATGCATCTGCAGAATTTGGAGGTTCTATTACCTACAAAGGCAATCCGTCTACGAAACATACATCTACGTTCCTGGGCGCTGATGTACATAAGATCAAGAATTAGACCTAAGTAAAATCAGAGAATCAATTCTGAGCATTTGCTCATCTCCGAAAGAATTTAATGTGATAAACAGCCTCTCTGCATTCGATGTAAGTGTATCATTTGCACTTGATTGGGTTATGTTTTAAGTCATCTACCAGATGAAATGCCCGATTTAATGAAATAAGCCATAAATTGATGACGCTAATCTCAATACAAGAATTATGTCCATCAAAGTGGCTATCCGGCATCAGACTTTTTATACATATGATCGTCCGGTCAATTTATCTCCGCACACCTTTCGACTAAGACCGGCTGCACACTGTCGTACACCCATCTTAGCGTATTCTTTAAAGATTAAACCCGAAGACCATTTTATCAATTGGCAACAAGATCCGTTTGGAAATAGGTTGGCGCGAGTTGTCTTTCCGAACAAAACCACCAGGCTTCATTTTGAAGTAGAAGTGATCGCTGATATGGTAGTGATCAATCCCTTTGATTTTTTTGTTGAAAAATATGCTGAAACATTTCCGTTCACGTACGATCAACAACTTAAAAAAGAACTCCTCCCCTATTTTGAATATGCCGAAGATGGCCCACTTCTTTCGCAATGGGTAAAGTCAATTGATGTAAGTCAAAAGAAAGAGATCATTCCATTTTTGGTTGGACTCAATCAAGCTTTATGGAAAAATACGCGATACACCGTTCGGTTGGAGCCCGGTATACAAACCTGTGAGCAGACTTTGAGTTTGAAGTCAGGTTCATGCAGGGACTCTGCGTGGTTGTTGGTACAAATTCTTCGACATCTTGGGCTGGCAGCGCGGTTTGCTTCAGGGTATCTGATTCAATTGAAAGCAGACGTAAAAGCGTTGGATGGTCCGTCTGGAACTGAAGTAGATTTCACTGATCTGCATGCGTGGGCCGAAGTATTTATTCCGGGTGCCGGTTGGGTGGGTCTCGATCCTACATCGGGATTGTTTGCGGGTGAAGGACACATTCCACTCTGCTGCACGCCCGATCCCGTAAGCGCAGCACCTGTTACCGGTATGACGGATGTTTGCGAGGTAACATTCAATTTTAAAAACGAAGTTTACCGGATGCACGAAGATCCTCGTGTGACCAAACCATATACCGAAGAACAATGGTCAACAATTATTGCGCTCGGCAATAAAGTGGATGAAGATTTAC
Organism: Cytophagales bacterium; assembly: GCA_020403045.1. Lineage (GTDB taxonomy): Bacteria > Bacteroidota > Bacteroidia > Cytophagales > Cyclobacteriaceae > ELB16-189. Next base: position 2,407 of record JADBYK010000017.1, read on the forward strand.
AAGCGGGAGATGTGCGCATGACCATGGGTGGCGAACCTACTTTTGTTTCTGTCGATGACATGGAAGCCAAAGAATGGAACACAACCGCGGACGGTCCACAGAAAAGAAAATTAGGCGGACAACTGATTAAGAATTTAAAAAGTGCATTTAGTAAAGGTGCGTTCATTCACAAAGGCCAGGGCAAATGGTATCCGGGCGAGCCGTTGCCGCGTTGGCAATATGCAGCCATTTGGCGTAATGATGGTTTGCCCATTTGGAAAAATGAATCACTCCTTGATCTGGATGACACCCCCACAAACTTCACTATAGAAGATGCGCATCGTTTGGCTAATGAATTGACGAAGTATTTGAATATTCCTCAAGCGCATGTGCATCCGGCCATGGAAGATGCGTTTTACTTTTTGTGGGAAGAAAATAAAGTGCCCGTTAATATTGATCCATACAAATCCAATCTCAACGATCCGCTCGAACGACAAAAATTAAGTCAACTACTCGCGAAAGGATTAGGTACGCCCGCAGGTTATGTGATCCCTATGGAATGGAATCATTGGAACAACCGCTGGATTTCATCGGCCTGGCAATTCCGAAACAATCATTTGATTTTACTACCCGGAGATTCTGCCATCGGCTTACGACTACCATTAAAATCATTGGCCTACATCAGTGATTTGAAAATGCAGAAGCCTGTCGAGCGAAGCCCTTTTGAAGAACTAGCAGCATTAGAAAATTTTTCAGACAAAGTTGAAAAACGTCACGATCAAGCTATTCCGAGGGAAGATTTGCCCAAAGAGTTTTTTCAGGTTGCTTATCCAAAAGAAGAGGAAACAGAAGAATCTAAAAAAGAGAAGAAAGAAAAACCCAAGGAGGAAGTAGTTCCAACATTTGAAACTTTCATAGTTAAAACCGCGCTTTGTATCGAACCAAGAGATGGCAAGTTGTATCTCTTCATGCCCCCGCTAAAATACCTGGAGCATTACATCGATTTACTTACCTCGATTGAAGCGGCCACAGAAAAACTAAACCTGAAAGTAATTATTGAAGGATACGAACCACCCTTTGATCATCGGGTTACAAAACTATCCGTATCACCTGATCCCGGTGTATTGGAAGTAAACATTCATCCTGCCAAAAGTTGGAAGCAACTCGTCAATAATTACGATGTACTGTTTGAGCAAGCGCGACTTAGCCGCTTGGGCAGTGAAAAATTTATGCTCGATGGAAAGCATACGGGCACAGGAGGTGGCAATCATATCACCATAGGAGGCAGTACTCCGGCAGATAGTCCTTTGTTGAGAAGACCCGATCTTCTCAGAAGCTTGATTACGTATTGGCAACATCATCCCGGATTGTCTTATCTGTTCTCATCGCAATTCATTGGCCCAACCAGTCAGGCGCCTCGCGTTGATGAAGGTCGCCAGGAAATTTTGTATGAACTTGAAATTGCATTCAGCCAAATCCCGGAAGGAAAAGAAGTCCCCTTCTGGCTGGTTGATCGTTTATTTCGAAACTTATTAATTGACATCACCGGCAATACTCATCGCGCAGAATTTTGCATCGACAAATTGTATTCTCCCGATAGCTCGACTGGAAGATTGGGTATACTCGAGTTGCGTGGATTTGATATGCCACCGAGTAAAGAGATGTGCATTTTGCAGTTGCTACTCATCCGATGCATCGTAGCGATGATGTGGAAGAAGCCTTATAAGCAAAAACTGATACGTTGGGGAACTGAATTGTATGACAAATATATGATTCATCACTACGTACAACAAGATTTGGAAGAAGTAATGCGCGATCTGCAAGAAGCAGGGTATCCCTTTCAAACGGCTTGGCTGGAAACATTCTTTGAGTTTCGTTTTCCCCTGCATGGAAAAATCATGCTGCAAGATATGGAACTACTGTTGCGACAGGGCATTGAACCGTGGCATGTGTTGGGTGAAGAATCTGCTAGCGGAGGAACAGCGCGATTCGTAGACTCATCAGTTGAACGCATCGAAGTAAAAGTAAAAAACTTCAACGTTGATCGATACATGGTTGTTTGTAATGGAGCACCTGTCCCACTCAAAGAAACCGCAATAAAAGGTGAGTTTGTCGCAGGCGTTCGCTATCGCGCCTGGAGTCCTCCATCGGCATTGCATCCCACATTAGGCACGGATGTCCCCTTGGTCTTTGACATCGTTGACAAATGGAATCATCGTGCCATTGGTGGATGTACCTATCATGTTGCGCATCCGGGTGGAAGAAATTATGATAGTTACCCTGTTAATTCATACGAAGCAGAAGGTCGCAGGATCAGCCGCTTTTGGAATCAGGGGCACACGCAAGGATCGTTTAGTCCGTCACCTGTTTATGCCGGTGCTGAACGCTATTTGGAAAAGAGCTTAACTCCTAAGAACTTCGATCCACCAACGATGAAGATCAGTTCGGAATACCCGACCACATTAGACTTACGGCAATTTTAATGCAGCCTATGGAACAAACTCAAAACTCGTTACTGCAATCGCTGACACAGGGCTATCTAACAAATGAATCAGTGTTAGACGAATGCATAACGCTGAATGATGGTGTCAAGGAAAAATGGAAGAGGCTATTAGCGAATATTGAAAATCTGGGTGCAGCGGAATTTAAAAGTCGCCATCAGGAACTATTAAAACTTCTAAAAGAAAATGGCGTAACCTACAACGTGTATGGCGATTCGGACGGATTGAATCGACCTTGGTTACTGGATCCTGTCCCGCTCGTCATCTCCGCATCGGAGTGGCGTGGAGCAGAACGAGGAATGAAGCAACGCGCTTTTGTATTGAATAAAGTCTTGGGAGACATGTATGGAGATCGGGTTTTACTCAAAAAAGGAATCATTCCTCCCGAACTTATTTACTCTCACCCCGGATTTCTTCGCGCTTGTGATAAAATTAGATTGCCAGGAGATTATCAGCTCCCACTCTACGCTGCAGATATCTCTCGAGGTCCAGATGGGCGAGTGTGGGTAATTAAAGATCAGGCACAAGCGCCTTCTGGAATGGGCTACGCTCTGGAAAACCGTGGCGCGCTAAGCAGAGTCATTCCCGAATTATTTCAACAGCACCAGGTAGCGAGGCTTGGTGGCTTTTTCAATAGCCTGATGCAGGCACTGATTCAACTGGCTCCGCAAGGCAAAGATCATCCTCGCATCGTTTTACTCACACCCGGCCCGCGAAACGAAACGTATTTTGAACACGCCTACCTCGCTTCGTATTTGGGTATCACATTGGTGCAAGGCGAAGACCTAATCATGCGCGATAGTTTCGTGTGGATCAAGACAGTAGAAGGACTGGAGAAGGTTGACGTGATTCTACGAAGAGTAGACGATACGTTTTGCGATCCCTTAGAACTACGAGAAGATTCGCAGCTGGGAATTCCCGGATTGCTACAGGCTGTGCGAAAAGGAAATGTGTCGGTTGCCAATCCACTGGGAAGCAGCGTATTGGAAAATATTGGCTTGATGGCCTTCTTACACGGAGCGTTCAAGTATTTCCTCAATGAAGATCCGATCATCCCCATGATCGCTACCTGGTGGTGCGGGCAGAAAAAAGAAATGAATCACGTCATTGATAACCTGGATAAGTTGGTGATTAAAACCACTGAGCGAATGAGTGGCTTTCAAACCGTGATGGGAAGTCAGCTTTCAAGATCAGAAAAAGACGAGCTGATTCGAAAAATAAAATTCGAACCATTCCGCTACGTGGGTCAGGAGGAAGTTCATTTCTCCACAGCCCCCGTTTTTACAAAAGAAAAACTTGAGCCGCGTTACACCGTGCTTCGAACTTATCTGGTGGGTGGCAAAGATGAATACGAAATGATGCGTGGGGGATTGGCTCGTTGCTCACCCGAGAAAGGAAGCTTTCTAGTTTCCAATCAGGATGGAGGAATTTCAAAAGACACATGGGTGGAGTCAACAGTAAAAAATACGAAACCAAGTGTCCTGTATCAGGCACCCGATATGAAGAGAAAGGCTGTGTTGCCTAGTCGCACTGCAGAGAATTTATTTTGGGTAGGCCGATATACGCAGCGGGTCATTCGCACTTCCCGTTTTTTGCGCATTGTACTACGCCACCTCACACAAAAAGGATACATACACCAAGGCAGCGATTCCGAATCGCTTCTCATTTTACTGCAAACAACCACGCATCTTACTTATTCCTATCCCGGTTTTGTGGAAGAGGCCGAGGAGCTTCTCAAAAATCCCTTGAAAGAGATGCATCAGTTAATTTGCAATCCCGATCGTGCAGGAAGCATCTTATTTACGCTAAACAATTTACTAAAGGCGATGTACGCTGCTCGCGATCGATGGACCATTGACAGCTGGCGAATTATTGATGAAATCGAAAATGTAAAAAGAAGAATTGCTGCCTTAGAACCGGATGGCATTCGACACGTACTAACTCTACTTGATCTATTAACGGGTGGGCTGTTATCTTTTTCAGAAATGACACGTCAAAGCATGTACCGGAGTGATGGACGGGTGATGTATCGCATGGGACAACTCATAGAGGAAATTCAGGTAGAATTGGTTCAATACCGATCTATCCTCTCCTTTCAACATGAAGAAAGCACAGAATTTCAATTGTTAGAATCGCTATTACTCAGCAACCAAAACCTGATCACGTATCGCTCAGTCTACCGAACCTACTTAAGCGCAGCGCCTACGGTGGATCTTTTATTTTTAAATAGTCAGAATCCGACTTCTGTTTTGTCTCAATTAGAAGGGGTGTTAAAATATGCTCGTATCCTCGCGCAGAAAGAACGAGGTGGGGATGATAACGAAATTTCGCGATTAGTTTTTGAGTGCTATAGTTCGGTTCGATTGATGAACATTGATGCCTTGATGGAAACGGAGAAAGATTCTGACTACCGAAAAGGGTTTGATGAATTCTGCGGTACGCTGCAAAAGCAAATGGCACAAGTATACACCAAGTTGAGTGCTACCTATTTTAGCCATTCTACCTACCAGCAACAAGGCAGTAAAGAAGGTTTTCAATTCGAAATATAAATGCGCTACAAAATCCGGCATACCACAGAATACAAGTACCAGGAATTGGTGACGACCGGACATAACCGATTGTGCCTGGTTCCGTTAAACAGCGATGAGCAAAGTCTGCTGTCTTCAGATGTCAAAATTTCTCCCACGCCAGATGAACAGACTTACGTTACCGACTTTTTTGGCAACACATTGTTGTTTATTTCGATTTACAAAGAACATGACCACCTAACCATCCAGTCTGAAAGTACGCTGGATATTCAAAGCCGAATCAATGCGGAGCGGGCGTACAATTCTACCATTGTATGGCATGACGTAGTTAGCCAACTTTCGGCAAATGGTGACACGTATGCAGACATCATTCAATATACACTACCATCACTCTATATTCCTTCAAGTGAAGAAATCAGAGCCTTTGCTGCCGATTGCTTTCAGGAAAATACCAGTTTATGGAATGGGTGCCAGACATTAATGAACAAAATATTTAAACACGTTGATTTCAAGGCTGGCTTCACTACTGTAAATACGCCTGTAGAATCGGTATTGAAACTACGCAAAGGAGTATGTCAGGATTTTGCTCATTTGATGATCGCGTGTTTGCGAAACATAGGTTTACCAGCTCGCTATGTGAGCGGGTACTTGGAAACATTTCCCCCACCCGGAAAAGAGAAGTTGGTAGGATCTGATGCCTCACATGCCTGGGTAGCTGTCTATTTTCCGGATCTTGGATGGGTAGAATTTGACCCAACTAACTGCATTCTTGCCTCTCATACTCACCTGACGATTGCCTATGGCCGTGACTATTTTGATGTCGCCCCTATTAAGGGAATTGTTTTTAGTTCGGGTAACCAAACCCTAGGTGTTAAAGTAGACGTAGAGCGCATGGCAGGCTGAAATAATGGCGCGTGGGGAACTTCGCCATCGTATTAAAGGCTGAAGCTACTATTTGACTTTCTTTGAAAAGAGCAATTAGTTCAAGAAAAAGAAGGTTTTTTTGCTAAAATTAATTACCCGGGGTGACATAAATCACCAAGATTCTTTTAGACGATGCTTACATTTGCGCAATATCAACTGATTTAAAATCCTATGTTTTTTCAGCACGTATACGATAAGTCGCTCGCTCAGGCCAGTTATTTTATTGGTTGCCAAAAAGAAGGTGTCGCCATGGTGATTGACGCCAAGCGTGATGTGGATACCTACCTGGAACTTGCGAAGCAAAATAAAATGAAAATCACGCACATCGCAGAGACACACATCCATGCGGATTTTTTAGCCGGATCGAGGGAACTCGCAAAACTAACAGGTGCTGAATTGTACTTATCAGATGAAGGTGGAGAGGGCTGGCAATATGAATTTCCCCATGTGGGGCTGAAGGATGGTAGCATTATCAAAGTGGGCAATCTCACTTTAAAAGTAATGCATACACCGGGGCATACGCCAGAGAGTATTAGTTTTCTGTTAACCGACAATCCTGCGAGCAAAGAACCTGTGATGCTATTCACGGGCGATTTTGTTTTTGTGGGCGATGTGGGACGGCCGGATCTACTGGAGAAAGCGGCAGGGTTTGCAGGCACAAAAGAAGCCGGTGCAAAAGAGATGTACCAATCGATCGCCAAATTCAACGCACTACCCGATTTTGTTCAGGTTTGGCCGGGGCACGGAGCCGGTTCGGCTTGCGGAAAAGCATTAGGTGCAGTTCCCAGTTCCACCGTTGGATACGAAAAAGTTAGAAATTGGGCGTTTCAATATCCCAAAGATGAAAATGGATTTGTAAAATATCTGTTGGAAGATCAGCCAGAGCCACCAAAGTACTTTGCGATGATGAAGAAGTTGAACAAAGTAGACAGGCCATTACTTACTGATATTCCAAAATTGAAAAAATTGAGCAATGCCGAATTCAAGACAGCATTCGATAAAGGAATTAAGTTGATTGACGCCCGTAACAAAGTCGATTTCGCGGCCGGCTTTATTCCAGGCAGCATCAACATACAAGGCAATAATGCTTTCGCAACATGGGCCGGTTGGTTTTTGAAATACGATGAACCATTTATGCTTGTCGCTGACGAAAATCAATTAGATGATCTTACCCGAAAACTCATGCGCATTGGGCTCGACAATATTTATGGTTATATCGAAAATGTAACTCCGTGGACAGAATTAGGCGGTAAGCTTGAAAAAAGCAATGTCATCTCATTGGAGGAGTTCAAACACCTTTATACCAACAACAATATTCAGTTGGTAGATGTAAGGGGCGTTTCTGAATTTAATGCAGGTCATATAAAAGGAGCCACTAATATTTTTGTGGGCACGCTTGCCGAGAACTTGAATCAACTGAATAAAGACAAGCAGATTGTCATTCAATGTCAATCAGGTGACCGAACAGCCATTGCCTATTCTCTGTTGGCGAAATACGGATTCAAAAATGTAAAGAACTATACAGGTGGAATGAATGAATGGGTAAATGGGGGCAATCCTGTAGTTACTGAAAATTGAAGTTCTCAAACATCTACATTCGTTAACACCACAAAAATTTAGCTTCTACTACTAGCAAATGAGAATCCTAAATGATTGGCGGATATTGTTACTTGTTTCATGTACGCTCGGACTAGCGCCTTTCTTTCCTGAACCCCATATTTGGGGCAAGCTAAAATGGATTGCAGGTGGCGCAGTGGGTATGCACCGGATCGATTGGTTGGATGCCTTACTTCATGTATTACCTTGGATTTTGCTTACGAGGCTTTTAATTGTACGAGCAATCCAACGATTAAAGTGAATCAATCCAGCGACTTAGCCTTTGTGTCTTTACCCTTGAGCATTTAGTCGTATTTGTAGAGGCTAAAATTAATTAAGACATGGTTGATGATGGGCGATTTATCTTTACCTTAGCCCTACATGTCCAAACAACTCATTCATCAATACTACACCAAGCTTGAACGCATCATTCAATATGGTGGGTCGCGCAATGAAACGGCCATCCGCTCAGCGTTGTATTCTCTCATTAATGATTATGCCAACAAGAAAAATTTAGAACTCGTTACTGAAATCCCTATCCGCGGAACAAAAGGCGCAAATGTCTTCCCCGATGGTGTATTAAAAAATGCATTACGCCTTGACTTCGGTTATTGGGAAAGCAAAGATGAAAGTGATGACATCGAAGATGAAATTAATAAAAAGTTAAAAAAAGGGTATCCGCTTATCAACGCCTTTTTTGAAGATAGCAAAGTAGCGGTTCTATTTCAGAATGGCGAAGAATTGCTGAGGGCAGATATGAAAGACCCTGATGCGCTCGACCGCATCCTTAATGCCTTCGTGAATTTTGAAAAGCCCGAGGTGCGCGACTACCTGGAGGCCATTGAGAAATTCAAAGAAGACCTGCCGACCATCATTGAAACGTTGCGAAAGAAAATTGATGAAGGGGGCGAAAAGAACAAAAAATTCATAGACGCACGGCAAAAGTTTTGGGAACATTGTCAGGCCGAGATCAATCCTGGCATTACGCTGGCCGACATCCGCGAGATGATTATTCAACACATTGCTACCAGTGATATCTTCAACAATATTTTTAACGACCCTGATTTTCATCGCCTCAATAATATTGCCCGACAAATTGAAGCGTTGGTGGAAATTATATTCACCCGTGCCGTGCGCCAAAATATGCTGGATAGTTTGCGGAGCTACTATGGAGCCATCAAAGAAGCCAGCGCCAGCATTGCCGATCACCACGAGAAGCAAAAGTTTTTGAAAGTACTGTACGAAAACTTTTACACGGCCTATAACCCAAAAGGTGCAGATCGGTTAGGCGTAGTGTATACTCCCAACGAGATTGTGCACTTCATGATCGAAAGCACTGAGTATTTGCTTGAAAAACACTTTGGCAAAACACTGGCCGATAAAAATGTGGAGATATTGGATCCCGCAACTGGCACGGGCACGTTTATCTGCGATTTGATTGAATACCTTCCCAAACAACACTTGCCCTACAAGTTTAAGGAAGAGATACACGCCAATGAAGTAGCCATATTGCCCTACTACATTGCCAACCTGAACATTGAATACACCTACAAGCAAAAGATGGGGTATTACGATGAATACAAAAACATCTGCTTTGTTGATACCCTTGATAACACCGATGCTCTTGCCCATGCAGGTAAGCAGCACGGCCTCTTTGCCTTTAGTACGGAAAATGCAGAACGTATTAAGCGACAAAACAGCAAAAAGATCAGTGTGATCATTGGTAATCCGCCTTACAATGCCAATCAGCAAAACGAAAACGAGAACAATAAAAACAGAGAGTATCAAGATGTTGATAAACGGATAAAGGAAACGTATATAAAGTATAGTACCGCACAGAAAACAAAAGTGTACGACATGTATGCTCGCTTCTACCGCTGGGCGATGGATCGAATAGATAAGAACGGGGTGATAGCTATGATCACCAACCGAAGTTTTATTGACAGCCGAACATTTGACGGTTTCAGAAAATGCGTGCAAGAAGATTTTAGCCATGCTATTATTATAGACACGAAAAGCGATGTGCGCGCCAACCCTAAAATTGCAGGCACTACCCACAATGTATTCGGTATACAAACGGGTGTGGCTATAATGTTTTTAGTGAAGAAAGAAAAACCAGAAGGTAAATGTAGAATTGAATACGTATCCCTTGATGACTTTTGGCGGAAGGAAGAAAAGCTAACTTGGCTAAAGGATCACAAACTAAAAGACATCCAGTTTAACAGAATTAGTCCCGATAAAAATAATAATTGGTTGAATCTATCGGACAATGATTTTGAAAGTCTAATACCAGTATGCTCAAAAGCTGCAAAATCAGGTAAGAACAAAGAAGCAATATTTGAATTATTTTCTTTGGGAGCTTCAACAAATAGAGATGAATGGGTATATGATTATTCGGAAAAAAACCTAAATAAGAAAATTAACTATTTACTTGATCACTTGAATTCATTTAACTCAAATCAAGGCTTGAAGTATGATGAAATTATAAAATGGTCAAGAAATTTGAAGCGAAGATTTGAAAATGGAAGAACTGAATCTTTTGAAAAAAAGAAGGTTCGAGTTGGTCATTACAGGCCATTTGTAAAATCATTTGTGTACGATTCGGATTTATTAATTGATGAGATAAGTGGGACTGGCGAAATATTCAATGATAAAAATACTGCCATTACTTCAATGGGATTGGGAGCTGATAAGCCGTTTTCTGTTCTATCGGCAAACACTTTTACGACCTCAATTACTTAAGCCCAGCCGCTAACGGATGCCGGATATATCCCCTTTACCGCTACGATGACAAAGGCAAACGACATGATAACATTACCGATTGGGGCTTGGAGCAATTTCAATCGCATTATAAAAACAAGAAAATCACCAAAGAAGATATTTTCTTTTACACCTATGCTGTGCTGCATAACCCAGCCTATCGAACTAAGTATGAGCTAAATCTAAAGCGCGAGTTTCCACGTTTGCCTTTCTATGAAAATTTTAAGCAATGGGTAGCGTGGGGCAAAGAGTTAATGGACTTGCATATCAATTATGAGTCGGCCAAGCCCTTTTCCTTAAAAGAAATTACCAGCGCTACCAAAGCCGAGCATAAAAAGACCAAAGAACTATTTTCCAAAGCGCAAGAGCCAGAGCCGCTCTATGGTCGCAAAGAAAAGATAAAAGCCAAACTAAAAGCTGATAAAGAAAAAGGCATTATTGAAATAGATGAACTAACCATTCTCACAGGTGTACCCAAAGAAGCGTGGGACTATAAACTAGGCAACCGCAGCGCGCTGGAGTGGGTGCTCGATCAATACAAAGAAAAGAAACCCAGCGATCCCACCATCTTAGAAAAGTTCAACACCTACCGCTTTGCTGATTATAAAGTGCATGTGATTGAACTACTGAAGAAGGTATGCACGGTAAGCGTAGCGACAATGAAGATTATCAGCGAAATGGAAAAAAGGTAGGCCCTGGCCACTCACGTTCCTTATCGGGGTCTCCTGCGGAAGACCCAACTGAGACTCCAAGGGCCTGCATGTTAATATCTACCTTCTAGTTAACAACCTGCGATGGAGCAACAATAAAGTTAGTCGCATTTCTAACTTGAAGATTTTGCCGAAAGCTAAAGCCAAATTGATTTTTGCCTCTTCCATCATCTGGAATAAAAGTGAATCGTAACTCCATCGTACCAAAAATCAAATTTTCGTTTCTTGTACGCACACCGCCATTTAGGCCAACAATCACTGGTACTTGTTCTTTACAAACCAAACAATTCGTTTGCACAGCGTCTATGCCAATGAATGGCGCAAAGCGAAACCCTGCCAAAGAAAAAGGAATGTAGAGCGTAGTTTCTGTTTTTGCAAACACTTGATGTGTACCTAAAATACTATCGCCAACAAAACCAAATACCTGCCGATTGCCGACAGAGAGAAACTGGCTGGTCATTTTGTTGAACAAAGCGGTATACCCTCCGCCTACAAATGTTCGAAGTTTAGATTTACCTGCATTACGAGCACGCGTATAGAAAGAGGCTGCGGCCTTTAAAAGCACATCCTCGCTTTTCTCTTGTACAAACCCACCGGATTCCAATTTGATTTCGTAAAAATCACCACGCTTGCTTGCCCGAAGGTAGTCGATCTTAACACCACCGTAGGGTCGCTCTTTGCCAAGCAGCGTGAGATACCCCATGGCAACGGACACACTAACACCAATGGGAATATCTTCCGTACGACCAAAACCAACTACATACCTTGTCTTGAAATAGTTTTTTCGATAGAACGTAAGCTCTCCCAATAGACCACTACTGCTTGCATAGCGTACCTGCTCGCGAATTACTTCTTGTGCGGGCCGTTGAGAAAAAAAATTATCGAAGTAGCGAACAGCTAAAAAATAGCGATTGCGATTTGCCAATTCGCTTTTGATACCTAAGTTATAACCAGCCCAAGTATCAACCAATTGGTATTTATAATTTAAAAAGGCAGAATCAGGTCGATTGAAAATATTGCGCGACCAATTGTTGCTGACTTCTAAACCACCTGCTAAACGAGAATAAGGAGACACAAGCGGCCGGTGTAGCCGAACATAATAGGCATACTCATTTTCAGATCCCAAACTAACCCCGTTGTTCAGTTCTGTATAGGCCATCTCCAAATTGGCAAGACTACCCAGTAAACTACTCTTCTGATACTGCAACGAATATCCAAACCGAGGGTCACGACCTGGGTCGAGTTTGCCGGAAAACTGAAATCGTTGTCCGCCTCCGGCTAAGTTGGCATCATATAAAGAAAACTCTGGTGCGGTGGGCGATCCTCCCAAACTACCCCCTAAACTAAACACATCGCGAGTGATGACCATAATGTCAACCGAGTCTGTTCCTTCTATCGGTGTTACGACCATGCGCGCATCTAAAATAAAATCAAGACTTCGCAAAAAGCGTTCATTATCCGCTAACAAGAACGGATTGAGTGGCTTGTTTTTGTAGACAAACAAGTGATTGCGAATAACATTTTCTTTGGTTTGAGTATGCAGCGAATTGGCTATCCTGCTGACGGTCCTATTCACGCGCTTGGTAGTATCATATACCGAGCGATCTAAGCCAATAAAATCTATCTCTATTTTTCGGACGATTTTATTTGCGTAACCTTCAAAGTTTGAACTACTCCACTCGTTTTTGATGGTATCATTTGGAGCTGTGGATATCAGTGCAATGCCTCTTCCAATGGCTTTTCTAACTGCTGATTGTTGCCGAGTCGAATCCTTTTTTTCTTGGCCATGCAAATCGGCCAACAAGAAAAACATACAGAAAATAAATACAAAACCTTTCACCTTACATACGTTCTTGGCTAGGGAAAGACAATGGTAAACAAATAAATTGAAAACAATATAAGTAACACGACCCCTTGCAAGATGGTTGTCTTTCCTGTGCTCAACGAAAGCACAATGATAAAAAGCGACAGCAGAAACAAAACTGTCGCCTCGGCATCAATACCCAACGTAAGGGGAAGTCCTAAAGAAATAGAAACAAACGCTACAGTTGGTATGGTCAATCCAATACTAGCAATCGCAGAACCGAGCGACAAGTTGAAGCTCTTTTGCAAATGGTTGCTTCGAGCAGCACGCAATGCAGAAAGACCTTCCGGCAACAGTACCACACAGGCAATGATAACACCGGAAAGCGAAGGCGGTGCACCAGCGGCAGTTAGCCAGTTTTTTAGACCTGGCGCCAGCATTTCAGCCAATAGGACAACAGTACCCAAACACAAAAATAAAAATACACCACTCCAAACTGCAGAACGGAAAGAAGGTTTCTTGAAGTTCGGCTTATCCCCTTTGGCTACGAAGTCAGATCGGTGCAGCACGTTTTGCACGTAAACGAAAGTACCATACAATAAAAGCGTTACAAGCGCTACATAAATCAACTGCGTAGTGCTGTAAAAGGGACCTACAATTGTTTTCGTGTAATTGGGAAGGATTAAAGTCAATACTGAAATAGTAACTAACACAATCAAGGTTGCGCTCACACCTTGTAATGTGAACGTTTGTTCTTTGTGCTTGAGCCCGCCAATAAAAATACATAAGCCCACCATGCCATTAAGGACGATCATCACCGTAGCAAATACGGCATCTCGCGCGAGAAGCGTAGTATCAGGCCCACCGGCCAGCATTAGTGATACGATCAGCGATACCTCTATACACGTAACAGCCAATGCCAGCATGAGCGCACCGAAAGGCTCGCCAATTCGATGGGCAATTACATCGGCATGGTGAACGGCACTGAGTACACTGCCGATCAGCGCAATGGAGGAAAGAAATGGCCACATTGCCCCGTGAAATAATTCGTGATAAACAAAAATAAAACACCCCACCAACGGTGCGGCCATTACCCAAAATGTTTTTGATTTTACATTAGCTAGAAGGCCATTCATAGTGCATTGAGTAAAAATAAAAAGCTAAAGTATCAATTTTTTGGTAGCTATATGCCCAGTAAATCTGAGAAGCCACCCTATCATTCGCAACAACGCGCTCAAAAATACCGCACCAACTATTTTTTAATAGGAAAGCCTAAAGTAATTTCCCTCTCTGTTCATTTTTGAACATCTTTGTACGCCAAAGAACATAGCGGGGAGCGAAAACCGCATTTTCGGACACTTCCTGTATTGGCACAATTTTTCCTATTCACTAGTCACTAAACCTACCCTAACGTGAACGAAGCCGGCAAAATATTGATGATTGATGACGATGAGGACGTTCTTTTGGCCGCCAAAATGCTATTGAAAAAATCAAATCATCAAGTCATTATTGAAAAGAACCCCAATAAAATTCCATTCCTCCTCAACAACGATACCTACGATGTGATTTTGCTGGATATGAACTTTAGCAAAGATACCACAAGTGGGAAAGAAGGCTTTGAATGGTTGAAAGTAATCAAGGAAAGAGAACCCGAAGCCGTAGTCATTATGATCACCGCTTTTGGCGATGTAGAAATGGCCGTGCGCGCGTTGAAAGAGGGTGCCACCGATTTTGTGCTCAAGCCCTGGCAGAATGAGAAATTGATTGCGACCATCTCTACAGCGATCAAGTTAAAAAAATCGTATAACGAAGTCGATAAATTGCGAAAAGCAAAAGAAATGCTGGAAGAGCAAATCAGTCAACCCTTTCGTGACATCGTTGGCAATAGCTCAGCCATCAAAGACGTGTTTTCACTGATTGATAAAGTAGCCAAAACAGACGCCAACATTTTAATACTTGGCGAAAATGGCACCGGAAAAGAGCTGGTCGCTCGCGCGATCCATCAAAAATCATTGCGAAAAGATCAATCGTTTGTGGCTGTTGATATGGGGGCTGTAACAGAGACCCTGTTTGAAAGTGAATTATTTGGGCACAAGAAAGGATCGTTCACCGATGCGCGCGAAGATCGGCCGGGTCGATTTGAATTAGCAAATGGCGGAACTTTATTCCTGGACGAAATTGGAAATCTAAGCATGAGTCTGCAAAGCAAATTGTTAAGTGCATTGCAATCCCGACAAGTGACTCGCGTAGGATCCAATCAACACATTGATGTCGACATTCGTTTGATATGCGCTACCAATATGCCGTTGCATCAAATGGTAAAAGACGGAAAATTCCGCCAGGATTTGCTCTATCGCATCAACACCGTAGAAGTGACCATTCCGCCTTTGTGCGAGCGAATTGACGATATCCCGATGTTGGCCAATCACTTTTTGAATTATTACTCGAAGAAATATAGAAAAGACGTACTTACGATTTCACCCGAAGCCATCAATAAACTAAAAAAATACGCTTGGCCGGGTAACGTACGCGAGTTGCAACACGCCATTGAGCGGGCGTTGATCATGGCCGACTCCCCCACACTGCAGGAAAGCGATTTCCTTTTTAGTAGAAAAGGAAACGAAGCGCAGGCAAGTGACACCCTAAATCTGGACGAGGTAGAAAAATCTGCCGTCACCAAAGCCATCCAGCTCCACAATGGAAATATTTCCAAGGCAGCCGATGAGTTAGGTCTCACACGGGCATCACTCTACCGAAGGATGGAGAAATATGGAATTTAACTGGCGCTCGCCATTAGTCACCCGTGTTGCCATTTTGGTTTTCACCATCTTCGCTTTTACGGTTATACTCGATGGAAAAGACACGAGCATTTTTTTAGCGCTTGCGCTCCTGGCCGCTATCGGGTTTCAGGTCTCTCAACTAGTCAAGGTGGTAGAACGCCCTACACAAGATGTCAGTTCTTTTTTGGATGCCATCAAATTTGACGACCTCTCTTCATCCTTTAAAACCGAAAGCCCGGATCCATCGGTGCAAAAGTTGCATCGGGAAATGAATGAAGCGCTTGGAAAATTGCGCCAGTCCAGAAAAGAAAAAGACTCTGAATACCAGTTCTTTAAAAATATAGTGCAACACGTAGGAATAGGAATCCTTACGTTTAAACGCGATGAAACCATCCAGATCATCAACAACGCAGCCAAGCGACTTTTGCATATAGACAAGGCCGATCGACTCCACGACCTAAGGGAAGTGAGCGAAGATATGGTAGAAGCTTTCCTGAAACTAAAAACGGGCGGTCGCGAACTTGTACGCGTAAAGAATGGAGACGAAACCATTCAGTTATCTATCTATGCTATCGAACTTACCCTGCGTGGAGAAGAAGTCAAGTTGATCTCCATGAGCAATATCCAAAGTGAATTGGAGGAAAAGGAAATGGAGGCGTGGCAAAATCTGGTGCGCGTGTTAACGCATGAGATCATGAACTCAGTCACACCGATTTCTTCCCTGGCGGGCGTTGTAGAGGAAGAATTACACCGAAAACTTTTAGCAAACGAGCTGAACATGGAAAAAGAGGAAGCAGAAGATATGCACCTCTCCATCCAGACCATCAGCAGACGCAGTGAAGGGCTCATCAAATTCGTAAAAGAGTTCAGAAGTCTTACCCACATCCCTAAACCAAAATTAGCTGAGGTTTGCATCCGTCCGCTACTGGATGAACTCGCCATGCTACACAAAAAAGAACTGGCCGATAACAACATTACAATTTCCATTTCTGTCGAGCCCGATACGCTATGCATCCGGGCAGATAAGACGTTGGTCGAGCAAGTGCTAATCAACCTGATTAAAAATGCCATTCAGGCCTTTGGCGAAAAGCAGGATAGGAAAATAATGCTGTCTAGCTATGTCAATGAAAACGGAGGGGTAATTGTTTCCGTAAAAGACAACGGAACGGGTATTGAACCCGAGGCGCTGGAAAAGATCTTCATCCCTTTTTTCTCTACGAAAAAGACGGGCTCTGGTATAGGCTTAAGTCTCTCCAAGCAAATCATGCGACAGCACGAAGGCAATATTGCTGTGAAGTCGGTTTTGGGGGAAGGAACAGAGTTTTTACTCAGATTTTAAGGGGTTATAAAACTACTTGAATCAAAAGATTTTTTTAGCTTTGGTGCTTCTAACCGATGTACATGCAAGACGTTGAAAAGAAAGTTACCTCCATTCTCACCGAAAAATTAGGCGTACCCAGTTCTCAAATTACAACCGATGCAAGCTTTGTAAAGGACTTGGGCATTGACTCCCTCGACTACGCAGAATTGGTAATGGAATTTGAGCAAACCTTTGATATCAAGATCCCTGATGCCGATGCGGAAAGCATGCAAACCATTGGGCAAGCCGTTAGTTACATTCAATCAAAGTTAACGAAGTAGCTAGCGTTTCTTTTCTTCTGGCCGTTCCGCTAATTCAAAATTATTGCAAAAACGCTTCATGGAAGCAGCTTGCTTCTCTAAAAACGGTGAGAACGAGTTTCTACTTTTTAATGCCGAATAATACCATCCATTCTGGTTTTCATTCCAAAACACAATGTATCGTTCCAGTGAAATCGTCAAAATATCCTGATCGTAGATCTCCTCGCCATCTTGATCAAGAAGGCCGGTGAATTGCAGCAGAATATGATCCTTCTTCACCAATTCGCCCTTGCTACACTCAATACTATTTAACCGCATCAACAGGCGATGTTCAGTATCCCACGCTTTAAATTTGATTTTCCTGGGTTTGAATTCGTTCATTGATCATATCAATTTAATATTCCACAATAATCCAGATCGATCGCATTAATTATCTTTGACATTTCTATGAGCGAAAATAAGAAGGTATTGTTCATTATCAATAGATTTTCTGGTGGTGTTTACCGACCGTCTATTGAAGGCCGTATCATCGATTTTTGTGCCTTGAAAAAAATGGAGTGTTCGATTGAGTTCACTCAGGCTCGTGGGCACGCTATTGAACTGGCACGAAATGCATCACAAAGCAATGAATTCACCGCTGTGTTTGCAGTGGGTGGCGATGGCACCGTGAACGAAGTGGCGCAAGGCCTGGTCGGCACAAAGACTCCGATGGGCATTTTGCCAAATGGGTCGGGCAATGGTTTGGCCAGGCACCTTCAATTACCCATGGATTTTAAGCGTTCGCTTCAATTAATCGGTTCGCAGGAAATCATCGACATGGACACTTTTTTAGTTAATGGAATGCTGTCGGTAAATGTTTCGGGCGTTGGCTTCGATGGTCATATAGCGAGTTTGTTTGGAAAAAATGGCATGCGCGGATTTTTCGGATACACCAAATTAGTAATCAAAGAATTTTTAAGTTTTCATGAATTTAATTTCGAGGCTAGGTTGGACGATAAAAAAGTAAGTAAAAAATCATTCATTGTTGCGCTCGCCAACTCATCGCAATTTGGCAACAACGCAAAAGTGGCTCCTCAAGCATCCGTCTGCGATGAATGGTTGGACGTTTGTTTTGTGAGAAAAGTGCCCATTCTCCAGTCGATCGGATTTGGTTACAACATGTTTACCGGGCAATTAAATAAATCACGGCATGTAGAGATCGTAAAAGCAAAAAACGTTCAACTCACGTTCTCAAAACCAATGGCTTTTCACATTGACGGTGAAACCCAAAGCCCAGCGTCAACGCTTGACGTAAAAATTCAGCCTGCGTCTTTGCGAATGCTTGTGGTCGACAATCACCTAAAAAGTGCACTAAAAAAGTACTCGATCTAAAAATAATTGAAGTAAAGTTAACAGACGGATTCTTAGTTGTGCCACGATTGTCGGTTTAACCCAGATTATGCAATGCTGACGGTACTGTCAGCATTGCATAATTGACGAATGAAAATCAACGATTTAGCCCCAAGTAAGAAAACCAAGTTGGTGATTTTTATTGTCAGGTCAGACGATAAATGTCTGACTCTGAC
>JADBYK010000018.1 GCA_020403045.1 Cytophagales bacterium
ACAAAGTGGGTTGTAAGATTGACGGTTCTTGTGCCGTCAGGTCTTTCGACCTGACGATCTACCCGGTTGATCTCAACCTCGTTCAAGCGTCACGCCTGGACTTTTGCCAGCTAGTATAGATGTAGAAGAACAAAGGAGACCCTTGCGCTAAAGTGGGGAGTTTTTCGTCAGGTCGTTCTTGTGCCGTCAGGTCTTTCGACCTGACGATCTACCCGGTTGATCTCAACCTCGTTCAAGCGTCACGCCTGGACTTTTGCCGGCTAGTATAGATGTAGAAGAACAAGGGAGACCCTTGCGCTAAAGTGGGGAGTTTTTCGTCAGGTCGTAAGACCTGACGACACGAAAGGTAGGATCACTTTTTTTGCTTTTGGGTTGTTGGTCGGAGACCAACAATAACTAAGGGGTCATGCGACCCGCAACAACTAGGGGGTTAAGGACTCTTACTGACCAGCTACTTTTACGAATACACGCTTCATAACACCGTTTTGCTCTATGGCCTTAACAGTAAGCTTGAGTTTGCTTGCTCGAGGTTTATAAAACACTTTGCAATGAATCTTTTTGATGTAACCTACAAGAGTTTCTCCTTTAAAAACTTTAACGGCCTCTTTATCGTGGGGGTTATCAGATTCTAATTGGTAGGTAAGCTTATCCCCTTTTTCAATGCTTCCAGCCGGTAATTTCAACACACTAAGACTCGCCAAATCTGTCAGAAACCGAAGTGATTTAACTGGGTTGTAATCTGCCAAGAACTCGAAGTTGTCGGTGGGATTTAACCCCTGAGTGTGCGCCAATAAATAGAATTTTTGGTCTTTAAACTTGGGGTCAATTTCCCAAAAATCAAGAAAGTCTGTAATATCAGATCGCTCTGATTTTGTAATACGCTGACCAAAAATTTCTTCTACATTATCAGTGTATTCCTTGGTTGTTTCCGGAAACTCTGGATAGGGTGTAAAACCTTCCTGCTTAGCAGCATCTACTCCTTTTTGTAGATAGGAAAAGCGCGCACCCTGAGTAATGTTCTTTTTCAAAACACCAACAATGTGCCTTCTTTCGCCCTGACCCCTCCGCCAGCTTAGATATATATGACCTATCTCTTTCACTTTACTTTCCTCCGATCAGTGCTTTTAACAAATTAAACCGCGAAACTACCAATTTACAAATCAGTTGCTTCCTTTCCGAAGGTATTTTGATGTATTCGCAACCTGCTGGCAGTTCAACGTCAACCTGATTTATAAGTTCATTTGTGGTCTTCTCGTCAAACTTTTCAATTATCCTCTTTATGGGGGATTCCACCATTTGCTTGAAATCTTCTTCTTTCAAGAGACTATCTAGCAAAATAAAATGGCTTACCTTCTTGCCTTGCCAGTGAATTTCACTTTCTCCCTTTTTAACGTATTTTTCAATGAGGGTTGGGTCGTTGATCATCTCCAATACTCTATCGTCTACAAGCTCACGGCCAAAGCTACAACCGTTGTCGTAGATGGGTGAAAACTTTGTGTACTTGGGCGAGGTAAGCCTTAATTTTTTGTACTCTGGCCTCAGTTTCCCTCTCACCAGATAAACTGTCTGAAGAAATTTCTTAACCAATTTTGGAGCGGTTTCAAGGAATTTCTCATGCTCAATTGAAAACTCAAAATCAGCCAAAGACTTTGATAACAAAGTATGGCTAGTGATAAATGCCCAGTTTTCCTGATGACGGTCGCTGTTTCCAATAAGAGCATCAAAGACCAAGACTTCGATAAAGTGCTCGTAATATTTATCCAGCTTTAAAGATGCTAGCGAAGCTATGATTAATTCAAATGTGTATTGATTCCGTAGCGACCGATCTTCAGGATTGAAGGTGTTGTCGAAAGCCTGAATGTACCGGCCGCCTTCAACCAACTCTTCCTTATCGGGATTGATCATGGACTTTGATATACACCCTACTTGGTTACCCCGAACGGCCACATGGTAGGGAAGGATATTGAACCCACACATCTTGCCAATTTCATACGCGATGATCTCTGACCAGAATTCGTATTTGTAATCTTTTTTTTCCTTCTTCAGCGACTGCTTAAAATAATAGAGTTCGTTATCTGCCGGGTTGAGATAAATTTTTTTGTTACGAGTTCCACCTGTGTTTAGCCAAGGTTGCTCGCTCCAAAAGGTGATATCGTATAACTTCTCCATTACCTGTATATCTTTCTAAAAAACTGTTAAAACGCAGTCGTCTCTTCTCCACACTGACTGATCATCCTTACTGAAAACTTCTGCCCCTGGTTCGTGTCCTCACGAAACACACTATTTCGCTTGATGAAGATACGAACCAAGGCTGGGTTAAAAATTTCGCTTTAATTTAATCAACTCGTTGTTACTAGCCATTCTTAGCAAGCGTCAGAAAATTCTTTATCACATCATGATGTTTTTTTATATCACCTTTATTTAACCGAATTCTATAGCGGCCCCATCTTGAGTCGTAGTCCATTTCTTCGAGGGCACTTTTCTCGATTATGTTATCCATTTCGGTGGACTTGGGTATGCGAAGTTCGATGCGCATATAATTCTTCTTGGGGCGACATATTGCAAAATTGTCAGGTTGGTCGTCTTTGGCTAGGCCGATGTAGAATTTGTTGTACTTGAGGGCGTAGCCAGGTGTAATACTATTTACAATTTCGAGAATTTCATCCGCCATTTTTAATGTATCTTCTGTGCCTCTCTTTAGCCAAAAGTCTCTGTTGGTTATTTCCTGAACTTCCTCATCATCATCAACGAGGCCAAGTCTTGATTCATCCAGTACGGTGTTAAATATTAACCCTACTTGATCATCAAACTTATACGCCTTCATTTGAATAGCAATTAATGGAATAGAACCATTGAACAAACTAATCACATTGAGGAATCTGCTTGTTATTTCTTCTGCAATGATAACTGCACAATGGTCGTACTGCGGATATCTTTTTCTTTCAATGTCCCAATATTCAATAGTTCGTATAATATGGCTCTCATCCGTTTTACCTAATTGCAGTTCTATTTCATAGCGCCTGCTTGATTCCGGGTCTTGCATGAGTAAATCTAAACGGCCCGACTTTGGAAGAATTCTTTCCTTATCTTTAAGGATTAGATCACCTAGTCCGATGATGGAAGGATTCTCTGCTATTATATCCTGAATTATTTTCTCTGTTATATCAGGATTATTTTTGATGTCGATGGGTTCGGGGTTAAAAATCTTTTTCATATTCAGTGTGATCTTAAAGTCTTTGGAATTTTATTTTTACTTGTAGGCTGCTTTTTTAAGTAAGTGAAGCAATGAAAAAACAGGACTTGTTATGTGCGTAATTCCGGCCCGCCTCAGTGCGGTTGGCCCTTTATCGTAGGCGGAAATATTTTCTTTGTAGAAATCAATACCGATTAAGAGCCGTTTAAAATCAACTTTGGTTTCGGTGCCTTTTTGCCTTAGAACTGTGACAAACGTTTCGCCTGATTTAACCAGATTAAATCGATTATAACCATCAACCTTGGCATATTCTTGATCTTCAAATCGCTGAAGAATTTTACCCAGTAGTATTTTTGATTTCATTGGCAATTCGTTTCATTTCTAGTTTACCTGTTAGCTGGTTCCCCAAACTTTAGCAATCCTATCTTTTATCTTCTGCTCAAAAATTTCAATGAGTTGTTTGTTGGCATTGATCAACACTTGCTCTTTTTCGATTTGAGTTACAATTTGTTGTTGAATATCCTTTGGAGGCAAACATATTTTTAATTCCTTAATTAGTTTGGCATTCAAATTACTTTGATTTCCTCCTCTTGCATCACTAATCATTCTTAAATACTTGTACATACCTTGAAGTTGATAGAACAAAAATTCAAGGTTGATTTCATCATTCTTTTTGGATATTGCAGCGACCGCTTGATTGATTGCTGCTTCAAATTCCAAAATTGCTACTCTACCTCGAGTTACGCCTTGGCCATACATGGCCATTAATATTGTTCCCGGTGCAATCAACCTTGTTGAAGAGTTTTTCAAACCAGCTTCAGTAATAAATTCTTCGGCTTTAGTTATTCTATTAAAAAATATTTCCCCAGTCTTGATATATGGTATTGTACCATTCCAATACCCATTGATATTACGATCCGGTGTTCCTCCTGATGTCACGTTACAAACTTCTTGCAACTCCACCATCTCCCACTCCGGGTCAATATCAATTTTGGGTTTGTAGTTTTCTACTACGGCCTTCGCGCCATCAATGATTTTTTGATAGCCTTCTATTTCGGCTACTATTTCTTGCTGAATAGATAAGGGAGGAAGGGGGATTTGAAAATTTAAGATTTCTTTGGGTGAAATATTTCCCTGAGCTCCACCACCAGCAGTTCTTTGACAATAGTCGTAAAAGAAATCGCTAAGTAGCAGCTTGCTTAAAAAATCTTTACCCAATTTTTCTGAGTTTGACCTTATTAAACCAACACGTTGATTTAAGAGCAGATTTTCAGAATCAGAAACAGATGTTTTACCTACAGTTGCTCCTGTCATGGTTACAAGAACATCTTTCTTGCCTACTAAATATCTTTTAAGTGATTCATCAAATGGAAAATACTGTGTATTAGAAATGTCAAGCGAACCATCTGGATTTAAATTTCCAATTTTGATAACGGGAAGATCATTAGAATCTCGCTCGTTTTTAAGCTCGTTACTTTTAAATGCATACCCTCCTTGCAACTCCGCTACTTCATAAAGAACAACCAAATCATAGCTAGAATTATGCTCAACCTTTATTTTATAACGATCCCCACTTAAATTATAATCGCCATTTGTTGCTATTTCTGTTTTAGAAACTGCGTGAGCAATCAATGATTCTTTTAGTTCGCCTGTCTTAACAAACTCATGCACCAACTCAATGGCTTCTTCCAACTGGCTACCTTTTACGGCTGCCCGTTGTGCACCCAGATTGTAACCATCGTTGTCAATCTTTATAAAGAGAATTTCATTCCGCTTTTTGGCAACTTCTTTATCCATTAGCAACATGGAGGTCTTTACACCGCTATACGGATTAAACACTCCTGCTGGTAAACTCACTACGGCATAGAGGTAGTTCTCCACCAGCATTTTGCGCAAGTCTTTATAGGCTGTACCGCTTTGAAATATTACACCTTCGGGCACAATGATGCCGGCTTTACCTTTGGGGTTTAGATGCTCGGCTATGTAGTCCACAAACAACACTTCGCTGCGGTTGCTATCAATACTAAATTTTTTGTGCGGCCGTATGCCGCCCTTCGGGCTCATGAAGGGTGGGTTGGCAAGGATCACATCAAAACTTTCGTTCCAGCGTTCTTCGCTGCTTAAGGTATCGTATTCATAAATGTGCGGATCAGAAAATCCATGCAAATACAAATTCACCAAACTTAGGCGCACCATGTCGGGTGAAATATCATAGCCAATAAAGTTTTGAATTACCTTCTTGCGCTCATCGGGTGTCAATCCTTTTTTATTCTGTTCTTTAATGTGCTTAAAAGCAGAAATTAAAAAGCCTGCTGTGCCGCAGGCGGGGTCTAGTATGGTATCGTTCTTTGAAGGATTAACAATGGCCACCAAAAAATCGATGATATGTCTTGGTGTTCTAAACTGTCCGGCATCGCCTTGCGAGCCCATTACCGAAAGCAGGTATTCAAAAGCATCGCCCAACTTCTCACTGTGCGTGTATTCAAACTCACCAATGGTTTTTAAGAATAACTTTAATGTTTCGGGGTCACGATAAGGCAAATAGGCGTTCTTAAAAATATCTCGGAACAATTGTGGAATGTTCGGATTTTTATCCATCCCTGCAATGGCTTCGGAATACAAGCGCAGCATTTCCGTAGCCGTTACTTTAGCATCCAGCAAATTATCCCAACGATATTGCTCAAAAGGAATTACTTTATCTTTCTTGCGATCTTTTGGAAATTCAGGATCGGGTAGTTTATAGTTTTGAAAGAATTTTGCTTTACCTCCTAGCTCAATAGCTTCCTTGTCCATGTCGTCCATGAACTTGTAGATGAGGCCAATGGTAATTTGTTCAATCTGTGCTTTGGGGTCGGGCAACTTACCTACCAATATATCGCGGCAGTCGTTTATTCTATTTTTGGTAGCGGTGTCTAGCATGTTTTATTTCTCTGTGGCGAGGAAGGATGAGACGTCATTCATAACGTCTTTACTAATCTCCCAGTTCAATGGATTTTTGGCAATGTAATTTGAAATATTGTGAAATGAATTTTCATCTCTGATAATGTGATCATGGAATCGGGATTGCCATGCGAAATCGGCATGGATTTTTCGAGATTCGAATGTTGTGCGCCCTTTGTACCAACGGATGATCCGTGACACGTTTTCGTTTAACATCGGATTTTTGTTTCCTGCAAAACCACCGGGTTTATAATCGTTTGGTTTTGATGGTGACCCATCGTTTGGTGGTAGAGACGCGATTAATCGCGTCTCTACGTTGTTTTCGTTGTCATTAATGGGTTTATCAATAATGATTATCCCATGCACATGATCGGGCATCACAATGTATTCGCCCAATTTAACAAACGGAAAATGGTTGGGAATTTGCGACCAGCATTCATTTGCAATTGTTCCGATCTCAGACAAACGCATTTCTGTATTTATAATATCTCCAAAAAAACATTGCCGGTTTTGGATGCATATGGTAATGAAATAGGATGCATTCCACCCATAATCCCAACTCTGCAGGCGGGCTGATTCAATTCGGTATTTAGCATTGAATTTTTGATCCATTAAGCTGCGAACTGTTCTAGTTTTACGTAATCCTTTATATACATCGGCACTACTTCCCGATATTTGGGAGCCACTTCCTTGAATTGTGAAATGGTGAGCGTAGGATTTGTTTGTAGTGCCTGAAAGTCCTTTGCTTCAATAATCTTGCGAATGTCCTGATCGATGATGTAGGCTTTAAAGAAATACTTCAGTGCTCGTACATTCACATCTTCATCTGGTGGATAGATAGAAACAAATTTATCGAACTCCTCTTCCAGCATTTCATCCTTCGATTTGAACTTTGGAATAATACCAAAAATCTTTTCTACCACTTCGCGGATGGAAACCTTGCGATCAATCTTTGCAGCCTTGCGTAGCTTCTCCAGGTTAAAGTATTGTTCAGGTTTATCAAATATTTCCTGCTGAATGTGACTGACTACATTCTCCCAATTACCCAACTCTACATTTTTGCGAATGATGTCGTCCATAATAATGCGATCTTCAAACTTTTTGAAAAGCTCGCGATCAATGCGCATGCCTTCAGGGCCAATATTCTCTTCAACCAGGCTTAAGATTGGATCAAGGATATAACTGGTGTATTTGTCTATATCGATTCCTCCGCTACCACCACCTTCTTCGCCACCGTTTCTTGGTTTGGGCAACTTTAGTTTTTCATCGTAGTTGAACTTCTCCTCAAAGTATTCGCAATTGGCAAAGAAGTCGAACAACTTGAATGCTTCTTTTTCTTCACGCTGTATTTCTTCCTCGTTCAATTCATTTTTATAGATGTACTCAAATGTATTTTTGCGCGTACCTCGTCCCTTTATCTGTACAAAGTCAGACGGGCTAAAAATAGGGCGCATCATACACACATTGAGCAGATCGGGGCAATCATAGCCCGTGGTCATCATGCCTACAGTAACACATACTCTGGTTTTGCTTGACTTGTATGCTTCCAGCCAGGTGGTTTTTCCGTTTAGGTTGTTGTTGGTAAAATTGATGGTCATCTGTTGCGCATCACCCACTTGCGAAGTCACTTGCACCGCGAAATCGGAATTATACTTTCCTGGATAGAATTGTTCTGCAAATTCGTTCAACATTTCAGTGATCTTACGCGCATGATTCTGGCTTACGCCAAATATGATGGTCTTTCCTATTTCTTTGGTGATCGGATCGCGCAATGCATTTTCAAGAAACGTTTGACAGAAAATGCTGTTGGTCTTGTCAGAAAAAAATTTCTTCTCAAAATCGCGTGACACAAAAACTTCTGTTCCCTCACCTTCTTCCGTTGTTAGTGTAACTGCATAGCCTTCATCGGAAAGCAATTGCGTAGTGATCTCGGTGCGTGCATCTAATGTAATAGGGTTAACCAGAAAGCCATCTTTTACACCATCTAACAATGAATAACGATAGGTAGGCTCACCACCTTCGCATCCAAAGGTAGAATATGTATCACGCAACATTCTCCGTTCAATTTCCCTCGGATCATTGTCCTTTACTTTGTCTGAGTCAACACCTTTTAGATAATCGCGTGGTGTAGCCGTAAGGCCGAGTTTGTATCCATGAAAATATTCGAATACCGCACGTGCATTTCCAGAGATGGATCGATGTGCTTCATCGGAAATAAGTAAATCGAAGTCTGAAGGTTTGAAGTCATAACGGTAGCGATCATTTGCCATTAAAGACTGTATCGTAGTGACAACGATATCTGCCTTTTGCCAATCTGACTTGTGTTCTTTGTATATGAACGTGCTGTAGTCAGGTTTCAAATAGTTAACGAAAGCTTTCCATGCCTGATCTTCCAATTCGAGACGATCAACGAGAAATAAAACACGCCTTGCATTTTTCGTTCTAAGAAACAATCGAATGATTGCCGCAGAAGTCAATGTCTTTCCGGTTCCTGTGGCCATTTCAAAAAGAAAACGATCCTTGCCTTGCGCTACCGCTTTCTGTAAATGTTGAATAGCACTTAACTGATACTTTCGTAAGAATCTTAATCCATTTGTCCAGATGAAATTTTTACTTGCTGTTATGCTTCCCTTCCAATCAGGCCGTTCAGCATAATCGGGCATCTGCACTTTTACAATGAAGTCTTCATCAACAATCTCTTCTGCCAATGATTTTCGATCGGGGTTCCATTCTTTTATAGCTCCAATCTCATCGGGTGAAGGAAATTTGAAAATTGGTTTAGGGTTTCCTTTTCTAATGTCCCATAGATAGTGGACAATTCCATTTGACAGGATTACATAATTTGCTTCGACTGTCTTTGCGTATTTTCTTGCTTGCTCCTTGGCTGCAATAGGATGAATACTTTCCTTTTTGGCTTCGAGTACACAAATGGGTTTACCACTATTATCAACCAATAAAAAGTCTAAAGATCCGCTCGAAGTCTTTTCATAATCCTCGCCCCACTCATCAATGATTTTTTGAGTGATCTGGACTTTATTTTCAAGTAAGATATTGGCTTGTCCATTTTCATCATCAAAGAATCTCCAACCTGCTTCTTCAAGCAGTTTATTGATTCTTATCCGTGCGGTTGCTTCGTTTTTCACTACGAACTACTCGTCTTATTAAGATTGCTTATACTAGAATTTAACACGTTGGAAATGTACGCCAGAAATCGCTTCGAAAAAACGGGGAAAACCACGTTTTTTAGGAAGGAAAAAATGTGTAGTGAAATCTTGTTCCTGACGCTTCGGTCAGGACAAGGCTTTTATTCTTACTGTCAGAGTTGGTAGCCCTGACGCTGCGGTCAGGACAAGCCCTGACGCTTCGCTAGGGCTACGGTCAGGGAAAGTCCAGACGCTTCGCTAGCGCTACGGTCAGGGCAAGTCCAGACGCTACGCTATCGCTACAGTCAGGACCGGAATTTGTAAATGTTGAGAAAGCTGCGTGAGGGATCCTGACGCTTCGCTAGCGCTACGGTCAGGGCAAGTCCAGACGCTACGCTATCGCTACAGTCAGGACCGGAATTTGTAAGTGTTGAGAAAGCTGCGTGAGGGATCCTGACGTTCCGCTATCGCTACAGTCAGGAGCGGAAAGCCCACAGGGGCGCGCCTCGCGCCCCGAGGACTTGTAGCGGATAGCCAGACCACTGCGCCTCGCAGGGGACACGCTCACAAATTACATAGCCCAACTTTCCGTAATGACCTTTTGAACTTTGTGTTATCTTTGCGGTTTATACCGTTAAATTCAACAGAAAACACACATTTATGACCGTTGCTGAGAAACCTGCCTACAAAGTAAAAGACATGTCGCTGGCCGCCTGGGGCCGCAAAGAAATTAAACTGGCCGAGGCCGAAATGCCCGGTTTGATGGCCATTCGCGAAGAATATGGCAAAGAACAACCTTTGAAAGGGGCGCGCATTGCAGGCTGCCTGCACATGACGATTCAAACAGCGGTTTTGATTGAGACTTTGAAAGAACTGGGTGCGGAAGTGTCCTGGTCATCGTGCAATATCTTCTCTACACAAGACCATGCGGCTGCGGCTATTGCTGCTGCGGGCATTCCGGTGTATGCCTGGAAGGGGATGAACGAGCAGGAGTTTGACTGGTGCATTGAGCAAACTTTGTATGCCTTTGCTGGCGGCAAGCCGTTGAACATGATCTTGGATGATGGTGGTGACCTAACCAACATGGTGTTGGATCGCAACCCTGAGTTGATTGCGGGCATCAGAGGGATATCGGAAGAGACGACTACGGGAGTTCATCGGTTGATTGAGCGCATGCACAATGGCAAGTTGCCGTTGCCTGCCATCAACATCAACGACTCGGTAACAAAATCGAAGTTTGATAATAAGTACGGTTGCAAAGAATCATTGGTAGATGCAATTCGCAGAGCTACGGATGTGATGATGGCGGGTAAAGTGGCTGTGGTTGCCGGATACGGTGACGTGGGCAAGGGTTCTGCTGCTTCGCTACGTGGAGCGGGTGCACGTGTGATTGTAACGGAGATCGACCCGATCTGTGCGTTGCAAGCTGCGATGGATGGCTTTGCGGTAAAGAAAATGGAGAACGCGGTGAAGGAAGCTGATATTTTGGTAACGGCTACCGGTAACTCGGGCATTGTATTAGGCAAGCATTTTGAAAATATGAAGGACAAGGCCATTGTGTGTAACATCGGCCACTTTGATAATGAGATTGACGTGGCCTGGTTGAACAAGAATGCATCGAAAGATGAGGTGAAGCCACAGGTGGATTTGTATACGATGAAGAACGGTCGCCAGGTGATATTACTAGCGGAAGGTCGTTTGGTGAACTTAGGTTGCGCCACGGGTCACCCTTCATTTGTGATGTCGAACTCATTTACGAACCAGGTGCTAGCGCAGTTGGAGTTGTGGGTGAACACGGACAAGTATGAAAAGAAAGTGTACATGTTGCCCAAGCATTTGGATGAGAAGGTGGCTCGCTTGCACTTGAAGAAAATTGGTGTGGAGTTGGAGGAGCTATCGGAAGAGCAAGCCAAGTATATTGGTGTGCCGGTGAATGGTCCGTTTAAGCCGGATTATTATAGGTATTAATAGTAAGGCGTCTGACCGCTCAAAGCGGTCTGACGCCTGAAAAGATAAAACTCTCTGCTTGCAGACTAGAGAGGCCCCGGGCGGAATGCTCGGGGTTTTTTGTTTTATAGGGGTTTCGTTCCGATAGCTATAGCAAGGCGTCTGACCGCTCAAAGCGGTCTGACGCCTGAAAAAGATAAACCCAGATTATGCAATAGAAATTCTATTGCATAATTGACGAATGAAAATCAACGATTTAGCCCCAAGTAAGAAAACCAAGTTGGTGATTTTCA
>JADBYK010000019.1 GCA_020403045.1 Cytophagales bacterium
GCATAAAAATCTGCAAGGTTTTCGACATAAAGTTCTACTTTCTTGCAGATTTTTTCAACCAAAATCAATTCATATTCTCATTAATCTTAACCCTTTAAGCTTTTTAAGGGACAACTAACTAAGCTTAGTTTGTGTCCACTTTTCTTTGAACGATTCCATGAGCCATGCTCGGCCAAAATGATTTGATTTTTGTATTCTGCGGGGAACATTGATGCGGTATAAAATTTCAATCCGAGTGGTGCCACGTGCGCACCCAGATTTTGTGCCGGTTGCACAAACTCCGAACAAGCTCTTTTATCACCGAATTCAGGATCTTTGATCGTGCCCCCATGGCAATAGGGATAACCAAAATGCTGTCCTGCTTTAGTGGCAGTATTCAATTCACAGGGAGGTGTGTCATCACCCATCATATCGCGGCCATTGTCAGTGAACCAAATGTTTTTTGTCTCGGAATGCCATGTAAATCCAACCGTATTTCGCACACCACTCGCATAAACCTCCACACCAGAACCATCGGTTTTCATGCGTGTGATCGATGCAAAAACAGGATCTTTCGACTCGCAAATATTGCAAGGTGCTCCAACAGGCACATACAATTTACCATCAGGGCCAAAAGCGATATACTTCCAGCCATGGTGTTTTTCGGTTGGAAATTTATCATAAATAATCTGCGATTTCCCTGGCGCAGCAAGTTTAGTTTCGATACCGGTAAACTTGTGAATTTGATTTACCTCGGCTACATATAAATCGCCATCCTTGAAAGCAACTCCGTTTGGCATATTTAAGCCGGAAGCGATCACCCACTTTTTATCGGCTTTGAAATCACCATCAGTATCTTTTATCGCATAGACTTTGTCCTCACTTCGATTGCCAACAAACAAGGTGCCGTTGGGTGTCAAAGCCATCGATCTAGCATCTTCCACCTCTGCAAAAACGCTTATTGAGAACCCCTTGGGTAGTTTGATCAACTCTAAGGGAAGCTTCGCACTCGCCTCGGTAATTGCCGGAAAAGAATTGTCGGCAGCGGTTGATACTACCGAATTCTTGGTTGTCGTATTATTGCAACACAACGCCACAACTAATAAACTAAAAAGGAGAACTGATTTTTTGAAGCTCATAATTTTGATTTTGAAGGTCAAAATTACCAATTAGAGGAATAGCACCAATCTTTTTTGCTTTCTAAATGGAAAGAACTTGACAAACGGTCTAAATGTAACCCTTGTGCCAAAGGCTCAAAAAGTCCATGCTCAAAGCAACAGCCGTGTGCAAAAACGAGCCTAACCAAATGGAATTCGTTCTATAACTCATCAACCCAAGGAAGATACCAGCCAGAATAGAACCAACACATTCTGGTAGCGGCTTGCTAAAGTGGATCATGCAATAAGGCAACATCATAACAAACACAGAATAAATGCCAAACTGGTTTTTAAGGCCTTGCACCATAAAGCCACGAAAAAAAAATTCAAGGGCGAAAAACTGAAGAACGTAGAAAACTTCCCAGACAAAAAAGTAAGGAAACATATCATTCCTATCTAAGGGAACAAAGAACGGATAGGTGACTTGAAAGCGCGAAGTGAAAGATGCGTATACAACAACAGGAAGAATAGCAACTAGAGCAATAACATAAATACTACCAAATGAAAAAGCTCCTTTGATTTTAAGGCCATAGTTATTGAGCTTCTCTTTCAGTACAAATCTGATCGCCAGACAAGGTACAACAAAATAGAAAAGAAAAGTATGACTAGCCCAATAAAGCAGCTGCCAAAATTGCTTGTAGGGACTCTCATTCAATTTAAACTCAATAGCATGGTATCCATCTTCGAAGTCGAACAAAACAAAGAGGACTTTAAACCATCTGAAATTTGAGTGACCCGAGAAAAAATTGATACTAAGCAAACACGTAGCGCTCAAACATAAAATAAAGACCGGCTTAAACTCAATTCTCTTGATTTCCGAAAGTGTATAGGGCAATTTCACCTATCCGTAAGTTTAAATTTGTGATCAATCGAAATTACTGTACAATTTATTATCATTTTGATTTGCACCATTAAAAGGTCAGCTCTGGATTGATCCAACCATTATTATAAATATGCAAACTACGCTATTACATCTTCAAATATAATAAATGAGGCATTTGCCCAAAAACCCACACTTACTCAGTATAGAAACCCGGAAATAGACAAAATCGAATTACCTTTGCTTGAACTTTATTGACAATGATTTCTATTTCAAACATCTCCTATTTCATTGGTGGGCGTGCGCTATACCAGAACGCCTCAATGTTTATTAAACCGGATGATAAAATAGGACTGATTGGCTTAAATGGGCGTGGAAAATCAACATTGCTAAAAATCATCAATGGTGAATTGAAAATAGATGCCGGATCCATCAGCAAGGCGAAAGATTGTACAATCGGATTTTTGAATCAGGATCTGCTCTCCTACCAAACAGATGATGCCATCTTAACCGTGGCGATGGGCGCTTTTAAAGAAGCCGTAGATACACAACGTCAACTAGAAAAAGTTTTGCACCAACTAGAAACGGAGTATTCCGATGAGTTGGTTGATAAGTTGACAAAGTTGCAGGAAAAATTTGAACACCTGGACGGCTATACGATGCAATCCAAAGCGGAAGAGGTATTGGAGGGTATCGGTTTTACAACCAAAGATCTTCATAGGCCGCTGCGCGAGTTTTCAGGTGGGTGGCGCATGCGTGTTATGCTTGCTAAGCTTCTTCTAGAGAAACCCTCCTGTCTCATGCTGGATGAACCTACCAACCACTTGGATCTTCCTTCTATCGAATGGGTTGAAAACTACCTGCGCAACTACGAGGGCGCGGTAGTCATTGTTTCCCACGACCGTACATTTTTAGATAACGTAATCTCAAAAACAGTAGATGTTACTCAGGAACAGTTAATCACCTACGAGGGTAATTACACCTACTACCTTCAAGAGAAAGAAATGCGCGAGGAGATTCAACAAGGCGCTTTTGAAAACCAGCAAGCGAAAATACGGCAAACAGAAAGATTTATCGAACGCTTTCGCGCGAAAGCAACGAAATCTAAACAAGTACAATCTCGAGTAAAAGCGTTGGACAGAATGGATTTAGTAGAAGAGGTGGTGAGCGATAACGCAGCCGTCAACTTCCGATTCACGTTCAAGCAACCATCCGGTCGACAAGTGGTGACGTTGAAAGATGTGTCAAAGGCGTACGGCCCATTGGATATCTTAAAAAACACAAACGCGATAGTTGAACGAGGAGACAAGATTGCGCTGATCGGTGCCAATGGCAAAGGCAAGTCGACCTTACTCAGGATAATTGCCAACGATGAACCTGTAGAAGGGGAAAGAATCATTGGTTACAATGTAATTTATGGCTTCTATGCACAACATCAACTGGAATCCCTTCATGTTGATAGCGAAATTCTTGATGAGCTCAAGCACGCTGGAAGTGGTAAGACCGAACAAGAACTGAGAAATGTTCTTGGCTGTTTTCTTTTCTCTGATGAAGATGTTTTCAAAAAAATAAAAGTGCTGTCGGGGGGCGAGAAGTCAAGGGTGGCTCTCGCAAAAACGCTCATTTCAGAAGCTAATTTTCTATTACTCGATGAACCTACTAACCATCTGGATTTTATCTCTGAGAACATTCTGATTCAAGCATTGCAACAATACCAGGGAAGCTTTGTGGTGGTGTCGCACAATCGACATTTTGTAAGCCAGGTGGCCAACAAGATCTGGTATATCGAGAACCATGAGATCAAAGAGTACCTCGGCACCTATGACGAGTATGAATACTGGCGCAAGAAAAAAGAAGCGGAAGCTCTTCCAGCTCCAAACGTTGTAAAAAAACAAGTACCCAAGCCGCAGGAGAAGTCAATTTCATCTGCAGCAAATCCAAATGCCAAAAAGATTTCAGATTTGAATCGCGAACTGAAAAAGGTGGAGGATGCTATACATCGCGTACAATTAGAAAAGGAGAAAATAGAAGCAGAAATGGCCACACCCGAAGTCTATGGAAACTTCGAAAAACTAAACGATTGTCAGCAGAAGTATGAAAAAGTTGATCTTCGACTAGAAGAAGAGAATAAAAAGTGGGAGTCCCTCGCATTGGAAATAGAGGAACTGGAAGAAAAATAGTGTCGATCTAACTCACCGCCACCCAAAACCAATCTGAATGACCATTCTATTGAATTCGTTTTTGACATTAGTCTCATTATAGGCTATTCCTCCCCAGCTTTGGTACTCTAATCTTGACGAGGTGCTCGTAACTTGATTTTTGTATCCTACTGAAAACTGCATTGTCCATTTTTCGATTCCCAGCTGGTAAGTCAGAGCCGGGTGGATCATTAGTCCGCCATTTTGCTTAAAGTTGGGCAGTGTGTATTCCTGCCTATCGTACCATGCCCAAGAATAACCAGTGTTCAGTTGTAGAAGCAAGCGATTTTTGGTGCCCGCTATTTTTTGTGATAGCTGTAAAAACAAAGGCATCGTTTTCCATTCTTGGTAGCTGTCAGCTCCTATTCCAATGCCGATAGAAAAACCCTTTGTGAGTTGCACGCCATTGATGAGATAGGCAGAGACTGTCAATTGATTTCCCGTTGTGCAATTGCTACACCCTATCTGAACACCACTCAACAAAGTGCCGAAATAATGCAACTTGAATTTTGTGGAATCAAGTGTGTGCTGCGAATAAACTGATTGGATACTGCAACCAATCAAAAGGAAGACAATTAATCGCATACTTACTCCTTTGAAAAAGTGAGACGACTCAGTTGTTTAATATCCTTTGGATTGGAATAGTCGTACTGATAAATCCCATCTTTGCCGGTCATAATCGCCACATTTTGGTAGGGTATCACATCGTAGGTATTGATGTTTTTGTAGTGAGCCAATTGATTGTCAGAGATTTTTAAATGGTCTGTGGCATCGTAGACCTTTAAACCGTCATCGCCATCACATACAAAAAGATTCTTATTGTCGATACCCAAACCGTGTGGATTCGTCATGGGATAAATTTTTAATAGCACCGGATTGGTCAAGTCTTTGATGTTAATCACTTCTAACTGATTTGTAAACCCTTGGCAAGTGGTTCCAGAACGAAGGGTTACGTAGGCTAGATCGCCTTCTACAACTACCGGGTCACAGCTTCGAACATGCGTATATTGACTGATTCGGTTGGGCTTTTCCGGATCTGCTAATCCATAGATGTACATACCACTTTGCGCTCCAAAAAAGAGAATACCGTTATGGGGAAAAATCGTTTCAATATCCCACGCAATCATGCTCTTACTTTTTACAACCGGATTCGTCAATGCTTCGATGCTCACCGAATGAATACTTCCCGCATCTAACATATATAAATAATTCCCTTCAATGGTAAAGCGTGCCATCGAGCCGCCAATGCCGGAGGTAGCAGGATTGCCAGGAGCTGTGGCTGTTTTGATGCTCGACATCTGTGTAAAAGCCACGCCATCTTCAAACCAAAATCCACCCCACGGCTGGATTTTGGCCTGCCCCTTCGAAGTTGTTACCATTACATTTTCCTTTTGCTCCCAACTTGTGATGATTCCTTTGACCGGGTCAATACCAGAACCCATTCTATTATACACGGAGAAAATTCCCTCCAGCCTTTTTGTGATTTTGATATTCGCTTTGTCCGTAATGTCAATCGCCAGCAGATCAATATAGCTGTCGGCATAAAGAATATTTCCTTTAATGGCTAAATCATAGTTTCCCGGAATTGTCAAGAAACCCTTAATGATAGGATCTGCCGGATTTGTATTGTCGATAATATGAATTCCTTTACCCACTTCATTCACAAAAAGCCAATTGTCTTTAATGTAAATCTTGCCTGCCTCTCTGATCGTTTGCGGGGATGTCAGACCCACTGATGCTCTGATCTCGGCAGTGGTGGTGTAGACGGGTTCAAAATAGGAGTACTTCTGTTCAATCTCATAGTTGTCCTCGCAGCCAAAGGAGATTAAAAGCAGAATGCAAAACAGAAATAGCGTGATAAAAGTAAGTTTTTTCATAAGTCAGGTGTTTGTATCACTTCGACACACCCGAACTAAAAACATTTGGAACTAGGAAAATAAAAACACGCGCACAGACGATGCCATTTGACCTTTCACATAACCAAAAGCACCAATAGCTAACGAAAGGCCGCCAAATAGCAACCCAGCCATTAAAAAAGCAAAAAACAAAACAAGCCCGACAGGCACGAAAATGAAACGAAAGGGGCTTTCCATAAGGCAGTTTTAAA
The DNA here is from genome assembly GCA_020403045.1 of Cytophagales bacterium. Lineage (GTDB taxonomy): Bacteria > Bacteroidota > Bacteroidia > Cytophagales > Cyclobacteriaceae > ELB16-189. Next base: position 6,262 of record JADBYK010000019.1, read on the forward strand.
AAGTCAAAGGTCACGCTCCATATACATCGACACAACGTGGAAAACCACGTATTTCACACGTGGTTTTCCACGTATTTTTCTAAAACGCCAGCCCAAAAAGTCTTTTTTTCTAAAACAGATACCTAAACCGAAAACCAACATCCCAAACTACTGGAAAGGTCGTACCAGACTTCAATACGGGATTAAAACCATACCGTAACCCTGGGAGCAACGAGACTCGATAATGATTAGATATGCGGTAGCTTAACTCAGTACTCGCCAATCCCGTCCAGTTGACGGTTCGATACGCTGAATTGTCACCTGCGCCTTGGGAATAGCTTGCTAAATTTCCACCTTCATCAATTAATGTGTTTTTAATAAAAAAATCAGACGAAACACCCGCATTAAGTTGAAACCCTATCTTCTTGTCTAGCACAATAAACCCAGCTTGCAGTGGGATCGATAAAAATTCATTACTGCTATTTATTGTATAAGGGGAAGTTGTTGTCAGATTTGAGGAGTTAGCATTTAAGTCGGCTACAAATGCTTGTGCCCTATTGTTGGCATCCAAAGAGGCGATATTTGAATTGTATCCAATTGACTGATTCAAGTAATTCAGGCCTGTTACAACCACCCATCGCTTGGCGACTTTCTTTCCCAGATTGACTCCATACGAAAATGCGGTACCTGTTGCCGCCTCACTACTATTGGGCGCTGCACTAGAGGAAGTGGATAATCCTGCAAATTGAGCCTGCGAAAAATTCGTGGATACGGAGGTATTCGGATTGTAATTACCAGCTGCGCCCCCTACCGATGCCCACCAACCTCTATCGTCCGTTTGCTCGCTTTTAGTAGCTAAAGTCGGCTCTTTAAAACGTTTTGTTTGGGCAACCGTTCTGGTTGGTTCGCCCGCCACTTTTATTTCTACAGCTGGTAACTTACCAGACGAAATCGTTGGAAACGCACGTGGTAAATGCGTGAGTCTAACATTCTCATTTTTTTCGTTTGCAATTCCGTTTTGTTCTTCGTCCGCAACCAGGGAAGCAAGAGAATTAGATCCCAAAAGATGACGACTACCTTTCTCTTTTGGAGTCACGTATTTTTTTATACTCTTTTCTTTACTCCCCTTATCTTGCAAAGAAGATGGCGAGTTTTTTTGAGTTAAATTTTCTTCGGACAATTTATTGGCGCTTGTGCCATTGTTTGCAGTCGTCATTTCTTTTTGAATATTGCCATCGACCAGAGGTACCGTATCGATAGGTTTACTTTTCTGAGCGATAGCCTGTGGCCGTTGTCCCTCTTCGGTCGCCCAATTCCATAGGCCCACCCCCCCTGCTAATAGCGCAAACAATACTGATGCAGCTGCCAAGCGCTGATAGAACACAACGCGTCTTTTCATACTGCCACTTTCCATTTTTGAAAGGTGCAAGTCAATGCCGTCCCAAACTTTCTCTGGCGGGTTGATCTCTGCGTCAGAAAAAGCTTTTTCCCAGCTTTCCTCAAATTTTCGATTCTCCGAATTTTTCATATTTTTTTTCGCCTGCCTCAAGTTTACTTCGAAGCAAACTTTTGGCTCTGCTATATTGTGATTTTGAAGTACCCTCACTAATTCCAACCATCTCTGCTATTTCTTTATGACTAAATCCCTCAATGGCAAACAAATTGAACACTACGCGACAACCATCCGGGAGTGCCTGCACAATTGCAATCAATTCCGAAAAATGAAATGAAGACAAGCTAACTTCCTCCTCTTCTCGAATTGAAACATGGGCTACGTCAACCATTGGGAACAGGTACAACTTTTGTCGTTGTGTATTCAAGGCCGTGTTTATAATGATCCTGGTTATCCAGGTACTTAACTGCGATTCTCCTCTAAAGGATTTTATGCTTGCAAACACTTTAATAAAACCTTCCTGCAAAATATCTTCAGCTTCTTGTGTAGATTTGGCGTACCGTTGGCACATGACCATCATTTTTCTACAATAGCGGTCATACAAAGCCTTTTGCGCAGACCTTTCTCCTTTCGCACAGCCTTCAACTAGCTCTTTTTCGCTTTGCATGAACCCTATCTGGTACTTAGACACGAGATAAAAACGATTCGTTGGAATACAAATTGAATTAATTATTCGTTTAGTTTTGAGATTATGAATCGATATAAAAAAAGCTGTTTTGCGTCCTTTTGGCCATTTCGCTTTGCCAAGGCCAGAACAAGTTACTCGGCACAAAACTGGCGCGTGTTAATCGTTTTGTTCGCAATCTGCGGAAGTCACAGTTTATTCGCCCAAAATAAGATCGAATTCGCAGATAAAACGTATGAACCTCAAATAAAAACGGTTCTCCTATACTCTGGTTTGGGCAATTCAAGAGAAAATCTCCGGCCTGCAGTTGTACCGCTCCAACAGCAGTCATTGGTACTTGAATTTGATGACCTTCAAGAAAACAGTAGTGACTATTACGTAAAACTTATCCATTGCAACTATGACTGGACAAAATCCACACTGATGGATCTGGATTTTCTTGAGAGTTTCAATGAAAATCGCATTCTCGACTATGCTTATTCGATCAACACACACACACGCTATGTACATTACCATTTTCAAGTTCCACCCGTAAAACTACCCGGGAACTATTTATTAGTTGCTTATCGTAATGATCCAAGCGATCTCATTCTTTCAAAGCGAATGATGGTGTATCAAAATCAAGTATCCTTTTCAAGAGACAATCAATTTGCCGGAACCGGCACGCTTCAACAGGGAAAGCAACCTTTCAATTTTGACATTGAATACTCTAATTTAGAAATCCTCAATCCAATGGAAACGGTGCATGTCACGATCCGCCAAAACCAGCGGTGGGATAATGTGAAAACAAATGTCCAGCCTAATTTCATTCGGGAGAATACGCAACAATTGGAATACCGTTTTTTCGATACTGAAAATCAATTTAATGGTGGAAACGAATTCCGTTTCGTTGACTTTCGCTCGCTGCTGGCGCCCGGGCAAAATACCGGAAAAATAAATCGCACCGTGAAACCATACGAGTTATATGTTGCCATTGACAAAGACAGAAGTAACGAAGCTTACTCGCAATACTTAGATCTAAATGGAAATTACCTAATTGAAAATCTTGATTTTGGTGAGCCCGCCCTCACCGGAAACTATTTATACGTGAACTTTTTATTAAAGTCTGCGGAACTCCCTCGCGAAGATGTTTATGTGGTGGGATCCTTTAATGGCTTTCAACGGGATGCCGAAAGTAAAATGAGCTACAATGGCGCGGGCTATTATGAGTTAAGACAATTCTTGAAACAAGGCCTTTATAACTACCAATACGAAGTTGGCACAAGAGGAAATAGCACAACTTCTTTTGAGGGAAATCATTTTGAGACAGAAAATTTCTATGAGATTTTTGTCTACCAACGACCGTTTCGGCCAAATGCCGATTTGCTGGTAGGCTATTTTCAACTACCCATTAATCCGCGCTAAGCGTAGGTCGCCTCCAGGTCAATTTCCCTCTTTTGAGTGCTCGATCCTGAAACGTCCAGCATTCCGAACCCTTTGTGAGAAAAATAGCCCAGGCCATTTTCATAGATAAACTGTTGCACCGGCCGAGGTGCATACAAAACAAAGGGGAACGTATAACCGCGTACTTCATACTTCACATCAGAATCATAAAGCGGATAGATGCGGGCAAATTTTTTGTGTGAGGATTGAATACGATCGATGTAGTCTTTGTCGGCTACCAACTGAAATTTATAAAACTCAGCCATCTGCTGATCGGTGAAATTACCACTGGCAGTCATTCGTTCAATCGTATTGTCATAAAGTAAATCGGAGAACTCATCTGTATCCGGGGGAATGAATCGTTTGCTACCCTCATCATTAAAAGAAGAAGGAAGCACCACAACCGGGGAGATACAGAGAAATTTTACCGAATCACTAATTGCTACTGGCTCTTCCAATTCCTTTGCCTCGGGCACCAATTGAAGGTTTCCAATTAACAACTCTTTTTGGTCGAATAATACGGTAAGAAAATGCTCAAGGAAATCGGGGTTGGTTGCCGAGAACACGAGCGTAACGCGAGAGGAATAAAAATGCAATCCCTTTCGGCTGATCTTGGTCTGGCCTTTAAGTCCTGAGAAGTTATACTGTGTATAGGAATAGTACTCAGGCTTTTTTCCAAGCATGATTAGCCCCTTGATGGTTTGAGCCAACAAAAATTGGTGGTGAAAGGGTACGTACGCACCTCTATTCTTTAATAAAAAAACGATTCTTGTTCTCACAATGAAAGAGCTAAAAAAAATAGCCTGAACTGTCAATCCGCCTAAAAAATCAAATTGCGGAAAGCTAAAGTACTAAAAATCAGATGAATCGATAAATGCTATGTAAGGAAAGTTTAAACATTGAAGCGAAAATGCATCACATCCCCGTCTTCTACTGTGTATTCCTTGCCCTCCACTGCCAATTTACCCGCCTCCCGGCATCCTGCTTCGGACTTGTACTTCTGGTAATCTGAAATCTTTATTACCTCTGCCCGTATAAACCCCTTCTCAAAATCGGTATGTATAACCCCCGCTGCAGCAGGCGCTTTCCACCCTTTATGAATGGTCCAAGCCCGTACTTCTTTTTCGCCCGCAGTAAAGTAGGTAATCAAATCAAGTAAATCATATGCGGCCCGAATAAGACGACTTAATCCTGATTCCTTTAGGCCATACTCATCCAAGAATACTTTCCTGTCTTCTTCACTCTCTAATTCTGCAATTTGAGCTTCAATGGCAGCACAAACTAAAACTACTTCCGCGCCTTCCTGCTTTACTAACTTACGCAATGCTTCAACATGTTGATTGCCAGTATGAATTGACTTTTCGTCCACATTGGCAACATAAATCACCGGCTTATCTGTAAGCAAAAGCAAGTCCTCTATGGCTTTTTTATCTTCTGCATCGACCTGTAAACTTCTCGCGTTTTTGCCCGCAAGCAGCGTATCCCGATAAGCGGTCAACGTCCCTAATTCTTTCTTTGATTTAGCATCCCCACTTTTAGCAGTTCGCTCTACTTTGCTTATTTTCTTCTCTACTGACTCCAGGTCCTTCAACTGCAATTCAGTGTCAATAATCTCTTTGTCAGAAATGGGATCAACCTTACCTCCAACATGTATAATATTATCATTGTCAAAGCAACGCACCACGTGGGCAATTGCATCGACCTCTCGAATATTGGCAAGAAATTGGTTCCCAAGCCCTTCTCCTTTACTGGCTCCTTTTACTAAGCCAGCAATGTCAACAAACTCAAAGCTTGTGGGGATCACTTTTTGGGGGTTCACCAAACTCTCCAGAATTTTTAATCTGGCATCTGGCACAGAAATCACACCTACATTGGGTTCAATCGTGCAAAAAGGAAAATTAGCAGCCTCGGCTTTGTTATTTGATATCGCATTAAAAAGGGTCGATTTCCCCACATTCGGAAGACCAACAATGCCGCACTTTAGTCCCATTCGCTCGGTTTTGTTTTATATTAGCCCGCAAAGATATGGGTTTTGCTATCGGGTACAAGTTGCGTAATTGGCCTATCAGACCAAGGCGCCAAGTTACCGGCCTCAAGCTTCTGTCCTAGAAAAAGAAAAAGCCCCAGTTTTCACCGAGGCCTTCTCCAGTTTAGGTAAAGGTAAAATCTTAATCCCACTTCAAATCAGAGCCAACCGCTGCTGTCTTAGGTTCTTCATGGGCTTCTTTCTCTTCTCGTGCTTGGTCAAATGAATCAAAATCAACATCTGGAAGAAGCTCTTGCTTTACATGATTTACAGTGTTATTGAGTGCTTCCATAAACTTATTGAAGTCTTCCTTGTAGAGAAAAATTTTGTGCTTTTCATAGGTAAAACCTTCGTCATCTTTGTTAAAACGCTTCTTGCTTTCGGTGATGGTCAGGTAATAATCATTTGACCGGGTGGACTTGACATCAAAAAAATAGGTGCGTTTACCTGCCTTTACTTTCTCAGAATAAATCTCATCACGGCCATTGCTCTTGTTCTCTTCCACAGATCGTTAGGTTTAGGTTAGGTTTTAGGTTTAATGGTCAATTCGAAGGTAGTATTTTAAAAATTTAATGCAAACAGAACACACTAATTTTAAGGCGTATTCCGTTTATTTATGCCCAAATGAAGTCCACCCTCGAAGAAACAAGACAAACCGGAAGCCTGGAGTTACTGGCAAAGCAATTAGTCGAGGGGTTTATTACCGGCCTACACAAGTCACCCTACCATGGTTTCTCTGTAGAATTCGCAGAGCATCGCCTTTACAACGTAGGTCAGACTACCCGACATATCGATTGGAAAGTATTTGCTCGCACCGATCGGTTGTACACCAAACAGTATGAAGAAGAGACTAATTTACGCTGTCTGCTTGTGGTGGACTGCTCTTCTTCGATGTACTACCCAAAAGAATCTTTAGCCAAAATTAGGTTCAGTGTTTTCGCTTCCTCTGCCTTGGCGTTTTTACTTCATCGCCAACGAGATGCAGTGGGGCTGAGTTTATTCGCAGACTCGGTAGAAGAGTTAACGCCTATAAAATCTTCTTCCACACATCTCAACAAAGTTTTCACCTTGCTCGAAAAGAAGTTGCAGGCTAGTGGGAAAGATTCAAAGCATACGAATGTCGTTGGAGTCCTCCACGAATTAGCAGAAAAAATTCACAAGCGGTCACTCGTGATTATTTTCAGCGATATGTTTGATGGAAGTGAAAATCACGAAGATATCTTTAAAGCACTGCAACATCTAAAGCACAACAAACATGAGGTGTTGCTTTTTCATGTCACCGATCACGAAACGGAACTTCGGTTTTCGTTTGCCGAAAAACCATACGAATTTATCGACTTGGAAAGTGGTGAAAAATTGAAGCTACATCCATCAGAAATCAGAGAGAAGTTTGAGACCCAATTGGCGAAAATGCATGATCAACTTAAACTAAAGTGCAACCAACTAAAGATTGATTTCATCTCTGTGGATTCAAAAAGTTCGTATGACGAAGTACTACAGGCTTATCTAATTAAGCGCAGCAAAATGAAGTAGTACCAAAGCAAATCCAAGACTTTCTAGGCCTGTAACTGCTCATTGTGCAAAAAGGCCTTTCTCGCCATTAACACATCTTTTGATTCTACATGATCAGGATCTGGAACGCAGCAATCGACAGGACAAACAGCGGCACATTGAGGTTCCTCATGAAAACCAGTGCACTCGGTACATTTACCTGACACGATATAATAAAATTCTGCGGATACCGGATTTTGGTCCAGTTTGGCATCTGTAGTGGTTCCATCTGCTAGCTTAACTTCTTTCAATGCCGTTCCGCCCGCCCACGTCCACTCCCGTCCACCTTCATAAATGGCCGTATTAGGGCACTCTGGTTCACAGGCTCCACAATTAATACACTCGTCTGTTATCTTTATGGCCATAATCGCTTCCTTTGAGTCTTTTTTAAAAGAAATTGCAGCAAAAATACAGTTCAAACCGCATTACTCAAAACAGAATTCAGTGTACAAAGTTCAACGTTAAAATGACATTAGAAGATAGAATTGAAGCGTTTGTTCGGTTAAAGTCAATTATTGACAACCAATCAGCAGCCGACAGAGCAAATCTTTTTACAAAAGCAGCAAGCCAAAATCCATGGTTCACACAAGAGAATATTGAGTTAGCACTTCAGGGTATCTCTAAATTTTTGGACAAAAAAAATCTAACCGAATGGGCGTACACTAACGTTCTCCGGGCAGACAAATCAAGTAAAAGAGTGGGCGTGGCAATGGCAGGAAACATACCACTCGTTGGCTTTCATGACTTGCTTTGTGTGTTAATTTCTGGGCACGTGTTGGTAGCCAAATTGAGCTCACAGGATACGGTATTGATGGAATTTATCTGCAACCAATTGAAGCTAATTGATTCGCGTTTCCGCGAATTAATTTTTATTGAAGAGAGATTGACAACTATTGATGCAGTAATCGCTACGGGAAGTGACAACACGGGCCGCTACTTCGAATATTATTTTAGAAACATTCCGCATATCATCCGAAAAAACAGAACGTCCTGTGCAGTGATTAGAGGCGAAGAGAACGAAGCTGAATTAAAGGAATTGGGAAAGGATGTATTCAGCTATTTTGGCCAGGGTTGTCGGAATGTTTCGAAAATCTTCCTTCCGGCAGGTTACGATGTCAAAAAAATCATGAAAGCATGGGAAGAATATAGTGCTATTGTCAATCATAACAAATACGCCAACAACTACCATTATCAGCACTCCATTTTATTGATCAACCTCATCCATTTTTTCGACAACGGCTCGGTGATCCTGACGGAAAGCAAGTCGTTCGTATCGCCAATTGCAATAGTGTACTATGAATTTTATAGAGACCTTACCCAGCTTGAAAAAAGGTTGGATGAGAATAAGGAAAAAATCCAATGTATCGCTTCAGCAGATCGGTGGTATCCGAAAAGCGTAGCCTTTGGCGAAACACAAACCCCAGGCCTTTCTGACTATGCTGACGAAGTTAATACACTTGAATTCCTGGCGTCAATTGCCTAATCGTCAAAAAGCAAAAATTACCCGAGTGCCAGTTGTGTGTTACTTACCTCTGATGATTTCAACCCATCCGGTAAATGTATTCCCTCCTGCCACTATACGGTAGAAATAAACGCCATCCGCATTGTTGCTGCCATTCCAATCATTCTGATAATTGTTAGAGCTATACACCTCCGCGCCCCAACGGTTGGAAATATTTACTTTTGAATCAGTCGGTAAATTTCGAATGTAGAAAGTCTCGTTAGAGCCATCTTCGTTAGGTGTAAATACATTCGGGATAAAAATATTTACATCTACCTTAATTTCAATATCAACATACGTTTTTTCACATCCGAGGGCATCTCTTATTTTCAATTCATAGAATCCCGCAAACAGATTCCGAATGTTGTATTCTATCTTTAAATTCTGTGTGTTTCTAGGAGGAAAATCAGTATAGTCAAGTAGAAAGGCTTGAAGTGGATCAATTGGTTTTTTTAATTCAAGTCTGACTTGGTAAGGTGTCTGTTGGCTTTCCTTTAGGCCAACGAGCATAGTGCCGGTGGGCTGATCAGGCAGTGAGATCGTACGAGTAACATAAAGCGTATCCAATGCTGCTGTGGGTCCAAGCACGGTAAACGACTTGAACGCTGAAGAAATAGGAGCCACACACCCAGTGGCAACTGATTGATTTTGGAGTAATCTTATTTTGTAATCGCCAGCTGGTAAGCCTACCAGATTTACTGTGCCCAGTGCTTGAAGTTGACTAATTGGATTTGCTGGGGTTACACTGACGGCAGGGACAATAGTGCCCATTGCATCTACTATCTCGTAACTGTAATTCACCAATGGCGACCCTTTAATAGCTGATATCGCCACGCCACCTTTGTTTTCAAAACAAAGTATGTTTTTCGCAATCAACGAGAAATCAACCTGATCTGGTCCGGAGCTAATTACAAATGGTGCCTTCGTAGGGCAAGCAGCACCTGTTGGTGTCAACGACACATAGTATGTTCCTTTGCTAAGCCCACTAAAGGTAACCGGTGTGCTCCCTGCTGAAACAACATTTTGAAAAACTGTTGGTGGTGCAATTGGATCAGTAGTGATACCCGCTAGAAACGTACCTGTTGATGTGATGTTCAATACAATACTTCCATTTAGACCAGAGCCACTGCAATCCGGGTTGTTAATGAGAGACGTATAATTCACCAAACCCGGGAAGTTAATCGAAGTAGCAAAATCAACTTGACAATTTTTCGAGTCAATAACACTTAACGTATAGTTACCTCCGCTTTTGGCAGTAATTCTATTCGAAGCCGGAAGAGTTATGGTTGTACCATTTAACTTGAACGTATAAGGACCTACTCCACCAGAAACGGCACCGACTAAAATACTCCCATCATTATTAGCACAAGTTGCATCAGTAGGAGTTAAAGTAGTAGTGATCGCTGGATTTGCATTGTTGATTGTAACAGAAACAGTTGCTGGGCAGGCATCCGCAGCGTCATCTCGAACTAAAATATTATAGGTGCCGTTGGGAGGTAAATTACTAATGGTATTGCCTGACACCAATCCACTAAAATACGTACCCCCACCATCTACGGAATACTCATAAGGAGGCGTACCCCCTGTAGTAATGGTAATAGTAGCTTTGCCAACCGCTTCACCATTGCATTCGGCATCTACAAAGGTTGATGCAGTCGCTTGAACAGTTGATTCAACAGGAATATTATAATTTAGAGTACAACCATTTCCTAATTGATCCACAACTGAATAAGTATAATTGGAAGGAGAAAGATTTCCAAAAACAACAGTTGGATTAGAACCAACACCAGGCAATTGTTGGGGCAAACCAGTTCCTAAGTCCGTAAGAGTAAAAATATAATTAGGAGTTCCTCCTGCAGCAGTAAGTGAGACGGATCCCAAATTCTGATTATTACAAGGTGGTCTTGTTAAAGAGGAGACACTCACTGTAACAACTGAACAATTTCCCCCACCTGTACAGAGTGGATCAGCTGCGGAGCGCACTGTCACTGTAATTGGACTCACCGAACTGACGCACCCACCTATGCTATTTCTAACTGTAAGATTTCCATTGTATACTCCTGCAGCAGCCGCACCCGGAACGGTGATCACAATCGGTGTCAATGGCAATACGGCATTCACCACATCGATAAACCCTGCGGTGTTTGCAGCCGCATCAAAATCGATGCTGTATTGATCCGGACTACCTGTAGTTGCGCTATAAGTTAGATTTGTTGATGTGGTCCCTATACATACACCCGGGTTCGCCCCCAATGTGATCGTGGGATTGCCTACCGTAACGGTAACGGCACTCAATGTGCTCACACAACCTGATGCATTTCTAACCGTCAGATTTGCATTGTAAACTCCAGCCACCACCGCGCCCGGAACTGTAATCACAATAGGAGTCAATGGCAAGGCGGCATTCAATACATCTATGAAGCCAGCCGTATTAGCGGTCGCATCAAAGTCAAGGCTGTACTGAGTGGGTGTACCTGTCGTGGCACTATAAGGTAAATTCGCACTCAAGGCTCCAACACAAACGCTCGGACTAGAACCTAACGTAATCGTAGGGGTCGCATTCACCGTCACTGTAATCGGGCTGTTGGAACTCACACATCCTCCCACACTGTTGCGAACGCTAAGAGTGGCACTGTAAATCCCCGCAGCTACTGCTCCCGGTACCGTAATCACAATCGGGCTCGCTGTTAAAGCCACATTCGTCACATCTGCAAAGCCTGCTGTGTTCGCAGCATTATTAAAA
>JADBYK010000002.1 GCA_020403045.1 Cytophagales bacterium
GTCAGTATTGTCAAGGTTAAACCTCGTGACGCTTGCGGTCAGAGTCAGACATTTATCGTCTGACCTGACAATGAAAATCACCAACTTGGTTTTCTTACTTGGGGCTAAATCGTTGATTTTCATTCGTCAATTATGCAATAGAATTTCTATTGCATAATCTGGGTTTAATAAGGGCCATGGCGGTGTTACCGGCAATACTGAAATAGACGGTTCGAATGGCTAGTCTCTCTCTTTGCACCTTTAAATTTTAAGAGTAGAAAATTAACCTTTTTTACAGGTAAGTTTAAGCAGTGTGATTTAGACCAATCTTTGCCGATTACCCTATCCGCCCGTAAAAAGTTTAGCGATATCGTTGTAAAATACGAAAACCATCAGCAATAACAGAATGGCCATTCCCACTTTGATCGCGTTCTCAAAGAATTTTTCAGAAGGCTCGCGCCCGCTGACCATTTCATAGAGTAGGAACATAACATAGCCCCCGTCTAGGGCTGGTATGGGCAAGAAGTTCATAAATGCCAGCACCATCGATAGCAATCCGGTCATGCGCCAGAATCTTTCCCAGTCCCAAACGCCTCCATACATCTGCGCCATTCCAATTGGGCCAGACAGTGATTTCTTGAAAGAGATATCACCGGAAAAAATTCTTTTGAAGGCTTTGATCTGCAACCATATTACATCGAAGGCACGACCCGGGCCAATTGCAATCGATTCGCCCAACGAGTATTGAATGTCCTTCAATCCTTCTTTTTCGATCCACACCGAAGAGAATCCAATGGTGTTGTCGCCATTTAAAGGCTCTTTAAATGCCAGTATTTGCTGGTCTCTTTTTACCTTGAATTGGATCGAGTCACTTTTCAGGTTTGTCATGATCGACTTCACTTCGTCAAAATAGTTCACGGATTGCCCTTGTAATTCAACAAAACGGTCACCCTTTTTCAATCCAACTTTAGAGGCTATTGATGCGCTCGAAATGGTTTCGATTGTGGCGGGGAACCTGGGCATTACAAAACTTGATTGTGCTTTCTTTTTATTAAAATTCTCGATGAAGTTGGCCGGGATAGGGATTTCAATTTGTTGATCTCCTCTTAACACAGTGTATGAGGCGTTTTGAGAAAGCAACATATCTGCGTTATAGATATCGTCAAAATACTCAAACTCCTTTCCTCCGATTTTGATGATTTTGTCACCGGTTTTTATTCCCAATTGTTCTGCCAATTCTAATGCTTGGACGCCACCATGATTATTCACGTAATTATTCAATATGAATTTGTCACCCATGAAATAGACCAGGCCGATAAAAATCAAAACGCCAACAACTACATTGACAATGATACCACCCATCATTACAATTAATCGCTGCCAGGCCGGCTTCGAACGAAACTCCCAAGGTTCCGCAGGAGCTTTTAATTGTTCTTTATCCATACTCTCATCTACCATGCCGGCAATTTTTACATAGCCGCCCAGCGGGAACCATCCGATGCCGTATTCCGTGTCTCCCTTTTTTATCTTCAATAACGAAAAGTTGAGTACATTCGCCATCGGAAACAGGAAGTCGAAGAAGAGATAGAATTTCTCCACTTTAATATTAAATAGTCTGGCCGCAAAATAGTGGCCGCCTTCATGTACCACTATCAATATCGAAAGACTCAAAAAAAGCTGAGTTGTCATGATCATTCCTTCCATAGATCCTTAATTTGAAGATTCGTTAATTTGTTGATTTGAAAATTCTATGTCAACGTTATCCAATGAATTGATTTGCCAAGCGTCTTGTCTCCGCATCCGTTTCAACATAGTCTTCTAAACTCGGCTTTGAAACAAAACTGACTACCGACAAACATTTCTCTACTACGTCTGACATCTCTAAAAAACCTATTCTATCTTTCAAAAATTCAGCCACCGCTATCTCGTTGGCCGCGTTAAGCACACAAGGCATGTTTCCACCTCTTTCCATGGCTTTGAAAGCGAGTGCAAGATTACGAAAAGTTTCTGTATCGGGGGGCTCAAAAGTGAGTGCCGGATAACTGGCAAAATTGAATCGGGGGAATTCTGAATTCAAGCGTTCCGGATAGCCAAGCGCATATTGGATCGGCAAACGCATATCTGGTAAGCCAAGTTGGGCTTTGATTGAACTATCACGGAATTGAACCAACGAATGGACAATTGATTGGGGGTGTACAACTACTTCTATTTGCTCTGGTCGAAGGCCGAAAAGCCACTTTGCCTCTATTACTTCAAGTCCCTTATTCATCAGTGAGGCAGAGTCAATCGTAACTTTAGCACCCATTACCCAATTTGGATGTTTTAGTGCTTGTGCTTTTGTGATATTCTTCAAGTCGTCCTTTTTCTTTCCCCGAAAAGGGCCACCTGATGCAGTTAAAATAATCTTCTCTATGGGGTTGTCGAACTCACCCACCAGGCATTGAAAAATGGCAGAATGTTCTGAATCTACAGGATAAATGTTTACGCCCTTTGATCGAGCTAATTGAGTAACCAGTTCGCCAGCGACTACCAGTGTTTCCTTATTCGCAAGTGCAATTGTTTTTCCGGCTTCAATGGCCTTAATCGTTGGTTTAAGCCCGGCATACCCTACTAATGCTGTAAGCACTAAATCTATCGTGTCCATTTGAACAACGGAAGCGAGCGCGCTTTCACCGGCAAAAACTTTGATATCAAGAGGAATCAGTGCCTCTTTCACTTGGTTATAGTAGTCCTCGTTCCCAATGACGACTGCATTGGGCTTAAAATTCTTGGCTTGCTCAATCAATAAATCTGCATTATTCTGTGCGGTCAGTACTTCCACTTCAAATTTTTCCCGATGGGCGGCAATGACATCCAATGCTTGCGTGCCAATTGAACCAGTTGAGCCTAAAATGGCGATGTGCTTTTTATGATCTTCCCTCATTGTGTTCTCATTAACTGGCGATAGTGTACTTTGTTTACGCTTCGATTTAAATAAAACAATCCGATCCGGAAAATAATATATAAAAGACTAATCCAATTCTTTGCCCGAAAAGGGCTTTTCGAAACAGCTAGCCATACATTCTCAAGGGCAAGATTATTTAACCCCCAATACAAATGAACAAATGCCTGATGTCGAAATAAAAAAGAAGGGTCAAGGTTGTAAGGTTCTTCAATTTCATGCATAAAACGATCTGCTTCTTCTGTTGCATTTCTCTGTAGACAGTCTTGGTCGTTCGTTCGCCTTTGTTGGGACAAGAATCCCACCAATAGGTGAAGATTGAGTTTTTGCGGAGTTACATTTCTTCGGGACAGAGAGGATCGTAGAATTCGGTAATAGTACAATGGCTCAACGATGTTGGTTGCTGGGTATTTGTCAAGTATCAGTGTTGCCAAATCAGCGTCTGCAAATTCCTCTCGAAGGTAGGCACGGTAGAAGTCCGGAAAAGCGAAGAGAACCTCTTTTCTCATAACGGTAGTTGGCCCCAAAAATTGAGATTGCTGTAGTGCCTTCGCCCTCAGTTCCGTTAGGTTGGTTAATAACTTCAACTTTCTCACCGTATATCCCTGTTCATCCACTACCCAAAATGAAGTTCCGCACATCATGAGGGTTTGGTCTTGTTTCAATACTTCTATTTGTTTTTCGAGGCGCTGTGGGTGCGACACATCATCCGCATCGGTGATCGTAAAGTAGGGCGATTGAATGTCCTTGACTAGTTTATTGATGGTTTTTACTCTCCCCTGATTAACCGGGTTGGTAATTATTTTGATGCGTGTATCAGTATAAGATTTTGCAATACTCAGGGTTTCATCGGTGGAGCCATCGTCAATAATCCAAAGGTCAAAATCTACAAAGGTTTGAACTAATAGACTCTCAATGGCCTCTTGCAGGTAAAGGGCGGCATTGAACGCAGGCATTAGGATCGTGAGCTGGGGCATGCGTTTGTTGAACCACCAATTAGTCGATGAGAGGCTGCATGGCATCAGCAATCTTTCTGTCATTGGAAAGTCTCGGTACTTTGTTCTGTCCGCCTAGCTTCCCTTGCGATTTCATATAATCGATGAAGCCATTTTTCCGCAATGAAGAAATTTTCAATATTGAAAGGATATTTCCACTGATCAGATCATCATAATAAACATTCAATTGGCGAAGTTGACTATCTAGTTCCATTCTAAATGCATCGATGTTACTTGGTTTGTTAGCAAACTCAATTAGCCATTCGTGGTGTGGCATGCCTTCTGCCGGGGCCACGTTAGGAGCCACGGTAAATTCTACCAACTCAACTTCCGGAAATTTTTGCATCGTAAACTTCATCGCTTTCTCCACTTCTTCACCAATGACATGCTCTCCAAAAGCAGAAATGAAATGCTTAATCCGACCTGTCACTATAATACGGTAGGGATTTTTCGAAACAAATTTTATCGTATCTCCAATTGAGTAGCCCCACAAGCCCGCGTTGTTATTGATAATGACCGCATAATTTTTCCCGATTTCCACTTCTTCAATAGAAAGCCGACTTGGTCTTTCATTAAAATATTCTTCCGTAGGAACGAATTCAAAGAAGATGCCTGTATTTAGCAGCAGCAGCAATCCTTCTGCATGTTGCGAATCTTGGTAGGCGATGAACCCTTCTGATGCGGGGTACGTTTCAATCGAATCAATTTTCTTTCCTATTGTTTCAAATAATTTGGCACGGTACGGTTCAAAATTGACACCACCATAGACAAACATCGAGAAGTTTGGAAATACATCTTTTATCTTCTTTCCGGTTCGCGCCTGAATCCGATCAAAATACATTTGTGCCCAGGGTGGTATGCCCGAAATTAATGACATATCGACATTGATCGTTTCATCGATAATCTTTTCTAATTTCGCCTCCCAATCTTCTATACAGTTAGTTTCATAACTGGGTTTCTGATTCGATCTGAGATATTGGGGTACGTGATGATTGACAATGCCCGAAAGTCTTCCTGTCTTGATTCCTGCTTTCTCATCCAGCACAGGGCTGCCTGAAAGGAATATCAAGCCTCCGTCTAAAAAGGATGCGTTGCCTGTCTCGTGTATGTAGCTAAGCAAAGCGTTTCGGGCACTATTGATATGGTTCGGTACAGATTCTTCGGTAATAGGAATGTATTTTGTGCCAGATGTCGTTCCAGATGTTTTGGCAAAATATTCTGGTTTGCCTTTCCATAGAATATCCGATTCGCCATGTAGTACCTTTTCTACATAGGGTTTCAAAGCTTCGTAGTCGCGGATGGGTACTTGCCTAATAAAATCCGAATGCGATCGGATGTCTGCAAAGCCATGATCCTTGCCAAAAAGGGATTTCTTTCCTTCTTTGATTAGATAATTGAAAACGTTTTGCTGGTATTGTACTGGCTGCGATGACCATTCAGCTGTCTGTTTGGCAATGTATGCGGCAAACGGTTTAGCAAGGATTGAACGAATTCCCATAGATGGCGCAAAGGTAAAAAAATGTGTGGAGGTTCGGATTCTATCTTTTACTGCCAAAATTTCATTTTTTGGTTTTGGTTCGACATTTGCGCCACCACCATCCAACAAAAGCAATCGTTTTGCGTTGACGGACTAAACTGGAATCAGATGAATACATTCAAAACAATACTTGTAGGATTTTTGGCGGGATTAGCCGGAGCCTATACTTTTTTCGCCTACCAGACAGAGAAGACCGCCCGTGAGCAGGCGAAGCAAGAATTGAACGTAAATAATTTTGAGCCAAAAGAAATCTATCGTCCCAATATTATTGAGCCAAACAGCGCTGCAGCTAGTGATAATGTGGACTTTAGTCTTGCTGCTGCCAAAGCAACACCCAGTGTGGTATATATCAATAGTATTTCACAAAGCGGAGCAAGCTATTCCTATTGGGATTTGTTGTTTGGTGGAGGTGGTTCTCAAACTCAAGTAAGCTCTGGTTCGGGCGTCATCTTTACGCAAGACGGATACATCGTCACTAACAATCACGTGGTAGAATCGGCCGAGAAAATTCAAGTGCTCTACAACAAAAAATCCTATGATGCAGAGCTGATCGGTACCGATCCATCGACTGATTTGGCAGTTTTGAAAATCAAAGAGACAAATCTTCCAGCTATTGTTCTTGGAAATTCTAAAACACTCGCAGTTGGGGAATGGGTAGTAGCCGTAGGAAATCCCTTCTCACTTTCCTCAACTGTCACCGTAGGAATTGTAAGCGCCA
The DNA here is from genome assembly GCA_020403045.1 of Cytophagales bacterium. Taxonomy (GTDB): domain Bacteria; phylum Bacteroidota; class Bacteroidia; order Cytophagales; family Cyclobacteriaceae; genus ELB16-189. The sequence goes on from JADBYK010000002.1 coordinate 6,171, forward strand.
AGGGACGAAGAATTAATGTGGTGGAAGATAAGTTCCCCATCGAGTCGTTCATTCAAACCGATGCAGCGATTAATCCGGGTAATAGCGGAGGAGCTTTGGTCAATAAGAATGGCGACTTGGTTGGAATTAATACGGCCATCTTATCACGCACAGGTTCCTACACAGGGTATGCTTTTGCGGTGCCAGTGGATATTGCCAAAAAAGTAGTGGAAGATTTGATTAAGTACGGCCTTCCGCAAAAAGCATTCTTTGGCGGGGATGTGATGGAGTATGATTATCAAAACGCCAAAAAATATGATCTGGATGTGAACGTGAAAGAATTCAAAGGTGTGTTACTAGGCGATTTGTCAAGAGGAGGAGCGGCTGCCAAAGCAGGGCTACAAGAAGGAGATATCATCATAAGGGTAAATGAAGCAGACATCAACTCAAAGAGTGCTTTTGAAGAGGAATTGAGTTATCGCTACCCAGGCGATAAGGTAAGTATTGATTATTTGCGAAGCGGAAAAAAATTAAACGTGTCTGTTACGCTTTTCAACAAGAATGGAGACACCAACTTAGTGAAGCGAAAAATATTTAATGACGGTACGCTGGGCGCCAATCTGGAAGCAGTTGAGTATGGTGTTAAAATCAATAAAATACGAGATGGTCTTTTTAGCAGATTGGGACTTCCTGAAAACTATACGATTGTTTCAATTAATCGCCAACGTGTAAAAGACCCGCAAGAGGTAATCGATTTCTTCAATGAATTCAAAGGACCTGTTTATCTATATGGTTTTAATAGCTCACGACAAGAGGTGCCACTGAGGTTTAATCTGCGATGATTATCGTGTAAGAAAGCCCTTTCCAATGAGAGATTTTTTTAACGTGTGCTCAGTAATATTATCGTATATTGTAAATCACTTCAACCAAACCCCAGTTTTATGTTAAAGAAAATACTCCTCGGTGTTGGCCTGCTACTAGTCGCCTTAGTAGGTTTTATTGTGTACAGTAATTTATTTCCAAAAAGCCCTCCCACAACTAAATCGTTCAGCGAAAACGGCCTTGATATCAATGTGGCTTTCGGCCAACCTTCTAAAAGAGGTAGATTGATTTTTGGCGAGGAAAAAGATGGCGCCCTACAGCCCTATGGTAAATACTGGAGGCTAGGTGCGAATGCTGCCACAGAAATAACTTTCAATAAAGACATAAGCTTTGCGGGCAAGCCTGTTAAAGCAGGGAGTTACCGAATGTATGCCGTGCCAGGAGCGGAGTCGTTTCAGATTTCGTTAAATAGTGAAGTGGGTGTTTTCTTTGGTGTTCAGGAACCCGACTATTCGAAAGATGTGTTAAAAGTTGACGTACCCGTTATTCAATCGCCCACAGAGACCGAGCAGTTCACTATCAATTTTACAAGCGATTCCACGGCAGTAAATATGGATTTTGTTTGGGATAAAGTGATTGTTCGTGTTCCCATTAGTGTGCAATAATTGATTAGGTCAGTTAATTTAACTGAAAGCTGACGAACACATTTTTATCTTAGACTATGTCTTTCTCTAAAAAGAAGTGGATTGGCTTGCCCATCCTTGTTCTGATTTTTCTTGGTGTTGCGATTTTACTCATTGGTAAAATCCAATATAAGTTGAATATGATGGACGTAGAAGAATATGATCCGATCTCAACCCTAAAAGTTCCGGAGCATCCACTCACTCGCGCGAAGTTTCCTTTCATTGACGTGCACAATCACCAATGGATTATGCCAATTCAAGACTTAGATAAGTTGGTGGTTGAAATGGATTCGCTCAACATGGGAGTGATGGTAAACTTAAGTGGCTTTCGGGGAAAGATTTTGGAGTGGTCGCTGGATAACGTTAGCAAAAATCACCCGAACCGATTCGTGGTATTTCTCAATATCAATTTCGAAAACCTGGATGACAAAGGCTGGCCGGAAGAAGCGCTTGCGATGATGGAAGACGCGGTGAAGCAAGGCGTAAAAGGATTGAAAGTGTATAAGGGACTTGGACTAACAGACAAAGACAATGAAGGCAATCGGATAGCTGTGGATGATCCTCGACTTGATCCGATCTGGGCGAAGTGTGGAGAGTTGGGTATTCCCGTTTTGATTCATTCGGGTGAGCCAAATTCGTTTTGGAATCCAAAAGATAAACACAATGAACGGTGGTTAGAACTGAAGAAGAATCCTGACCGGTATCGCGACCCAGAGAAAATTCCACCCTTTGAGCAGATCATGGGTGAACAACATCATGTTTTCAAAAAACACCCAAATACGAAGTTTATTGATGCCCACCTCGGTTGGTTCGGAAATGATTTGGAGCGCTTGGGAAGACTGTTTGATGAAATGCCAAACGTGTATACAGAGCTAGGCGCAGTGTTAGCTGAGCTAGGACGACAACCTAAGGCAGCCAGAGCCTTTATGATCAAGTATCAGGATAGAATCATGTTCGGTAAAGACACCTACAAAAAGGAAGAGTATTATACCTACTTCCGTGTGCTAGAGACGGGCGATGAGTATTTTGACTACTATAGAAAATACCATGCGCATTGGAAGATGTATGGATTAGAACTTCCAGATTCAGTGCTGAAAAAAGTGTATTATGAAAATGCGTTAAAAGTGATTCCGGGAATTGATCAAGCAATTTTCAGAACCGTGACTAACTAAGACTAAGCCGAAATCCGTGACTTAAACTTTTTCGTCAGTTCTTCTACGCTGTTTTTGAAGTTGGCATCTGTTTTCATCATGTCTTCAACGGATTCCAAAGCGTGGATTACAGTGCTGTGATCTCTTCCACCAAAATTTTCGCCAATCAGTGCCAACGTTAATTGGGTGTAGCGTTTGCAGAAGTACATGGCTGTTTGACGTGGAATAACGATTTCCCGCTTCTTCACTTTGCTCTTCATTGCCTCCAAGTCAACTTTGAAGTAATCACCCACTGTTTTTTGGATGAAATCAACACTTACATCTGATTGAATTTCTTTTACGATATTCTTGAGAACTTCCTTGGCAAGTTCCAAGTCAATTTCTTTCTTCAGTAGCGTAGCGTGGAAAAGCAACGAGTTAAGTACTCCTTCCATGTCGCGCAAGTTCGTATCTACACTAAATGCCAGGTATTCGGCTACTTCAGTTGGGATTTCAATACCATCCGATTGCATCTTGTTGTGAATGATCGCCAACTTAGTTTCAAAATCAGGCTCCTGCAAGTCGGCAGTTAGGCCCCATTTAAATCGCGAAAGCAGCCTTTCTTGAAATCCCTTCAAATCACGTGGCGGGCAATCGCTCGTCATGATGATTTGTTTTCCGGATTGGTGCAACTGATTAAAAATATGGAAGAATATTTCTTGTGTTTTTTCCCGACCAGCTAAAAACTGCACGTCATCCAGAATCAACAAATCTACCTGGAGGTAGAAATTTTGGAATTCCTGCATCTTGTGGTTTTGCAACGCATTTAAGAACTGACTGGTAAAATCGTTTTGGTCTACATACAATACAATCTTTGATGGTAGATTTTTCTTGATTTCATTTCCAATGGCTTGAACCAGGTGCGTTTTGCCAACACCCACTCCGCCATAGAGCATCAACGGGTTGAACGAAGTAGTGCCTGGTTTTTTTGCCACTGCAACACCGGCTGAACGAGCCAGTCGGTTACAGTCTCCTTCTACAAAGTTGTCAAACGAATAATTAGGATTAAGCCTGGAATTTACGGTTTGTGGATTTAGTGCCTTGAAGCTGAAGGGCGAATATTCATCGTGCCCGTTGCCATTGACGGTTTGAGCATTGCTTTTTTTAAATCCATTTCCGTTCGGGTAATTTACCAATACGGGCGGGTTATTGTGATTTCCACTGTCTACGATGACGGAATATTCAAGCCGACCATTTGCACCTAAAACTTGATGCACCGCTTTTTTGAGAACGGGAACATAATGCTCCTCCAACCACTCATAGAAGAATTGAGATGGAACTTGAATAGTTAGCACTTCTCCTTCGTTGCGCAAAGGAGTGATGGGTGTAAACCAAGTATTAAAGCTTTGTTCGTCCACACTCGCTTTAATGATATTCAGGCAGTCATTCCAGACAGTAGCGGCTTCAACGGGCATTGTTGAGTTCAATGAATAGGGGTTTTTATTGTTTTTTACTTTCGGGGGAGACAAAGGTGTAAAAAAAAATGAAATCCAAAAGAGATATAAACTAAAAATCTCACTTGACTTTTTGAAAAGAATTTCAGTAGTGGAATCTGATTCTTTTTTTTAATTCTTATTGAAAAAGTGCAAACTAAAATCCAACTTGAGAGCAGAACCAAAATTGAATTCGTGAAACAATTCGTGGAACATATCTTTCCTGCGCAATCAACCCAAAATTGGGCAACGGCAGCAGCAAGTGAGCTGGAAAAAGGAAGCAGGATGGAAGATCTGCGGATAAGAAAAGAAGGACTTGAGTGGAATCCTTATTATTCTGCAACAGATGTAAAAAGGTGGGAAGCAGCAAGACTACCGTCCTCGAATGTAGATTTTGCTGGTGCGCGTTATTGGCTTAACATGCCAAGAATTTTGGTGGGTGATGTAACGCAAGCGAATGCGCAAGCGCTAGAACATCTGCAAAACGGTGCCGATGGGATTGTTTTCGATCTGCCGAGCGGTTTTACAGAAACGGCAAAGCTCCTCGAGGGAATTCAGATGCCCTATTGCGCAATACATTTTTTCGTAAGCGACCAGCCGGACTATTTTTTGACGTCCTTACATGCGTTTGTAGACCAAAAGTTTCCTGAGGAAAATATTAATACCAATTTCTATTGGAAAGGCGAACCCCATCTTTCGCAGATTGTAAAACTTCGAAAACAGACAAACTTTCGGGGTGCTGGTGTTCTGGTTGCGAATAAGGAGACAGCGGCCGATCAATTGGCAACAGCATTGCAGGAAGCAGTGGCGCGAGTAGAGCGTTTGAAAGAGCTTGGACTCTCGGCCGAGGACGCAACTTCTCACATCTCGTTTTTGCTTCAATTGGGGAACGATTTTTTTCTGGAAGCGGTGAAGTTGCGGGTTTTGCGGGCATTGTGGAACGCAATCTTAGTTGCTTACCAAGTCAAATCTTCGAAGCCGCTTTTTATTCATGCTTTATCCAATCCTCAGGTGAATGGGGCGTTTCAACCGCATGAAAATCTGATTAAAGAAACCTATGCAGCAATGGCAGCCATCTTGGGTGGGTGTGACGGTCTCACGACCGAGCCGGAGGATTACAAAAATCCTACGATGGTTAGAATGGCCAGAAATACATCGAGCGTTTTGCGAGAGGAATCTTTCTTTTCTTTGGTGGCCGATCCATTGGCGGGCTCATATTTGGTGGAGCAACTCACCAAAAACCTGGCAGAAGAAACCTGGGCTAAATTTCAACTTCTTACACAAGCATGAAACCTGATTTTTCACAAATCCCATTTGGTTCTTTCACTTCTGTGCGTGATGGTGTAGCTCGCGAATCTTGGATCTCTCCAGAGAAAATCGAGATTAAGCCAGACTATTCTGCTGCCGACATCAAGAATAGGAACCTCGCTGACTTACAAGCTGGTCTTCCTCCCTATTTGCGCGGCCCATATGCCACCATGTATACCGTTCGGCCCTGGACGATCAGACAATACGCAGGATTTTCGACCGCTACTGAGTCAAATGCTTTTTATAGAAGAAATTTAGCGGCTGGTCAAAAAGGCCTTTCGGTTGCATTTGATTTGGCCACTCATCGAGGATATGATTCGGATCATCCGAGGGTGGCCGGTGATGTAGGCAAGGCAGGTGTGGCAATCGATTCTGTATTGGACATGAAAATTTTGTTTGATCAGATTCCGCTTGATAAGATGTCGGTTTCAATGACGATGAACGGTGCCGTCATTCCCATCATGGCTTTTTACATTGTTGCAGCGGAAGAGCAAGGGGTAAAGCCGGATCAGCTCAGTGGCACCATTCAAAATGATATTTTGAAAGAGTTCATGGTGCGCAATACGTACATCTATCCACCCGCGAGCTCTATGCGAATTGTGGCTGATATCTTTTCTTATTGCTCTAAGCAAATGCCAAAGTTTAATAGCATCAGCATCAGCGGTTACCACATGCATGAAGCTGGCGCACCGGCACATCTCGAGTTGGCTTACACCTTGGCTGATGGCCTGGAATATATTCGTGCGGGTTTGAAAGCGGGAATAGCGATCGATGATTTCGCACCAAGACTGTCTTTCTTTTGGGGCATCGGCATGAATTTTTTTATGGAAGTGGCCAAGATGCGTGCCGGCCGCTTGTTGTGGGCTCGTATTGTGCAGCAGTTTCATCCGAAAAATCCAAAGTCGATGGCGTTGCGCACGCATTGCCAAACATCGGGATGGAGCTTAACGGAGCAAGACCCTTATAACAATGTCACGCGCACTTGCATCGAAGCGTTGGCTGCTGTGTTCGGTGGAACGCAGTCGCTGCATACCAACTCACTAGATGAGGCCATTGCTTTGCCTACAGACTTTTCTGCCAGAATCGCCCGAAACACGCAGCTCTACCTTCAAAAAGAGTTGGGCGTAACAAAAGTAGTCGATCCACTGGGTGGTTCCTTTTATGTGGAATATTTAACAGAGCAATTGGTTGATAATGCGTGGGCGTTAATCGAAGAAGTCGAAAACCTGGGTGGAATGACAAAGGCAATTGAGAGTGGAATTCCGAAAATGAGAATTGAAGAAGCGGCTGCTGCCAAGCAAGCCCGAATCGACTCCGGTAAAGATGTGATAGTAGGAGTAAATAAATACCAAACGGACGAAAAACCTGATTTCGAAATTTTGGATATCGACAACACAGCGGTACGACTCGAGCAAATTGCACGATTAGAAAAGCTGAAACGCGAGAGAAATCAGCAAGCTGTAGACGCAGCGTTGCAGGAATTGGAGAAGGCCGCTTCAACGGGCGAAGGCAATTTGCTTGAACTTGCCATTGTGGCGGCAAGGAATCGAGCAACACTCGGTGAAATTTCAGCAGCGATGGAAAAGACGTTTGGTCGCTATAAGGCGACCATCCAATCTATTTCAGGCGTATATTCAAGTGAAATGAAAAACAAAGATGAGTTGGAAGCGGTAAGGGCTCTGTCGGATGAGTTTGCCGAATTGGACGGGAGAAGACCACGTATATTGGTGGCCAAGATGGGGCAGGACGGGCACGATCGTGGCGCAAAAGTCATTGCTACTGCCTTTGCTGATTTGGGGTTTGATGTAGATATCGGACCGCTCTTTCAAACGCCCGAAGAAGTAGCCAAACAAGCCGCAGAAAATGATGTCCACGTAGTGGGTGCCAGCAGTTTGGCTGCTGGACACAAAACGCTTGTTCCGGAGCTGATCGCAGCATTGAAAAAAATAGGACGTCCGGATATTCGCGTGGTGGCGGGTGGAGTAATTCCCAAAAAGGATTATGATTTTTTGTACAATGCAGGCGTTACAGGAATTTTTGGGCCTGGAACACCGATTACCGAGGCTGCAAAAACAATTCTCCATCAGCTGTTAGAGTCGTAAATAAATGAGTTCTCATCTTTCATGACGAGGTTTTAATACGGCTATTAGCCAAAAGTTAGTATCTTTCTTCTGCAAATTTTTAATTTATGAAAATCGTTAAGATCGTTGGTCTTCTTTCCTTTGTTACGTTCACAGTTTGGTCACAAGCCAAATACGACAAAGCTATTTTGGCCATAGAAACTACGTTTGAAACGGGCGACTATAACAAGGCTATTTCTGCGTTGGAAAAATTTAAGAAGAAGAACTTCAAGAAACTGGGAGAACCCAACCCGTATTTGGTAAAATACTATCTGATTACAGCTAAATGTAATTTAGCTTCTGGCCGCTTTGCCGACTTTGAGAGCAATGTCAAAACTGCCATTTCAAAAAGTTTGTTGATTGATCAAGAAGCAAGTCAAAAACACGGGTTGCTACTTTTAAGTGTTGCTGAGTTGTATACCCAAAATGGGTCTTATCGGGTAGCGAGGACGTATCTCGAAGACGCAAAAAGAATTCTAGATAAGGGTGCATTTTTCACGGAGGAAACAAAGGCTCACTGGGAGGTGGCGATGGCCGAAGCTATGACGGGCCAAGGATACTATCGGGAAGCAATAGCTTTGCTGCGAAAAAACGAAAAGTATTATGCAAGCCGTTCCGTTAAGCAAGTCACTTACGTAGATGACAAAGGAAACTTGAAAAGCAGAAAACTTTCTGATGTCGAGTTGTTGCCTCGCTATCAGCAATACGCCAGACTGTTAACCGGAATCTCTAATGCCTATGGCAATCAAGGCATGTTCAATAGTGCAGATTCCAGTTTTTCAGCTACACACCGTTGGATTGACAAAAATATGGGAGATGGATCATTCGCATATGCGAATTGCGTTTTTCTGTGGTCTAATCTTTTAGTTGACGGAGGTCTTAACCTGGATCAGGATTTTCCACCAGGAACTGGCTATTCCCGGGCACTCAATAGCCTATTAACTACACATAAGAATTCGCACTATCTCGCTGCTTTTATCTATGAAGCGCAGTTAAAAAGATTATTAGCTCAGGATAATATAAGCCGCTATTCCAACCTGAAATTGGAGTACGAAAAAATGATCAAGAAAAATTACAAGGAAGGAAGTAGTTACAAGGTGCGTTTGAGTGCGGTAGAATTTGACTCGAAACTAAGTAAAGAAAAGACAAAGAATTTGGAGAAAGATGCCAACGCACTGTTAGCGAATGCAAAAGATCTCCCGAAAAATAATAGGGTCACCGCAGAAGTGCTTGAATTCCTTATTGGGTTGGCTATTTATGAAAAAAATTATGCGAATGCAGAAAGGTACCTGAAATCAATTGTTGAAATAAAGTCTGATTTGTTTGGAGACCAAGCCCCGGAAACGCATTTGGCCAGAGTTAAGTTGGCTAACTACTATCTGGACTATACAAATAATATTGCCGAATCAACAAAAATATACAAGGAGAGTTTTGACGATGTAGTAGCCAAAGAAATTGGCGCATGGCATAAAGATCATTTAGATATTCTTAATCACTTGGCTATTCTGTATGAACTGACCGACCGTTTTTCCGATGCTAGTCAAGCATTAAATAAGGCAGGTCTTGTGGCGCGCGCTAAATATGATGACACCGATTTCTTGTATGGAGCAGAGCTAACGAATATTGCTCGCCTGCAAATAAAGCTTGGTGAGTATGAGAAAGCAGAAGAGAATATTGACCAATCATTGAAAATACTGGAAGAATTCCGCAAGGATGAGGATAAAAAGATATTTCTGATTTCCGCTATTGAAACTCAAGCAACACTATTTGGTGTGAAAGGCTTTTTCGATGAGGCAGAAGATAATCTGGATAGAACACGCAAAATTATTTCGCGTGCCGACAATCTAATTGGTATTGATGCGTTAAGCACAGCTCAGCAATTGTCCAATCTTTTCATTCAACTAGGACGTTATACTGCAACTGAGGAATTATTAGGGCAACTTATTAAAGAGTATGAAAAACTTTATGGCAAAAGTTCTATTCGATTAATCGATCCCTTAGTAAACAGCGGCCGACTTGCACTCGCGGAGGGCGACTATACCGAAGCGGATAAAATTGCGCAACGCGCCAACCAAATTGCAGTTTCCGTTTACGGAGAAAAGTCCTCAAAGACAGCCTCTACGCAAAAGCTGTTGGGAGATATTGAATATGCAATTGGCGACTATGAAAGAGCCGAAGAAAATATTGAAAAAGCGCTTACTAGTCAAGAAAGACAATACGGACGTAATCACATCGAAGTAGCAAAATCTCTGGCACAGTTGTCCCTTGTCAAATTCTATAAGGGCGATCAGTTTGAGAATGTTGAAAAGTTAATGCTCGAAGCTCAGCAGATTATGGGCAAAAGGTTGGGTGTCGAAAATCCACAGTATGCGGATATTCTAAAAAATGTTGCCTTTATAAACATCGCGGCAAAAAAATATAATGCGGCTTTTAGCTCGCTCACTCAGGCGGAAGCGATTTGGAGAAAAAAAACGGGGTCGAAAAATAATATTAATGCTGCAGCCATTTTTACTCTTACAGGGGATGTGTTCTACCAATTGAAGAACTACAAAAAAGCAGAGGAGTATTATTTGCAGTCGAAGGGCATTTATGAAAAATATTTCAATAAGACACACCCGGAGTATGTGAAGATTCTTTCCAAGCAAGCGAAAGTCTATTACATGGAAAAAGATTACAAGAGGTCAAAGAGAAACATTGAAGAGGCGCTGTCAAACTATGAGAACTTTATCAAACAATATTTCCCTGCGCTTAGTGAGCGTGAAAAAGCAAAGTACTGGAACACGATTAAAGGCGATTTTGAATTTTATAACACATTGGCATTTGGTCAGTTGGATGATTTTCGAGACTTGAGCGGTAAGGTGTATGACTACCAGTTACTGACAAAAGCACTGTTATTGAGTTCATCTATTAAGATTCGCGAGCGGATCTTAAGCAGTAACGATCAGTCATTGAAAGACACGTACGGTGATTGGGTAAAGAAAAAGGAATTTCTCACCAATGTACTTTCAATGAGTACCGAGCAGTTGACGTTAAATGCAGTTGATGCGGCCGCATTGAACAGCGAAGTAGAAAAGTTAGAACGTATACTAAGCGAAAAATCTGAATTGTTTGGTCAAAATCTTGAAGTAAAAAAGGTGACCTACGAGAATGTGAAAAAGTCTCTGGCTAAGAATGAAGTGGCTATGGAGATGGTTCGCTATCGCTATTTCGATCACACATTTACCGACTCAATTATTTATCAGGCACTCTATGTGAAGAGCGATATCGGCCGGCCGAAATCCATCGAATTGCCCGAAGGACACCGCATGGAGACGAAGTTCTTTAAGTACTTCAGAAATATAATAACTACTAAAGGCGAAGATAAATTTTCGTACAAAGTATTTTGGGAGCCCATCCAAAAGGAAATTGGACTAAGTTCAGTGATCTATCTTTCACCAGACGGTGTTTATAACCAATTAAACCTGGAGGCTATTCCAACACCTGACGGCAAGTATGTGATCGATAATGCAAACATTGTGTTGGTTAGCAATACCAAAGATTTGTATTTGCGAAAGCTAAAAGCCAAAGCCGGTGTCCCCTCAAAAACAGCAACGATGTTTGGTAATCCCGCTTTCTATGCCTCAGCATCAAATAGTAGAAAGGTTTCTTCGTTGCCAGGAACGGAAAAGGAAGTGAACGAACTAGAACAACTATTGAAGGAGAAGGGGTGGAAAACCACAGAATATGTCGAAGGATTTGCGAGTGAAGATAGAGTTAAGGAAATGGAAAGTCCAAAGATCTTCCATGTAGCTACTCATGGATTTACAACACCCGCACTAGATAAATCGGAGACGGATGCATTGACTGAAAGCGAAGCGATGATGACTGAAAACCCTCTTATGAAAACCGGGCTTCTATTAAAGGGTGCGGGAGACATTTTAGACAAAACAAATTTCAACTATAACATTGAAAGTGGAATCCTTACTGCCTATGAGGCTATGAGCTTAAACCTTGATAAAACAGACTTGGTTGTACTTAGTGCTTGTGAAACAGGTTTAGGTGAGATCGCCAATGGCGAGGGCGTATATGGTTTGCAGCGCGCCTTTCTGGTGGCCGGGGCAAAAGTGCTTATCATGAGTATGTTTAAAGTAGATGACGATGCAACCCAAAAACTGATACTCAACTTTTATAAAAAATGGCTTACAACCAATAATATGCGTCAGAGTTTTATTGATGCTAAAAAGGAATTGCGTGTGGAATATCCCGAACCCTATTACTGGGCGCCTTTTATGATGATTGGGTTGGAGAGCAATTAGATTGTAAAATTTTTTTAACTAGAATTTTAGACTTAGTTGAGCTCCGGATCCATTAAGGCTGAAGAATAATTTTGGCGAATTCTGTGTCATCGGGTGACCATTGTAGATGCTAAGAGCCTTTGTTGCCCTCTTTTTGAATGTTGCCTCAAAAGATAGTCCGACAATTGCAAGCACAGCACCACCTGCAACCAAGCCCCATTGGGGGTCTCTACCACCTCCAATAGATTGACCAATAGGCCATCCGATCATAAAACCACCCACAACGCTAAAAAATATAGAGGCATTATAATTACTTCTCGCTTTTGCAAACTCCTCAAAAGCTTGCTGATTTGGTTGCATCGTTAGGAGAACTTCTTTCGTGCTGTAGAGCTGCTTTCCGTCTTGATAAAAATGAAATCCCCAAAAGTCCTTTTTCATTGTTATTTCTCCGTTGTTTTGTGCAATGCTCGTCTGTGACAGAAAACAAGCAAGTAAAAAAATAGCCTTATTCATACAATATCAATTTTGTTGGCAAATGCGCTTTATAAATTGAAGTAAAAATAAAATAAAAAATATCAAATACCCACCATAACAAAAGCACCCCAATAGTAGGGTTCTTTATACTTTACCATCAATTGCTGCTGTGCCAACTTGAATGCCGTTACCTTATTACCGGTCTTTGTCCAATTGGTATAAAAATTAGTCATCAATTGCTGCGTAGCCGCATCATCTACCTTCCAGAGGCTCATGATCATAGCATCTGCTCCCGCGACTAAAAATGCGCGTTGCAATCCGTAAACACCCTCTCCGGCCTTTACGTCTCCCAGCCCTGTTTCACAGGCACTCAACACAATTAAATCAGTTCCTTCCAAATTTAAGTTCATTGCTTCGTAGGCAGTTAGAATTCCGTTATCGCTGCTGGCTAAATCAGCGCTAGTTGATTTGGTCTGTGCTCCCGCAAGTATCAACCCAGAACGCAGCAACGGATTATTCTTCGCACTTTCTGCATTCGCACCAAGCGCATCACCGCCCTGCAGATCGGCATCCGCTAAGAAGTATCCGTGCGTGGCAATGTGCAAAATCGAGGTGCCATTTACCGCTTTCAACATGGTTTCAGTTGCAAGCTTTTGTTCACGCAGGGTCGTTTTATAACCGGCTGCAATTAGAATTTTGTTGATTCCTTCCACCTCAACTTTCGTACCGGGCAAAGGTAAGGCGGCTCCAGCATAGTCGGGGAAGCCCAATAGAAAAGCATCTTTTTTTTGTGTGGCTGCCTTCCTTTTTTTCATAGCTATCAAGTCTTTCGAGTTGCCAATTACAATCAGTTCAAAAAGATTTAGCACAAAATCGCCTCCTTGTTTTTTTAAAGTGTTCAGGTTGATTTGATTGTATATGCCATCTGGCGATATGTAAATGGTTTTCTTTCCTACTAGCTGCGGTTCGAGGCGCGCCCAATATTGCTCGTATGAATAAGCATCTGATGATTTTTGCTGGATTGAATTTTTATAATATTTGGCAAAGCGGGTATCTAGTTGAGTGCCATTCTCCAACAGAATATTTTTAGGTGTGATCGCACCTTTGGTGAGTACCAGTGCGATATATTTTGTATCGGTGGTAAAATCATTGGCGAAATTTTTAATCTGGATCACTTCAACCAAAGCCTCTGAGTCAGTCAACAACGAAGCCACTTGAGTAAAGTCGGTTGTTTCGTTTGAAAAAGCTTCTGAAAAGTCAGCTGATTTTTGAGACAATGAACGTTCTGTGGCATTGGCACGTTTTTCCAAATCGGATATATCAATTTTTTGTTGCTGAAGCTCCTCTTTCGATAACGAGTAGAAGCGAGACAGTTCTTCTTTTTGATCAATCCATAGTTTATATTCATCAATCAGTGATTGGTTGCCACTCTCCAGGATGGATTTTTTAATTTTGTTGGTGGAGTTCAGAAGCAACGCTTTTGTTGCGATCTGATAATTGTAAACATCTTTCCATATGTCTGGATTACTCGCGTTCGCGTCTACTGCATAATTGTAAAAGCGTTGAAAGCGAGGTTGCAAAATGTCCCAGTATTTTGTTTTTTCCGCCTCGCTCATGGGCGGAAAATATTCGCTGATGAACTTCAAAGATTTCCCCAAGGCGTACTGAAAAAAGGGATACGCTTTTGCTAAGTCGCCTTTTTTCCAAAATAGAATACCCAAATCCTCCTGCGACTTAACATAGTCAGGGTGGTTGTCACCCAAGGCAGTTGATCGAACATTCAAAGCCTCGGTGAGGGCTTGTTCGGCCTCGATATACTTTGCTTGCGAACGGTAGAAATTTCCCAAATCACTCGTAGCCTTGGCATAGTTGGGGCCCGTGGCTCCGAACTTTGATTTGTAAATGCCTGCGGCTTGTTTTAAGTAGCCTTCCACCTGTTCCAGCTTGCCCATTTGAATATATAGCAGAGCCAGGTTATTAATTACCCCAGCATAAAATGGACTACCACTACCCAGTTCTTTTTCCAATTGTAAATAAATTGCCTCGGCCTCAGCAAATTTTCTGGTTTGTTGGTAGAGCAGCGCCAGATTCGATTGGAATCCAATTTGATTTTTTAGGTCTTTTTTCTTGAGTGCATTCAAAATCGCTATAGACGCATTCAGTTTTTCAACAGCTGTTTCATACCTGCCAATTTTTGAAAATAATATTCCCTCGTTGTTCAATACTGTAGCGTATTCCTGGCTTGTTTCTGCTCCTATTGCTTTTAACGTCTGCAATGCTTGCTCAAAATATTTTTCCGCTGCGTTGTATTGAGCAGTTTCTTGAAGTAGCACTGCTATATTATTTAATGACGAAACATAGGCTTTGCTGTTAGTACCCCAAACTTTTTCACGCATGGCCAATGCTTCGGAAGTATATTTTTCTGCGGTTTGGTAACGGCCCATCGTTGTGTAAAGCAAACCTAAATCAGCAAACACTCTGCTGTAGTTGATGTTTTCTGTCAGGCCATTTTGTTCGTACGAAAATTGAGCTTCCAGAAAGAAGGCTTCTGCTTGTTTATACAGTTTGAGGCCGTATAGCTTTTCAGCACCATCTAGCAAATTTCTACTCTTCTCCTGCCCTTTGTATAAATTGATCGCCAGGGTTACATTTTTAATAGCCTTGTCTTTGGCATCCCTTGTATCAGCCAATCCTGCGTTATCAATAACTGTTATGGCGTAACTAAAGTCAGTAGAGTCCTGCTGGTCGCGTAGGCTTTTACCCGAATCGACCAATTTTTCTGTTGCCACCTTCTTTCCCTTCTCAAGCCCTTTCTTTATGAAGTCACCAAATTGGGCTTGAGCAAATGAGTAGGTCAGCATAATTGTGACTGCGATTGTGAATTTCATAGTAATAAATTCAGTATTGTGAGATTTAACTTATAAATTTCAACAAAAAAAGCCTACGGTGAAACTGTACAGAAATTTATGTGAGGCGGTTGTCAGTGGTTTGGAGCTTATTTTCACCGAAAAAAAGTATGCCGATAAGGTTATTGAGAAAATTCTGAAGAGCAACCCAAAGTGGGGTGCTCGTGATAGGCGTTTCATTGCCGAAACGATTTACGATATCGTTCGTTGGTACAGGCTGTTTATCGAACTCACAGGTGCGGATGAGGATGATTATTGGAAATTACTCGCTGTCTGGTGCCTATGGAATAAAGTGGACTTTCCTGATTGGGCGGAGTTAAAAGGGGTGAACAGAAAGAAAATACTTGAGAATTATGAACAGCTTAAAACGAACCGGAAGATCAGGGAGTCTATTCCTGATTGGTTGGACGAGTTGGGCGTTAAAGAACTTGGCACGAAATGGGAAAAAGAGTTAGAAGCATTGAATGAAGAGGCTAAAGTAGTTCTGCGAGTTAACACAATCAAGATTTCGCGGCTTGAACTCCAAAAGCAACTGCTAGAACTTGAAAATATTTCGACAGACGCACCAACTGATTTCCCGGATGCTTTGCTGCTGGAAGAGCGACAGAATATTTTTACAAGACAGCAGTTCAAAGATGGCTTGTTTGAAGTTCAGGATGGAGGATCGCAATTGATCGCTCCGTTTCTACAAGTGAAACCGGGTATGCGCGTGATTGATGCGTGCGCAGGGGCGGGAGGGAAGACACTTCATTTAGCCGCCTTAATGCAAAACAAAGGACGCATCATTGCTTTGGATACTGAGGAGTGGAAATTGGACGAATTGAAGAAGAGAGGAAGACGTGCAGGAGTTGCCAACGTGGAGACAAGATTGATTGAATCGTCAAAGACGATTAAACGGTTGGAGAACTCAGCCGATCGATTATTACTGGATGTTCCTTGCTCCGGGTTAGGCGTTTTGAAAAGAAACCCGGATGCGAAATGGAAAATGTCACTTGACTTTATAGAACAAGTAAAAGAGTTGCAACAGCGAATTCTTGCCGACTATAGTTCGATGGTGAAAACAGGTGGAGAGATGGTTTACTCTACCTGCAGTTTGTTTCCTCCTGAGAATGAAAAACAAGTAGAAACATTTTTAAAGAATCAATCTGAGAATTTTGAATTACTGAATCAAAAGACCGTATTGCCTTCCGAGGGATTTGATGGATTCTTTATGGCGCGCCTAAAAAGATTAAAATAACAAAGCATTGTTAATGAAAACGATTTTAATAAAGATCTATTCCTTTTGGGTTTTATTTGTTTTTTCTTTTTTCATGTTGTTGTTTTTGCCCGGTATTATTTTGCCGGCATTTTTTGGACCTAGAGCTGTTGCCGTGACTTATTTTTTCATGAAACTTTGGTCGTGGATATTTAGTAAGCTCACGTTCATTCGATATGAAATGATTGGGCGGGAAAAAATCCCCAAAGGAAAAGCGTTTATTTATGTGAGCAACCATACCTCGTTCTTGGATTTGCCGGGTATAGCTATGATGATCAGAGGGCAGTTTCGGCCGTTGGCAAAAAAAGAGTTGTTGAAGATCCCCGTTTTTGGGTGGGTGACACGAGCGACCTGTGTGGTTGTAGATAGAGGAAGCCAGGAGAGCAGAAAAAAGAGTTTGAATTATCTAAAGAAAATTTTAGGTCTGGGAATTAATATCTTAATTTTTCCGGAAGGCACACAGAATCGGACAAAAGAAATCTTGCAGCCGTTTAAAGAAGGGGCGTTCAAGATTGCCGTTGATACCGGACAGTCAATACAACCCTTAGTAGTGATTGGGGCAGGTGCTCTAATGCCACCGGGTACGCTGAGGATTAAACCTGGAGTAATAAAAATTGTTGTGGCTGACGTGATTCCAGTACTGGATGGGGTTGACCAAGTTCAGTTTTTGAAGGACCATACCTTCGGGGTGTTACAACAACTGATACAAAAGAATTCATAGACCCATGCGCGAGCTTGTCTTAATTTTTCTGGGAGGAGGAATCGGAAGTGTGACGCGTTTTTCCCTTGGGAAATGGATCTCCTCGTTCCATTCTCATCATTTTCCCTACGGAACTCTTTTTGTGAACGTCCTTGCGTGTTTTATTCTTGGTGCGCTGGTTGGCGTAGCAGACCATAAACAAATCATATCCCCAAACGCGCGCTTATTTTGGACAGTTGGATTTTGTGGAGGCTTTAGCACCTTTTCAACGTTTAGCAGCGAGACGCTGACGCTCATCCAAACCGGATTTCAGTTTTCGGGTCTGGTGTATGTTTTGGCTAGTTTGTTATTGTGTCTGGCAGCCACCTACCTGGGCTTGTATTTGGGAGAACAGATCAATTGAAAACCGGGATGTAGACAATCTTTTTGGTTTCAAAAAAATCCTCCTGGAAGAACTCGGTAAGGTCGTACAGCTTATATCTTTTTTTAAGTTCGTCCATTTCTTCCTCTAAATCTCCGCCCTTTAGGTAAAGGATTCCATTGTCTAAATCATGGATTGAATTCGGTTTGATTTTCATGTTAATCCAGCCATAAAATTCTTTCATCCGCGTGACTGCTCTACTCACAACAAAGTCATATTTGAACTTAATTTGCTCCGCTCGTATTTGATCGGCATTGACATTTTCTAATTCTATGGCTCCTGCAATTTCTTTTACCACCGTAATCTTCTTTCCAATAGAATCTACTAAATGAAATTCGGATTCCGGGAAAAGAATGGCGAGCGGTATTCCAGGAAAGCCACCACCCGTTCCTACATCGAGAATAGATGCGCCCGGCTTGAACTGAATCACCTTAGCAATTGCCAAGGAATGGAGAATATGATTTATATAGAGGTTGTCAATATCCTTTCTGGAAATGACATTAATTTTCTCGTTCCACTCTTTGTATAAAGGGCCCAATTGGGCGAATTGCTTTTTTTGTTTGTCGCTCAGGTTCGGGAAATAGTGGGATATAATGGCTGCGTCTTGCAATTGGCTGGAATTTAGATTTATTTCAAATATACGTTGTGTGTGTGGTGCTCGACTAAAATCCAAAAATAATGAAACGTCTTGTCAATTCATTGGTAATGATCGCAGCTCTTGGATCGCTTTGGAGCGCATGCCAGCCGAAACGAACGCAACCAGCCAACTTGTTTTCAGCTACGGCAGACTCATTGATGTCGACATTCCCTGACTTTAGTGGTGTCGTTTTATTGGCAAAAGGCGGGCGCCCGATTTATCACCGCGCTTTTGGCTACCAAAATTTTGAAACAAAAGAGAAAGTCGATACAGCCAGTGTTTTCGAGTTGGCATCTGTTTCTAAGCAGTTTACAGCAATGATCGTTATGCAGTTGAAAGAGGAAAATAAACTCAATTTTGATGATCCAATTGAAAAGTACTTAGGTCAACTACCTTACAGCAAAATTACTATTCGTAATTTATTAAACCATACCTCAGGCTTGCCAGACTATCAGGCAATTATGGATGAACATTGGGATAAATCCAAAGTAGCCGGCAACGAAGATATTATTGAATACCTAAATAAGTATCATCCTCCAAAGTTATTTGATCCGGGGACAAAGTATGAATATAGTAACACTGGCTATGTATTGTTAGCGAGCATAGCGGAAAGGGTTTCAGGGGAAGACTTCATCGAACGATCCCGAAACAGAATCTTTCGATCCCTGGAGATGAACACTACCGATATCCGGACCTTGTCGGAAAAATCGGTCATGGAAAACTTTGCTTGGGGTCATATCTACGTTGACGAAAAGGCTCGGTATGTACGGGCTGATTCGTTTCCATCTTCGAACTATACAATTTGGTTGGGCAATCGAAAGGGACCTGGCCGAATTAGCTCCACGTCTTTGGATTTACTAAAATGGGATCAAGCCTTATATTCGGAAACAATAATCAAGCAGCAAACTCTTGCAGAGGCATTTGTGCCAGCCCGTTTGAAGAATGATTCGCTTTCTTATTACGGTTTTGGCTGGGATATACAAATTAGCCCAAACGGAAAGCGAATCGTGAGACACAATGGCGACAACCCAGGTTATAAAACGCAAATCATCCGACACATAGACGAAAACAAAACGTTAATTGTGCTATGCAACAATGCGCATCGCGGATTTGAGAAGATAGTTGAGCAATTAGACTGGCTATTACAAGATGAATGAGGTTCACTTCAAAATCGCCTCATCTACTGAAGATGTGAAATGCATTAAGGAAATGCGTTACACGATATTTACGATGGAACAGGGTATTGCGCAAGAATTGGATGAGGATGGTTTGGATGATACGAGCGTTCATGTAATCGGGTATCATGCCGAAACAAATACAGCGGTGGCTTCGGGGCGATTGACTATCACCGGAAATACCGGGGTACTTTCGCGCATTGCCGTAAATAAAGAATATCGGGGGTTGAAACTGGGTCAGGAGGTAGTGAGGCGGCTGGAAAAAATCGCCATCGAAAAGAGTATTCAAACTGTAAGCTTGAGCCCGCACACTTATTTGGAGAAATTTTATGCGGACTTGGGGTACCATACAATAACAGGTGAAAAACAGGTGGGACCCTATACATTGCTGACGATGATAAAAAAAATATGATAGAGCATCGTTTATCTATCCGTCAGGTAGAAGAAGCACACGCTGTTATTTCGCCAGCATTTATTCATACGCCACAATATATCTGTGAACCACTAAGCGGTTTTTTTGACTGTGAGTTGATGCTAAAGGTTGAAACGATAAACCCAATTCGAAGTTTTAAAGGGCGGGGCGCTGACTATCTGATATCGAAAGCTATACAGACAGAATTGATTTGTGCAAGTGCAGGAAATTTTGGGCAGGCGATGGCCTATGCTTGTCGAAAGGCCGGAAAAAAATTGACGGTTTATGCTTCGATAAATGCAAACCCGTTAAAAGTAGATCGGATGCGGCTGCTTGGTGCGAACGTGATTCTATTTGGTGAAGATTTTGACGCGGCCAAAGAGGAGGCGAGGAAGATCTCGCGACAAAAAAATATTCGTTTTGTTGAAGACAGTGTAGACATTGAAACCTTAGCGGGAGCGGGTACGATTGCAATTGAATTGACGAAAACGTTTTCATCCATTGATGTATTGTTGGTGCCTTTAGGTAACGGAGCCTTGCTAAACGGGGTAGGCAGAGTAATGAAAGAGAAGTCACCAAAAACAAAAATAATAGCTGTCCAAGCCCAGGGGGCGTCTGCCATGATTGATTCTTGGCGGGCGGGCAGCTTGATTTCGTATGAACATATTGATACAATCGCAGATGGAATTGGAGTTCGGCTTCCGGTCGAACAAGCGCTGCAAGACATGAAAGGATTAGTGGACGGTGCGCGTTTAGTAGAAGAGAAGTCGATTCTGCAAGCGATGAAGTTACTTCATGAGCACACAGGATTGATTGTGGAACCATCGGGTGCAGTGGGGATTGCCGCACTTCTTGAGAACAAGAGCGATTTTCGATCTCAACAAGTAGCAACTATTTTATGTGGCGGCAATCTCACGCAGGCACAGATGAAAGAGTGGCTGTAAAAAAACCTGCTATACGGGGCAGGTTTTCATTCATCTTTTTTTATTTCCTTATTTTTTCCAAATAGCGCCCACACCGGCATCCCACAGTTGCTTATTGAAAGCAGGCAGATCTTTTTCCAGTAGCTGTTGTCCTCTTGTCTGTAGCGTTGCCCACATTGCATTCAATTCCTTCAATCGATCCAATGTAGGCTGGGTAACCTTTGGTATATCACTCTCGGCATGGTTGATCATGAATAAATAGTTGGCTGTAAACTTATTCGGAAAGTTCTCAACATCGTCATAGGCTTTTGACTTACGCTGTACCATCTCTTCATCCCATTGTTTTATCCGCTGCACAAGTGCAGCACCCTCGGATCTCAAGCCTGCGTTTTTGTCTTTCGGTAAACTATTCAGTAAGTACTCAAGTTGCTCCTTTTTATTGTAAAGTGAATTCACCATTTGATGCATCGCGTTCAAATCTGTCTCCATACGCTGCATCAAACTATGGTAGTCCTGATATGTTTTTACATCAGTAGGGTAGAGGGGATTAGACACAACGGAAAAGTCAGTTATTGCCTGTTGAGTGCCTACTCGTAGTGTTGCTGTATACTTTCCAGGTGAAGCTTTGTGCCCACGATAGCTGCTTTCAATATAGATATTAGGAACGCCAATCATTGTGGGGTAGCGCAGGTTCCAGACAAACCGATTTAATCCTTTTGATTTAGAGAGAGTAGGGTCTGTAGGAGGTGCGCCAGCATAACTCACTGAAGTGGTGTCGCGTTGAGAACTGAAAGTACGAACCACGTTACCTTGGCTATCTTTTATTTCTAGTGTAATGAGCTCACTTCCTTTTAACTCGGGCAACTGATAATACATGACAACACCGGTAGCGGGATTAATTCCGCGGTAAGGATGCGTGCCATCAAAATCATCTGATGTTCTATCCAATTCACTACTCCCATTTACAATGACTGTTGGAGTTGGTTGAAATAGGGTTAAGCTGGGTGCATCTGATTTATATTGACGGAAAAGATCAAGATCATCTAAAACCCAAAAAGACCTTCCCGAAGTTGATGCAATCAAGTTGTTCTGGTGGATTCTCAAATCAGTGATAGGCGTGACTGGCAGATTCAACTGAAACGGTGACCATTCCATTCCACCATTCCATGAAATAAACATACCGATTTCTGTACCAGCAAAGAGCAAATCTTTTCTTCGATCATCCTCTCTCACGACTCTGGTAAACGCGTTGTTTGGAATTCCGGCAATAATTTTATTCCAGGTCTTCCCGTAGTCAGTTGTTTTATAAAGCCCAGGTGCATGATCGTTAAATTTATAACGAGTGGTTGCGATATAGGCGACTGACTTATCATGTGGGGAAACTTCGATAGCGTTGATCAAACATTCCTGTAGACCAGCGGGAGTAACATTTTGCCATGTAGCTCCACCATCTCTTGTTACGTGCACAAGTCCATCATCGCTGCCCGTCCAGATCACACCTTTTTCATAGGGTGACTCAATGACGTAGCTTAACGTGCCATAGTTCTCAGCGCCCACAGCTTCATTGGTGTAAGGACCACCACCTTTTCCTTGTTTACTTTTTTCGTTTCTTGTCAAATCAGGAGAAACTTCCTTCCACGTCACACCCATGTCTGTTGTCTTCAGCAAAAGTTGTGCACCGTGATAATAGGTATTTGATTCGTGTTTAGACCAAATGATGGGTGCGTTCCAGTTGTAGCGATACTTAATATCTTTCGCATCCATTCCTAAATATTGGATGGGGGCAGTCATAATGTTTGTGGCAGCATTTGCTTTTGTATCAAGTGCTTCAATCGTGCCTTGATAACTGCCACCTAGTACATAGCGAGGGTCGTTTGGATCAAATGCAAGAAAAGCACTTTCGCCACCCGCTGATGAAGTCCAACTCTCAGTGGTAATTCCACCACTGGCTAATTCGCGACTGGCAATTTTCACTGTAGAGTTATCTTGTTGACCAGCATAAATATTGTAGGGGAACAAGTTGTCGACATTGATTCTATAAAACTGTGCCGTAGGCATATTACTCTGAGTAGACCAACTCTTTCCATAGTTGACCGACACACCGGCACCTCCGTCATCCGCAATCACCATGTTTTTAGAATTGTTAGGATTAATCCACAGGTCATGAAAGTCTCCATGTGTTCCTGATAGATTTTCCCAGGTTTTGCCGCCATCCTCAGAACGAAGCGCAGGAGCACTCAATACATAAACGGTATTTTCATTGTTGGGATCTGTAAATAATTCGATGTAGTACCAGGCTCTTTGTATAAGGCGGTGATCGTTTGTTACACGCGTCCATTTTTCGCCCGCGTTGGTAGATACAAATAAACCTCCCAGTTCTTTGTCAGAGTCACTTTCCACAAGCACATATACTTTTTCAGAATTAGATCGACAGACGGCAATCGCCATTTTCCCCAATTCTTTTGGCAGGCCGTCTTGAATTTTTTTCCAGGTTGCGCCTGCATCGGTTGATTTGTAAAGCCCGCTTCCAACGCCTCCACTGATTACCTTCCAGGGAAGGCGGCCATATTCATTCATAGCAGCATACAAGATGCGTGGATTATTCATATCCATCGATAGTTCTACGCAGCCCGTTTTAACATCTATGAATAGGACATTGGTCCAGGTAATTCCACCATCTGTCGATTTGTAAACACCCCGCTCTTTTGAGTTGCTATAGAGTGCTCCTTGGGCAGCAACAAACACAACATTTGGATCCTTCGGATGGACGGCAATTCTAGAAATATGTTGAGTAAGGTCAAGCCCTATTTTCTTCCATGTTTTTCCTGCGTCTGTCGATTTGTAAACGCCATCACCATGATGTGTCATAACACCCCTTACAGCGTGTTCACCCATTCCAACATATACTACGTTGGGATCACTCTCCGCTACGGCTATCGCACCAACAGAGCCTGTTTTGAAAAACCCGTCAGAAATGTTTTTCCAGGTAAGGCCTATGTCTTCTGTTTTCCAAAGGCCACCGCCTGTCGTGCCCATGTAGTAGGTGGTGATGTCACCGACCACGCCTGTTGCACATACTGATCGGCCTCCACGGAAAGGGCCAATATTTCGCCACTTGACTGGTTTGAAATAGGAATTTAGATCAACGGCAGCAGCGTTTGTTTTAGCGTTTGCCGCCAGTTCTTTCTTGCCATTTTGCGCGAATGCGTAGAGAGCAAGAAAGACCAGCAATTGAAATAGTATGATTTTTTTGTTCATGGTGACTTGTATTTATGAGCTAAATATAATTCTAAATATGACACAGTAGTATCGGAATGTGATAGCCGGAAAGGAGGATACTTTTTGTTATATACCGGTGATCTGGCGTAATTTTTATTGCTGTTGCTGCATTTGCATGTACGCAACATAAGAGTTGCGCGCCATGATTTCAGGCTCGATGGCTACTAAGTTAATTGGTAATATTCCTGCCAATTGAGGTTCGGTAAATTCAGTAGTACTGAATTGCACCGTTACTTCTAATATATGCTCTTCGGCTCCTTTATAGGTTCCTTTAACCGGAGTGGTGTCAGTAAAATTTCGTCCTGTAGCTAGTCGTACATGCCGCTCACCCGCCAGACAATTATTGGTAGGATCGATGCCCACCCACCCTAAATCGGGTAGCCATGCTTCAACCCAAGCGTGTGTAGCGCCTTCTCCACGCCATTCACTCGAGCCCGGGCAGATATATCCACTGATGTATCGTCCAGGAATTTTCAGCAGGCGCATCATGTACAGGAGCAAGTGAGCGAAGTCTTGGCAAACTCCAGCTTTTAGCTTCCAGATTTCATCCACTTGCGTTTCGATATTTGTCACGCCTTTTTGGTAGGTGAAGTTTTTATAAATGAAACTCGACAAGGAAGTGAGTGAATCTAACGGATGAACCAGTTTATCCTCGCTTGCTATTAGGATGGAACGTACTTCCGTTTCACATTCTGCGATTTCGGGGCGCAAGTAGTCAAAAAATCTTTGCTGTAGGTCTTCGGCCAAAATTTTGTCCCAAACTTCGCTGGAAGCGTCCCGCGATGGGTAGAGGGGATTACTCATCTGTACGCGAAGAAAACTTTCGATGGAAAGCTCCTGGTGGGGCTGCAGCAATGAAAAGAACCCGGTTGTGTTGTTGAAATAATCTTGCAAGGTATAGATGGATGGCTGTTGAGAGATCTTCAACAGATGACTCACCACCTGTTGGTGATTGTCATTGAAAGGGTAAAGTTTGATTTGGTTTGCCGAGTCTACAACTTTTTCAGGGTAGCTGTACTGCGTACGATGGTGGATATAGAATTCAGGCATTCAACTAAACTACGTTATGTATAGCCAAAGTACAAGGTGGTGAGCTTGTGGCTGAAATTTAAAATTTGGTTTCTTGTTGCTGTGATCAATTCGCGGACAGCCACGCTATCCTTTCTATTCACGGTGGTATACTGAATATCCTTCACCATTTTGCCAGCCAAGAATTCCATTTCCTTGAAATTATCAGTTAGTGAGGTTTCTTTCAATCGTTGAAAGTAGCGATCAATCTGACTTAGGCTATAGCTGACCGAATGTGGAAACTGAGTATTGAATAAAACCTGGTGAATGACATCTTCTGTTTGTAGTGCATTTCTATAAAACTTCGTATGAAATTCAAATCCAGATAAGGCATAGAGTAGATATTTCCAGCTAACGGGTTCGGTCACTTCATCGGCAATGTCCCATTTCATTTCAAGTAGGTCTAAACTTTGCAGGGCTCGCTCAATGTATTTGCCCAAGTTAAGAAAGGTATAACCGTCACCGCGGTTCATGGTTACTTCTACGGTTCCATAAAAAATAATGCTTTCACGCAACAATGTGTCCAGCGCGGTTACCGGATCTTGTTGAAGAAGCAAGTCTTCTGTATGCGGATCGCGCACAATATGGTAGTAGTCGTTCAAACATTGCCAAAGCTCTTTGGTAATGTAGTCTTGCACCGAACGGGCATTTTCACGCACACGAACGATGTTGGTAAATACCGAAGCATCGTGGTCTTTGTTTAGAATCAGGTGATAAAGAGCTTCACGATAAGAAGTGACGACTTTTGGTGTTTCACTCTTTGTGCTGAGTGTGTCGGTTACGCGTTGCCAGTCGAAGTTTAATATTTCATCCTGAGAAGCAATGTAGTCGGTGCGCAACAAACGAAGTACGTTGTCGGTACGCTCTAAATAGCGAGCCATCCAGAAAACCGAATCAGCCACTCTACTTAACATACTTCCTATTTGATTTTAAGTTTGGTATCATCTGCTATCAGGCTAATACCCACGTATCTTTACTACCACCCCCCTGAGATGAGTTAACGACTAATGAGCCTTCGCGTAAAGCAACTCTTGTTAAGCCACCGGGTACAATTTCAATTCCTTGGGGGCCGTATAATGCAAAAGGTCGCAAGTCTACATGTCGGGGTTGAATTTTGCCATCAATGAAACAAGGCACCGTTGATAAGCTAATGATGGGCTGCGCAATGAACTGACGAGGATTTTTCTCGACTTCCTTTTTATACTCCGCGATTTCTTTTTCAGTCACTGCGTTGCCCATGAGCATGCCGTAGCCACCACTTTCATTCGTTTTCTTAATCACCATCTTATTGATTTGTGAAAACACGAGCGAAAAATGTTCGGGGTCGCTCATCGAGTACGTGGGCACTGTCTTTAAAATGGGCTCTTCGTTCAAATAATACTTGATCATTTCGGGAACGTAAGGATAAACTGCCTTGTCATCCGCAACGCCATTGCCCGGTGCATTGATGATGGCCACATTGCCTGAGCGAAACGCAAAGTAAAGACCCGGTACACCAAGCATGCTTTTCGGATTGAATACCAATGGATCAAGAAAATCATCATCTACTCTTCGGTAAATCACATCCACTTGCTTAAGCCCGGCCGTTGTTTTCATGTAGACTTTTGCATTGTCTACCACTAAGTCGCGACCTTCGACTAGCTCAACACCCATTAAACGCGCGAGTGTGGTGTGTTCAAAATAAGCAGAGTTATAAATCCCGGGTGTAAGTAATACCACCGTGGGATTGCTGATGGCCCGTTTCGAAAGTGCCATCAAATTCTTGAGTAAAAGATCTGGATAGTCTTTTATCGAGCGCACATTGTTCTTGGGAAGCGTGTCAGGAAAGATCCGATAGGTCATGCTTCTGTTTTCCAGCATATAAGAAACACCTGACGGTGTTCGTAAATTGTCTTCTAACACGTAGAACGAACCATCGCTATCGCGGATAAGGTCAATACCGGATATTTGAGTATAAATTCCGTGCGACAAATCCACGCCCACCATTTCTTTCATAAAATTTGGGCAAGAGAGAATTAGCGCGGCTGGTATCTTTCCATCTTTGATAATGAACTGGTCGTGATACACATCGGCTAAAAAAATATTCAACGCTTTTACTCGTTGCTTAATTCCCCGTTCAATGATTGACCATTCAGTAGCGGTGATAATTCTTGGTAGTATATCAAACGGAAAAATCTTCTCAATCCCCTCGCCATCGCTATACACCGTAAAGGTAATTCCCTGGCTCATGAATAATTTTTTGGCCAGTTCGTTTTTCTTGACCAACTCTGCTATCGAGTCCTTTTTAAGGCTTTGCAGAAACACTTGATAGTGACTGCGGATCGCTTGCTGATCGCACATTTCATCCCACACGTTGGGAGTTGTTTGATAATCGGTAAGGAGTGTGCTGAAAGGCATCAGCTAAAGATAGTAATCGAAAGTTAGGATACAAGGGGGTAGTTTGGAGATAAATTTTTGAAACCGATTGCATTCTTAAAATTCGAGTGAAAAAAAACGGTGCCGGGTTTGTTCGTCCCCGACACCGTCAACCTTAAAACAAATAAAAACTAACTCCTAATTCGCGCCATCAGCTTGTGCCCAGGCCACCGCTAATTGACCAATTTTTGCTCCACATTCTTTTCCGCGATCGTTATCAAATCGATAATGAATACCGCCATAAAGTCTGGACATCGCTGCTTCATCGGCCTGGTTTAGAAGTCGATTTGCCTGGGTTGGAAACAGGTATGCTAACAAGGTGGCGGCAGCACCAGAGAAACTTGCATGCCCAGAGGTATAAGATGGGAAATTCGGTATGCCTGTAGCTGTTTTGATAGCGGGATCCAGTTGTGAAGGGCGAGGCAAATAGTATTGATACTTAGAATACCAACACAAGATACCAGCATCCATAACGGCCCTGTTCATTAGCGAAAAACCTCGTGCTGATCTTACTTCGCTCCATTTTGATTCGATGATTAGCTCTTGGGCAATTAGATTCCAGTGTCCTGGCGGAGTGTACGTCCCGGCACCATCTGCCCAAAAATCGGCAATACGCCATTGCTCGCGCGTGCGTTCATCTGCAATCTTTCTTACTTCTTGCAAGGCGTTTTTAAATTCGACAGAGGTAAGTGCAGGTGGTGCGGGCGGCAATGCAGCAAAAGCGGAAAGGCTATCATACCAAGTTTTTACTTTTCCATACAGTGGAAGCATAGGTGGACGGTACGGTAGTTCAAGACTTATCCATCGATCGGACTCAGCAATTCTTGCAATGTTAAAATAGTCGATAAAAGTTGTCTGGCTTCCAGCTTGACTCATGCGGTCTGTTTTAGCTCTATTGATGGCAAGCGTTGCCACCTGCGAACCAAGGCTGGTGCCTGCATCTAAATCGCTTTGCGTATTGGCACCTGCCCATTTGCGGCTGTCTCGATTTTCGTTAGCTAACTTTTGCAGATATTCTTTCTCGGCCGGAAACAAAAATTCCAACACTTTTCTAGAAGCTTCAGCGACTACCGCATGTTCAGAGGGAAAAGAAGGTAGTGTTGTTTCAGGGGTTAATAATTTAATACTAGCATTGGTGGATGCTGGTGCAGGGCGATTAATCTGGTATTTGAATTTCCAACTTGTCACCAATGCATCATACTGTGCAACACTAAGCAGGGCATAAGCACGTGCCGCAAAAGGAGGATTGGAAAAGGGCTTATTCGGATTTGCCGGTGCCCCTACTACTGGGGCTATGTTGTATTTTGCCACGAGCGCACGAGCAATTTCATTCCAGCGCACGACAGCGCCCGCTGCCCAGTAGTTAGCCGTACTTGTTTGATTGGCAGTGCGATTGTTAGATAAACTGACTAGCTCAGCTAGTTCTGCCTGATAGGCCGCGCTGGAGATAGCTTCGGCAGTGGGTAGCGAAATAGAACTTGCGTTAATACTTAAAACGGTTTTCCAGTTGCCGGCCGTTTCATCAACTTTTGTAGGGGCTAGTATAGGCAAAGACTTGATACTTGGGATGTCCTCGTCACAACTTTGCAAAACGGAAAATGTGATAATTAGCAATAGCGCTGCCTTCCATTTGAAAATGCACGCTTTGTTAGACGACTTCATAGGGCTTGTTGATTTTTTCATGTCCAGTAGTTCGTTTACGATTTAATTATTCTTGTCCTTGATGACGGGCACATTGTAGACGATGCCAATACTTATGCGTGTGGCCTTACCAATATTTTCACCGGAAAGCGTAAACGACATGCCAGCACTTACACCGATATTTTTTATTGGTGGAACGCTTGAGTAGAGCGTAAAACCTGCGCGCTGATAAGAAACAGCATTAGTAGGAAATGGAACACCCGCGCCAATGTTAGTCCCACTACGTGCGCGTTGAATGTTAAGCCACGCATCCGCATAAAGTATTTTGTAAGAGCCACCGACCCTTACTACATAGTCCCAGGCGTCAGGCACACTTACTTCATACCCGCGATCAATGGTGATGTTTCCTCTTTGTATGTAACCACCTTGTGTCATCACAAATAGTCCGAAGGGCAATCGATATTGGACTAATAGTCTTCCCTCCAGGTTCTTGGATCGGTGACCTATGGCAACAGGTGCATCTGGCACATAGTTGCTCGCTGGCATAATGTACCCAGCTGCAGCTATAGCAGATAATTTCCCCAGCGCACCAAAATCCTTTTCGTAGACCCGCCCTTTTAAGTAGATGGAAAAATCTTGTAACGCGCTTTGCGTGGACCAATATCCTTGAGATGCATTCGCGGATACAAATGGAAGTCCAACCACAACGTCCAAATATTTGGTCGCACCGAATGCGGCAAAAAGGTTGACGCTCTTGGTAGTAATCGTACCCAGATTAAGGTTGTTGACTGCGGAGTCTTTTACGTAGTAGGTATCATAGGATTCTGTGCTATAACTAAGGGCAGTAGTTAGGTTACCGCGACCTCGCATAAAACCATCTATCATTCCCTGACCTTGGGCAGATAGCACGACCATTAGAATAAAACCAATTGTAATTTTGAATTGCATGAATTTGTAATTTTTAGCGTATACAATAATTGTTGAATAGGCTCACCTATTGCAAAGCAATACTCGTCAAGGCAATACCTTTAAGTGAACATTCCAGAAGAATCGTTACGTGATTCTTTCAGGATGTATGGACTGGTCGTGTAAGTTCGACAGTCAGTTAACTGGCTTTTGGGGGAGGAGATTGGATGTCTCGCGAAACAGTAGATAAATTGAAATCATCCGTTGAAAAAAGAATGGGGGCAGCCCAGCCACTCGTAGTCTGAGTGATTTTCGTTGTGATAGATAAGTAGTCTTTTGAAAATTGAAAGATAGGAGCGGTTCCTGATTTTGTCGTTGCAGGTTTGTCGGTAAAGGTTTTAACGTAGTCAGCAAGCGCAAGATTTATCTTCGAGGCACTACCATCTTTTACGCAAACAATATATAAAGTATCGCTCTGTAATTTCTGTTTTACCAAACGATACACTTGTCCTTGATGCTCAAATTCTCCATCTACTCGTTGATAGTCAGTTGCATCCACTGCATACGGAATGGCGATGGGAACTTTAATTAAAACTTCATCTTGGAAAGATTTTTCGGTATCGAATTGCTCGCGCATCGCTGCAGCACCCGAAAGACTGATTCCTACAAATACGCCATAGTACCCAACAATATTGAGTAGAAATAGCCCAAGCAAAAATAAGGTCAATAGTCTTTTCACTAAGCCAAATCTAACCAGTTAGGTTGGCATTGCCAAACGTATGGCATTCGGTCTACACTTTGTGGGTTAGTCGAACCGTATGGCTTTCACCGGGCTGATTTTTGTGATGAATCTTGTGGGCAGAAGGAGCACCAGTGTGACGGTTGCGAAAATCAGCAAATTCAACACTAAGATGGTGGCAAAAGACCATTCGATGGGTACATAGCTTACGTAATAGTCGTGTGGATTTAGCGTCATGATCTTGTACTGATCTTGTAGCCAGCAGATGCTAATGCCAATTACGTTGCCCCACAAGAGCCCTTTACTAATGAGATTCATCCCATTGTAAATAAAAACCATTCGAATAGTTCGATTGCTCGCGCCAACGGCCTTCAAGATGCCCACCATGGGGATGCGCTCCATCACCAAAATAAGAATCACAGAAATCATATTGACACAAATGACTATCAGTATTACACCTAACAAGATCTTTACCTGACGTTTTACCAGATCCAACCATTCAAATACTTGAATATATTTATCTCGTACGGATTCTAAGTTAAGATCATAATCCATCGATTCGCCTATGGCATTTGCCGCTTCGTCTACCGCTGCTCGATCAAAGTCAAAAGGAGACGATGAACCAGTTGGTAGTTCCTGAGCACTCACCGTGTCGATTTGGGTTTCTTTTAAGAATGGGATTGGAAGACTTTTTTTCCACAAGTCAAAAGCATTGAAATAATTTAAGTCAAGAGCTATTTCAAGCCCACCTGCTTGGTTGTTTTTCCATCCGTTCAATTGTTGCACCATCCGTATGTCGCCAATCAAAACTTTCCCATCAAAGTAGTCCGATAAATTAGTTTCGTAGAGGCCAACAATTTTCAGTCTTCTAAAACGGGGTGGGTTCTGGAAGAAGTGCAAAACAATATCATCTCCGACTTTTGCATCAATTTTATTTGCGATCGTTTTACTTACCAACACTTCTTTAGAGTAACCTGAATCAGAGAAATGAATGAATCGGCCTTCAATAATATTTTCATTAAAGTAAGAGCCACTGACGGCAAAATTATTTGAGCCCCTTCCCACGCCTTTGAATATGATACCGAGTACTTCATTTTCCGTTTTTATCAATCCTGCTTTGTGACTGAATTCTTGAACGCTTTTCACAAATGGAAACTGTGCGGGCTGCTCATAGAGTGGTATTTTGAAATCGAAGGGTTGCTCTTCCACTGCGTTGTTCATCGTGAACTTGGTAACCAATAGGTGATTACTAAAGCCATAGATCTTATTCTTTACGGCAGTTTGAAACCCGTGCATTACTAAAAAGGAGACAATGGCTGCTGCCAACCCGATGGCAATGCTGGCCACAGCAATTTTGTGTACAATGGAGGAGAAGTTATCCAGCGTACCCTGACGAAGTCTTTTTGAAATGAAATATGAAACGTTCAAAGAATGCTTAATTTTGACAATTATCGATTAGCAAAGTAAAAGAAAATGCACAAGATACTTAACCTTACTTTCAGTTTGTTTGTAGCCTTCGTAGCACATAGTCAATCCTCTGGTATTAAGACAGGTGCAGAACAACTGGACCTGTTGCTTCCTAAGCTTCAAGACAAACGCGTGGCTTTTTTAGTCAACCATACTGCCGTGATCGGTAGAACCCACTTGGTTGACTCGCTTCAAAAAAGAGGTGTGGACATCAAGAAAATTCTATCGCCCGAGCACGGGTTTCGCGGCAATGCTGATGCTGGCGAAACCATTACGGATGGAGTTGACACAAAGACAGGACTTCCTCTGATTTCTTTGTACGGCAGTAACAAGAAACCAACTGCAGAACAATTGAGTGATGTAGACATTATCATTTTTGATATACAAGATGTGGGTGTGCGCTTTTTCACTTATATCAGTTCGCTTCATTATTTAATGGAAGCCTGTGCTGAACAAAACAAGAAACTCATTGTTTTAGATCGCCCAAATCCGAATGCAAGTTACGTGGATGGGCCTGTGCTCGATCCTGCTCTAAAGTCTTTTGTGGGTATGCACCCAATTCCTATTGTACATGGTCTCACCGTAGGTGAACTCGCTCAAATGATCAACGGTGAAGGTTGGCTGGATGGAAAGAGAAAATGTGAGTTGGAGATCATAAAGCTTAAAAACTATACACACCAGACATCCTATACCTTACCAATCAAGCCTTCTCCCAATCTTCCCAATCAACAGTCGGTTTTACTTTACCCTTCTACCTGTCTGTTTGAAGGAACCGTTTTGAGTGTTGGTCGCGGCACTCAGCATCCGTTTGAGTGGATTGGTCATCCTGATTTGAAGAACCAACCGTTTCAATTTACACCAATCAGCATTGAGGGAATGGCTAAGAAACCGCCACACGAGAATAGTGTTTGCTTTGGAGTTGATTTGAGTAAGGAGAAGACCGGAAAGAAAATTTCTTTAAAGTATATCATGCAACTGTACCAAAAATTTCCTGACAAAGAAAAATTTTTCATTCCATTCTTTGATAAACTGGCCGGTACGAAATTGTTGAAAGAACAAATCAAAAAGGGAATGACCGAAAAACAGATAAAAGCCACCTGGAAGAAGGATCTGGACATGTATAAATTGATGAGAAAGAAATATCTGATTTATTCGTAGTCTAATGAGTCGACTAAGAAAAATAGCTGGCGGAACTTTACTTGTCATTTTTTATCCGGTAGCGCAATAGCCATCTACCTGTTTGTGGATAGTCCCTATCCCGATTATAGTATCTCCGGCTTGCAATTCAACGAAAGCAGTCAACTGTCAGTCGGCCAGGTAAACTCGAATTGGATAGGAATCAGAGCTTGCTGTTATTCTACCCTGCGTTAGGAGGGGACCAGCAAATAGTCGTGAAGGTCAAGAAATGATCAATCGTTGAAACATTCGATTTCCACTATTGTTAGGTTCACATACACATGGGGGCAATGACCAAAACAGAGAAAGTAAGTGACATCTTACATATTTTAGATAAGTTTTATCCAACCGTTGAAACTCCGCTTCACCACAAAGATGCCTATACGTTGCTTGTTGCCGTGCTCCTATCTGCACAATGCACAGACGAACGAGTAAACAAGATTACTCCCTTACTTTTTAAGAAAGCTGATAATCCTTTCGACATGCTAAAGATGTCGGTGGAAGAGATCAGGGAGATTATTAAACCTTGCGGCCTATCGCCCATGAAATCGAAAGGTATCTGGGGACTATCAAAGATTCTGATTGAAAGGTATGAGGGCCAGGTGCCAGATACCTTCGAAGCATTAGAAGAACTTCCTGCGGTTGGACACAAAACGGCTTCCGTTGTGATGACTCAGTGGTTTGGCAAACCAGCATTTCCGGTGGACACCCATATCCATAGGCTAGCTTACCGGTGGGGTTTAAGTACCGGTAAAAATGTAGAGCAAACCGAGCGTGACTTGAAAAGGCTGATACCCGAGGACCTTTGGAACAAAGTGCATCTGCAAATTATTTACTTTGGCAGAGCCTATTGCCCCGCTCGCGGCCATGTTTGGCAAAACTGTCCTATTTGTCGAAAGCATATGAGGAAGAATTTGCGTGATTAGCGGCCTCCTGACAGCAGGCATTTTCCAACATATTATCGTAATTTTGCCCGAATGATTTTTCAGTTCCCGTCCTTTCTTTGGGCACTCGGTGCCTTGCTGATACCCATTCTCATTCATCTTTTCAATTTTCGCAAAACGACACAGATCTACTTCTCGAATACACGTTTTTTAAAACAAGTAAAGCAGGAGACCACACAGAAAAGAAAGATTAAGCAGTATTTGATTTTGGCCGCTCGGCTTCTCTTTGTCTTTTTTTTAGTGATGGCTTTTGCACAACCCTTTCTGCCAGCAGCCGAGCAGGTGGACTCTCAAAAAAATGTTGCGATCTATATTGACAATTCATTGAGTATGTCTGCACCGGTGGCCGAAAAAAAGCGAGCCATCGATGAAGCCAGTGAACGAGTGCGAGAGATTGTAGCGGCCTTACCCCCGGATGTTAAGTATCAATTGATCACAAATGATTTTGCTTCCTACTCGAACTCATTTAAAGCGAAGTCAGAGGTAGAAGATGAACTATCACGCATGCGACTTTCGTCCATTAGCAGAAATGCCCAGGAAATTGAAAGTCGACTATTGGGTGATGCGAATACACTCTTCTGGATATCGGATTTTCAAAGCGCAACATTCGGGAATGTTTCAAAAACTGACTCTTCCCTGTTGATCAAGTTAGTGCCTATCAAAACCAGTAAATTGTCAAACGTGCTGGTCGATACAGTTTACTTGGAAAATCCATCAATAACAAAGGGTGAAAAAAATACCATTCACGTTCGCCTTCGAAATGTGGGTGATCGATCCGTGGAGGGTTTAGTCACAAAGTTGACCATCAATTCCGTTCAGGCATCAGCTGCATCCGTTAACATTGAACCGAATAGCATAAGTTCTCTGGTGTTCGATTTGCCAACTGGTCTGAAAGGATTAAATAAGGCGGTGCTCTCGTTTAGTGACTATCCCGTTAGTTTTGATAATGAGTTCTATTTTACGTTGAATCTCACAACCAAATTGAAAGTGCTCGAAATAAAGAGCAACAAAGAAGCTACGCCTGTCGAACGGGTATTTGGCAATAAAGAGCTTTTCACTTTTACGAGTTTCCAGGCTGCCAACTTGAATTATAGTTTATTGAATGACGTTGATTTGATTGTTGTCAATCAACTAGAAAAAATTGAATTACCGCTATTGACCACGTTAAACAGTCTCCGAAAGAACCATTCAATAGTATTAATTCCCGGTTTGTCACCCGATGCGGACTCGTATCAACAATTCGTCAGGGCACCATTGAAAATAAATAAACAAGAACAACCCTTGACGTTGGCAGTTCCGGATTTTAAGGCTCCACTTTTTCAAAATGTATTCGAAGATGTAAATTCCGCCATGGCGATGCCCGTTGCTACGAAAGTTCTTGATTGGGGCTCAGATCGTTCTGCCATTCTTACCTTTAAAGACGGAAGGCCATTCTTATCTCAGGTGAACGACTTGTTCGTACTGGCTTGTCCCCTCATTAAGTCGACCACCGATTTTTATGCCCATGCGCTTTTTGTGCCTGTGATGTACCGGCTGGCTTCGTTGGGTAGCCGGAATCAGGAGCGTTTGTATCACTCACTTTCTTCAACTGTTTTCTCCTTTGAGGGTGACAGTTTGTTGGGGGAGGTTCCTATTAAAATGATCGGAAAGCAGGAAGTGATACCAACCCAACGGAAGGTGGGTAGCCGTATCGTTCTGGAGTTGCCAAAATTTTTGCTGGAAAGAGGATTTTATTCGTTAGTTCTCCAGAAAGACACGCTAGATTTGGTCGCGTTTAACCTTACAAAGGAAGAGTCGCTACTGGAGAACCTCAAGCCGGAAGAGGTAAAACTTCGGCTGGGCGGCAGCTCATCCATATCCATCTTTGATGCCGGCAGCACAGACGCTTTCCGCAACGAAATAAAAGAGAGATATTTGGGCACGCCATTGTGGAAGTATGCGATTGTGTTGGCGTTGCTCTTTCTTTTCATTGAAATAACTTTGATTCGGTTTTTGAAATAAACAGTAACAATGAAAGTAGTCATCCAATCCGCAAAAATTGTTTCTCCCGGTTCACCCTATCATCTCAAAAGGAAGAATGTGGTTATCTCCGGTGGGCGTATTACCGAAATTGGCGATAAAAACTATTCGGCAGATCGTGTGATTGAGGCGGACGGCATGTTGCTGAGTATCGGATGGATGGATCTGGGTGCGTTCGTGGGCGATCCGGGGTTAGAGCACAAAGAGGATTTACTTAGTTTGACAAAAGCGGCTGCGGCTGGTGGATTTACAGAAGTAGTTTTATTGCCAAACACTCACCCGGCCGTACAATCAAAAAATGAGATTAGCTATATCACGCAGGCTAATGCAACTCGGTTGGTACAGCTGCACCCCATGGCTGCGGTAACTAAAAATTGCAAAGGAGAAGAGCTAACGGAAATGATCGACTTGCACGAAGCGGGCGCAGTGGCTTTTACCGATGGATTAAAGTCACTCGTTCATACAGACCTTTTTCTAAAATCATTGCAATATATTCAGAAGTTTGACGGACTTCTTATCGATCATGCCGAAGATCATTGGCTCAATTTGTTTGGACAAATGCACGAGGGGGAGACTAGCACTTCGCTTGGACTAAAAGGGATGCCGCGGATAGCGGAAGAGATAGCGGTTCGGAAAAATCTGGAGTTGTTGGAGTATGCAGGAGGAAGGCTGCACTTTTCCCGCATCTCGACCGCCAGGACAGTAGACCTGATACGTTCGGCTAAGAAGAAGGGTATGAAAGTGAGTTGCGATGTGGTCGGGTATCAACCCTTATTGGACGATAGCTGCCTCGAAGATTTTGATACCAACTATAAACTGAATCCGCCACTGCGAGAGAAATCCGACAATGATGCTTTATTAAAGGGGTTAAAGGACGGCACCATCGATGTTTTGTCAAGTGGGCATCTGCCACAAGATGATGAAAGCAAATTGCTAGAATTTGATCAGGCTGATTTTGGAATAACTAATCTGCAAACTTTTGCTGCGCAGTTAGTGCAATTAAGCAAATGGGTTGATGTGGAAGAACTCATTGCAAAAGTGACTACTGCACCTCGACTTGTGCTTCAGTTACCAGTGCCAATTATTGAGGTAGATGAAAAAGCCAACTTGACTTTGTTTGATCCTAATCGCGAATGGCGGCTGGACGAGAAAACCAATTTCTCAAAATCGAAGAATTCTCCCTGGTGGGGTCAAGAATTGAAAGGGAAAGCGGTGGCTGTCTTTAATAACAATAAGCAGTGGATCGATGCTTAAGAATGCGCCTCCTCTAGTGTCGGTCTCCTTGCGAAATGGTACGATAGCCGGTCTGCTGGGGTTTTTTATTTTGCTGGCCCTCTATTTCATGGGTAAGCACCCATTCTTGTTCATGATTTTTTTTGATTTTCGCATTTTCCTGTTTGCTATTTTCATGACGCTCACCTTAAAAGAGATAAGAGACAGCCATCAAGAGGGTATTATTTTCTTTTGGCAAGGGATGATTGCTAACTTCCTGTTTACGGTTCTATTTGCACTCATTACATCTTTATTGATTTTGATTTGGTGTGGACTTTCCCCTGCTTTCTTGTCGGATTACGTGACTACAGCGGTGGAGCAGATGAAAACATTGCCCGCGGAAGCGATCGAACGAATAGGAAAAATTGAGTATCAGCGTAATTTGGAGTACATTTCTGTTACTAATGGTTACCTTTTAGCTAAACACTATTTCTGGCAAAGCTTTATCATCAGTTTTTTTATTAGCATAATAATATCAGTAATTTTAAGACGTCAACCAAAAAACGATTAATTATGGAAGAAACAACTACTCCTCAAGTATCATTCGTACAGCATGCTGTAAAATGGGGCGCAATCTTAGGCGGTGTTAGCATAGTATTGACAATAATCGCTTATGCTGCAGATTATACGATTTTAGCAGATTGGAAATTTGGCATATTTGTTCTTGTTCTCCTATTAGGAGCAACGATCTATGCTGGGATCAACTACCGAAATGAAACTGGTGGATTCATTTCGTATGGTAAAGCGTTCCAACATGGATTTGTGCTACTTGCAGTTGCCGGGGTGATCTCTACAGCTTTTATGATACTGCTCTATACGGTGATTGATACTGAATTACCAGCAAAATTGACTGATGTAAGTATTGAAAATACTGAAAAAATGATGGAGAGTTTCGGTGTGCCAGAAGATCAAATGGACAAGGCTATGGAGGATGCAAAAGCAAGGGCAGAAGGCCAGTTTTCTGGGATAGGTGCAGTTAAATCTTATGGATACGGACTTATTTTCTACGCAATTGTTTCGTTGATCACTTCCATTTTTGTAAAGAGGAATCAACCAGAGGAAATGATGTAATCTTTGATGGATATCTCGGTAGTCATTCCCGCCAAGGACGAAGAAGAATCGATTCCTGAACTGAGTAATTGGATTAGCCGTGTGATGCAAACACACGGCTTTTCGTATGAAGTAATTTTTATCGATGACGGAAGCACCGATGGCACCTGGGAAGAAATAAAAAAAATAAGTAAGGCGAATCCATCTTTTAAAGGAATTCAGTTCAATCGTAATTTTGGAAAATCAGCAGCGTTGCATACGGCTTTCAAGGCAGCCAAGGGCGAAGTAGTAATCACCATGGATGCCGATTTGCAAGATAGTCCGGATGAAATTCCTGAGCTGTATACATTGATTAAAGAACAGAAGTTTCATTTGGTGAGCGGTTGGAAGAAAAAGCGTCACGACCCAATTTCAAAAACATTGCCCTCTAAGTTCTTTAATTATGTAACACGCAAAATATCGGGTATCCGCTTACATGATTTTAACTGTGGTTTGAAGGCCTATCATCATTCGGTGATAAAAAATATTACAGTCTACGGGGAGATGCACCGTTATATACCCGTGTTGGCTAAGTGGGCTGGCTTCACGAAAATCACAGAAAAAGTAGTTGAGCATCGAGAGCGGAAATACGGAGTAAGTAAATTTGGGTGGGAGCGATTTGTTCGTGGCTTTTTGGATCTGCTTACCATTACGTTTGTTGGGCGTTTTGCAAAAAGGCCCATGCACTTTTTTGGCGCCTGGGGCATCGTTTCCTTTTTAGTGGGGTTTGGTTTTACCGTGAAAATATTTTGGGATAAGTTGGATTCCCTGTTTATCTCCAAAATTCCGCTGAAGCGTGACGTGGTGGATCAGCCAATTTTTTATCTGGCGTTGGTGGCGTTGGTTATCGGGGTTCAACTTTTCCTAACTGGATTTTTAGCAGAACTTCTCGCCCGGCAGTCGGTTTCTAAGGCCGATTATTTGGTGATCGCCTCGATCGGAATCGATTCCGCCCAATAAGCGAGACGATTGTCTAAACTTTTTACGAAAATTTTCAATTAGGTGTAACAAAACTCCCTTTTTTGCGCTTTAAGGTTAGCTTAACTTACTCTATGAGACGGATTCTTTTTTTGTGGATTTTTACCTGCACAGTTTCTTTCGGCCAAACCACCGGCAAGTTTACCATTAGCGGTTATATCAAAGATGCAAGTAATGGAGAAGCATTGATTGGAGCTACGGTATATGTTACGGAGACGCAAGGCGGTGGGGTTACAAATGAGTACGGCTTTTACTCTATCACACTTCCTGCTGCTACCTATACTCTCCACTATAGTTATCTAGGCTACTTGCCCATTACAAAATCGATACAGCTAGATAAGAACAATCGTATTGACATTGAACTTTCAGGTGAGGCAGAACAACTACAGGAGGTGGTTATTCAGGCCGAACTAGAACAGGCCAATGTTCAGAATTTAGAAATGAGTACGAATAAGTTAGACATTAAAACCATTCAACGAATACCTGCTTTTTTGGGTGAAGCCGATGTGATCAAGAGCTTGCAACTGCTTCCGGGCGTGAGTACGGTAGGCGAGGGCGCAGCCGGGTTTAACGTGCGCGGAGGGAGTGTGGGGCAGAATTTGATTTTGTTGGATGAAGCGCCTGTTTACAATTCCTCTCACTTGCTTGGTTTCTTTTCGGTTTTCAATCCGGATGCGGTGAAAGATGTAAAACTTTATAAAGGCGGAATTCCAGCTCGTTACGGAGGCCGGCTCTCATCCCTTCTGGATGTACGCATGAAGGAGGGAAACAGCAAAAAGTGGGAAGTTACCGGAGGTATCGGTACTATTTTTAGCCGTATTGCGATAGAGGCGCCAATCGTAAAAGACAAGGCTTCGTTTATTGTGGCTGCCCGTAGATCTTACATCGATGTGTTGGCTCGACCGTTTGCACCTATTCTGCAAAATGGCGGGGCACTCAATTTTTATGATGTTACGATGAAGGCTAATTACAACATCAATCCGAAAAACAGAGTTTATTTATCGGGCTATTTTGGAAGAGATAATTTTAAGTTCGATCGAAATCAAGGCTTTAGCTGGGGCAATGCAACCGCCACCCTTCGATGGAATCATATATTCAATGATCGATTGTTCTCCAATTTCACAGCACTGTATAGCAACTATGACTATAGTCTAGCGTTTGGTCGAGATGATCGGAACTCCTTTAAATGGAATTCGCTTATCTCCAACTATATTTTTAAGCCACAGTTTACCTATTTTTTGAACAGCAACAATGAATTGAATTTTGGAGCAGAAGTGATTTATTACAATTTTGATCCAGCTAATGCAGTAGGTGTAAGCGAAGGTGAAGCAAAGCCCTTTGGCCTAAATAGAAAGTACAATCTGGAATCTTCTCTTTATTTAAGCAATTCTCAAAAGATTTCAAAGATTTTTACGATTGACTATGGCATTCGATACTCGCTGTTCAATGCCTTTGGCCCAGATAAGACCTACACCTATAATGATGCCGTTCCTGGCGTCAGAAGGGATACGGTAAGCAGCCGTCAATACAAAAGTGGAGAAGTAATTGCCGCCTATGGAAATTTCGAGCCTCGTGTTTCATTCAAAGTGCAAGCGAACCCTACTAGCTCGATTAAAGGGAGTTATAATCGCATGGCGCAATATTTGCATTTGATTTCTAACACCACGGCATCAAACCCCCTTGATGTATGGAACCCGAGTTCAAAAAACATAAAGCCTCAGTTAGCAGACCAGTACACGTTGGGCTTCTTCAAAGACTTGGGCAAAAGTAGAACCTACGAATTGTCTGTGGAGGGATACTGGAAAAATACACAAAACCAAATCGACTATATTGATGGTGCTGACTTGCTCATTAACGAGTTTCTTGAAGGCGATCTGCTTTCGGGCGAGGGTCGCGCGTATGGAATAGAAACCTATTTTCAGAAGAAGGCAGGACGCCTTACCGGATGGGTGAGCTACACGCTCGCTCGTACTGAGTTAAAAGTGAATGGCATTAATCAGGGAAACTGGTACCCCACACGCTTTGATCAAACACACAATTTGAAAATTGCTGCGTTCTATGACATCTCGAAAAGATGGTCTTTTTCCGCCAACTTTGTGTACACATCAGGCACCCCAACTACTTTCCCCACCTCACGCTACATCAGTCAGGGCTTATTGATTCCCTACAACGGGAATGACTCACGCAACAACGTAACGCTTCCGGACTACCACCGACTTGATGTCTCATTCCGTTTAGAAGGAAAAAAACAGAAGAGGGGTAAAGACAGGAAGAACAGTGACTATTGGGTCTTTGGTGTTTACAACTTGTATGCACGACAAAACCCATTCTCGATTTATTTTTCGCAGGCCGACCAACGAGTGTCTCCAGGCCAGCCTATTTCGTCAGAGGCTACTCAGCTTTCGATTATTGGCACAGTGGTTCCCTCTATTTCGTATAACTTTAAATTCTAATTGAAGATGAATTTGCCAGAATATTCCAGAGGATTTTCAAACAAAAAAGCCGTTGGTCTAAAGATAGTTGCCAGTATATGTCTTTTTTCATTGCTATCGTGTGAAACAAAGATTGATCCCGCACTAGAAAATGCTGATGCACTTCTGGTGGTGGATGCATGGGTCAATAATAAGCCCGGCAATCAGGTAATTACACTTACAAAAACGCAATCCTATTTTGACAGTTCGTTGCCTCCCGCAGTAACTGGTGCGAACGTGACAGTTGTCGACAACGCGGGAAAAGTTTTTGCATTCAATGAAGATCCGGCAGTTAAGGGTAATTATGTGTGGAAGCCGGTGGGCAATGAGCGACTTGGGGTAACGGGTACTTCTTTTAAGTTGACGATTCAGGCGGAAGGGGAAGTGTATGAAGCTAGTTCAAAAATGGGTCGCACACCACAAATTGACACCCTTATTTTAGCCAAAAATGAGCCCGAGCAGACTAATCCTGAATTTTATTTTGCGGAGTTTATAGCAAGGGATTTTGCAGGAGCTGGAGATACATATTGGATTCGCGCCACAAAAAATGGTGTTCTGCTCAACAAGCCCTCAGATCTAAATGTCGCTTATGATGCTGGATTTTCTGCGGGTGGAAAAATTGATGGGTTTATTTTCATTACACCCATTCGAAGAGGAATAAACCCCAATGATACAGATGCCAATGATGCCGCGGTGTCCCCCTATGTACCAGGCGATTCGGTTTACGTTGAGATCAATTCAATAACTGTTCAAGCATTTGATTATTTGCAGCAAGTGCAAGTACAGACAGACCGGCCGGGAGGCTTCGGAGAGTTGTTCGCGCGACCACTTTCCAACGTTTCTACTAATATTGTAAATGTCAATAAAAATGGAAAAAAGGCGCTGGGCTTTTTTAACGTGGCAGCAGTTTCTGGTCGCGGGCAGCGGTTCAAAAAGAACTGATTGTGCTTCAGTTTGAAGTTTTACCGAAACGATTTGCGGTGTGTCAGCTAGACATGGAAAAGCCCTTGCCGAATTGGCTATTTAGTTCCTCATTTTATACTGTGTCTAAAACGGCAGATGAGTTGTCAGTCGTTTGTGAAGAGGATTTGGTGCAGGGAGAAATCAGAAAAAGTGTTGGGTGGAAATTGCTCAAGATAAATGCTGAGTTAGATCTTTCGTTGACGGGCATCACGGCTCAATTTTCAACGGCCCTGGCAAATGCAGGTGTAAACCTTTCGGTAATTGCCACCTACAATACAGACTATATCCTTGTGGAAGAGGCAAAGTTAACAACGGCTATAGAGGCACTTCGTGGAGCCGGCTTTGAAGTGATTGAATAGTCAACTGAACTTTTTTTACTGTACTTTTGTCTTGCCCTCCGAAGCCTTGGCGAAGGAGGGCTTTCCTCCTTAAGAGAGGCTTTTTTTAGTTCCACTTACGCTCTCAAGCTACGGAGGCTAATCCTCCTTCGCTAAAGCTATGGAGGATAAAAGGGGGCTGACCGGTTTTGACAGGACGCGTGGAGGTGTGAGTAAGCATGCAGGCTCATGGGATGAGAGCCTTGAAAGATGGTTCCAACAATTTACGTGGCGAAAATACTTACGCCATGGCTGCTTAATCTGACGTATCGTTAGATTAGCTTGTCCTGCTTAAGAAGTGGGAGGCCATCATCGCCCAAACCTCTGTTCTGCGGGTTTGGAATCGCGGTGTCGACAGCTTGAACTGGGCCGCTCCGTTGTTGCGCGGGGCTGTCGAGAAAACAGTAACTAAGGAATTGATGAGGCTGTTGCCTGCCTTTTAGTTCCCGACAATCAAAGTCAACTAAGCATGTAGAAGGTACACGTTCATCTTCTCTGGACCAGGGTTCGATTCCCTGCAGCTCCACTCGCCCTCCGAAGCTTTTGCTTCGGAGGGCTTTTTATTGTATTGGTTTTTTCCCTGACCTATTTGGACGTTCAGTTGTTCGCCTTATTAAACCCAAACTATGCATTAGGAATGCATAGTTTGCCCAGGGGGTTGACGATCCGCCTGAGGCGGATGTCAAGGTTAAACCTCGTGACGCTTTCGGTCAGAGTCAGACATTTATCGTCTGACCTGACAATGAAAATCAC
>JADBYK010000020.1 GCA_020403045.1 Cytophagales bacterium
GGAGAGGCTTTTGTAGAGAGCATAAAAATCTGCAAGGTTTTCGACATAAAGTTCTACTTTCTTGCAGATTTTTTCAACCAAAATCAATTCATATTCTCATTAATCTTAACCCTTTAAGCTTTTTAAGGGACAACTACTTAATCCAAACGAGAGCTCCCGCATAAAACTAGCTCTCAGGTTGAAATTTTATCTTTTCGTTTAAGTAAACAATAATTTCCTCAGGATTATCTAATTTTTTCAGGTCTGATTCAACTTTAATGGTTTGAAACTTTATAAGCTTTATTGCATTGTCCAAAACTTGATTAAAAGTC
The DNA here is from genome assembly GCA_020403045.1 of Cytophagales bacterium. Lineage (GTDB taxonomy): Bacteria > Bacteroidota > Bacteroidia > Cytophagales > Cyclobacteriaceae > ELB16-189. The sequence continues at coordinate 312 of JADBYK010000020.1, forward strand.
GCAGCGGCTATTTCATTAGTGATTTCTGCCTTTAGTACTTTCTTAAGATAAAATTTTTCAACCTTTTTTACCGCATTATATATTGGCTTTTTTAACGTGATCTTTTCTTCTGTAGCGTATGCCCCGCTAGATTTTAGATAGTAAGTGTATTCACTTTCAAACTTGTTTAGTTTTTCAGCCACTGATTCACCTAGTGGATGTGTACCAATGTATGAACCTCTTCGATTTGAGCTTCTTGCGGATTCATTTTCATTTGGGTATAAAAATAGCACACCGTTGTCAGATGCTATCGATTGGCCATAAGAATTAATCGTTGTGGAGACGAGAAATAGCACGAAAAAAACAGACTTCATCTTAATTTATTTATTTTAAAATATCGAACCGATGCAGGGTACGTCACCTTCATCAAATAGACGCCCACATTTAGATGCTCTAACATTAACTCCACCTTTGAGTTTTGATTCAAATATACTTCAGGTAACGCCACTCCTAAAACAGAAAAAATTTGGGCAACACACTTTTCCTTTTTGTTATTCTCTATGGTAAGTGTCTCGACAAAAGGATTGGGATAAACATGGATTTGAAAATCCTCCTCTAAGGATGTGACTAAGAAATCGACAGAAATGGGAGGAATTGCAGGAGACCTAAAGGTTCCAAATCCCACGGCAAAAATTTTGTACTTATACTTCTTTCCTATTACAATGTTTTGATCAATAAAGGAGATATCATTTTTGGGCAATTTCGCTATTTCAGAAAAAGCACCATCGCCCTCTGACCTTTCGATCACAAAATTTGTTTCGTTGGTCGAGTTATCCGTCCATCTTAGAGTAACTCCCGTAGGAGTTATATTTGAAGCGCGAAAGTCTGATGGACTAGCAAGCGAATAATCAGGCACGATAACTATATTGTCAATAAACAAATTATTCCCATTTACTGAAGTATTCGTCCAATTCACCTGCGTAAATTCTTCGTCTGCTACGTTGACCGTTAGATCCACATTTTTCCATTGAGTGGGTGAAGGAAAAAACTCATTAGATTGTATGGGTACAGTCTGCAATACAGAGCCTCCCTGCTTCCAGATTTGATTTGGCGTCTTCCCACACTGGTTATAAATCGAAACAGCTAGCGAATCAAACGCATCTGGCCGAAGATTCGCTCCGTCAAGCCCTCCGCTTCTTGACGAGTAGCTAACATCAAATGAAATCTGAAACTTTTTTACTCCTTTATTATTTAAAAAAGGGCTTACAAGCTGATCGTAATTGATAAAACGATCAGAGGCATAGTTGTAGTTATTCACATAAACCGATCCAGAGGCTGCACCAGAGCGATCAATACTTGAAAAACTAAAAGTCAAACTTTGATCTGGGTTAACTATAGAAAAGGCCTGCGGCAAAGAAGAATCAAAGGTATAGCTCAGGTTTCCTGATAATGCAAAATCCAGAGGATCGGTCACAGTAATAAAGTTTGCTCTTTCGGTTGTGACCGTTTGACCATTTGCTGCTCTTGCTGTTAACTTCACAGAAAAGCTTCCACCTGTATTATATCTTACTTTTGGCGCACGTTCTGTAGAGGCGGCCGGTGTACCTCCTGTAAACTCCCATGCCCAGCTGGTAGCTCCAGATCCCGTTGCTGAAAAATTAACTGTAGCTCCTTTACAGACGTTTCTTGTCTGCGTGAATATTGAAGTAGTGAATTCATCCGATTGTATCAAAAGGTAGTTCCTTCCATTCTCATACCCATTTCTCACTCTTTCATACTGACCAATCGAAAAAAAATCCTGACAAGCATCGCGCGAGTAAGCCATTATGTTTCTGACATTCGGTGAAAATGCCTGGCCATTTGCATCTCTATCTACCCCTGTATAAGCACATGATGCACTGACTTTACCGGTGAGATTTGGATCTGCCGGTGTATCACATAGTCGATCTCCAGCATTCTGGCAGTTTGAACCATTAACCAACTCATCTGTGGTGCCTGTATTTGTGGTGCCATGGGTGTGAAACAGAGTGAAATAGTGACCTAACTCATGCTCGAGTGTAGTGCCTCCGAGTGCACAGCCATACGTTGTAAAGACCCTATCGCTGCTAGGGGGAAAGCGAGTGTATCCACAAAGAGGAGTTCCATTGGTAATTAGGGTGTTGGTAAAATAGACATTTATCACATTGGAAACATCATTTGGAACAGCTAAACCACCCTCGTTAGCAGAATTCAAATTGTAATAACTGTCGCTGACTATGTTGTTGACCTCACCAAACTTGAAGAATTCAATTCCAGCATTGATATAGTAAGCGTTCAACTTAGAAAATAAATTCGTCAACTGAGCTTCCGAGAAGCCTCCCCCAGTTCCTACAGATGGCCTAACCGCATGGATTTTCAGAGGAATTTTTATGACTGTAAGTTGCGTTCTGCCAAATGGCTTTGTTGTCGAAGACTTATGTATATCATTCATGAATTGTAGTTGCTCCACAGTCGGAACAGTGCCACATGTCTGCCCAAAAACTGCTGGGTTAGCAACAAATAGGAAGAATCCCAGAAAAAAATACGTTCTCATTTCTTTAAACTTTTCGTCTCCAATACCGATCCCACTTTCAAAACAAAAAATATAAAACACTAAAAAGGACACGCAGTTGGCGTATCCTTTTTATTTGGCTGTATCATAACAATCTAAAACTCAAAAAATTTACTAACGACATGGACAACTCCATTCTTGGCCAAGAATTTGTCGGTGGTCGTGAATGAGGTAAATTTAGTATCAGGTCTTTGCTTGTCGTCAATAACCACAACATTTCCCGCGACCACGGCAAAGGTGACATCCTGATCTAAAGCATTTTTTAAGATTGGAATTGCAGACGTTAGCCTCAGAGCAAACTCAGCAGAATTAACAGTATGTTTATCGATGAGCGTTGTAATCGTTTGTAGCAACGCATCACCAGCTGCTAATGCATTAATTTGTGAAACACTGCTCAAACCAGTTTTTGTTGTGAAAGCAGCATTTTCAACTGCAAAAAAAGTTTTATTCCCAGAGGTTAAAGAGGCCTCCCTTCCAACCTTTTTAATCGCTGCAGCAATGAGAGTAAATTGCGCATCGCCATCGAGTTGCTGAACAATGTTGTTAGTCGGTAACGGTACCAAACCAGTATATCCAGTCGTTCCCCACACATAAGCTACTCCATCGTATGCGGCATAACTAGTTGTTGAGGCTGCACCGAACGCGTTTCTGCTTGCTGCAACACCATTAATAAAGCGTCCTCCGGCTGCATCCACAACAACATAATATTCATTACCGCCCACCGATGTAACCTTAGTGCCATTCGTTGCAGTCGTAAAGTTAACCGTTGAAGCAAAAATATGCCGCTCTAGGTACTTAATAATCTCCTGATTATTTGGAAATGAACCTGCTGTTGGAGGGACACGCGGAAAGTATACCGCATCTTTGGAGGCTCTATTGATGTCATCAAATCGAGTATAACCAGACGCAGTTACCAAAGGCCCCAATGCGTCAGGCCCGGCAGTGTCGTTACCTGATGTAGTTAAAACTACTCCTGGCACAGTAATACCCTCCTTTATTCCAACTTTAGGACGAGCAACTGCACTAATCTGATGCCAAACTCCGTTTGTTGCCAGTTGGTCTGCATTAGAAATAGTACCACCTTCAAAAGCTGGGGTGGTTGCATTGATGTCTATACCCTTGGTATTGTTTGCTAATGGTCCATTTGCTGTTGCCACCCGCCCTGTGGTCAACTCTATTGAGAAACGTGCAGTCGGTAAAACATGGTATTGTAAAATGGTTTTCAAGGCATCAACTGCTACTCCATCAAGCGCTGCGGTTGTACCTAAACCAGCTGTTGTAAATGCTGCATTAGTGGGAGCGAATAATGTAAAGTCGCCACTCTTCAACACTCCATCCAACCCTGCTCTATCAATCGCGTATTTTAGCAAAGTAAACTGAGGAGGAGTCCCAGCCGCACGAGCAGCAATGGCATCATAAATGGATAAAGTTGGTGAAGAAAGCACGAGATTTATTCCATGGAAAATGCCATTCTTGGCTGATCTATCTTTTAAAACGATAGTGCCCAAGGCATTTAAGCTTGCCGCATTCTGCGTCAGATAAAAGCTTTTTCCATCAAGTGATGCCGCCTTTCTGGGCAGTGATGCAGCAAGATATGAATCTTCAGTAGTTATGTGATACCGAAGTACAGAGGCCAAAACAGTTGGATTAATATCATCCACCTTATTGAGACCCAATTGTTTTAACAGCACATTGAAAGCAGCGTTGTTAGGAGCAAATACCGTTTGCTTGGTGGCTGCGTTGATTTGAGCTTCCAAACCTGCCAGTTTAACGGCCTTTACAAACTCGGTATAGCCATTGGCCTGAATAATATCAAGAAGTGTTTTATCAGAAACAGTACCCTTGACTATTTTAGGCTCAGATTCGCAGCCACCTAACCAAATAATGCATACGAGGGCGATAAATAATATTGAATTTTTCATTTTCATTGTCGTGTTTTTGAACATGCGATTTTTACTTTTTAGTCAGGATCCATTCGTACGCACCAAAATTCGCTAAGGGACCAGAGCCCTTTATCTCGAATTTAGATTCATTATAGCTAGTCGCAGTTAGGGTATGGACATTAAACTCAGCTACACGGGGGTTACCCGCATCAAACCTCACCTCTTTTGTACAGGTCACAAAAGTAAGTGCAGCAGGCGCATCAAAGTAAACATTAAAACCGGGTGAGTTTCTTATCAATACTTTTGTTCCTGTTCCGTCAGCCGGATCTAATGCTAATTCAACTTGGTAGGTTTCTCCAAAGAAATCCTTTAGCCCTCTTGGCGCATTTGGTCCGGCTGTAAATTGCTCTTTTACAGAATAAATACCAACCCAACTATTAATCGCAATCGGGCAATCGTCATCTGCAATTGTTACGGTTAACTTTTTGTTTACAGCGGATGCCCCTCGACCCAATTTAAGTGACCCAGCCCCCGTTATTTCAATGGTAATTACTTTATCACCGCTCGAAAATAAGTCATCGTTAGATCGAATGAAAAAAGTACCGGATACCTGCCCCGCAGGGATTTCGATTGAATAATTACCATTTGATCCGGCAGCGGAAACATAATAAGTTGAAGACGCATCGTCACCCGCGGCCGCAAAAGATGTGGTTTTTGCGAATTTTCCTGAAAGTGTGAAATTAACCACTTGAGCTTCTGAGATGTTAGACCGCACAACATTGACGTTTAGCTGAGCTCCCACTTTTGTGTCGACTTTTGCAGCTGAACTTACAACGGTTGATTCTGGTAGGGTCGCGGAAGCTCTATCAAAAGATGCATAGGCGTCTTTATACCCTGCAATGATTTCATCGTCCTTACATGCTATGAAAGACCCCAGCAAGACAAGGACAAGTAAACAGCTTTTATTGAATATTTTTTTCATACAAATTTCAGTTAAAAGTTAGTACCCAGGATTTTGAGTAAGATTTTTATTGATATTCAAATCGTAAAAAGGAAGCGGAAACAATTTGTCCACATCAGGATTCCAATTTGCTCCACTTACCACTGACATCACAGCGTCAACCTTATTCGTTCTAATCAAATCATTCCAACGATGCCCTTCAAAGGATAACTCAACAAATCGCTCAGCTAAGACATCATCTATCGTAATCGACCCTGACTTTAAAGGTACTCCAGCTCTCGCACGGAGCGTATTTATATCTGTGAGCGCTTGTGCATTACCCAGATTCGCTTCCGCTCGTATCAAATACAACTCTGCTAATCTCACAACGGGCACTAAGCTAGCTCCGGTAGAAAGATCCGGATATTTGTTTACCGCAAATCTACCAGCGGGATCGCCAGCATTTAAAACAATTAATCTACGCTTGTCGGCTGGGTCGAAGGCAGCTAATAATTGAGGGCTAACCGCATACTCGAATCGACCGGCAGGGAGAAATTGAAAGGGGAGTCCATTCTGATCATTTGCGCTAAAGAAAATCGAAAATATGGCTTCTGAGCTTCCCGTTTTGAAAGCGTCCGCATAATTGGCAGAAAGTAAATACCCTCCAGCAGTAATAATATTATTTGCCAACTGACCAGCGCCTGCAACATTTCCTGAATAAAGAAGCGCTCTTGCCTGTAATCCTTTTACCCCCCATTCGGTAAGTCTAAATGGCCCAGCCGCTTTAGATCCCTCGACTGATGCTAAATCTGTAGCCGCAGCTTGTAATTCGCTTATTATAAAACTATAAACCTCCTCCTTTTTTGCTCTCGAAATAGTTGAAAGCTGAGCCAGCTCACTCGTTGTTGCCAAGGGAAAATCGCCAAACACTTTCACACCTTCTAAGTGAAAGAAGGCACGCAAAGCGCGGGCTTCTGCTGTGTACTGTTTTCTCTGCAGGTCAGTAAGTTTTGGCAGGGTTACTGAACTCGTCAGCTTGTCGATAATCACATTGGCTTGATAAATTCCAGTGAAAATTGCAGGCCAAATGGCTCTGATCTCGGCATTGTCTGCTGTTAGTTGGTTATTGTCAAAATCCCTGATGGATGGAAAAGAGCCACTGTGAGTAAGTTCATCAGACACGACCCCGGGGATGGCGACAGCCCGGTTTCCGTAAAGACCATCCGTTTGAATCCTAGAGTATACCCCAAAGAGAGCTGCAAGCGCGCTGGGTCCATCTTCTATCACGGTCTCAGTGGTAATAATGTTGACCGGTTTTTGCTCAAGGAAGTCTTCGCACGAAGTCGAGAGCAAAATCAATGTAAGTGCGGTTAAAAATATTTTTTTCATATCTATTTAATTTTTGAATTTGAAACAATCAAACTTGTTGAGCATTTCGTTAATTCCTTTTTTAAAGACCAATGTTAATACCGAACGTAAGCAATTTGTTCTGAGGCTGGGTTAAAAAATCGGTTCCAGCGGCTGTATTCGTGTCCGCAAAAACGCTTACCTCTGGATCCGGACCATTGTATCTTGTGAATGTCAAGAGGTTCTGTGCAGATGCATAAACTCTAACACTTCTTAATCTTGCTTTGCCGATCAAACCGCTAGGCAAATTGTAACCGAGTGTTACATTTTTTAAACGCAAATATGATCCATCGCTCAAGAATCTGCTGTTGTCCTGGCTATAGTCAATTTCGGATGCCCTTGTCAAGCGAGGGATGTTTGTAATGTCCCCTGGTTGTTGCCATCTGTTAAGTAAGCGTGCGTCCTTTCCAAAATCGTTACCCGGGTTTAGTGAGAAGGCAAGAGTGTTATTATAAACATCTACACCGTTGACAAACTGAGCAAAAACATCCAACGTAATCCCTTTAAAGGACAAACCAGTTGTAATTCCCCCCAATTGATCAGGAGCGTGATCACCGATCACCACATTATCAGCTGTTGTAATCAAACCGTCACCATTTATATCGTCAAAGACTGATCTGCCAGTTGCCGGATCAACCCCCAGCCAACGTATGCCGTAGAAGGTGTTAAGCGGTTGTCCCTTGATAATGGCACTTGAAAAACCTGAAAGGACTGGTTGTTCGTCAGATAGTAGCTCTACTACTCTATTTTCAAGGAAGGTAATATTGAGACCTGCCTGCCATTTAAAGTCACCCGAACTGATTATGGTACCATTCAATTCAATCTCAATCCCCTTGTTCGTAATCTTACCTATATTATCCGAAACGGAGGCAAATCCTGATGTGAGCGGAACTGGGTTGTTGTACAAAAGTTTAGTGGTATTTGACTGGAAATAGCCAACGTTCAAGTTCAACCTATTCTTAAAGAAACCTAATTCTAAACCGATGTCCGTTTTTTGTGTCTCTTCCCATTGTAGGTTATTGTTAGCGATTCGTCCGGGTGCAGAAGCAGGTTGATCTAAATAATTAGCAGCACCTGTAAATGAGCCTATGTAGGTAAAATTACCGATCCGATCATTTCCAGTTACTCCAAAACTTGCTCTCAGCTTGCCTGATTCGAGAAATGAAATCCCGTCAAGAAATGACTCTTCTGTGAAATTCCAAGCAGCAGAACCAGCGTAGAACAAACCAAACCTTTTGTTAGGGCCAAACCGAGAAGATCCATCTCTACGTAATGTACCCTCTATTACATATTTATCTTTGAATGAATAGGTAACACGACCGAATAGCGAGTTAAAACTATAGAGCTCCTTTAATGACGAAGAACCAGTAGCTGTTGCCGATGAGGTAAGATAGTTCAGTGAAGAACGGGCAAAGCCAGTACCTGATGTGGAAGAACGCAAATCATTTGTTTCTTGGAAAGTCAATCCAACAACACCAGAGAAACGATGATTCTCATTCAGCGTTTTTGCATATCGTAAAGTAGGCTCAATGATATATGTTCCCAACTCGCGCGTGTTGAACCTTCCCAAGCCATTTGTTCCTCTACCCTGCGCTGATTCAACAGGTATAAAATGGTCTTCTCGTAAGAATGTATAATCGTAAGATAAATCTGTTCTGAAATCTAAACCATCAATGATGTGATAAGAAAAGTTTACATTTCCCGTGAGCTTATTCGTTGTATTATCAAATCTTGGGATTGTTGCATCCCTAACTGCGTTGGTGTTGAAACTAGGTAGTGCGTCAATAAAATTACCGGCATCATCGCGGATCGCCTTTGTTGGTGGCGTTAAAATTGAAGCAGAGTAAATGCCATAAATATTATTATCATTGTTAATTCGCTTGTTCAATTGACTACTTACCGCAACACTTGCACTCACACGTAGTCGACTAGAAGCAGAATAGTCGAGGTTTAATCGGCCTGTAAACCGGTCGAATGAACTTCCAATAATAGTTCCTTCCTCATTTCTGTAACTTCCGCTTAAGTAGTAGTTAAACTTACCATCACCGCCAGAAGAATTAATTTGATACTGAGAGGTACGAGCCGTCCTGAAAACCTCCTTAATCCAATCCGTACTTGTTTTCCCATCCCAACCAAGTTGTGTATTGGTCAATGGTGTTGAGCCAGGAGCGTCATTATCAGCAGCTTCTCTTCTTAGATCAATCCATTGTTGCGCGTTTAACAGTGTTGGAACTTTCGTAGCCTCTGCAAAGCCGGTCCAAGCAATTACATCAATGTTATTAATACCCTGCTTACCGCGCTTTGTTGTTATTAAAACAACTCCGTTTGCTGCTCTTGCACCATAAATGGCCGTACTGGCAGCGTCCTTTAGTACTTGCATTGATTCAATATCTTGGGGATTAAGCCCAGAAAGAGCATTTTCCTCTTGACCACCAAAACCATTTTGTGCAAGGTCTCCAGACTGCAAGATCACACCGTCTACGACATATAATGGAGAATTTGAACCGGAGATGGAATTTTGACCACGAATCCGGATGGAAATTCCACCACCAGGAGCACCAGAGTTAGACGAAACAAACACACCTGCGGCCAACCCTTGTAACGACTGGTCTATCCCTAACGTAGGCAAATTTTGAATATCTTTTGCTGTCACATTCGCAACGGCTCCCGTCAGGTCTTTTTTTAGGGACGTACCGTACCCAACCACAATCACCTCGGACAGCTGAGTGACATCACTTGCTAGCTTCGCGTCAACCGTCAAACGATCTCCAACAATTTCTTCTTGCGTTAACAGGCCGATAAAAGAAAAAACCAATGTGGCGTTGGCCGGAACTCCTATTGAATATCTGCCTTCAGAATCTGTCACGGTACCCGTTGTGGTACCTTTGACTACCACGTTTACCCCAGGCAATGAACTTCCATCTTCCGATGATGTCACCTTTCCGGTAATCGTGCGTTCCTGTGCCCACGCCATGCTGCTGATCAGCAGCAAGAGCGGCACCAATTTGATTAGTAAATTTTTCCTCATACTAGTTGGTTTAGGTTTTTTATTAAGGAATATACCTTATAAGAAGGGTAAAAGTAAGGATTGAAAGTAGTATTATCATAACATTAAAGGCAAAATGCTAAAATTCTTTTCAATCGATTGCGAAAAGGTGGGTCTGCAACTCCAGTAAAAACAAAAAACCGCCTCTAGTCGGTTATTTAGCAATGTCAACTCCAAAAAAAAAGAGGCTGCCCTTTTCAGGCAGCCTCCGTTATTGAACGACCTAACTAGAAATCAGAGTTTTGTTAGACTTAGGTAAACCCTAGTATACCAGTTGCAATAGCCATTTCTTCGACCGTATTCATCAACATCGTCATCCACAGCGATTGTAAATACATCTCCAACGGTCAACCCATCACGATCAAGCCGGTAATGCCCACGATTAGGGAAAGCCCTGCGGGGAATACCGGGTGGCATAAGTATATCTCCAGAGAACGTACCAGGGGCACCAGCTGTAATAATAGCCGCGCCAGCAGTCATTTGGTAGAATGGACGATCCGATGTACAATTCACACCTGTATTTGCTAAAGAAACAAAAACACTACCCAAATTAGCATTGGTCGTTCCAGCCGGAAAACCTAGCCCTCCTGGAGCTGTGGGAGTAGAGGGTAACACAGGGGCTGTCATTGTGGTAATGGCCGCACCTGTACCATATCCTGCTCCAGTCACGCCTAACACTTCCGCCTCTAAGTTGATGATCATCGTAATGTTTTGGCCTCTGTACCGACAAGTTAGTTGGCGTTGAGATGGCAATCCATTTGGAACGAGTGAAAGCGTCACAGTCTGGGTAGAATCCGTTGCTGAATTTCCAAAAATGTAAGGCCGCATCCATGCTTGTGGATAGGTTCTCATAATTTGCAAGTTGTTGGTATTCGTTGCTAAATCAGGCGCCCAACGTCCCACTTGCGCCATTCGGTAGGTTCCGGTATACGCGTTTGGGTTACCTGTTGTAGTTGTTCTCCGAACAAGCATTGTATAAAGCATAGGACTGTTATAAAACTGCCCACCCGTCAGGTTGCTTGTGATATTCGCTTCATTTGTGTTTCCCAAAGAAGGAGATGCCGTGATTTGTGGATTATTCACTGTAAATGCTCTGCCTTGTTTATCGTAGATCTTGATGCGAATTATTATACGATCACCAGCCGCCAGGGCTCCAGGAAAAGCAATTGCCGGGCAAACTTTAGGGAAAATACCGTTGCAAGTCGTACCATTGGGTACGCCATCAGGATCCGAAGTAAGCGTACTCAGCTTTGCCAATACTTCAGTAGCCGTTATTTTAATTGGGGCTGACCTCAAGTAATCGTTAACAGTAGGCTCTGCAACTTTTGCAAAACCCATGTCGGCTGCGGTGATTTCTTTCACCAAAATCTCTCTGGTAATGAAACCCGTTGCACCTGACCGATAAGTTGCAAAAAACTCTGCTCTCGCCAAATCAGCACCAAAATTTTTGTCTACTGACTCGTAAACTGCTTCAAATCCACTTGCATTAAGATTATCTAAATCCCACACATTTGAAGTAATCTTATAGACGCGCAAATAGGAGCTTGACGGGCGATCATCATAAGGCAAAGGGTACAGCTCTTTGTTCGGCTCGCATGAGAATATACACGCAGCCGCCAAAAAGACACCGAAAGTATATAATATATTCTTATTCATAAATGTTCGCTTTTGGTTTAGAAGTTAATATTAGGAGGGCTGTCTACCTGCCAAAATACTTTTGAAGTCAAATCCACCTTCTGTCTAGCAGTGTTGTTTAAGGTGGCATAAACGGCTGGATACCAGAAACTCTGAGGGAAAGGACCGGGTGATGGATTGATCACCGGCTGCATTCCTGTGGGTCTGCCTGTTCTACGGTAAAGATTATATGCTTCATAACCATTACCTACAAGAGCCACCCAGTATTCACGTGCAAGATAATTAAGCGCGTTGGCTGTCGAAGAATTAAACGCTGCCACAGCCGAAGCCCGATAATTTGCAACATCTGCGGTGTAAGTGGCCGCTGGATAAAAGGCGTTAATAGTAGCCGCTTCAGTAGGAGACGCAGCATTACTTGTTCCTGCCTCTGGACCACCTGCCGTTGTATTGTACGTGCCATTTACTGCCCAATCGCGAACGTCTGCGAAAGAATCATCAATTCCCTGGGAGAAGTATGCAACAGCGCTGCCTGTTGTACCTAGCGTTAGGCTTGCTTCTGCCAGCATAAATTCAACAAACGAACGCATCATGATAGGTTGTAAACCTGCACCTCGCATGCCCTGAGTGGAAGCAACTGAAACTCCTGCATTATTATCAAATCGCCCGCCTACTGGATAAGGGCCATAAGCAGTCCTCAAAAGACCATCTGGTGGAATTCCTTGAGGATCCACGTGATCGCGACCCCAGTATCCACGATCAGTTGGCTGGCAAAAAGTTCTTGTCCAAGCTGCATTGCCCGCATTGTTAGTTGGATGCAAAGGATCAACACCCATTGGTGGACGCCCTGCGATAGCATTGTCAACAATTGCAGATCCGGTTGATGAAGGGTAATGATCTGGTCTAGTTTCTGTTAAACATCTGATCTCATTAGAGCTGGAACTATTGGAAGTTACTTGACGGTAAAAGTAAAACCTCATTCTAGGATCACCAGGCGCAGCGTTTTGTGTTGCGTTGTACGCGTGAAACATATGCCAAATTAGCCAATTTGACTGATAATCGCCTCCACCTGCAGGGTATTGAGCCGAAAATCTTGGATGGCGGCCATCAGGATCTGAGGTGGTTGTACCATATCTCCAAATAAAGTTTTGGTCTTGGGTTGTGATAAAACCACCCGTAGGAGATGCGTCTGCAATCAAAGCATTAATCTCAGTTCTCGCCTTATCTGGCTGTCTTAAGCTAAGGTTTAGAAAGGCCTTTAACTTTAAAGAATTTGCCAACCTAACCCATTTGTTAAAGTTGTTTCCGTAGTACTGATCTTGCGACACTGGCGCTACCGGATTCAAATAACCAGCTGGTAAACTTACCGTTGTGTTGGTTGTTAAGTCTTTCTTTGCTTGATCTAGTCCAGCCAATGCTATGTCATAGATAGCTGCACCAGCATCCGCTTTGGGGTTAAAGTTAGCCGCCCCCTTAAATGCTTCTGTAAAAGGCACGTCACCAAACATATCTGTAAGTAAAATCAAGGTGTATGATTGGATGATCCGGGCAATTCCAGCATGGCGGGCAAAACCATTTTTGTCAGCTAACGTGATCAACTGGTCTGCATCCTGCAAAATACCCGCGTATGCGTTCGTCCATAACCCATCAAAAGTCTGGGGCGAAGTGGCATTTATATAAATAGTCCCGGCACCGTTCAATAGTCTGGTATGCTGCGCACCAGTAGTATTGGCTGCATTAACCACTACGGATAACTGCCGCTGAATAGAATTGAGGATCAAATTTGCCAATACCTGCTCTGTTTGAACGGCATTAGGATCCTGCTGCAACTCAAGCGTGCAGGAACTAGCTAACACTATCGTAATTAGCACTACAATTTTCTTATAAAATTTCATATATGATATCTCTTTAAGAATTAAAAGGTAAGCTTCAACACAGCACCGTATCTTCTCATGCTAGGACCGGTAAGGTAATCGAATCCCAAACCTGAATTAACCCCTGTACTCGAAACTTCAGGATCCCATTTCGTGTATGAAGGTGCCCCGAAAGCAAAGTACCAAAGGTTGTTGCCATTGAGGGTAATAGATGCACCCTTGATAGGGGTTTTAGCAAGTAAGCTACGAGGAAAAACATAACTCAGTCCAACTTCGCGTAGGCGAATGTTAGTGGCATCAAACATGTTATTATCATTGCGACCGCCAAACTGGAGGTTAAATCCGAAGTCGGTGGCAGTAAGCATTACGTCATTTGGTGCAAACCCGTCAGCAGAGCCATTAAGTTGACCGTCACCGTCTAAATCAACACGCTTCACGCCCGGTGCAATATAGGCGAGATCCCGGTTGTTGACGGCAGAACTTCCCAACACACCACGAGCCAACAATGCAGATGGCGTAGAGGCAAACATCATACCGCCCTTTCTATAGTCAAACTGAAAAGACAGTGAAAATCCCTTGAACGAAATAGTGTTGATCAAGGTAGTCAGGTAGTCTGGATTGGGGTTACCCAATTCACCAATAATAGGATCGATTTCATGGAAACCGTCAGACCCGACAATCCTATTTCCATTGGGGTCACGCGCAATCCTGGTACCAATTATCATATTCATGGGTCGTCCCGGCTTAGCAAAATTCCCCAAGTCTGTAAATCCAGCTAATGGTATCTGCGATATACCCTGGCCAAGTGTAATTACCTCAGGTCTTACCAGCGTAAAATTCCAAATGACGTCCCACCTTAAGCCATTTGCTAGTTTTAGTGGTGCAGCTGTAACTCCGAGTTCAATACCACGGTTCCGCAACTCACCTAAATTGAGAAATGTATTTCCATATCCGGTTGAAGGATCAACTTGAGCATCGGTGATAAGGTCAGTAGTTGAGCGTTGATATATAGTAAAGTCAATGCCCAATCTGTCACGAAATAACTTAGTTTCAAATCCCGCCTCAATCTCTGAAATCAATTCTCCTCTGAGTTTTGGGTTACCCAACTGATTTGAAACTGTTTGTTCACCCACTGCAAGTCCACCTGCATTTACAAAACCACGTGCATTAGCGTTAATAATTGTACGCGTGTTATAGGGGCTAGGGTAGCCAGCCGATGTACCATAACCCATACGAAGTTTCAAAAAGTCCAATGTCTTGGATTTTAGTGAAGGGAATGCATCCGTTAACACAACTGAGGTACTAGCGCTAGGGTAAAACAAACTATTGTTGGCACCTTCGAGGAAAGAAACCCAATCATTACGGCCAGATACGTTTAGGAATATGAACCCTTTGTAGTCAACATTTATATCCGCATATGCGCCATAGCGTTGCGATTCTTCCGTTCTTTGAAACACTCGTCCCCCAAACGCGACACTACGAGAAGAAGCGGTAACAAAGTTACTATGGCGTTCCAGTCCGAAAACAATTTGACCTTCTGAATACAACCCATCACGAGTAAAAAAGTCATTTCTGGCATTTAACCCAAACCTGGAATTCAAATTAAAATCTGAAGATATCTTCTTATTAAAGGCAAAGATCAAATCATGATTCCAAATTGTGTTGGATAGCGTTTGTGTTTGCAGAATTCCGTTATCAAGATTTTGGTTTGTTCCACCCGCACCAATGCCTTTTGAAAACGACCTGTTTTGGCGTTGTGTGTAGTGGTCAAGCCCAGCACGATAGGAAATCGACATGTTCTCATTTAGGTCGTAATTCAAAGTAGTGCTATTGAAAAGCCTGTCTGTTACATCGGTTTCAAGCGTGTGCGCTGCTATCCAACGTGCATTTGGTATGTCACTTCCTGAACGATACCAAATCTGCTTTTGCTCAAGCGGTGTTTCAAACGGGAACAATTTGCTGTCATTGATATCATAGTTGGGAGGCGAATACAAGAAATTCGCGTACAATGATGGAACACCACCAAACGCGGCTCCACCACCTGTTGCACCATTCAACGGAGGAGTGGCAAAATCAGTATTCGAATACATGAATGAAGAATTGACCGACAACTTGTCGGAAAGAGACGCATTAAAACCGATAGAAACGTTTGCCTTTTTCAGGTCGTTTCCAGGGGCATATCCTTGTTCTTTTGTATATCCCACCGTTGCGGTAACACCCATCTTGTCTGTTCCACCAGAAATAGAAACCGATGTATTTGAGGTAATACCCCTGCGAAAGAAGTCATTGAGGTTAAGAGAATACCGATAAGGAATTCTTTTGTACGCAAACTGATTCAAGAATGGATCTCTTCTGGTAAGATCACCTATAAATTGATAGGGATGTGCGATCGAATCTATTTCATTATAGTTTGCTCCGTAGTTGGAGAAGAATTGTGTTGTATTGGTTAACTGTTGAAATCCATTACCATAATTTTGCTGTAATTCGGGTAGTGAAGCGATCTCGTTCAAACCAACTGTCTGCTGAAAAGATACTTCCGGAACCCTCTTTTTCTTACTTCCAGCTTTGGTTGTAACTAAAATTACACCGCTACGACCCTGATCACCATATAAAACAGTAGCTGCTAGCCCCTTTAGCACGTTAACGCTTTCAATTGCATTTGGATCCAAATCAAGGAAGCGGCTAGTAGCCGAAGCAGTACCACCTGTAGTAAATCCAGAAGCATCATTGGTGGCACCGCTAAAGGGAACGCCATCAACTACCCAAAGTGGTTGCGTGTTACCAGTAATGGTAGAATAGCCACGGATATTGATTGCTGAACCAGTGCCGGCAGTACCGCCCGTTGGGTTGATTGAAACACCTGCAATTTTCCCAATCAAAATGCGACCAATGTCATTGACCGGGCGAGCTTCAATTGCATCTTTGCTAACACCGGCCACTGCGTAACCTAGCGCCTTTTTCTCACGGGCAATGCCTTGGCCGGTTACCACAACCTCTGAAAGTTGTTGAACATCCAAACTGAGACTGACATCAATCGTTGTTCGCTCGCCAATGGCCACTTCCGATGTCGCAAGTCCGATAAATGAGAACACTAAACTTCCACCGGTGGATGGAACGTTTATGCGGTAGTTACCTTCTGCATCGGTAACAGTACCATTCGTAGTGCCTTTGACTACTACGTTTACGCCAGGTAATCCAGAACCATCCTCCGCGGATGTCACCTTACCTGATACACTTCTCTCTTGCGCCCACGCCATACTGGTTGCCAGTAGGAACAGAAGCGGCAAAAGTTTAAGGAGTAAATTTTTCCTCATACTTTTTTGGTTTAGGTTTTTATGATAGTAATACTACTAATGGGGCGAATTTAGGGGATAAATTTAATACTGCAATAACATGGCAGTAAAACTTTCCTGATTTTCTGAAAATATAAAAGTGGTCTTTACAGCCTTCTAAAGCACTTTAAACTCGATTCTCCGGTTGAATTGCCTATTTTCTTCGGAAATGTTGGGTTTTAGCGGCTTTTTGGAGCCATACCCCTTTTTTGTAACCCTTTCTGATGAAATCCCCCGACTTTGAAGAAAATTTAGTACCGAACCTGCTCTATTGAGGGACAATTGTTGGTTGTAAGCTTCATTCCCGGTGTCATCGGTGTGGCCACCGATTTCTACACGCAGTGATGGGTTGTTTCTAAGTAACTGTACTACTTCTATCAGCTCAGTCTTTGATTTTTCTACTAGTTCGTACTTATCAACCTCGAAGAAAATGTTGTTCAATACTATAGCTGCGTTTTTGACTATCGGCTGTAATCTGAAATCAAGTTCCAACGGCTTTTGCGTTTGATCTGCCTGGCGCAGGTCAAAGTGGCGACTGGCGAAAAGGTAGTTTGGTGCTGTAACAAACAGCCCGTATTCGGATTTGCCGGGGACAACAACCAAGTATCGGCCGCTGATTGAGTCAGACGTTACAGTTGTTACAACTTGATCCGTACTCAAGTCTTTCAACTCAACCACTGCCTTCACAGGTTTTTGTGTAATAGCGTCTGTGACAAAACCAGCTGTGAGATTTCCTTTTTTTTCTACTTGAAACTCTTTAGGGATAGGCGTAGTATAAATCTTGCTCCTGTTGCGTCCCTCCTCTTTAGAATAATAAGCCCACTGCCCATCGCTGGTCACGGCAAGAGAATATTGATCCTGGAAGTCGTTTAGGGGTGCACCCATATTTTGTGGAGCGTCCCAGCCAGCATCGGACTTTTCGGCTACATAAATATCGTAACTGCCAAATCCGGGAAGTCCATTGGAAGCATAGTAGAGATTTTGATTATTCACGTGAATGAAAGGAGCGATTTCATCAAAGGGTGTATTGACTGGCTTCCCTACGTTAGTAGCTCTGCCCCACGTGCCATCAACCCCTTTTCTAGAGTACCATAAGTCGTACCCGCCAATGCCTCCTTTTCTATCAGAAACAAAATACAATTCGTTCCCATCAGCAGACAAGGCGGGCTGTGCTTCCCAACCTGCGCTATTGACTCCAGCGCCAAGGCTTACCGGCCTGCTCCAGGCATCACCTATCCGATTGCTTTCGTACAAGTCGCAACCACGAGGCCCGCATATTGTAAATATCAACTTCCGCCCATCTGCAGAAATGGTAGAGGCGCCCTCTCGAAAATTGCTATTTACGTTTGTTGAAATTGACACGGGCTTGCACCACCGGCCATTTGGTGTTTTTGAAGACACCACAATATCCTCATTGTCGTCATGCTCTTTGCCAAAGCGAACGGTAAAAATGAGTTGTCCTTCATCCGCAGTGAGCGTAGGAAAATACTGCATTGGGAAGATGTTTACGGTATCACTTAGAGGACGAGTGTCGTACCTCCATTGTTCATTTTGATGTAACAGCGCATAGTCACATTGTGATCGCCAGACCTTTACTTGTTCTAACTTGGCTTTATCTAATTTCTCCAGCGCTAAAAACCGATCCAAGTGTGGAATTGCTGAATTATATAGTCCCTGCTTCAAATACGTTTCGCCTAGAATAAAAGAATACGATTTTTCTTTGACCAAATCGTGCGTAAGACTCGCCCCTTTCTCAAAACTTTTGACAGATAGTGCCAGTTCACCAGAACTACGATAGGTAAGCCCTAGTCGATAGTAGGCTTCCTCAAACTTTGTGTCCTTTGCGATTGCCTGGTTTAATAATGCTATCGCTTGGGTTAACTGACCGCGAATCCTAAAATTATCAGACTGCAAATAATACTCGATGGCCTTTTTAGACTTTGTGCTTAAGGGAGGCTGTGCCAGACTCGTCAGCGAAAACAATACTAAAAGGACAACCAGGAATTTCATTTTCAGATTTCAATTTGTGATGAGAAAATTTCCGGACCCATCATTTAGCATTTCCTTAAAATTCTTTAGATCCATTTTCCCTTGTTCTTGCTTAGGGTATATCCATATATTTATGAACCTGCAACGAAATCTTCCATTTGGGATTGCGTTTGACGTATTCAACAATCAGTGGAACCATTTCCTTTTCTTTCGACCACTCTGGCTGCAAATACAAAAAACACGAAGAAGAAACTTTAGCTGCAAATTCCTCAGCGAAGTCAAAATCAGATTTGTTATAGACCACCACCTTCAATTCATGAGCTTGCCCGAAAATAGAGGGATGGGGTGCCTTGAATTTCTTTGGTGAGAAACAAATCCAATCCCACGTTCCTGTTAATGGATAGACGCCAGATGTCTCAATGTGTGTGTTTAATCCAACCTGTTTTATTTCACTTGTCAAACATTCCAAATTATGCATGGCGGGTTCGCCTCCAGTAACTACTACAACCTGGCTTCCACTTTCTTTTGCTTTCTGTGCCAGCAAAGAAACATGCATTTTCGGGTGTACATTTACATCCCAACTTTCTTTTACATCACACCACACACAACCCACATCGCATCCGCCCAGGCGGACAAAGTAAGCGGCAGTACCTTGATGAAAACCTTCACCTTGAATGGTGTAGAAATCCTCCATCAGGGGCAATTCCTGATTTATGATTCGAGATTTTAGATTTGATGAATCTGGTTTCACTTTATTCAAAGTACAAATCGTAAATCACAAATCGCGAATCTAAAATGCAACTAAGGGTTCAAATTTTCGCATGCCTTCAGCGTGTTCATCAACAAGGAAGCGATGGTCATCGGTCCTACGCCACCCGGCACTGGTGTAATAAAAGAAGTTTTTGGAGCTACCTCTTTAAATTCCACATCACCTTTTAAACTATACCCATTTTTATATTGCGCGCCTTCCACTCTCGTAGTGCCAACATCAATCACTACAGCCCCCTTTTTTACCATGTTGGCTGTAATGAGCCCTGGCTTACCCACTGCCACTACTAAGATATCCGCTTGTTTTGTCCACGCAGCCAAGTCTTTTGTGTATTTATGGCAAATGGTAACCGTTGCTCTGCCCTGCTCAACCAACATCATACTCAAAGGCGCACCCACTAACCTGCTGGCGCCAACAATTACGCAATTCTTTCCTTCTGTTTCAATATTGTATCTGCGTAGTAACTCCATCACTCCAAATGGCGTAGCCGGCATCAACAAGGGATTTTTTGAAATAATGCTTCCAAAGTTATGGTTGGTAAACCCATCCACGTCTTTATCTGATCGGATTTTTTCAGTGATGCGCTCTACAGTAATGTGAGCCGGTAGTGGAAGCTGAACGATAAATCCATCTACATCTTGATCTTTGTTTACCTGATCAATGTGCTTCATCAGCTTATCTTCTGCAATGGTATCTGCAAAGCGCATCATGGTATAATGAAAGCCCACTTCTTTGCATGCCTTTACTTTGTGATCGACATACGTTTGACTTGCACCGTCATCGCCCACTAAAATAATAGCGAGGTGAGGGATCTTTTTATTTGAATTTTTACGCTCTGCTACTTTAACAGAAATTTCCGCTTTTATATCAGCCGATATTTTCTTTCCATCGATAAGCGTGTAGGTGGTTGTCTCCATCATTGCAAAGAATTCTTTATCTGTTCTTTAATCTTCATCGGTCAGCAACCTTCAAATCACCGAATTGCCGAATTTTCAAATTACTTCAATCAATCTTCAACACAGCCATAAAAGCCTCTTGCGGAATTTCCACGTTACCTACCTGGCGCATCCGTTTCTTTCCTTTCTTCTGCTTTTCTAAAAGTTTACGCTTACGTGAAATATCACCACCATAACATTTTGCAATCACATTTTTGCGAATGGCGCTAATGGTTTCACGTGCTATAATTTTCTGTCCAATACTTGCCTGAATAGCAATCTCAAACATCTGGCGCGGAATCAACTCTTTCAATTTCTCGCATAACTTTCGCCCCCATTCATATGATTTACCGCGATGCACGATTGCCGAAAGGGCATCTACTTTGTCACCATTCAACATCACATCAAGTTTTACCATGTCGCTTTCGCGGAAGCCAATCAACTGGTAATCAAGTGAGGCATATCCTCTGGAGATGGATTTTAATTTATCAAAGAAATCAAATACGATTTCTGACAACGGCATTTCAAACGTGAGTTCCACTCTATCGGCAGTGAGGTACACCTGATTTTTTATGATGCCCCGCTTATCCATACATAAGCCGATGATGGCACCAATAAATTCTGATTTAGTGATGATTTGCGCAGAGATGTAGGGCTCTTCAATGTAATCCATCGTTGTCGGGTCAGGCATCTCCGAAGGCGCGTTGATCTCAATCATTTTGCCATTTGTGAGCATTGCCTTAAATTGAACGGACGGCACAGTGGTGATCACCGTCATGTTGAATTCGCGTTCTAACCGTTCCTGAATGATTTCCATGTGCAACATACCCAAGAAACCGCATCGAAACCCAAAACCAAGTGCAGCGGATGTTTCGGGTTCCCACACCAATGAAGCATCGTTCAATTGTAGTTTTTCCATAGAGCTACGCAGCTCTTCGAACTCGATCGTATCTACCGGATAGATTCCGGCAAAAACCATTGGTTTTACATCCTCGTAACCCTGCAACGCCTCTCCCGGATTCGCCACCAATGTGATGGTGTCTCCTACTTTCACTTCTTTGGCCACTTTAATTCCAGAAATAAGATAACCCACATTGCCAGCACTGATTTCCTGGCGCGGGTGTTTGTCCAATTTCAACACACCAATCTCATCGGCTCCGTATTCTTTTTCCGCGTTTACAAAACGAAGTTGATCGTTCTTGCGCATCGTGCCATTAAACACCCGATAGTAAACTTCAATTCCTCTAAACGAATTAAAAACGAGATCAAAAATCATGGCCTGCAAAGGTGCCTTCGGGTCACCCTTAGGGGCTGGCACACGTCTGATCACCGCTGCTAAAATTTCTTCAATTCCTTTTCCCTCTTTGGCACTTGCTTTTAAAACCGACTCTCGGTCGCAGCCTATCAAATCGACAATTTGATCAGTGACCTCCTCGGGCATAGCAGCCGGCAAATCAATTTTGTTCAAGATCGGAATGATCTCAAGGTTATGATCTAATGCGAGGTATAAATTTGAAATGGTTTGTGCCTGAATTCCCTGTGCAGCATCGACAATCAATAGCGCACCTTCACATGCTGCAATCGACCGGGAAACTTCATAGGAAAAATCTACGTGACCCGGTGTGTCAATAAGATTGAGCGTGTACTCCACGCCTTCAAACTTATAATTCATTTGAATCGCGTGCGACTTAATGGTAATCCCTTTCTCTCTTTCGAGATCCATATTATCTAACACCTGGGCATGCATTTGCCGGTTAGTGAGCGTGCCTGTAAACTCTAAAAGCCTGTCCGCAAGGGTGCTTTTGCCATGATCGATATGTGCGATGATGCAAAAATTGCGGATATTCTCCATTCCCGTCATTCTGTCAAGATTTTTAAAAGGGCAAAGGTAAGGATAAAATGATGTGTTGGGAAGGTGAAAAACGAGTTGATTTTTCTTTTTTTGTGAGATAGTCATTTTAGTAACTTACGTTCTTATGAGATACCAAGATATTAAACCAGCGTTGTTTGTTTCCAATCGAAAGCAATTAGCAAAAGCACTAAAGCCTGCTTCGTTGGCACTGTTTAACTCCAACGACTCGATGCCTACCAATGCAGACGGGCATCTTCCATTTCGGCAAAACAATGATCTTTTCTATTTGACCGGTGTTGATCAAGAGAACAGCATTCTGGTGATCTGCCCGGACTTCCCTGACAAAAAATTCAGAGAAGTCTTATTTGTGCAAGAAACCAATGAACAAATTGCCACCTGGGAAGGACACAAATTAACAAAAGAAGAAGCGCACAAATTGACAGGTATTGAAACGATAATGTGGCTTTCAGAATTCAACAAACTATTCCGGCACATGATGACGATGGGGGGCGTTGAAAATGTTTACTTAAATACCAACGAGCACTACCGAGCCGAGATCAACGTAGAAACGCGGGACGCCCGATTCATTGATTGGTGCAAAAAGCTGTATCCATTGCACCGGTACGAGCGATTGGCACCGATTGTCAGCAAAATGAGAAATGTCAAATCAAAAGCAGAAATTGATTTATTACAACAAGCATGTGATATCACCGAGACCGCATTTCGCAGAGTGCTTCGGTTTGTAAAGCCCGGAGTTAAAGAATACGAAATAGAAGCCGAATACGCCCATGAGTTTTTGCGAAACGGATCAAGAGGTTTCGCCTATACACCGATCATCGCTTCCGGTGCCAATTCATGTGTATTGCATTACATTGAAAATGATAAAGCGTGTAAAGACGGAGACATTCTTTTATTAGATGTAGGTGCCGAATATGCTAACTACAACGCAGATTTAACACGGAGCATTCCGGTAAATGGAAAATACAACAAGCGACAGAAAGATGTTTACAGTGCAGTCCTTCGGGTACAAAAAGCAGCGATTAAAATGTTGCGACCGGGCGTGCATTATTTTGAGTTCCATAAAGAGATTCAAAAATTGATAGAAAAAGAGTTAGTGGAGTTAAAATTGATAAGCAAAACAGATATCAAAAATCAAAATTCGGAAAGGCCAGCTTTTCAGAAATATTTTATGCATGGCACATCACACATGCTTGGATTAGATGTACACGATGTGGGAAATATGCATGCTAAAATCCAAGTTGGTCAGGTCTGGACAGTCGAGCCAGGTATCTATATCAAAGAAGAAGGACTTGGCATTCGAATAGAAAACAACATAGTAATTGGCAGGGATAAAAATTTCGATCTGATGAAAAACATTCCAATTGAAACAGAAGAGATTGAAGAACTAATGAATTGATTTGTTAATTTGAAAATTCGTTGATTTGAAAATGTAAGAGCGATGTGTAAAAAATTGATTACGATTGTTTTATTAATCACCTGTGGAACGTTGGCTATTGCCCATGAGTTTTGGCTGTTGCCCAGAAAGTACCGCTTAGCGGTGGGGGAAGAATTGAAGTTTAACCTGATGGTGGGCGAAAACTTTGAGGGCGAGCCATGGGATCTGAAAAAACACAAGGTAGAAAAGCTCGAGTTACATTCGGGTGCAAAAGTCACAGATATTAAAAAACTGGTAAATGTCACAGCGCGTGACAAGGTTGTCGTCAAGATGACGGAAGAAGGAACACAACTCATTACCATGCAGAGCAATTTTGCTTTTATTGAGTTAGAGGCAGAGAAATTCAATGCTTATTTAAAGGAAGATGGCTTGGAGAATATTTACGAACTACGCGAGAAAAATAATGAGCTGAACAAATCAAGCAAGGAATTCTATGGGCGTTTTGTCAAGCTGTTGGTACAAACGGGCGACAAAGTAACTGATACGTATAAAAAGAAAATTGGCACACCGGTAGAAATCATCCCTAACAAAAATCCTTACGCAATTAAATCGGGTGACTATCTATCTTGTTTAATACTGGTGAATGGGAAACCTGCGATCAATCAACTGGTGAAAGTTTGGAATAAAATCGGCAACACGACTTTTTTACAAAATATGTATACTGAGAAAGATGGCAACATAACATTTCCATTAAACTCCAAAGGCCCTTGGATGGTGAGCACAGTCAAGATGATTCCATCAGAAAAACCAGGTGCTGATTACCAAAGTATGTGGAGTAGTTTAGTTTTTGAAATTCAATAATACCAAAATGAGTAGTCAACTAATATCATCTGACCAGGCGCCAGAGCCAGTAGGCGCTTACCCGCATGCGCGCAAAGTGGGCAACCTACTTTTTTTGTCGGGTGTGGGTCCACGCCAAAAAGGATCAAAAGAAATCCCCGGTGTAACGTTGGACGCCAACGGAGCTATTGTTGCCTACGATATTGAAGTGCAATGCCATTCCGTATTTAAAAATGTAAAATTGATTCTAGAGGCATCTGGGTCGCGATGGGAAGATCTGATTGATGTAACCGTCTATCTCACCAATATGAAAAGAGACTTTCCGATTTTCAATAAAATTTACGCCACCTATTTTCCAGACAAAGCAAACCAACCGTGTAGAACAACCGTGGAGATAAATGCGCTGCCGACTCCTATTGCGATTGAGTTAAAATGTATTGCGACAATTAATTAGCTTCCTTTTTTGTAGCTTTACTAGTGAATCACACTTATGGAAACAATTGTTCTTAAAGATCGAGTGACCAACAAAATGACAGACGATGAGTTTCTGTGGTTTTGCCTTGAGAATAAAGACTTGCGTATTGAACGGAATAGCAACCTTGAAGTTCTAATTATGTCGCCTGTAACGTCACTTTCCGGTTTTTGGAACATGGAAGTATCCCGACAGCTTGCCAACTGGGCTGTTGAGCAAAAAGAAGGATATGCATTTGATTCCTCCACAGGCTTTACCCTACCTGATCGCTCCGTCTTGTCTCCAGATGCATCCTGGGTCTCGAAAAATAAATGGCAATCTTTATCAACTGAAGATCAAAATAAATTTGCGCCCATTTGTCCCGAGTTTGTAATCGAGATTAAATCAAAATCAGACTCATTACAAGATCTTCAGGCAAAGATGAAAACATGGATTGATAATGGAGCACAGCTAGCTTGGCTGATCGACCCTTTTCAAAAAAAATCATTCATCTATAAATCAAATAGAGAAACAATAGAAATTGAAGGATTTGACAAAAAGTTAAAAGGCGAAGGTCTTGTAGAAGGATTTGTTCTCGATCTAAATCTAATCAAGCTTTAGCGGTCACAGCGATTGATTTCTATACCGAAAAACTTTCTCCACAGCCGCAAGTGCGTGAGGCATTGGGATTGATAAACTGGAATCCTTTTCCATTCAGTCCATCTGAAAAATCGAGTGTGGTGCCCAGCAGGTAGAGTAAGCTCTTTTTGTCAACTAATATTTTTATTCCCTTATCTTCAAAAACTTGGTCGGCAGGCTTGATCTCTGCATCAAAACCTAAATCGTACATCAAGCCCGAGCAACCCCCGCCCTGTACTGAAACACGGATGTTTTGCTCATGACCTCTCCCCTCTTCTGTACGAAGATTTAGAATTCTCTCTTTTGCTTTTTCCGTCACACTAATCATAGTCTTTTACAAAATATTTGTTAAGCCACTGGATTCAATACAACACTGAAAACAGTGATGGTATTGCGATCTCGGCCATAGTATAACTTCTCTAATGCTTCTAAAATATTTCCTGCCCTAAAATAAGAAGTGTGCAATTCACTATCACTCTTCGTCACCCACTGGATTGTATAGGAATTCTCTTTCTCTTTATAATTCTGCACATAGTCCCACATCTTCCGCAAGGCATCTACCTTGTCTGACCCAGTCTCGCTGTGAAACAGAAAAGATTGATTGTGTCGTGGATTGATCGTGATCAAATCTAATTTTGCTTTGCCATCTACATTGCTAAACTCAAAGACGAGATCACTTGTGCGCAAGCCCAAATAATCCTTAATCTGCTGTTGCACTCGAGCAGATTCTACGTGTATATCGGTTGGTGTTTCAAGCGTTATCTTTGGCATCTGATTCTACTACTTCGCTTTATTAGTTTATCCAATAACTTAACTACTTTAGCCAAAAGCTTTGTAGCACATGTAAAACTTTCGGAAACCCGTAAAAGTTTCACAATTTGAGTTCAAAATTAAGAAAACCTGATCAATCCCCTATTATGGAAAAACTAGAACATATTGGCATTGCCGTCAAGAACCTGACAGAGTCAAACGCGCTATTCGCAAAACTGCTCGGAAAACCCCATTATAAAATCGAAGAAGTGGCTTCAGAGGGTGTTAGAACATCGTTTTTTGACGTGGGCGGAATTAAGATAGAGCTGTTGGAAGCAATTCGCGCGGATTCACCCATTGCAAAATTCATTGAAAAAAGGGGCGAAGGGCTTCATCATTTGGCATTTGGGGTTGTGGGATTGGAAGACCATGTGAAAAAAGAGATGGAAAAGGGCTTTCGCCCACTATCCGAACCCAAAGATGGCGCTGACAACAAACGCATTGTTTTTTTACACCCAAAAACCACGAACAATGTTTTGGTTGAGTTGTGTGAAGACAAACACCCGTAAGTGACTGGACATGTTTGAGCTCCTTTCATAGCACAGCTCGCACAACCTCATACTTCAAAATTTCCGCTTCGGGTGCACTTTTGCGCCATATTGAATCTTGTTATAATAATCTTGCTTCTTCTTGCCAATGGGCGTTTCATAGTAAGGTCTTTCTACGCGACAAGAAGTAAAAATGATCATCGCCACTAAAAAAGGAACAACACACTTTTTCATATCGTTTCTTTCTTTTGAACATAGATACATGTAAGGTTGTCACCTTCGCATTGTATCAGCCCCAAGTCGTACTTTTGCCGGACGAATAAACATATCAACCGACTAACTGAATTTACCCCATGACGGAGAAGAGAACAGAAATCACAGATTTAGGAGAATTTGGGCTTATTGAACGAGTAAAAAGTAGCTTTTCGCTACAAAACAGTACATCAATCTCGGGTATTGGTGACGATGCCGCTTTAATTGCCAGTGGTGAAGAGTATCTATTAGTCACCACCGATATGCTGCTAGAAAGCGTACATTTTGATTTGTCGTATATGCCGCTGCAGCATCTTGGCTACAAAGCTGTAGTAGCTAATGTGTCTGATATTGCAGCGATGAATGGCAAGCCCGAACAAATTACCGTGGCTCTGGCTTTTAGTAACCGTTTTTCATTAGAAGCCATCGACAGTGTGTACGATGGGATTCGTTCTGCGTGCGAAAATTACAAAGTTGATTTGGTGGGTGGAGATACATCTGCCTCTG
This sequence comes from Cytophagales bacterium, assembly GCA_020403045.1. Taxonomy (GTDB): domain Bacteria; phylum Bacteroidota; class Bacteroidia; order Cytophagales; family Cyclobacteriaceae; genus ELB16-189. The sequence continues at coordinate 27,923 of JADBYK010000020.1, forward strand.
CTTCTGGTCTTGTGATTTCTATAACCGCTTTGGGAAGAGTAAGCAAAGGGAAAGAAACACTTCGCAGCACCGCTAAAGTGAACGACATCATTTGTGTAACCGGGGACTTAGGTGCGGCCTACTTGGGACTGCAAGTTCTCGAGCGCGAAAAACAGGTGTTTCTTACGAACCCTGAGATGCAACCTGATCTAGAAAAATATGAATACCTCGTGGGACGTCAACTGAGACCAGAAGCGCGAATGGACATTGTGCACGAATTGGCAGACAAAAAAGTCGTGCCCACCTCGATGATAGACATCTCCGATGGACTCGCTTCGGAGTTATTGCACCTCAGCAAAAGTTCTGGCGTTGGCATCAAAATTTTCGAAGATAAAGTGCCCATTGATGCTGGCGCATTTGAGACAGCCATTGAGTTTAAAATTGACCCCATTACCTGTGCGCTGAATGGGGGTGAAGACTACGAGTTGCTTTTTACTATTGCCCCCAACGATTATGAAAAATTAAAAAATCATCCTGATATCCACTTCATCGGGCATGTGCATAACAATCCACAACAAAATGTAATGGTGACGAAAGAGGAAACCATTGTGCCGTTAGAAGCACAAGGATGGAATCACTTTTCCAAGCTGTGAACTAGTCCTCGGGATAAGGAATAAAAACAAAACGAGTAAATTCTTTGTCTACTACAAATAGGCAACAAAATTCATCGGGGTCTTTGTAGGCGCTAACAAAATCATCTACCTTCTCTTTAGCAATAAGTTCGCGCTGCACAAACTCGTCCATGAAAGAGGCAAAATAATTCCATTCCAGTTGTAAGGAGTATTTGTCGATTAGCAACTGCCCTATCGGAACCACCTCTTTCGAAATGGCAAAAATAGGGTAAGAAAAACCAGCTTTTCTGATTTGATACGAGGCTTCCTTCAGGGTATCTGCTGCGTTTACAAAATCAGCGCTGATGGTGCCCAAATATTTTCCGCTTAGCTCAGGGTCATTGTTCATGGGTATTTCCATACGATTTCAAAATTAATACTTGCCAATAAAATGTGTTGCATGCTCTTTTAGTAAGGGAAAGAATAATTGAAATTCCTGATCAAACCCTTCATAAAACTGTTGGAGCTCTTCCGTTGCCTCATTCATTTTAGAGTCAAATTTAGATCGCCTTGTCATGCCACTCAGCGCTTGTTGAATACCTTCTAACTTACCATAGTTGACAAGCCAATTGCCTCGCATCATGTGAGGCAACATCCATTTCACTTGTTCGGGCAAAATCGCTTCGCTTTTGATTAAGTAGTCATAACAGCCTGCTGCAAAATCGGGCAGTGGCTGATGGTGATAGGCATTCCAATTAACCGCCAAAAGGTGGTCATAGAACATATCAATAATGACAGGTGCATAGTGCCTATACTTAGGGCGAAGCCGATCTTTACTCAGTTTTACAATGGGGTGCCGATCTGTAAATTCATCTATTTCGCGGTGCAAGGAAATACCCTTCACAATACCTGGCGAAAAACGAGACGACAAGTCGCGGCCCCTGACGAAGTCACCAATAAAGTTGCCCAATTGTATTTCGGGGTCATCGGCCGACAAGTAAAGATGCGCAAGAAAGTTCATTGAGGCCTCGAATGTAATAGAAATTCATATTAGGCTATTTTTATTCGCAAATAAATTGTTGACTTTTGGTACAAACAACTGATTTATGGCGCTGCTGGAACAACTCAAATTACTGGTGAATCTTGCTCGAATTGACGGAGATATGGCCGAGCGTGAAAAAACCTACATCATCAACATAGCAAAAGCCAACAGTTTTCCTGAATCTTCTGTCGCCACGTTGTTCTACCAATCTCACGAAATCATCATACCAGATAATTTAACTGATGACCAGCGTTTTGACTACATCTTCAGCCTTGTTCAGCTGATGAAAATTGATGAGCGACTCTACCAGGAAGAAATCAAATTTTGCTCAAAAATTGCCTCTCGACTAGGCTATGAACAAGACGTGCTTTTTGAATTGATGCTCAAAGTAAAAAGTACTGATACCGATGCTGATAAAATGGCAGTGAAATCACTCACGCAACAGTATCTGCGAAAAAAGTAAATTGTTCCTTCGCGGTAAGGAAAAATAGAATCTAACCAAGTTTGAAGATTATTGGTAGTGTATAACGCTGCCTAACTGGTTTCCCTTTTTGTCTCCCCGGATTCCATTTTGGAGCTTGCTCCATGACCCTCAAAACTTCTTCATCACAGCCCCCACCAATTCTCTTAATAATTTTTGAATTTGTAATCGTTCCATCCTTTTCTACAATGAATTGTACAAAAACCTCACCTTGTACGCCACCTCTGCGAGCTTGGACAGGATAGTTCATTGTATTCCCCAAAAAACGATAGAATGCAGCCAATCCTCCAACTGGCATTGCTGATTCCTCAACTACTGTTAAAACTGTGTCTATCCTCTTATTGGTGAGAGCCATCTTGAAGTCCTGGGGTACTGCCACACCATTTTGTTGCGCACTTTTCCAAGTCGAAAAACTCGCCAGTGATGTTTTCATTAACTCTTCAATTATACCCCTGCTTGGGTCTGTCTTGGTTAATGTGAACTCACCATTACTTTGAATTGTAAAGTGAAGATGAACCAAAGAATCTCCGATTGAACGAGTAACACTGTCACTATTAAGAATCCTGAAAACATCGTTATCGAATTGCGTCCACCCGCCACTATATTGAGCATCTTTCTCAGTTAAACCCGGTATGAGTATTCTAGTTGTCGTGTCTGCAAACAATTTCGTTTTTGCAGGTTGAAAACTCGCAAAATCGAGCGGGTCAAGCTCAATCACTCCTCTTTCAATTTTGACCTGAAATTTATCATTGGCTCCTAGCTCGATGACGCTCGTCTTGTATCCTATTCGTGACACAGCCAAAGCGTTATCATTCTGTCGTACAGATAGTCTAAAGTAGCCTAAAACATTGCTTGCGGCACCGATCAATGTCCCTGGAACAACAACATTGGCATTGCCGATTGGTTTTTGTGTTTCCTTATCAATCAGGCGCCCTAAAATTTCACGCTCTTGGGCACCTGCCCATTGGTAATTCAGAAAAAAAAGAATGGTGAACGCGAAGTTTTTCATAACCAACAAAGGAACCCTAATTTAACTGGCTTTTATGATTGTCGAAAACTTGAACCTCCTATCCTCCTAAACAAAACACTCAATTCTATTTCCGCCAGAATCAACGATACTGATCAATTAGAACCACATTCCCGTCTGGGTCGGTGATCATAAAACTTGCAGGCCCAGAAGTTTTCTCGTCTGCTTCATTATTAATCTTTAGTCCCTTACTTTTTAGTTGACGCTGAATCTCTCTGACATCATCAAACTTCTCAATATTTTTGGCGTTCTCATCCCAGCCGGGGTTAAACGTTAAAATGTTGCCTTGAAACATTCCTTGAAACAACCCGATCAACGAATTTCCATTTTTCATAATTAAGTAGTTTTTTTCAAGGGCGCCCCCAAAAACACTAAAGCCCAGGTTTTCATAAAATTGTTTTGAAACCTTAATGTCCTTGACACTAAGGCTTACAGAAAATGCTCCTAATTTCATAGTCTCTTTTTTTTGTTTAGCGATTATTGGATTGATGTAAAGCCCAAGTACAAATGCGGCAATGAAGCCAAGTGTTAGTAGTGTTGTCTTTTTCATTTTTTCTTAATTTATCTTCACTCATTTATTTCCTGTGGGTTGTTAAAACCCAGTTTGGTTCATTTTTTATTTTTAAATGCTTTCTCATAAATACCAATCCATTGCTGGGGCGTCATCTTTGTAACCAGTTCACCGATCAAATCCAAGGGCACATCTTCTGGTTTTTTAATTCGAATGCATGATTTACCCATGTCCAGCTTTTTCGTTGAATGGACTCTCCATTCATCCTGAAACCACTCTAACAATTTCGGCTGCGCGTAGATGCCCATGTGATAGATGGCAATAAAATTCTTTTGTGATGCCAGACCCAAGAAGGGCAATGGAAGTGTAGGGTCGCAATGATAACCCTCTGGATAAATCTTGTGTGGCACCACATAGCCAATCATTCCATAGTTCATTTCTTCTTGAAATCCTTTGGGCAAATTCTTAAGAATGACTTTACGAATGCTGTTAATGATCTGCCTCCGCTCAGGCGAAAGAGAATCAATGTATTCCGTAACTGTTTTAGATTTGGATTGCATATAAAATCGTTAATCGATAGTCGTTGTTAGTTATTCGATGGTGCAGGCAAAAATCCCTTCATCCGCAGCAGTCGAGCGGAAAGCAATGAGATCAAAATTCCAAGTGGTGCAATTTCCATCAATGTCATGGAGAAACAAATGATAAGGTTAGCGTACATCGCGGCATATTCATCTATTTTTGCTTGTGTTGTTTCTTCGGATCACCTCCAGTTTTAGAAATAGATTCGATGAATTCGTTTTGTTCGTGTTCAGTGAAACAAACAATTTATCGGCTATTTCCTTGTTGGACAGGCCCTGAGCAATCAACTCCAATACATCGTGCTCTCGCTTCGTAATATCCAATTTCTGGAGAGTAGCTGCATCCAGCGTGAAATCACCGCCAACAAAAACGAATTTTTTCCAGGTGAGTCGAAGGCCAATCCAAATGCCTAATCCCGTAAATATTACTACGATGATACCTGTGTAAAATTCAATCGACAGATCACGAACAAAGAATCGATATTCCAAAAACTTGAGCCCAGAAACGAAGAGAGCTAAAGCTAAGCCGTATAGAACAATTGTTCTTTTCACAGAATCTAAACTACTTAAAATCTGCCAACAATTGGGCTCCTGTAATCTAAAAATAGCCTTTTTAGCCCAATTTGATCACATAAAAACTAATTTTATTAGTATTTATAAAACTAATATTTTTAGTATTTATATTTGACCGATCAAAAAGTGACTCATATGAAAATCATCAAATCACGACTTATTGGGGCGAGGGTGGTTCGGGCTAGGGAAGCAAATATTCAGTTGTTTCAAATTCGTGCAATTTTTAACCAGCACCGTGACGCGTTGGTGAACCGGATACTAACAGACTTGGGCACCTACATGGAATTCAAATTTAGCGTGCAACCAAGTCGAAATGAACTGATAGAGATTGCGCAAAAGATCGATCAATTGAAAAGTAAGGACGTAGATCTGGAGTACTATCAACCACTACTGAAGGAGCTAAAGCGGAAAGATGAAATCAAGATCAAGAACGAATACTTTTTTTTGGAGATCGATGAGAGCATCCGGATGAACTTGACCACCCATTTGCATTTTGCAGCCTAAAACAAATACCTCTATGAAGACAATAAAATCTGCCTTGCTGGGCAATAAACAGCTCATTGACACCAACCCGGATGTACTTCTACTGCAAATACGTGAAATACTAAAAGAGCATCGAGAGTTGATTATTACTCGGATGATTAGCGACTTGCCCACCTACATTATTTATAAATTCAATGTAAAACCAAATCGAAAAATGGTTGAGACGGTGAAAGACCAATTGCTTGATCTGAAAAAGGGTAACGTAGATTTGGACAAATACTCTAATGTGGTACAGATGGTACTCAACCGAGCCGTTACACACTTAACCAACGAGCCTTTTTACGTTGAAATAGATGAATACTTAGAGCCCTCTATACAAGTTAGCGAGGTTAAATTTGGATAAAGGACTTACCAATCAATTGGTTCGTTTTTGTCGTCCTCCCCAACTCTTACCTGCGTGTGCTGATGAACTTGGAGAAGAAGAAGGCCTAGAGCCATGTCTACGCTGTTGACCTTGGCGAGGGACTTCTTTGGGCTTATCCGCATCTCCACTTGTAGCCGTCATGGGAAACGGATGACCATCAACTACTGGTATGGGCTTTCCGATCAACTTCTGTATGTCGCGAAGGAATTCTCTTTCTTCAAAATCACAGAACGAAATGGATTTACCACTTAATCCTGCGCGGCCAGTACGGCCAATTCTGTGCACGTACGTTTCAGGAATATTCGGCAATTCAAAATTGATCACGGTTGAAAGCTCATCTACATCAATACCGCGCGCTGCAATATCAGTTGCAACGAGCACGCGAGTTTTTTGCAGTTTAAAATTGCTCAACGCTCGCTGACGAGCATTTTGAGATTTATTCCCGTGGATGGCTTCAGCATGAACGCCCGCTTTATTCAAATCCATTGTTACCTTATCTGCGCCATGCTTGGTACGGGTAAATACCAAAGCTGTGATGATTGACTCGTCTTTCAAGAGGTGCAACAAAAGTGATTTTTTATTTTTCTTATCGACATAATACAACGATTGTTGTATGGTATTGGCCGTTGACGAAACAGGAGTTACTTCAACACGCACCGGATGTGTAAGAATTGAATTTGCCAACGCAGAAATTTCCTTTGGCATGGTAGCTGAAAAGAATAGCGTCTGTCTCTTAGGCGGCAGTTTCGCAATCACCTTTTTCACATCATGTATGAACCCCATGTCTAACATGCGGTCTGCCTCATCCAACACGAAAATTTTGATATGATCTAACTTTACAAATCGCTGATTCATTAGATCAAGTAACCGGCCAGGTGTGGCTATGAGAATGTTGACACCTGCGCGCAGCGCATCTGTCTGCGATTTTTGAGAAACCCCTCCAAAGATGACGGTGTGTTTCAATTTCAAATGTCGGCCATAGGCCGCAAAGCTTTCTCCAATTTGAATGGCCAATTCGCGGGTTGGCGTTAGTATTAATGTGCTGATTCCTACACTGGCCTTATATAGCTCATCTTGATGCAATAATTGCAAAATAGGAATAGCAAAAGCAGCTGTTTTCCCGGTGCCTGTTTGGGCACATCCCAGTAAATCTTTGCGCTCCAACAAAATGGGAATTGCCTGCTCTTGAATGGGTGTGGGTGTTGTGTAACCTTCTGTTTTTAGAGCCCGAAGAATTGGCTCAATTAGATTTAATTTTTCAAATGACATACTGATTTTTGATATGAGAGACGACTGTTTACTTAATGCCTCTTTGACTAACCTTGCTCACCGACTGGTGAAAGCACCGTTGAAAACGGCTTTTTACGGGAATTGGGAGGATCGAAGTGCAAAGGTAATCATTTAACATCATACTCCCTCATCAAAATTGCATGCTATCTACTAGACACGCCATCAAAACCCGGCCCAACTACCAAACGACCTGGTTTCTTTCCGGTGTGCTCACCATTTTTCAATACCTGTTCTCCGTTGACGAAAACATGTGAGACACCAGTCGCATATTGATGGGGATCTTCAAAGGTTGCATGGTCTTCAATCTTTGCTGGATCAAAAATAACTACATCTGCAAAATAACCTACTCTTAAAAGCCCACGTTGTTTTATCTTCAGGTTGTGTGCCGGAAGTGAAGTCATTTTTCTAATCGCTTCCTCAGTCGTAATCAATTTTTCTTTTCGGGAATAGTTTGAGAGTAGTCGAGCAAAACTTCCATAAGCTCTTGGATGCGTGCCGCTCTCGTTGAAGGGTGCTTCATCTGCCATGGAACCAGCATCCGAACAAATACTCACGTAGGGTAAAGTCAGCATTTTTTTGATATTATCTTCCGAAATCAAAAAGAAAATACAAGGTATACTTGATTTATCGGCCACGAGTAAATCCAAAACGGTCTCATTGGCATCTTTACCGTGCAGCATGGCCACCTCGCTCAGTCTTTTCGTTTTGTAAAGGTTGTTTAAAGAGTCAGTTCGAAAGCCCATCAGCATGACATCTTTAGGATCTGAATTTCTACTGGGTATGCCTTGTTCCATGTCGCGTAACAAGCGCTTTCGCATAGCAGGATTTCGCAGCCGCTTTCTCATATCACGTAACCCACCCTCTTGTACCCAGGTAGGCAACCTCGCTGTAATACTTGTTCCACTGGCGTTGTACGTGTACATGTTTGCCGTTATTTTCAAGCCAGCTTTTTGTGCGCTATCTATCTTAGCAAGTACTGTGTCAATTTTATTCCAATTCCAGGTATTGTTAATCTTTAAATGATAAATCTCTGCGGGCAAGTTCGCTTCCTTCGCAATTCGAAAAACTTCGTTCATCGCAGGAAGAATTTTATCGCTTTCGCTGCGCATGTGGGTGATATACATGCCGTGGTATTCAGCAACAACTTTACTCAATTCGATAAGCTCTTCAGTAGATGCATAATCAGCGGGCGCGTAAATCAATGACGTGCCCAAGCCCATCGCCCCTTCTTTCATTGACGCACGAACGAGTTCTTTCATTTGGCGTAACTCATCCTGATTTGGTTTTTTGTTATTTAGCCCAAGCACTACATTTCTAACCGAAGTGGCGCCAACAAACGAAGCAAAGTTCGGGCTAACACCTTTCCTTTTTAGCACGTCAAAGTATTCACCTAGTGAACTCCACAACGTGTCTTTGCTACTGCTCTTCTTCCTCGGCCCGGGGCTCCATCCTTCTCCAAAAACCTCTAGCGTTACTCCTTGTTTGATATCGCTCATGGAACGACCATCTTTTAGCAAAGAACCATCCGCCCAACTTAGCATGTTAATAAACCCGGGCGAGACCGCAAGCCCGTTGACATCTATCTCTTCGGTTCCTGTGGCGTAAGATAGATCTCCGATGGCAGCCAATGTATCGGCCTGAATAGCCACGTCCCCTTTATACGGTTTTGCACCTGATCCGTCATAGATGGTTCCGTTTCTAATAACTAAATCAAACTTATGTTTTGGGTTTTGTGCACATGAACTAATGAAAACAACAAGGAGAAATAGAATACCAATGACGCTAGCCAATTCCTTGAAATAAGAAACCGTAGTTTTATATTTTTTTACAATACAAAAAGTGTCCATAAAAAATTTACTTACAACCAATGCCTTGGACATATTTCCCTATTGCATTAATGGATTTTGCCGTTTTACTTCCCTCAAAACCTTTGATGTCTGAATAGCGAACTGAGTTTACATAATCGCTCAACAACTTTTTTGAAAGTGGCCAATAAGACCAGTGCCATTTCTCTTCTTCATAACCCGTACGACCCGCTGCTTTTGATGTATAGGGCTGACAAAAACCAAAATTTGCTGCGTGTGTCGTCAGCCATTGATAAATTTTCAATCCTTCTCCCGAATCGAAATACGAATTCTCCAATGAATTTAAATCCACATCGGTTCCCCAATGGTGCCGAGAGGTTCCGGGCATGGAGCTATACAACAAAATAAGCTTGGCTCTTTTCTCTAAATCAGTAACCTCGGTCAGGTTTTGCCCCTCTACCAAGGTTCTGCCTTCCCATTTATTTTCCCAAATAGTTTTCTGTGCTTCAAAATTTCGAGTGGCAGAAATGATGAAAAGCGTGATCCCATCTTCGTTGGCAGCAGAAGCCATTTTCAAAAAAGCTTCGTATGCTTCTTTCCGTAAATATTTCCCTTGTGCACTTCCTCTGGCGAAATCATCGCCCAACTTTACAAAGCGTGAATCTTTCGATTCATCAAATTGACCTAACAGGTAATTCTTATCAACATCCTGCGAAAGCAGCATTGAAGGAACAAACAAAACAAAGCAACAGAGAATAACTTCGAACCTTAAATGTTGAATCTTGAATTGCAATTCCATTGAATTATACTCTTTCTTCAATCTGGTTCATCACCTTCGTTTGTACTTGTATTGATTCATGGTGCACCAAACGCAACAAGTCGCGCATAAAACCCTCCTCCAACCCCATTGCCTTTCCGAGAGACACGCGTGTTTTTATAATTTCCTCCCAGCGGTTTACCTGTAAGATCGTTACATTATTATCTCTCTTGTATTGTCCGATTTTCTCAGAAATCTTCATGCGTGACGACATCTTTTGCATAATCTCATCATCAAGCTGATCAATTTGCTCGCGCAATACGCTCAGCGTATCTTTAAACGTTTTACTCTCGCTTGACGAAGTACGGACAACCAAATCAGACAAAATCTTGCCGAGTGTAGCTGGTGTTACTTGTTGCTTCGCATCACTCCAGGCAGCATCCGGATTGATGTGACTCTCAATCATCAAGCCGGCCATATCCAAGTCAAGTGCTTTTTGCGAAACAAAAGCAATCAACTCTCGATTGCCGGAAATATGGCTCGGATCGCAGATCATCTCCAATTCCGGAAATCTCGTTTTCAATTCGATGGCTAAATCCCACATCGGCAAATTGCGGAATGGGCCTTTTTCAAAAGATGAAAAACCACGATGGATGGCAGCCATCTTCTTGATGCCCGCTTTGTTCAGTCGCTCCAAGGCGCCTACCCACAACTCAAGATCAGGATTCACGGGATTCTTCACCATCACTGGAATGTCAACACCCTTCAAACTATCAGCAATCTCCTGTACAGAAAAAGGGTTGACTGTAGTGCGCGCACCCACCCACAATATATCTACCCCTGCTTTCAGCGCAGCGTCAACGTGTGCTGCATTGGCGACTTCCGTGGTTACCGGTAGCCCCGTCTCTTTTTTTGCAGTCATCAGCCAGTTCAAACCAATATCTCCTGCACCTTCGTATTGACCAGGTCTCGTGCGGGGTTTCCAAATGCCAGCGCGGAGAGCATGTACTTTACCCGTGGCTGCGATTTGTTTTGCAGTCTCCACCATCTGCTCTTCTGTTTCGGCACTGCAAGGCCCACTGATAATGATCGGCTTTTTTACTCCCAACCATTCAGCAATCGATTCAAGTTCTAATCCTTTTTTCATATACAATTCAAAGTTAAAGATTCAAGTTTACTATTTATTAAAAAGAAGTCAGAAGTTAGAATTTAGAAGTCAGAATAGTACTACTACCCCTAACCACCGATTACCGATTACTGCCCACTTCTTACGATTTTACTTCTTATCCAACACCCTCCTAATCTCATTTGCTTTGGTCAACGTTTTTACCAATTCTTTGGTATCCTTCTTCATCAAGTGATAATGGAATTTTTGCAAGTGCATGATGTATTCTAACAACGCCTGACTTAAATATTCCGAATTCTGCTCAAAGATAGGTGCCCACATAGCCGGGGAACTCTTTGCCAATCTTACGGTAGATGCAAAACCACTACCCGCCAAGTCAAAAATATTCTTTTCATCTTTCTCGATATCCAATACTGTTTGCCCCAATAAAAAGGAACTGACGTGCGAGAGATGAGAGACATAAGCCACGTGTTTATCATGTTCGTCCGGCTCCATGAATATCGTGTTCATTCCCACGCTATCAAAAATCATTTTGGCCACAGCCAAAGATGAGTCAGAAGACTGTTCCTTTTCGCAAATGATATTTGTCTTTCCCTCAAATAATCCTTTCAACGCAGCAGTAGGCCCGGAGTTTTCTGTTCCTGAAATGGGGTGCGCAGCGACAAATTGCGTACGTCTGTTGTGTTGGGTTACCGACTTGCAGATCATAGTCTTCGTAGAGCCCGTATCTATCACCACTGTATTTTTTGCTATGCGATCAAGGATAGAGGGCAAGAGCGCACCAATAGTGTTGACAGGAATAGCCAATATCACTACATCAGATTCCGCAAACGCCCTCTCCTCTGTAAGAATCTCATCGACCAACCCTAGTTCTAATGCCTTTCTCGCATGTCCTTCATTGAAGTCAATACCAATCAGTCTTGTTGCAATTTTTTTGCTCCTCAAATCTATGGCCAGCGATCCTCCTATCAATCCCAACCCAACAATTGCTATTTTCATTTTAGATAGATTGCGGTTGTGTGACTTGAGAACCAATGAATTCTTGAATTCGGTAGCGCGCCTCGTTTAGCTTTTCCTCTGCTGCGCAGAGCGAAATCCGTATATGCCTTCTACCTGTTTCACCAAAGATAAATCCGGGTGTTATGAAGACATGTGTTCCATAGAGTATCTCATCAATCCATTTCTCCACGTCATTCACGCCAACTGGTGCCTTTGCCCATACAAACAGACCTGATTGCTGTGTTGAATAGCTGCATCCCAAAACATCTAAAATTTTACATGCCGCATCTTTTCTTTTTTGATACATCGCATTCAAATTGGTGAACCATTCCTTGCCACTTTTCAACGCCTCCACGGCAGCATGTTGCAATCCTAAAAACATGCCGGAGTCCATATTGCTTTTTACGCGCAGCACCGCATCGACATAATGTGCATTACCAGCGACCCAACCGATTCGCCAGCCAGCCATGTTATGTGATTTGCTCAGCGAGTTAAGCTCAAGCGCCACCTCATCAGCGCCTTCAATACTAAGTATTGAAAGGGGATGCTCATTTAAAATGAGTGAATACGGATTATCATTTACGATCAAAAATCTATTTGCTCTTGCCAGATCAACCAGATCCTTCAATTCCTTGAGTGAAGCTATTCTTCCTGTGGGCATATGCGGAAAGTTGACCCACATTATTTTCACCTTTGAAAGATCCTTCTTTCGAAGACCCTCAACATCGATTTGCCAGTTCGCTTCTTCTTTCATGTCATAAGTAACTGCCTTGGCGCCAACCAATTTCGCCACTGACGCATAGGTTGGGTACCCGGGATCGGGAATTAACACTTCATCGCCTTCATTTACAAAAGCCATCATGGTGTGAAGTATACCCTCCTTCGATCCCATCAACGGAAGTATCTCCGACTCTATATTCAAAGAAACACCATAGGTGCCAACATAAAAATCAGCAATAGCTTTTCGTAGTTGCGGAATTCCCTTGTAGTTCTGATACCCATGGTTAGCTGGATTCTTTGCCGAAACGACTAGAGCATCAATCGCGTCAATAGCGGGCATCTGATCAGGGCTACCAATCCCGAGGTTGATTACGCGCCATTCGGGCGTATCGATACTTCTCACCTCCGCCAATTTCCTGCTGAAGTAGTACTCTTCTACGTTCTTTATCCTATTTGCAAATTCAATCATTTTCTAAATTCTAAATTCAGCATTCAACTGTCTATTTGTACTCAATTTTTGCTCTCTTGTATTCACCCAACACATTTAAATTCCTTACCTGCCTTAAAATTTCCTGGATAGCTGTATCGTAATTCCTTCTTTTCGTCCATTCTACATCAATATGAATGGAGTACTCGCTTGGCTTACCGACAATAGGTATGGACTGAATCTTTGTTAGATTGATTTGATTGTTCTTCAATGTCATTAGTGCTTCGGCCAGGCTTCCGACCTCGTTGGCAACTTCAAAACAAAGGGAAGCCTTGTTACTATCATGGGCCGTTTGTCTCCCCTTAGCAAGAATCAAAAAGCGTGTAAAATTTTTCTTGTTTGTTTCTATTCTCTTTTCCAGAATTTGCAATCCGAATTTTTTTGCCGCGTGCTCGTTAGCAATCGCTGCGGTATTGGTCAGTTTATTTTCTTTTACTTTCCTGGCTGACACGGCCGTGTCATCACTTTCTCTGATCTCTACATTCTTTAGCCGAAACAAGAAATCATTGCACTGTCTAATTGCCATTGGATGGGATTCGATGCATTTAACATCATTTAATGTTACACCCGGCAAAACCAACAGATGCATGTGTATGGGTAAGTACACTTCACCGATGATAGAAAAATGGTATTCCTGCAGAAGGAAATAATTAGGAAGAATACTTCCCGCTATCGAATTTTCAATAGCCATTACAGCAAAGTCGGACTCTCCTTTTTTCAATGATTCGCACAAGGCATGAAAGGATAGGCATTCAACAGATTCAATCGAATCTCCAAAATAGGTTTGCGCTGCCACCTCGTGAAAACTAGTGGCAATGCCCTGTATGGCTACTTTCAATTTTCTTTTCTTGCTCATTCAATCGTTATGCTACTTCGGTTACTACTACTTCAACTATGGCTACATTCTACAAAACCTACGTAGCACAGGTAAAAAAGAAAAGTCCCGGCTTTTACCGGGACTTTTCTGAGTTTCTTTTGTTTTATGTTTTCAACAAAGCGATTCTCTATCTAGTCCCGGCAGGGCTGGATAAAAATAAAAGCTAAAATAAAATCGCTGTGTGTTCATTTCCTTGTTTAGTGAAACGAAGAAAGGACAAAAAAACCGATTCACCAAAAAGAGAAGGCTAATTTTAACAAAAAAGCGTTAAAACTAACTCTTGTTAGCTACCGAAAACACCTTGAGGTACAATCCCAAATCTGCTATATTTATCGAACTAAAGATTACCCACAACTATGAAAAACGTAAAGAGCCTCCTTTTCCTGTTCGCAATAGTATTAGCTGCATGTACTCAGTCAGCAAAGCATGACGAACACCACCATGATGCGGGTAATTCTGGTGAAAATCCAAACCAGACGCTGTACGATCAAGTGATGGATATTCACGATGAAATTATGCCTCGGGCAGAGGACATTTATCAACTCAAGAAAGAATTGCAAGAAAAATTGACTAACAGTCCAGACATGGCTGCGGATAAAAAGCAAGAATTGGAACTGGTCATTGCGCAGCTGGATTCTGCCGATCAATCCATGATGGATTGGATGCATCAATTCAAACCGCTCCCGGATTCTGCCGATCAGGAAAAAGCAAGAGCTTATCTAGAATCTGAAATGGAGAGAATTAAGAAGGTAAAAGACCTAATGAACGAGTCGATAGCAAAAGCCAGATTGGCGAAGAATTAACAGAGCGTTTTGTTGAAGTTCGCACCAAGCCTGGTAGATACAACGAGTTTTAATAGTTACTTCTTTTTGCGTTTAGCCGCGCTGTGGTGGGGCAACTCTTTTCCTGTTGCTTTCTTCCCTTCCTTCTCACGGTTCTTTTGCTCTAGACGAATATTGTAACGGATCACTTGCCAGTATTCTGCGCCATACCCCACTAAGATTTCAGCACCAGCCGGGATATCTTTCGATGCCTCAATGTAGCATCGCTTCTTTTCAGTCACATATTCGGAGTTGTTGCGGACACCCTCCACTCTGGCTATACCCATCGCATCATTTGCAAAATGGGCTACTGATTTCTTCGTTTGCCAGGCATCAATGCAGTTCTTGCTATTAAAGAAAAACACATAACCATTGCGGTCATCGGCCATTTTCTCTACTTCTTTCCAAGTAACCAACTTGCCCTTATACTCTACAATACGAGTTCCCTTGGCAATTGCAACTTTTGTAAATAACCCACGCCCCGCGCCTGGCAGTGTGGACTTCTTAACAATTAGCGATTTCTCTAGTAAGGCCATTTCAGTGTGCTGTTAGGTACAAAAAAAACATCCTGACGATTAATCAGGATGTTTCTTATAAAATATTTGTAAATCTTATTTGATGATAACATCTACACCAGACGGCAATTCCAGTTTCATCAACGCATCGATTGTCTTAGTACTGCTTGAGTAGATATCTACTACGCGCTTATACGTACACAATTGAAATTGCTCACGCGCTTTCTTGTTTACGTGTGGCGAGCGAAGTACTGTGAACTTCTCTTTCTCTGTAGGAAGGGGAATAGGTCCGCTTACGACAGCACCTGTTGCTTTTACCGCGCGCACGATTTTCTCAGATGACTTGTCCACCAAGTTGTGATCGTACGATTTTAATTTGATTCTGATTTTTTGGCTCATGATCTAAACGTCTTTTAGATATTTATTTGGCAACAGCGCCTTTTACTTGTTCAATTACTTTCTCTGCTAAGTTTCTAGGTACTGGAGCGTAGTGTGCAAATGTTAAGTTTGCCGATGCACGGCCTGAAGTGATTGTTCTCAAGTCTGTAACATAACCAAACAATTCTGACAATGGCACATCTGCTTTAATTACCTGAGCACCGCCACGGGTATCCATTCCTTTCATGATACCTCTTCTTCTGTTTAAGTCTCCTGTTACAGAACCGGTGTACTCGTCTGGTGAAATAACTTCCACACCCATGATTGGTTCTAACAATTGAGGAGCGCACTTGCGAGCGGCCTCTTTAAATCCAATGCGAGCGGCCAATTCAAATGACAATGAATCAGAGTCAACATCGTGGAAAGAACCGTGGTACAATCTCACTTTCATGGAGTCAATAGGATAACCAGCTAGCGGACCATTCACCATAGACTGCTCAAAACCTTTTTGAATAGCAGGAATGAATTCGCGAGGGATCACACCACCTACGATGTCATTTTCAAACTCAAGACCTGGCTTATCTTCAGGTCCCAGCTCACGTGGTCCGATTTCGAATACGATATCGGCAAATTTACCACGACCACCGGTCTGCTTCTTGTATACTTCCTTATGCTCAACTGACTTAGTAAGTGCTTCTTTGTAAGCAACCTGAGGCGCGCCTTGGTTGATCTCAACTTTGAACTCACGCTTCAAGCGGTCAATGATAATCTCCAAGTGTAATTCACCCATTCCGCGAAGAATAACCTGACCTGTTTCGTGATCAGTATTGACGCGCAATGTTGGGTCTTCTTCAACCAACTTAGCGATAGCCATACCCAATTTATCAGCATCCACTTGCTTCTTAGGCTCAATAGCATAACCGATAACTGGCTCAGGGAATACCATTGACTCTAATATCACCTTGCGTTTTTCATCGCATAAGGTATCGCCTGTTTTAATATCCTTAAATCCAACCACCGCACCAATATCTCCCACAGGAAGTCTATCGATTTGGTTTTGCTTATTGGCGTGCATTTGGAACACGCGAGAAATTCTTTCTTTCGATTCTGTCCGTGTATTGTATACATAAGAGCCAGACTCCAACACTCCGGAATAAGCACGAATGAAACACAAGCGACCTACGAATGGATCTGTTGCAATTTTGAAAGCCAAGGCTACAAAAGGCTCCTTCTCATCAGGTCTGATGGTAACCGGTAAATCTGTATCAGGGTCTGTTCCAATGATCTCATCTTTATCCAATGGTGACGGCAATAATTCCATCACATAATCAAGCATGGTTTGCACTCCTTTGTTTTTGAAAGAAGAACCACACACCATCGGCACAATTTTCATGCTGATAGTTGCCTCGCGCAATGCCTTCAATATTTCTGCAGTAGAAATCGAATTAGGATCAACAAAATATTTTTCGATCAACGTCTCATCTACTTCAGCTACTGCTTCCAATAGTTTCTCGCGGTATTCTTTGGCCTCCTCAACCATGTCCTCAGGAATAGGAACTTCTTGGAAGGTCATGCCTTTGTCATGCTCATTCCAGATTATACCCTTATTGCCCACTAAGTCAACAACGCCTCTAAAATTATCTTCTGCTCCAATTGGAAGTTGTAGTGCAACTGCTTTGCTGCCTAGCTTTTCTTTTACTTGCTTACAAACATCTAAGAAGTCGGCACCGGAACGATCCATCTTATTTACAAATCCGATACGCGCCACTTTATAATTATCAGCCAAGCGCCAGTTCGTTTCTGATTGAGGCTCTACACCATCAACAGAGCTAAACAAGAAAACTAGACCATCCAATACACGCAATGAACGATTCACTTCAACTGTAAAATCAACGTGACCAGGTGTATCGATAATGTTTACGTGGTAGTCGTTCGCCTTGTATTTCCAATAAACGGTTGTTGCAGCCGAAGTGATAGTAATACCCCGCTCTTGCTCTTGCGCCATCCAGTCCATGGTTGCCGCGCCATCATGTACTTCCCCAATCTTGTGGTTTACACCAGCATAATATAGAATACGTTCAGTAGTCGTAGTTTTTCCAGCATCAATGTGCGCTGCGATACCAATGTTTCTCGTGTACTTTAAATCCCTTGCCATGAAAGATGTTAGAATTAAGAGTTATGATTGAGGATTTAATTAAAATCTAAAATGAGAGAATGCTTTGTTCGCTTCTGCCATGCGGTGTGTATCGTCTTTTTTCTTGATCGCAGCACCTTCACCTTTGGATGCAGCAAGGATTTCTCCAGCCAGCCTATCCATCATCGTTTTTTCACCGCGAGCCCGCGCATAGTCAATCAACCATTTGATGCTCAAATTGATCTTGCGCTCAGGGCGAATTTCTACAGGCACTTGAAAAGTAGCACCACCAACCCTACGGCTTTTCACTTCAACACCTGGAGTTACATTGCTCATGGCACGCTTCCATACCTCTAGGCCATTTTCACCGCCCGCTTTTTTCTCCACTTGCTCAATCGCATCGTAGAAGATATTGTAGGCAATACTTTTCTTGCCATCGTTCATCATATAGTTCACAAACTTGGTTACCAAGGTATCGTTGAACTTAGGATCAGGAAGAAGGTATCTTTTCTTTGGTTTTGACTTTCTCATGGCTAACTATTTTGAATGCTTTATTTCTTTTTTGCCGGTGCCCCCTTAGCTGCCGGAGCTGCTGCTCCTGCCTTTGGACGCTTTGCGCCATATTTCGAACGGCTTTGCTTGCGTCCATTAACACCTGCTGTATCGAGTGCTCCACGCACAATGTGGTACCTTACTCCTGGCAGATCCTTCACACGACCACCGCGAACTAGCACGATAGAGTGTTCTTGAAGGTTATGGCCTTCGCCCATGATGTAAGCGTTTACCTCTTTCTGGTTCGTAAGGCGCACACGGGCAACCTTTCTCATAGCAGAATTAGGCTTTTTTGGGGTGGTTGTGTACACACGAGTACACACGCCCCTACGCTGAGGCGATGAATCAAGGGCTGGAGACTTTGACTTAAAAGTCAATTTTGTCCGTCCTTTTCTCACAAGTTGCTGAATGGTAGGCATTTATGTTTTCTTTTAAAACCTTTAAAAATAAGGACTGCAAAGGTATTTAAATTTGGAAGGATGCAAAATTTTGGCGTAAAGAAATTTTGAAGCAGGAGCATTTTTTGGCCATGTCGGAGCCGTAAAAAGGGCTGAAAACCAACTATGCTTCCCCCATTGTACCTCCAAAATTCATTGGGAAAGTAGGAAGGTCATTGGTTTGTTTTATAGCGCCAAATGTTGCCTCGTATTTGCTAATATTATCCTTCAAGGCGGCCAATAGGCGTTTCGCATGTTCGGGGGTAATCACGATTCGCGACTTGACCTTTGCTTTTGGAACACCTGGCATTAGCCGTATGAAATCAATCACAAATTCACTATTGGAGTGAGCAATCATTGCGAGATTTGAATAAATGCCTTCAGCAATCTCTTCGGATAGCTCGATGTTGATCTGATTTTGGGGAGGGATGTTTTTGTCGTCTGCCATAATATTTAATTTTTCGATTAGCCAATAAAATCAATTAGCCAATGGTTACCCATCGGCTAATTGATAATCGATTAATTGACAATTCAATTAATCTTGCAACTCTTTCACTTTCCGCTCAGGTGCATCGACCATTCGTTGGTAATCTTCTTCAGACCCAACAATCATGTCGTTGAACCTACGCTGACCTGTACCTGCAGGGATCAAATGTCCTACAATCACGTTTTCCTTCAAGCCCATCAATTGATCAGCTTTACCACGGATAGCAGCTTCACTCAATACTTTGGTGGTCTCTTGGAAAGAAGCAGCTGACAACCAGCTTTCCGTTTTCAAAGATGCCTGAGTAATACCTTGCAATGTCGGACGAGACACAGCTGACAACGCATCCCGTACTTCTACGATACGCTGATCTTTTCTCTTTAATGAAGAGTTTTCATCACGGAATTCACGTGGCGAAATGATCTGGCCAACTTTGAATCTTGTTGAGTCGCCTGAATCCATCACCACTTTCTTATCCAAGATCAAGTCGTTCTCCTCACGGAATTCAAACTTATCAACATATTCGCCAGGCAAGAAAGTCGTATCTCCTGAATCAATAATCTCTACTTTCTGCATCATTTGACTAACGATACACTCAATGTGTTTGTCGTTGATCTTCACACCTTGCAGGCGATACACCTCTTGAATTTCATTCACAAGATACTCTTGCACCGCAGTCGGGCCTTTTATTGACAAAATATCAGAGGGTGTAATCGCACCATCAGAAAGTGGTTGACCCGCTTTCACAAAGTCATTGTCCTGCACCAAAATGTGTTTGCTCAAAGGAACTAAGTAGCGCTTTTGTACACCATCTTTTGATTCGATGAATATTTCGCGATTACCACGCTTAATACCACCATATGTGACTACTCCATCAATCTCGCTGACAACAGCTGGATTAGAAGGATTACGTGCTTCAAACAATTCTGTTACACGTGGAAGACCACCAGTAATGTCGCGAGACTTACCCATCGTACGAGGAATCTTGGCCATTACTTGTCCAGCCTTGATTTTCTCGCCCGCATCAACTGCTAAGTGAGCTCCTACCGGCATGTTATAACCTTTTGAGTCGGTCTTCCCTTTTACAATGACTGACGGATTTTTCGTCTTGTCACGTGTATCAGTGATCACTTTCTCGCGGTGACCAGTCTGTTCATCGGACTCTTCTTTGTAAGTAAGGCCTTCAATGATGGCTTCATACTCAATCTCTCCATCAAATTCGGAAAGGATAACTGCGTTGTAAGGATCCCAGTAGCAAAGCTCTGCACCTTTTTCAACTTTCTGTCCATCCTTTATTTTCAAGTAAGCACCGTAAGGAACATTATTGGCAATCAACACACGCTTCTCATCGTCCAGAATACGAATCTCTCCAGTACGCCCCATCACCACTTTCACTTTATTCTCATCCTTATCAGTTGTGTCAACGGTACGGATGGCTTCGAATTCAATTGTTCCAGAGAACTTTGCTTTGATGTTTGCATCTACCGCAATGTTAGAGGCTGTACCTCCAACGTGGAACGTACGAAGTGTAAGCTGTGTACCCGGCTCTCCAATTGACTGAGCTGCAATTACACCAACAGCCTCGCCCTCTTGTACCATTTTGCCAGTGGCCAAATTACGGCCGTAGCATTTTGCGCAACCACCAAACTTTGTTTCGCAAGTAAGGATAGAGCGAATTTCTACTTCTTCTATACTTGTTTCCTCAATTTGTTTCGCGATCTCGTCTGTGATTTCTTCGTTACCCGCACAAATTAATTTCTCCGTGAGCGGATCGTAGATATCGTGTACTGTCACACGACCCACAATACGTTCAGACAATGGCTCTACTATATCTTCATTGTCTTTCAATGCTGAAACCTTCAAGCCTCTGAGCGTACCACAATCATCTTCAGTAATAACCAAGTCATTGGCAACGTCTACCAACCTACGCGTCAAGTAACCCGCATCAGCCGTTTTCAAAGCTGTGTCGGCCAAACCTTTACGCGCACCGTGTGTAGAAATGAAATACTCCAACACATCTAATCCTTCCTTAAAGTTGGATAAGATTGGGTTCTCAATGATTGAACCAACAGAACCCGCCAAATTCTTTTGAGGCTTTGCCATCAATCCACGCATTCCACCCAACTGACGAATCTGCTCACGTGATCCACGTGCACCAGAGTGCATCATCATATAAATAGAGTTGAACCCTTGTTGATCTTCTTCCAATTGCTTCATCAGCGTATTGGTCAACATCGTGTTGGTTCTGGTCCAGATATCGATTACCTGATTGTAACGCTCATTGTCAGTAATCAAACCCATCATGTAGTTATTCCAAACAGAATCAACTTCTTTCTGAGCTTCTTCTACTAACTTCTTTTTCTCCGCTGGTACTTTCACATCACCTAACCCCATTGACAAACCTCCGCGGTAAGCCATTTGGAAACCAAGTTCCTTGATATCATCTAAGAACTTAGCGGTCTTAGCTTGACCTGCATACTTAAATACGTCTGCGATAATGGTTTGAAGTTTCTTCTTTGTCAAAAGCTCATCCACGAAACCAACTTCCTCAGGTATCACTTGATTGAAAATAACGCGACCTGTTACAGTCTCAATCATTTTTCTCGTTACTGTCCCAGTCTTTTTATCTTTTACATTGGCTTTTACCTTGATGATAGCATGCTTTGAAAGCTTGCCCTCGTTGTAAGCAATCACCACCTCTTCGGCAGAATAGAAGGTTTTGCCTTCTCCTTTTTCTCCTTTTCTTCCCTTCGTCAAATAGTATAGACCCAACACCATGTCCTGAGAAGGTACGGTGATAGGTGCACCGTTCGCAGGGTTCAAAATGTTGTGAGACGAAAGCATCAATAAAGAAGCTTCCAATATCGCTTCCTGACCTAGCGGGATATGAACAGCCATCTGGTCACCGTCAAAGTCAGCGTTAAATGCAGTACAAACAAGTGGATGCAATTGGATCGCTTTCCCTTCAATCAACTTAGGCTGGAATGCTTGTATACCTAATCTGTGTAGGGTTGGAGCACGGTTGAGAAGAACAGGATGTCCTTTCAATACGTTTTCCAAAATATCCCAAACAACTGGATCCTTTCTATCAACAATTTTCTTCGCAGACTTCACCGTCTTTACAATACCTCTTTCGATCAGCTTGCGGATAATAAATGGCTTGAATAATTCAGCTGCCATATCCTTTGGCAAACCGCACTCATGCAATTTCAATTCAGGACCAACCACAATTACAGAACGACCTGAATAGTCAACACGCTTACCTAATAAGTTTTGACGGAAACGCCCTTGCTTTCCTTTCAGCATATCGCTCAAAGACTTCAAGGCACGGTTACCATCCGAACGTACTGCATTCACTTTACGCGAGTTGTCAAACAATGAATCGACTGCCTCTTGTAACATGCGTTTTTCGTTCCGTAGAATAACCTCAGGAGCCTTGATGTCAATCAATCTCTTCAAACGATTATTGCGTATGATCACACGTCTGTACAAGTCATTCAAATCGGAAGTCGCAAAACGACCTCCATCCAACGGCACCAGAGGACGTAACTCAGGTGGAATTACAGGAACCATTTTAATGGTCATCCACTGCGGACGATTTTCAACGCGAGTGTTTGCTTCACGGAAAGCTTCGACTACTTTCAAACGCTTTAATGCCTCGGCTTTACGTTGTTGAGAAGTATCGGTTGCCGCCTGATGACGAAGTTCATAGGAAAGTTCATCCAACTTCACACGGCTCAATAACATCTCTAGTGCATCAGCACCCATTTTAGCAATAAACTTCTTCGGATCAGCATCATCCAATAACTGATTCTCACGCGGAAGCTTGTCTACAATATCCAGGTATTCTTCCTCAGTCAAGAAATCAAGACGGTTGATGCCATCTTCCTCTTTTATTCCGGGAGCAATTACCACATATCTTTCATAGTAGATAATTTGATCAAGCTTCTTCGTTGGTAAGCCCAACAAGTATCCAATCTTATTTGGCAAGGAACGGAAATACCAGATGTGTGCAACGGGTACCACCAATTCGATGTGCCCCATGCGCTCACGCCTAACCTTCTTCTCAGTAACCTCTACACCGCATCGATCACAGATAATGCCCTTGTAACGAATACGCTTATACTTTCCGCAATGACATTCCCAGTCCTTTACAGGGCCGAAAATACGCTCACAAAACAAACCACCCATCTCTGGCTTATAAGTTCTGTAATTGATGGTCTCCGGTTGCGTGATCTCACCATGCGAGCTTTCCAAAATTGATTCCGGAGAAGCTAAACTGATAGTGATTTTTGAGAAATCGTTGTTGATCTTTTTATTTTTTCTGAAAGACATGCTTGTTGAGTTTTCAGTTAACTAATTCTTTTTCCGTCTATGGTCGATGGTCAATAGTCCATCGCTATCAAGCTATGGACTATCGACTATTGACTATCTAATCCATCGTAATCTCTAATGCGAGACCACGCAATTCGTGTACTAATACGTTAAACGATTCTGGTATATTCGGCTTGCGCATATTCTCGCCTTTTACAATGGCTTCGTATGCTTTAGCGCGACCAATCACGTCATCTGATTTAATTGTCAAAATTTCCTGTAGGATATGAGAAGCACCAAATGCTTCGATCGCCCATACCTCCATCTCACCAAAACGCTGACCACCAAATTGAGCTTTACCGCCCAATGGTTGTTGCGTAATCAATGAATAAGGTCCTATAGAACGTGCGTGCATCTTATCATCCACTAAGTGACCTAACTTGAGCATGTACGCCATTCCTACAGTAACAGGTTGATCGAATTTGTCTCCCGTCAATCCATCGTACAAATACGTTCTGCCAAACTCTGGCAACCCAGCTTCTGTCAACTCTGCTGAAACTTGCTCTAACGAAGCACCATCGAAAATCGGAGTAGCATATCTGCGACCCAATTTCTTTCCAGCCCACGCCAATACAGTTTCATAAATCTGACCCAAGTTCATACGAGAAGGTACACCCAGTGGATTCAAGCAAATGTCTACTGGTGTTCCATCTTCCAGGAACGGCATGTCTTCTTCTCTCACAATACGAGCAACCACGCCTTTGTTACCGTGACGACCCGCCATTTTATCACCCACTTTAAGCTTACGCTTTTTAGCGATGTAAACTTTGGCCAGCTGTACGATACCTGTTGGTAACTCGTCACCGACTTCCAATGTAAATCGCTCTCTCTTAAACGTACCTGCGATAGAGTTACGTTTATTAAGATAGTTTTTCACTAATTCAGAAACCGAATCATTAGTAGCATCATCAGTTGTCCAACCATCTAAGCTGATATCCACAATCAAGTTCACTTCCTCGGGCACGCTATAGTTACTTTCGTCACGATAGATGTTCTTGTCAGGGAACAGATTGCTTTCAATCACCTTGCTGGTGAACTTCACTCCTTTACTGATGAGTTCGTCTCCAAACTTATGCTTTACCCCTTGACTCGTTTTGCCAGTCAACAGATGCGTAAGTTTCTTGATCATCTCATTCTTGAGATCCGTCAAGCTTTTGCTATAACGGCTCTTCAGCGCATCCAATTCCTTTTTAGACTTGGTACGTACGTCCTTATCTTTCTTAGGACGAGAGAATAATTTAGTATCGATTACAACACCTTTCAACGATGGCGGTGCTTTCATTGAAGCATCCTTCACGTCACCTGCCTTATCTCCAAAGATGGCTCTCAATAATTTTTCTTCTGGCGTTGGATCTGTCTCTCCTTTAGGAGTGATTTTACCTATCAGGATATCGCCTTCTTTCACTTCAGCGCCTACTCTGATAATACCATTCTCGTCCAGGTGCTTAATTGCCTCTTCGCTCACATTTGGAATCTCAGAAGTCAATTCCTCCTCACCACGTTTGGTGTCTCGAACTTCCAACTCAAACTCCTCCACGTGAATAGAAGTGTAGATATCATCGCGAACAACTCGCTCTGAAATAACAATCGCATCCTCGAAGTTGTATCCTTGCCACGGCATGTAAGCCACCAACAAGTTTTTACCTAATGCCAACTCTCCATTCGCTGTTCCATATCCCTGGCACAGTGGTTGGCCTTTTGACACCTTATCACCTTTTTTAACAAGTGGCGTTAAATTGATACACGTATCCTGATTGGTTCTTCTGAACTTTATCAGGTTGTACGTTTTATACTCATCATCGAAGCGAACCATTTGCTGATCTTCTGAAACGTCATACTTGATGACAATTTTTTTCGCATCTACAAATTCAACCGTTCCACTTGAGTCCGCCAATATCAAGGCTCTTGAATCCAACGCAATCCTTCCTTCCAAGCCAGTTCCCACGATAGGTGCTTCTGCACGCATCAATGGCACGGCTTGACGTTGCATGTTCGAACCCATCAAGGCACGGTTTGCATCATCGTGTTCCAAGAAAGGAATCATTGAAGCTGCAATTGATACAATTTGGTTAGGGGCAATGTCCATATAGCGAATCTCTTTTGGATCCACCACTGGGAAATCTCCCTCGAAACGAGCTTTCACTTTCTCGTTTTCAAGTTCGCCACCTGCTTTAATTTTCACGTTCGCCTGGGCGATGTTATGCGTATCTTCTTCTTCAGCCGTCAAGAAAATAACATCCTTGCCCTTTACTTTACCATTTTCAACCGAGCGATATGGGGTTTCGATAAAGCCCATCTTGTTCACTTTTGCGTGAACACAAAGGGATGAAATCAAACCAATATTTGGCCCCTCGGGTGTTTCAATGGTACACAAACGACCATAGTGGGTATAGTGCACATCTCGCACCTCGAAACCTGCACGCTCACGCGACAGACCCCCTGGCCCGAGTGCCGACATTCTTCTCTTGTGTGTAATCTCAGCCAATGGATTCGTTTGATCCATGAACTGTGAAAGTTGGTTTGTTCCAAAGAACGAATTGATCACGGAGCTCAATGTTCTGGCATTGATCAAGTCAACTGGCTTGAAATCTTCGTTATCACGAACGTTCATTCTTTCTTTGATGGTTCTGGCCATACGTGCCAATCCCACACCAAATTGAGAATACAATTGCTCACCTACTGTTCTTACCCGTCTATTGCTCAAGTGGTCAATGTCATCCACCACAGCTTTAGAGTTAATCAAACCAATCAAATATTTTACGATGAGAATAATATCCTCAGTCGTTAATACACGTTGATCGAAGCTTAGGTCAAGCCCTAGTTTTTTGTTGATTCTATAACGACCCACCTCGCCTAAGTCATAACGCTTCTCACTAAAGAACAGACTCTGAATGATATCACGAGCTGTTTGTTCGTCAGGCGCTTCTGTATTTCTTAATTGACGATAGATTTGTTCTACCGCTTCTTTTTCTGAATTTGAGTTGTCTTTCGCGAGGGTATTGAAGATGATGTAGTAATCGGCCACATTTACATCTACGCGATGAAGAATGACTGACTTTACACCCGATTCAATGATCGTGTCAACATCCTCGGCTGTGAGAATATGATCTCTCTCCAACAATACTTCGTTTCGGTCGATAGAAACAACTTCACCTGTATCCTCATCCACGAAATCTTCCGTCCAGGTTTTCAATACCCGAGCAGCTAATTTGCGGTCAACTGATTTTTTTAGGTTAGGCTTATTAGCCTCCACTTCTTCTGACAATCCAAATAGATCAAGGATGTCTTTGTCAGTTCCATACCCGATTGCTCGAAGTAAAGTGGTAACTGGAAATTTCTTCTTCCGGTCAATGTAGGCATACATCACCGCATTTACGTCTGTGGCAAATTCAATCCAAGAACCCTTGAATGGAATAATCCTTGCTGAATAGAGTTTCGTTCCATTGGTGTGTTTACTCATGGCGAAAAACACACCCGGTGAACGATGGAGCTGCGATACGATTACACGCTCAGCACCATTGATCACAAAAGATCCTTTCTCCGTCATGTACGGAATATTGCCCAGGAAAACCTCTTGTTCAATGGTTTGAAAATCCTCATTGTCTTCGTCATTACAAGTTAGACGAAGCTTGGCCTTCAAAGGAACCGAGAAGGTTAATCCACGATCGATACATTCGTCCACGTCATACTTTGGCGGGTCGATGGTATAATCCACAAACTCCAACACGAAGTTCTCGCGCGAGTCTGCGATAGGGAAGTTCTCAGCGAATACTTTAAACAGACCTTCATTCTGCCTTCTTTCGGCAGCTGTTTCGATCTGCAAAAAGTCTTTAAACGACTGGAGTTGAATATCCAGAAAATCTGGATACTCCAATACTTTTTCGATTGATGAAAAATCAATCCTATTATTTGATGTCTTCTTTGCCAAGGTGCGTACAGTTTAAAATTTTCCCGGATAAGACTTAAAAAACCAATTAACTGGGGTACAAGTATAAACAGGCAAACCCCAACCCTATTTGCATAGGAATGGGGCCTGAAATACCTTTCAGACGGTACCGATCGCCCTCAAGAATTATTTCAACTCTACTTCAGCACCTGCCTCAGTAAGTTGTTTCTTCAAGTTTTCTGCTTCGTCTTTTGGTAAGCCTTCTTTGATAGTCTTTGGAGCTCCATCAACTAAATCTTTTGCTTCTTTCAAGCCAAGACCAGTCAACTCTTTCACCAACTTCACGATTTGTAGTTTGTTTGCACCTGCAGATTTCAATACTACATCGAAGTTAGTTTTCTCAGCAGCAGCAGCGCCACCAGCAGCACCACCAGCCGCAGGGCCAGCAACAACTGCAGCAGCAGCAGGCTCAATGCCATATGTTTCTTTCAAATAAGAAGCTAATTCATTTACTTCTTTAACGGTAAGTTCTACCAGTTGGTCGCCAATTGCTTTTACGTCAGCCATGATTGTAAGTGTTTAAAATTTTGAATTCAGTTATTGTTTTCTTTCTTCCAATGCCTTTACTAAACCAGCCACAGTGTTTTTGCCGCTCAATAAAGCAGACAACACATTCTTGGCAGGAGATTGTAGCAATGAAATAATTTCTCCGATTAGCTCGTTCTTCGATTTCAAGTTAACGAGTGTATCTAAGTGTTCTTCGCCCACAAATATGGTAGACTCTACAGACGCACCTTTCAAACCGGGCTTGCCCTCCATCTTTGAGCGATATTCCTTGATCACTTTAGCGGGGGCATTGCCAGACTCTTTTGAGAAGATGACACCTGAAAATCCGTGGAGCACTCCAAATAATTCTTCGTAGTTACCTTTCTGTCTTTCTAGTGCTTTGCGGATCAATGTGTTTTTGTATACGCGATATTCCACACCTGCTTTAAAACACAATCTGCGGAATGCATTGATCTGAGCCACTGTTAAGCCAGAAGCATCGGTAATATAGAAGTGGTTGTTCTGAGAAAACTTCTCAGCCAACTGTTCTATGATAATTCCTTTTTCTTCTTTGGTCATTGTCGTTAATATTATAGACCCTTTTTAAATAGAGCTTGAATCAACTTTGATACCCGGACTCATCGTGGAAGACAGGGAGATACTTTGTAGGTATGTTCCCTTCGAAGAAGCGGGTTTCAACTTTACTACAGTATTAATAAGTTCAGCAGCATTGTCTCTGATCTTTTCTGCGCTGAAGGAAGCCTTACCTATACTTGCATGAATGATTCCTTGTTTGTCA
Organism: Cytophagales bacterium; assembly: GCA_020403045.1. Lineage (GTDB taxonomy): Bacteria > Bacteroidota > Bacteroidia > Cytophagales > Cyclobacteriaceae > ELB16-189. The sequence continues at coordinate 56,619 of JADBYK010000020.1, forward strand.
ATTTTGAAGTCAACTTTACCCGCTTTTACATCCTTCACTGCCTTTCCAACTTCAAGGGTAACTGTTCCTGACTTCGGGTTCGGCATAAGGCCGCGAGGACCTAATACTTTACCTAGTCTACCTACTTTAGCCATTACGGTAGGCATTGTGATGATCACATCAATGTCCGTCCAACCGGCTTCAATTTTTTGAATATAATCGTCTAACCCAACGTGTTCCGCACCAGCATCTTTTGCCTCTTGCGCTTTGTCAGGAGAGCACAGCACTAATACGCGAACGGTTTTTCCCAATCCATGTGGAAGAGAAACAACACCACGCACCATTTGGTCTGATTTTTTTGGGTCTATACCCAAACGGATATCTACATCTACAGACGGATCAAACTTAGTGAAGGTAAGATCCTTCAATACTTTAGAAGCTTCCGCCAATGTATACACCTTATCAGGATCATACTTTGCGAGAACTGCTTTTCTGTTTTTTGAAATTCGTGCCATTTTTTATTAGTTAATCGTTGTCCGTTATCGCTACTAGTTTGAATGATCTTGCTCGCTCTACCTAATAACTTTAACTTTTAACTTATTTATCCCAAGGTGCTGCCCCACTTACTGTAACTCCCATGCTTCGCGCGGTACCTGCTATCATTTTCATCGCTGAATCAACTTTGAATGCATTCAAATCCGGCATCTTAAGCTCAGCAATCTTTTTAACTTGATCCCAAGAAATGGAACCAACTTTAGAACGATTCGGCTCTTTGGATCCTTTCTGCAATTTGATGGCCTCCATAATTAATACAGCCGCTGGAGGAGTCTTAATCACGAAGTCGAACGACTTATCGTTATAGATAGTGATCAATACAGGAAGAACTTGTCCTGGCTTGTCTTGCGAGCGAGCGTTGAACTGCTTGCAAAAATCCATGATATTCAAACCCTTGGAACCAAGTGCAGGACCAATAGGAGGTGCCGGGTTAGCTGCGCCACCTTTTACCTGTAATTTCAAATAACCTAATACTACTTTTGCCATACCGCTGTAATTGTATTCGTTCTATTATTACTCTAATTTCTCCACTTGCATGTAACTAAGTTCTACCGGAGTGTTACGTCCGAATATTTTAACCATTACATTTAATTTCTTCTTGTCTTCAAAAATCTCTTCGACCGTTCCGGTAAACCCGCTAAACGGTCCGTCCATTACCTTCACGCCCTCACCCTTTATGAAAGGAGTCTCTAATTTTACTTCAAACTGATCGATCTCATCAACCTTACCTAGAATCCGATTCACCTCTGATTGACGCAAAGCGACAGGTTCTTTATTTGTTGCACTTGACCCGTTGTTGCCTAGAAAACCAATCACCCCGGGAATGTTGTTTACTGTGTGATAGGCCTCTCCGTTTGACAAGTCTGCAGAAACAAGAACGTAACCCGGAAAGAAGTTTCTCTCTCTCACACGCTTTTTCCCATTTCTCATTTCATACACCTTCTCAGACGGGATCAGCACTTCTGGAATAAACCCAGTTAACTTTGAGCGCTCTATTTCCGTGAGGAGATAAGATTTTATTTTCTTCTCTTGGCCGCTGACGACCCGCAATACATACCATTTTAATTCACCTACTGCTGCTGCCATGTCTTAGAATTCTTTATAAAACCAAGCCAAAGCGTTATTAAAACCCAAATCAAAAAGCCCAATCACCAACGCGAAAATCAACGAAGCGACCAATACTAAAATAGCACTACTCTGCAATTCGTTGAATTTTGGCCAAGAAACTTTGTTTTTGATCTCGTCAAAAGATTCAATGATATAGGTTTTTAGCTTTTCCATTCTATTTTATTTTCACCCACCTTCGCTAAAGCTATGGTAAGTAACTCATTTATTCGCACGGGTGGAGAGACTCGAACTCCCAGCCAACGGTTTTGGAGACCGCTACTCTACCAATTGAGCTACACCCGTTTATTAAATTCTGCTCTCCCTGTATTTCGCCCCGTTTGCTTTTATTCAAAACCTCCCTTTAAACCATCCTTTCCCACCCTAAATTCAAAAGGACTGCAAATGTAGGGGAAAAGGCCACAAAACAAAAACGTTTCTGAGAAAAATGTGGGAAACGTCTGTCCATTGATTATCAGATATTTAGCAATGTCACCCTTTGCCGAAGATCGAGTCCGTAAACCTAGCCTAAAACCGGTAGGCTCGAGTTATGGTAAATTCGTCTTACTGGAAAATCGCTTCTGGAAAATATCGAACCTATCCAACCATCTTTTCATCTGATTTCAGTCGAAAGACTTGGTGTAAACCTTCAACCCAAAATATGCATTGGGAATGCACAGTTTTCCCAACGGGTTTACGATCCGCCTGAGGCGGATGTCAAGGTTTAACCATGACCATGAAAATCACCAATTCGGTTGTAGTTACGGGACAAACTATTGATTTTCATTCGTCAAGGGTCTATTGGAAAATTGCAATGCGTAACCCGGGTTAATTTACATCAAACTCCATGTTTTACTGTAAAATAAACTCATTGTGATAGCGATTCACTCAAATCGCAAAAATACTCTAAAAAAGCCCCGATCTCGGAGCTTTTTTTAGTTAGGTTAAAATATTACAATCAGCAGGAAAACTTGGCAAGTGAAAGTCTCTATTTCTTAGATTCATATACCAACAAGCTATTCCCGTTGACATAAAAAATATTATCCGTTACCGGGTCGATTTCATATTCAGGGCGATCGTTGGCAAAACTGATTTTATCAAGTTCTTTTCCATCTTCCTTCCTAACCTTAATCAATAATTTTTCCTTGTTCTCTCCCTTCGCAAAAACAAAAGCATTAGCAGAGTTTTGTCTCATTGCTTTGAACCGACTTGAAAACTTATCTGCCAGACTAAAAAGATTTTCAGCTCCCACTAACAACACTTCTGCTTCTGCAAGTTTTGTGTTATCAGCCCGACTTACAACGGACTCGCGCAGTACTCCATTTTCATCCCGATAGGTCATTCGCCATTCCGAACCAGCTATGGCTTTTCCAACTGCTTTAGCTCCAAGAGCAATTCCACCAACGATTGCTGCACCCTTGATGAGCTGACGTGTGCCTTCGCCAGGCTGCTTGTATACATTGTGGTATTTCACTTTTCCGGTCATGTCTACACCCATCAATTCAACTTGGCCAGTAAGAGATACGCCCCAACCGAACAAATCTATGCTGCTGATTTCATTCTCATTCTTGATGTTCACCTCAGCAAAAGGCTCAGGTTTATCAGTGCCATTGGGATCAAACTTGTACAGCTTTTCATCATTATAGACCAAGAAAAGATCATTGACCTTATCGTACGTGGACAAAACCGGACGCTTTTCGTTGAACTTGATGTTCCGCTTCCAAAGCTTTGCGCCTGATTTGTAATCCACCATATTGCCATAGCTGCTCGTTAAATAAAAAACTTTCTCATCAACTTTATCCAAGTACATTATTTCGTCTTCCTTGTTGTCGCATATCTCAATAAATTTTTTCCATTTCTTCTCGCCATTTTGGTCAATCAGCATCATCTCATTTTCAGCCACATAGAGGTAGTCGTTGCCTATTGGAATGACGCGTTTCAACATATCTCCACGAGCATCTTTTTTCCAGATTTTCTGACCTGTTTTAAGGTCGAAAAAATTAAAGCCAGAATAATGTGCAACTAGGAGTTTATCACCCCAATCTTCCACATATACAATATACTTTGTCTTAATCGGGCTATCCCAAAGACCTTTACCCGTACTTACGTTTAGTACCGATAGCTCTTGCTTGTTGCCCAGCAGGCCAACTGATTCAGCTACAACAATGTTACTCCCATTTTGGGTAGGATAAAACACGCTGTATTTATCAGTGCTTCTCCACATCAGCTTACCCGTTAGGCGGTCAAGGCAAGAAAGTATGCCATAGTTGAGCATGTATATTTTGTCTTTATATGCCATCGCCTTATCAGGATATTGTTTCTGTAGGGTGAGCGCAGAAGTAAGAATTGAAGCAAAGCTTTTTGCATCACCAATTTCGGTTTTCCAAATTTGGTTACCTGTTTTCAGATCAATAAGTAAACTTTTAATCTTCTTATCCTCAGTTATGAAGAACAAATACTCATTCGATTCGTAGAGCAGCTGCGATGTAATCACTGCGAATTTCTCATTTGCCGAATTGTAAACTAATTTTCCCGTTTCAGAGTTGATCAGAACGAATTTATAATTAATGAGCCCTTCAATGTAGGGTGTTCCGGGCACGGCCTTAATCGATTCCTTTTTTTTGATAAAATTTAACATATCAGGGTCAGCTAGCACATCTAACACACTAGCCCCCCCTATCTCATCTTTAGTAACTTTCCATTTCTCCGTTTTGGCGTCTGCATCAATCCCGCGTATATTTTCTCCCTCCTTGATTACAATCGTGCCTGTAAGTTCGCTTTGGGTGATGGCGCTTATGTTATTTCCCATGGCAAGTGTCCGATCAGGGCCTCGTTGAGCAATTGTTAATGGAGCAACTAGGCCACAAAGGATAGTGATGAAAAAAAATTTCTTCATATATTTCTACATTGATTATAATCAAAGATAGTGAACGTAACGATGCTACTAATCTAATCGGCCAAAATTAATTTTTTGTAAATTTTTTTGGTGATCTCATTTATGTAAGCAGCAGCAAAGTGTGGTTTTTAGGAAGTTAATATATTGCAAATCAATACTTTAAGAGGATTTACCCCTGCTAATCCCTACGTTATTGTTGTCGGAAGGGTCGAGTAGGCAAGGGCATTCCAGCCCAAGCAGCTCCAAGAACCGTACGTGAAAGTCTCCCTTCATACGGCTCGTATTATCCAATCACGCTATTATCCCGATCGTCCAATGATTGAACCCAGATTATGCAATGCTGACGGTACTGTCAGCATTGCATAATTGACGAATGAAAATCAACGATTTAGCCCCAAGTAAGAAAACCAAGTTGGTGATTTTCATTGTCAGGTCAGACGATAAATGTCTGA
>JADBYK010000021.1 GCA_020403045.1 Cytophagales bacterium
ACGCTTTCGGTCAGAGTCAGACATTTATCGTCTGACCTGACAATGAAAATCACCAACTTGGTTTTCTTACTTGGGGCTAAATCGTTGATTTTCATTCGTCAATTATGCAATGCTGACAGTACCGTCAGCATTGCATAATCCGGGTTAAAAATACCCAATTTGTGTCGTTATTTTCATACAACCTTAAGTTAGCCGCAACGTCCGAAACGGCACTCTGCGGAAAACAAAAGAATCATTCCTTCTTTCATCGGAACAAAATTAACGAAAGCACCGGTTATCCGAGTTCATCTCGTTTATTGGTGAGCCACAGTGCTATAACTTGCCCACAACATCAACAAAAGCAGAGGCGAGAAGATTAAACCATTACACCTGAGCACAGTCCAAGCAAATATTTACAAATTTAATTTTATGAGAGTATTGTTGTTATTGTCATTATTTTTTTTGTCGTGTAACAGGGACAACACGACAGAACAGCCAGCTCCTGTAGCTTATAGGATAACAAAGTCGGTTAGTTATAACAATATTAATGTTGATGTTGTAATTGACAAACCGGCATTTAATGAAGTAGATGTATTGATTACTTATCATGGCACTGTGCAAAGTGATAGTGATATATTACCTGCTGCTGAAAACGCACTTAATCAATTTAAAAATGTTTTGAGCCGGCAAGATATGATGATTGTTAGTGTAGCACATCCACAACTTACTATTCTTTTTGGCGACAATATCAACCAGGCAGAAGCTGCTTTGTTATGGATAAAGCATAAAGCAAACCAAGAATTAGGAATTACAGTTAAAAAAATATTTTTAGCGGGTCATTCACAAGGTGGCTATTTAGTTACTCGACTTAATACAATGCATCAAACTAACGGTGTAATTGCAAATGCGCCAGGACCTTTGAATTTAGTTTTTAGATGTCAATTAGAAGAAGATGGGCAAACTCCTGCAAGTTATGTTTGTCGTAATTTAAAGAATGTATATGGGACTACATCTGCAAATTCTAATGCATATTACCAAAGATCATTATTGAACTTTACAAATGGCTATAAATCGGATATACTATTTGTGCAAGGATTAAAGGATATGGCAATTCAAATTTATTCTTGGCCAACATTTAAGCAAGATGTATTAAATTGCTCAAATTGTTTGAATCGTCAATTTGTTGAAATACCTGAAGCTGGGCATGGAGCCCTTTTTGAAAGCCAAACAGCAAAAACTGAATTCAATAACTTCATAAAAAGCAGATGATGGGCGATAATAAAAAACCTACTGTCCGACCTTGTTGGCGTTGCGTGTAGCAAAGCGCGCGGTGCCACCAATCTTCACAATGAACGAGAAAACAATATCTTAGGTCAACGGCCTTCGTAAAACAAATCCTATTGCCAAGGCCGAGCCCAAAGTCAATAACGTAAACGCTTTTTCTAGTAGTGTTTTCGCAAAGAGGTTGCCGACAGTATTTAGAGCAAACACCACAACAAAAACCCAAAGTATGACGTGGATCACTTTAACAGGGAATTTATACGTAACAAAATTCCCCTTCATTGATAGTATCGAAATCAAAAAAAGATTGATGGCGATGGAAGTTGTTTCGAATACATACATCTCTTGGTCGTTTTGAAGGCGTCCACCCCAGGTGATGTCGTAGGGAATAATCTTCAAGAGGATGCAGCTATGGAAGACAGTAATGATCGAATAGACTACAATCAGTGTCTTTATCAGCTTTTTTGTGTCTGGAATTATTTCGGAAAGAGGTTTCCCAAAACTACCGATTTAAGATCAACTTTGTTTTGCTAACACAAATGATGCTATTTTTCTTGTTGTAGGTCGTGGCATGTAGAGATATGGGCACAATCCTATGTATCTTTCCTCCCATGAATTCAGCTCGACAACACGCACCCACGAATCCTCTGGAAGTAGACCTTAGCGAACAAGATGTATTGCACACGATTGAGTTGGACCCGCAGCAACTGTTGCAATTTGAAAAACTGACGAATCAACAACTCAACGATTTTAGATTTCTGCTTCCTTTTGGAGAGTACATGTTTGAGTTGCCCGATACGAATTTTATTAAACAAGTTATAAAAGACAACGCACTGAGAATTGAGTATTATGACCCTTTCGAAGATATCATTGTCATTCGCAGTGGAGTAGGGGACACCAATAGCACGAAGTTGATTGAAGTAGATCCGTAGCTGCTCCTAACTTTGTCAGCCGGAGTTTTGGTTTGGTCAGTTTTCCAGAACCTCAAACTGACAATGAGTTTCAGTCGAAGGCTATTTATACACTGCCACTTTCTTGAAATTGAGTAAATAAGGATTGTAGTAGGCAGGCATATTACTAAGTGGTAATACTTCCGGTTTTATATTTATCCCGATTTGATTGATCATGAAATCGCGTCTTTTTTCAATACGTGCCCAGGAAGCCGGGTAGCGGTGTGCCCAATTGCTACGCAGCTGTTTATCTGCCAGCACAATACCATCTTCCATATTACAACAAACAGTTTGCCCTTTGCTCACGGGAATAATGTCCATCTGTAGAGCCATTCCAGAAAATAATTTGATGGATGAACCTTTGTAGAAGGGTGAGTTCACCCATTCATCTAAATGTAACGTATGCCCCGTGTTCACCGCAAAGTCAAATACCAACCTATTCCTGGCTGCGTCAACGGCTTCAGTGATTTCACCGGCCGATACACCAATACCAACAAGCTCATACCACGTAACTACTGTTTTAAAATAACCCATCCAAAATTCCTCGTAGTAGGCAGCAACTTCAACGTTCAGTTGATCCGCATGTTCTGCCACCATTCCGGCACGAGCCGTTAGGGCTCCCCATATTCCAAGGGCGGAAGTGAAGGGATCTTTGAGTTGAACTCTGTTGGCAGAAGGACTGCTCAGCCCCATCGATGCTTTTTTTCCACTGGACACCATGGGGTGGCAAGAATAGGGAAGCCCATCGCTCACAAAGTTTTTCGCTAACTCATATTCTCTAATGCCCGGCTCCAGTTGCAGTAGTAGATTTTTTAAACTTTCAGAAGTACGCGTGCTGGCCCACTCAAAGCGAACGAGTTGCTCAAGTGAATTGTGATGACGTAGTCCTTTTTCTACATCCATAAAAATTGCGGAGGCGTTAATCACTAACTCATTGTTCCCGGCTAATTGCCGTAGTAGATCTGCTAAGTAAGATGGTATTTCAAGGTAGAGTTTGTTGTCTGGTTGATATTTGTAATAGCTACAACCAACTTTTGAACCAGCCTGAATGCCAAATTCATGTAAGATCGTTTCCAGAGATCTTGACTTGCTTCGGTCTTGTCCCATTAAACTAAATTCTTGAAACAACTCGTACTCCATCGGGACCGGGCAAATGCCGGTATAACCCATACACTCATTGCCCAATAGCATTTTGCGTTTTCCGTTCTTATCGAGCAACAACAATGCTTCTTCAAATCGCGGATCAAGATTGGTGAGGTAGGTTAGGTTAGCCGTATGTTCACGATCGGCAAACACCAACAAGAAATCAAGTTGGTGCGCTTTCATTTGAAAAAGCGTATTGGCTATCCGGGTTTCGAATTCACTTGCGGGTATTTCAATGATCTCTTCGCATTGCCCGAACTGGGGTAAGTTAATTTCTTGTAGTTGAATCTGTCTCATGCTTTGTTATCCGTGGGGTTAAAGTTAATTTTAAATCCAAGTCTTTTCAATTCAGCAAGATGGAGGGATTAATTTAAAGTATATTTATTATTCGAAACAAAAAGACATGAAACTATTTCGATTTGGTGAGTTGGGCAAAGAGAAACCCGGAGTATTGATTTCCGGAAAAAAGTACGATGCCTCCGCTTTTGGCGAAGACTATGGTGAAACCTTTTTCGAAACGGACGGTCTGGCAAGACTACAAACTTGGCTTGACGAGAACAAAGCTGTTCTTCCAATGGTATCTGAAAGTGTGCGTATGGGATCATGCTGTCAGCGACCTTCCAAGATTATTTGCGTGGGACTTAATTATACCAAGCACGCCTTTGAATCAAAAATGCCTCTGCCGCCTGAGCCTATTATTTTTTTCAAGTCAACATCCGCACTAACCGGCCCTAACGATGGCTTGATCATACCGAGAAATAGTAAGAAGACTGACTATGAAATCGAGTTGGCCGTTGTGGTTGGTAGGAAAGCCTCATATGTAGAGGAAAAGAATTCGATGGATTATGTTGCGGGCTTTTGCTTGCATAATGATTATAGTGAACGGGCGTTTCAGCTGGAGCGCAACGGCCAATGGACGAAAGGCAAAGGCTGCGATTCATTTGCACCCATGGGGCCGTACTTAGTTACGAAAGACGAGATCAAAGACTTTAACAACTTGAAAATGTGGCTCAAAGTAAATGGCGAGCTGCGGCAAGACAACAATACCGATGACATGATTTTTGAGGTGCCTTTTTTGATTAGCTACATCAGCCAGTTTATGACCTTGTTACCGGGCGATGTGATTTCGACAGGCACCCCCTCTGGAGTAGGCCACGGATTTCATCCTCCTGTTTATCTAAAAGCAGGAGATGTGATTGAATTGGGCATTGAAGAGTTGGGAGAGCAGCGGCAGGTGGCAAAGTAGTGCGACATAAAAGGTCGTTTCTTTTTTATAAATTTTCATCTTTGTTGAATGGAGAAATATTGGTCAGTAATTTCAAACGCTTATTCAGGGTATTGGAATTATTTTGTCCAGGAAGTTTTACATCCAAGCTGGCACAACTACTTCTATTGGTTAGTTGGAGCATCCGTGATTATCTACGTTCTCGAGCTACTATTTCCATGGCGCAAAAATCAACCCGCCATTCGTGAACATTTTTGGTTAGATATCTTTTACCTCTTTTGGAATTACTTTTTGTTTTCGATGATTGCATACAATGCCTTGTCGATGGTGGGGGTTCAACTCTTTAATGACTTTCTTGCGCTATTTGGCATCACCAATATAGTCGCCATACAAGTGGGTGCGTTACCCGGCTGGCTACAACTCCTGTTGATTTTTGTGCTACGCGATTTTATGCAGTGGAGCATTCATCGCATGTATCATCATGTGAATTGGATGTGGGAGTTTCATAAAGTTCACCACAGCACCGAGCAGATGGGCTTTGCTGCCTTGCTGCGCTATCATTGGATGGAAAATGTTTTGTATCGCTCATTAGAATACATTCCATTGGCCATGATTGGTTTTGGTATCACAGATTTTTTCATTGTGCATATTTTCACGTTGGTTACTGGGCAATTAGGGCACGCTAACTTGAAAATCAATCTGGGGCCGTTCAAGTATTTACTCAATGGTCCGCAGATGCATTTGTGGCACCACGCCAAAGAAATGCCGGCAACTCATCCCAATGGATTTAACTATGGAATAACACTGAGTATTTGGGACTTTATTTTTAAAACCAACTACTGGCCCAATGACGATGAAAATCTACCGGTAGGCCTTCCTGCTAATGAGCATTTTCCAACCGATTTTTTCGGGCAGATGGCGAGACCCTTTCAGCGCATTTTTTTGAAATGGAAATAAGATACGTTTTTGTTAATTTTAGATTATAAAACAATTACTATGGCTGCGACAAAAAAATTGGTAAAGAGCGAAAGAAAAATTTTTGGTGTGTGTAGTGGGTTAGCCAACTACTTTGATACCGATCCTACGATTGTGAGGATACTTTTTGTGGCTGCTTTTTTTGGTTTTGGAATGGGACTACTTGCCTACGTTGTAATGGCATTGATTATGCCGGAGAAGTAGCTTCGCCTTTGTTGGTGTTGCGCGTGAGAAAGAGGGATGGTGCACCAACAAACAAGATGAAACAGTATAACAGATGAACAAATTGAATGGACAAAAGCTTAACATATTCGAAAGAGCATCGTTCGCAGCGGAGTCTCCTGCCTCGGGGACTCCGCGTATAATGAACCCGCAAAAATAGATAGCTAACGGAATAGTTGAAGGCGAAGGAATGTATAGGTGAAGGAATAGTAATGTCGGAAAAGCGCGGAGTCCCGAGGCGGAGACTCCGCTAGGAAAAGTTTGAATAGCACAACTGTGCAAGCAATAAAAAAGAAGAAGCGTCCCACGCTGTTCCTTTTGCTAACACGTCTTGGGTTTAGTTTTGGCACACAACTTCTTCCGTATACAGTTAGTAACTCTGATCTTTCGTTAAGTTACTTATCTGGATCGAATTCTTTGAATTTTGATAGAGAACTGAATGGCACAGGATTTCCCTTTTTGCTTGCAACGGAACTCTCGATTAAACTAAATAGACGCTGGCAGATTTTCTATGGATCTTCCGCGGATTTGACAAACAACTATGAGTTTTCATCAGTTCAAATAGGTACTCGTTATTCTCTGCTTTTAAATAAAAAAGGACGACCAACTTTGATGAGGCCGTCATTGGCATACGGAATCCAGCAATTTGGCTGGAGTTTCCCTACATTCACTAATACAGAAGGGATTCTATTTGCTAACAAGATGATCAACACGAAGGAGTTGAGTTTTCATGTGGGCGAGAGAGTTTCTTTTATAAGGCCTTCCATTTCAATCGACAAAAAAATAGGCGGGCTTAGGTGGCTATACCTAAATGCAGGTTACTTCATTAGTCTAGAACGACAGAATCGAATTATTTTGAAAGATGAATCCGGTTTTATATTTTCTAGAGGCGAACAATCCCGTTCTTTGGATGGCAGTGGTGCCTTGGTAATGAGCAATGGCCAGCCATTATCAACAGACTCTGGTTGGTTTAACCAACTTTATCTCGAGATGGGCATAAGGTGGTCTTTCTAGCAGTATTTTTCGTTTGATCAGGTCCTTATTTCGCCTTTGTTGGTGTTGCGCGTGAGAAAGAGGGATGGTGACCAACAAACAAGATGAAACAGTATAACAGATGAACAAATTGAATGGACAAAAGCATTACATATTCGAAAGAGCATCGTTCGCAGCGGAGTCTCCTGCCTCGGGGACTCCGCGTATAATGAACCCGCAAAAATAGATAGCTAACGGAATAGTTGAAGGCGAAGGAATGTATAGGTGAAGGAATAGTAATGTCGGAAGAGCGCGGAGTCCCGAGGCGGAGACTCCGCTAGGAAAAATGGTGTTTTTACCCCAATTGGATATTAAATAACTTATAAAGGCCAGTGACTATGACATCAAAGTTATTCCTCTTTCAAATTTGCCTGTTCCTTTCTTGTTCATGCATAGCACAGACAAATCAATTGAAATCATGGAGGCATGGACTTGACATGAAGCTTCATGATATACCCAAAGAAGAGTTGATTGAAGAAATGAGATTTGAGCATGGAAAAGATGATACCATCAACGTTATCCGGTTTGATCATATTGGTAATGGCATTTATCCGCTTTTGATATCTTCATCTCTTCCCGTGCCGACCGACTCTCTTGGGTTCCTCGCTTTCAAGCTTCAAAGGGATTCGTTGTATGATTTTCTTGATATGATTGATAATGTAAACCCTAAAGTTTATTCTAGAAAGACTGATGAAGTTCTGATCAGGGTTACGTACCGATTTGAAGGACGAGTGGCACAATACTACGTTACGAACACTAGGATTACTACTCACTTTTTTAAAATGATCGAGAGAAAACTAATACCATACAAAGAACCAGGAGCATTGGAAAGGTTTTATTCCTTCGTAGGCAGAACAGGAACTCGAATAAGAGTGCACGGGAAAACGACATGGAAATACTAGGTGCGGTAGTGTTCCCCCCGGGGTTATTGTTGGTCTCCGACCAACAATCTCCTTCTCTTTTTCTTGCACAGCTCCTTTTAAAAATCTTTCCTTTTACTAGGCTCAGTTGTTTGTTTACATCCATTGTGGCAGGGATTGAGCGGTCTGTTTGAGCCCGAAGTGGTGGGTGCGCTGGCTGGCGAGTAGCGAAAGCTCCGCTTTTCGAGAGCCCTCGTATAACGGGGCCCGGTGCTCGGCCTGCCCTTCCGGAGCATGTAAGCCCATTTTAACCCCACTTTTCTTCAAAATCATAATTGTCTCATAGCTCTAAATGGCAAGCCGGGCAGCCGCCCAAAAACCCGTTTTCAATAAATCTATCTACTGAAAAAGTACTATTCAGTCATTTTTTAACAATAAATGTAAAAAAGTGGGATAAAGTGGTTGAAAGTGGTGGAAAATTACTTACGTTTGTTTTGGAGAATCACGCTGAAAGGCGTGACAAGCAAGGCAACCACTACAGTCTATGACTTTCTTCACTAGCGAATACGAAAGTAAACTTGATGCCAAGGGCAGGCTTGTACTGCCTGCGCGGATCAAAGCCCAGCTACCCGCCACAGGCGAGGACAGTCAGGAGCTTGTGATCCGCAGAGGCTTTGAGCCATGCTTAATAGTGTATCCGATGGTGGAGTTCAAGAAAGTCTTCTCAAAAATTTCAGGTCTCAGCGAGTTCAACGAAGAGTACCGCAAACTCCAGCGGAACTTTTTGTCGGGGGTAGTTACAGTAGAGTTAGACGGCAACGGCCGTTTCCTCATCCCCAAGAACATGCTCACCTACGCGCAGATTGAAAAGGATGCGATGTTGGTAGGCACAGGAAGCAAAGTTGAGATTTGGAATCCATCAGTCTATGAGAAGCAATTGATCCAAGACCCAAGTGAGTTGTCGAAGTTGGCAGAAAAGTATTTGAACGAGTAGCTGAATCTTTTGGCTGCAAGCCGCAGGCCATATGCAACACGCTGCTAGTGCAAATTATGTAATGCGAATGAAGCATTAGCTCGTTTATTGAAAACCTGAAAACAAATTATAACCGATTATAGCCTGCGGCATGAAGCAAGAAGCCTGTGGCCACTAAGCGAAGGTAGCAATGAAAGACTTTAAAAAGCTTTTGATTTGGCAATTGGGAATGGAGATAGTTGATAGCGTATATGGTATAGTGCCAATGCTTCCGCAAGAGGAGAGATACGGATTACGCTCTCAGATTACCCGGAGCGCTGTATCAATACCTAGTAACATTGCCGAAGGGAGTGCAAAGCGTAGTACTAAGGAGAAATTAAAGTTTGTGGAGATTAGTCTGGGGTCTGCCTTTGAATTGGAGACCCAAATGTTGGCAGTTGGAAGAAGAAAATGGATAGAACAAAAATTGATTGATGAGATCATAGATAATGTGAGAAAGGAGCAGAGTATGATTTCAAAGTTCATTGAGAAACTAGAGAGTGAATTGTAACAGTCGCTGCCTGCAGCATGTGGCCTGCAGCCTGTGGCACAGAAGGAAGAAGTAATGATGTACCACAAACCGGTAATGTTAGCAGAGTGCATTGAAGCTTTGCAAATAAAGCCAGACGGAACATACGTAGATGTAACTTTTGGTGGAGGTGGGCACAGTTTAAAGATTCTCGAGCAGTTGACAGAAGGCAGGTTGATTGCTTTTGATCAGGATGAAGATGCCAAGAGGCAGGCGGATAATATTCAGAGTCGTTCTTTTACATTTTGTCAGGCGAACTTCAGATACATGAAGCAGTATTTGAAGTTGAATGGAATAACCAAGGTCAATGGTATTCTTGCCGATTTAGGAATTTCATCGCACCAGATTGATTCGGCCGCGCGGGGTTTCTCTACCCGATTTGATGGCCCCTTGGATATGCGGATGGATAAAAAAGGATCGGTGAGTGCCGCTAAAATATTGAATGAGTACTCAGAGGCAGAGTTGCATAAGATGTTGGGCATTTATGGGGAGGTGAAAAATGCGAAGACCTTGGCAGGTTTAATCGTAAAGCAGAGAGCTATAAAAAAGTTTGATCGCATAAATGATCTGATCGGTTTGCTGAAGACAGTTGCTCCACGAGGAAAGGAGTTTAAGTATTTCGCCCAGGTGTTTCAGGCGTTGCGCATCGTAGTGAATGAAGAGATGCAGGCACTTGAAGATTTTTTGCACCAATGTGGCGAGGTGATGGAAGTAGGAGGAAGGCTGGTGGTGATGAGTTACCACTCGCTTGAAGACAGACTGGTGAAGAACTACATCAATAGTGGCAAAATGTATGGCGAAGTGGAGAAAGATTTTTACGGAAACAAAGTAAGGCCTTTTGAGGCGATCAATCGAAAACCGATTGAAGCATCCGAAGAAGAAGTAAATGAAAATAACAGAGCAAGGAGCGCAAAATTGAGAGTAGCAGAAAGAGTTTGATTGGATTTTGGCTGCAAGCTGCATGCCACAGGCTGCAAGCTGAGTCACCCAATTTTAACCCTTAGAAAATTTGTAGGTAGTAAGTTTTAGAGTAGACCTAACAGCTTGAAGCATGTGGCTTGAGGCTTGTAACAATATATGGGAGTTATGTCAGAAAACAAATTCAGAATAGAGCCACCACAAAAAGCAAATGAGCCACGCGTGAAGCCTGCGGTTCGGGCTAGCGGTAATGGCAAAAGTGTTTTTTCGGGGCTAGAGAAGCGGCTGAAGTTAGAGAGCTATTTTGAAGATGGATTTCCGGTGCAATACCTGCCCAAAATATTGTTTGTCGTGTTGTTGAGTTTGATCTACATCAGTAACACGCACTATGCTGAAAAAACGACCCGTCAAATAGATCGCGCCCAAACGGAAGTTCAAGATCTGCGAGCCGATTATACCACGCTCAAATCGGACGTCATGTTTGCAAGTAAACAAAGTGAAGTAGCAAGACGAGTGAAGCCATTAGGATTGAAGGAAAGTTTAAACCCACCTTTTAAAATAGTACTGAAAAACTAATGAACATAAAGCAATCCATATTAGTAAGAGTAAGAGTCGCATTTTTGTGCGTCCTCATTTTTGCTATTTGTGTGGGTGCTAAAATAGGACACATTCAAATTGTGGAAGGCGAGAAGTGGGCCAAGATGAGTGAAGAAATCAACTTTGACTATAAAAAGGTAAAGGCCACCCGTGGCAATATTTATTCAGACAATGGAAGTCTGCTCGCAACTAGTCTTCCTTTCTATAAAGTAGCCATTGATCCTACCCTGGCTAAGGAAGAAATTTTTAGACAAGGGATTGACTCGCTTTCTTGGTTTTTGTCCAGGTATTACAAAGACCGGTCTGCAAAGGAGTACAAAGAAATGCTGAAGGATGCGCGGGCCACGGGTAAACAATATGTTACCATTAATCGCAAGCGGATCAATTACCAAACAAAAAAAGAAATGATGAGTTGGCCCATCTTCCGCGATGGCCGCTACAAGGGTGGAGTGATTTTTGAAAAAATGGATGTGCGCTATCGGCCCTTCTCGAATTTGAGCCGAAGAACCGTTGGATTTGTAAATGAAGATGGAAAAGGCGCAGGGTTAGAATATAGTTTTGATGAGGCATTGGGTGGACAAGACGGGGAGGCCTTGTTTCAAAAAATTGCAGGCGGTACGTGGAAGCCTGTATTTGATGCGAACAACATCAAAGCCATTGATGGCATGGATATTCAAACAACCATTGATATCAATCTTCAGGATGTTGCAGAGACTTCACTTCATCGCGCCATGCAGGCACACAATGCAGATGAAGGTACGGTTGTGGTAATGGAAGTGAAAACGGGACACATCAAGGCTATTTCAAATTTAACGGCCGATGGGCGAGGTGGTTTTCAAGAAGAATTTAATCACGCAGTAGGTGGCTCCATTGAGCCGGGTTCTACTTTTAAGTTAGTGACGATGATGGCTTTGTTAGAAGAAACGAACATTGAATTAACTGACACGATCAACACGGGTAATGGTGAGTACAAGTTTTACAACCGGATAGTACGCGACCATGATGAAGGGGGGTACGGAAAAATTACGATTAAGCGCGCGTTTGAACTCTCTTCAAATATTGCCATGGCCAAATTGATGGATAAGCATTTTGGCACAAAGCCCTCCAAGTTTTTAGAATATGTCGACAGATTGAAACTATCTACGCCACTTGGATTGCAGATCACCGGAGAGTCGTACCCGAAAATCACGCGCCCTAAAGATAAAAACTGGAGCGGCATAACACTTCCCTGGATGGCCTACGGCTATGGGTTTGAAATTTCACCACTGCACACCTTGACTTTGTATAATGCAATTGCCAACGATGGCAAAATGATTAAACCTGTTTTTGTCACTTCGGTCAGTGAGGCCGATCGGATCAAACAAGAATACGAAACGGAAAAGATCGATTCAAAAATATGTTCTTCAAAAACACTGAAGCAATTGCAGCTTCTTTTGGAAGGTGTGGTGGATAATGGCACTGCAAAAAACTTAAAAAATAGCTACTATCGCATTGCGGGAAAAACCGGTACTGCTCAAATATTAAAAGACGGCCGATATGAGAAAAGATATGTTACTTCATTTGTTGGTTTCTTTCCTGCCCATGCGCCAAAATATTCAGCCATCGTATTAGTAAAAAACCCACGTGGCATCTATCAATATGGAAATAGCGTAGCAGGCCCGGTGTTTAAAGACATTGCAGACAATATTTATTCAAGAGATATTAATCTTCACACGGCCATGGAGAAAGCAAAAATGTCAGAGCCGGGTGTGTTTCCAACTATTCGTGCGGGAAAGCAAGACGAGTTGACAATGATTGCGAATGAATTGGGTGTTTCTAATCACACAGCCACCGAAGAAGAATGGACCAAGACATCAAAAAACGGAAACGCTATTGTGTGGAAGAAGAATGCTATTGTTAAAGATCATGTTCCGGATGTTACAGGGATGACATTTAGAGATGCTATTTTCTTGTTAGAGAAAACAGGACTTCGGGTTTCATACGAAGGAAAAGGCAGGGTGTCTGGTCAGTCTATATCACCGGGAACAAAAATAAGCAGGGGCGCTAGAATTTATCTGAGACTAAGTTAATGGCTATTCTTAAAGACATATTGTACAAAGTACCGATCACTTCTACTTCAGGTAGCACTGATGTGGATATCAATGCGATCTGTTTTGATTCTAGAAAAGTCAAAGAAGGTTCGTTATTTATTGCTATCAAGGGCACGCAATCAGATGGGCACGGCTTTATTGACAAGGCAGTTTCATTGGGTGCTGTCGCCATTGTCGTGGAAAAACTTCCAGAATTAATTTCTGACAAAGCTACCTATGTAGCTGTCAAAGATAGCGCTCAAGCGTTGGGAATTATTGCATCCAATTTTTACGGGAACCCTTCCGGAAAATTAAAATTAGTAGGAGTGACAGGAACCAATGGGAAGACAACTGTTGCCACGTTGCTTTATAAATTATTTTCCTCTTTAGGATATCGCTGCGGAATGTTGTCCACAGTTGTGAATAAGATTGTGGACAAAGATTTTGCTTCTACGCATACGACCCCGGACCCCATTCAAATAAACGAGCTTCTGGTAAGTATGCTCGAAGCGGGCTGTACACATTGTTTTATGGAAGTTAGTTCTCACGCAGTTGCACAGGGTCGCATTGCGGGATTGCATTTTGTAGGCGCACTCTTTACCAACATTACACATGATCACCTGGATTATCACCGTACGTTCGAGAGTTATATCCGAGCTAAGAAAGGATTTTTTGATGGTTTGTCATCTGATGCTTTTGCGCTAGTTAATATCGATGACAAGCGCGGCATGGTGATGCTTCAAAATACCAAAGCGCAAAAGAAAACTTTTGCGTTGAAGAAAATGGCAGATTACAAAGCCAAAATCATTACCAATTCGATTGAAGGACTGGAGTTGGAGATTGGTGAACGCAATGTTTGGTTTAAGTTAATTGGTGACTTTAACGCGTATAATCTTCTTACGGTGTACGGTGCTGCGTGCTTGATGGGCGAAGACTCAGATACAATTCTTCTCAAACTTTCCGCATTGACTACCGCTCCCGGAAGATTTGAGTTGGTATTACCGGGTTCCAAATTCACAGCTATTGTTGACTACGCACATACCCCAGATGCGTTAAAGAATGTGTTGGAGACAATCGAACATTTTAGAACCGGTCAAGAGCAAGTAATCGCAGTTGTTGGTTGTGGTGGCGATCGTGACAAAACGAAGAGACCGCTCATGGCTGCGGTGGCATGTAAGTATTCCAATAAAGTAATTTTCACTTCTGACAACCCAAGGAGTGAAGATCCACTCGAAATCATTAAGGAGATGCAAACCGGTGTTGGGCCAACCGATGCTAAAAAAACATTGGTGATGGTGGACCGAGAGGAAGCGATCAAAACCGCTTGCATGTTGGCAAAAGAGAAGGACATTATTATCGTGGCCGGTAAAGGGCATGAAAATTATCAGGAAATAAAAGGGGTCAAGCATCCATTTGATGATAAAGAAGTGCTTACAAGGATGTTAAAAATGTTTGCGAATTAATGCTGTACTATTTATTTGACTATATCGAAAAAAACTTTGATTTCCCGGGAGCCGGGTTGTTTCAATACATTTCGTTCCGAGCAGGAATGGCCGCTGTTCTTTCCTTATTAATAACGATCACATTCGGAAAAAAATTGATCAACTTCTTGCGTAAAAAGCAAGTGGGCGAAGACATTCGTGACTTAGGATTAGAAGGTCAATTGCAGAAAAAGGGCACACCTACAATGGGAGGCATTATTATCATCGCTGCGATCTTGATTCCAACGTTGCTGATGGCAAAGCTCGACAACGTCTATATCATTTTGTTGGTAGCCACCACCATTTGGCTCGGGCTAATCGGATTCTTAGATGACTACATAAAAGTATTTAAAAAGAATAAAGAAGGATTGGCCGGTCGATTTAAAATTGTCGGTCAAGTTTCCATTGGCTTGATTGTTGGGCTTACACTCTTTTTCAATGACAATGTCGTTATCCGTGAGAAGTCAACTCCCTCTGTCGCAAGCATCGAAATAGCTGCAATTCCCGCTGATGTAAAATCAGAGTATGATGTCAAATCAACAAAAACAACGGTGCCTTTTTTAAAGAACAATGAATTTGACTATAGCAGTTTGATATCCTGGTGGAATGCTGATTACACATGGATCGTCTATACGCTTTTTGTCATATTTATCATCACGGCAGTTTCAAATGGAGCGAATATTACAGATGGCATTGATGGACTTGCAGCTGGAACTTCTGCGATTATCGGACTCACGCTTGCGATATTCGCTTACCTCTCAGGTCGTGTTGACTTTAGTACGTACCTGAATATTATGTACATCCCTAACTTGGGAGAGCTGGTAATTTTCTGTACTGCTTTTGTGGGTGCGTGCCTTGGCTTTCTATGGTACAACTCTTACCCGGCACAAGTATTCATGGGTGACACCGGAAGTTTATCGATGGGAGGAATCATTGCGGTTTTAGCTCTAGCTGTAAGAAAGGAATTGATGATCCCGCTTTTATGTGGAATCTTCTTGGTGGAGTTGGTTTCGGTAATGATGCAGGTGACCTACTTTAAATACACCAAAAAGAAATATGGCGAAGGCAGAAGAATATTACTGATGTCTCCCCTTCACCATCACTACCAGAAAAAGCAAATTCATGAATCTAAGATTGTAACGCGATTTTGGATTGTGGGAATACTATTGGCTATTGTTAGTCTGGCAACATTAAAGTTAAGATGAGCAAAAGAGTAGTCATATTAGGATCAGGCGAAAGCGGAACAGGCGCAGCTATTTTAGCGAAAGCGAAGGGCTATGAGGTTTTTGTTTCTGATCAGGGAACTATCAAAGATCAATATAAGAATGAGTTGACCAAAAGTGGTATTTCATTTGAAGAGGGACAACATACATTGGAAAAAATTACCAACGCATCATTAATAATAAAAAGCCCGGGGATTCCCGATAAAGCAGAGGTTATTAAAAAGGTGAAAGCTGCAGGGATTGAAATTATTGATGAGATTGAATTTGCATTTCGCTATTTGAAGGGAAAAGTAATTGCTATTACTGGCACGAATGGAAAGACTACAACCACCTTATTAACGTATCACCTATTGAAGTCGGCTGGAGTTAACGTTGCGTTGGCAGGTAATGTGGGAGAGAGTCTTGCTCGGAAAGTAGCAACGGCTCATTATGATTGGTACGTGATTGAGATTAGTAGTTTTCAACTGGACGGAACGAAAACATTTCGACCAGATATTGGAATTCTCTTGAATATTACCCCTGATCATTTGGATCGCTACGAGTACCAAATGCAGAATTATATCAATTCAAAGTTTCGCTTAGTTCAATCGATGAGCTCTTCTGGATCTTTTATTTATTACTCAGACGATGCAGTAATAGAAAAAGAGATGGTAAATAAATCAATTTCACCTGTTAAAGTAAGGGTGTCATTAAAATCAAATCCGAGTGTACCGGTTTATTTTAATGGAAATGAAATGACATTTTCTTTGAATGGCAAATCTTTCTCATTTACACAGGCACAAACCACGTTGAAGGGGCCGCATAATTTGATCAATACGATGTCTGCCGTTTCTGCCGCTGTGTTAGCTGGGATTTCGATAGAGAATATTGGAATGGCTTTAAAGACATTTGTTAATGCGCCACATCGACTCGAATCAGTTGCAACGATCAATGGTGTTGAATTTGTGAATGATTCCAAAGCGACCAATGTTGATTCAGTGGTTTATGGTCTAGGAAGTTACAAGGGTCCTCTCGTTTGGATTGCCGGAGGCATTGACAAGGGAAATGATTACACGTTAATTGAGGATCAGGTAAAAGAAAAAGTGCGTGTGTTGATTTGTTTGGGTAAGGACAACGAGAAACTAAAAAAGGCTTTTAGTGGCAAAGTGAAAGAAATTTACGAAACGCAAAGCGTAAAGGAATTGGCACAACTAGCACTACGCGTTTCAGAAAAAGGAGATGTTGTTTTGTTATCACCGGCTTGTGCAAGTTTTGACCTTTTTAAGAATTATGAAGATCGTGGCGCACAATTTAGGAATGCAGTACTCGAGTTGAAAAATAGTATTGAAGATAAAAGAAGTCAGAATTTAGAAGTCAGAATATAGAATGGCCAAAAGAGAACCCGCAAAGTCGTTTAGAGATTTGATCGTGTGGCAAAAAGCACATCAGCTTGCTCTTGGCGTATATAAAATGACAAAGTCGTTTCCAAAGGAAGAGTTGTATGGTTCAACGTCACAAGTGAAAAGATCATCAGTGTCTGTGGCAGCAAACATTGCTGAGGGCTTTAAGAAAAAAGGTAAGGCTGATAAACTTAGATTCTTTAACATCGCTCAAGGTTCTTTGTCTGAAACAGAATACTATCTGATTTTAGCTAACGACTTAGAATATTTTAATACTGACTTATTGATTGAAGACGTGATTGAAGTAGGTAGGCTTTTAGAATCATACATGAGTGCGTTTGAAAACTAATTCTAACTTCTGAATTCTGACTTCTAAATTCTTTTGATAAAATGAAATTAAGTAAAATAAAGGAATGGGCTGATAAAAACCTGCAAGGCGACAGGGTTATTTGGGCTGTTGTTTTTGCTCTATCGCTTTTTAGCATTTTGGTTGTATACAGTTCTATTGGAACGTTGGCATACAAAAGAACGGCCAGTACCGAGTCGTATTTACTGAAGCACACTTTCATGGTGTTCTTAGGTTTAGGTGCAATGTGGGTTGCTCATAAAATAGACTATCGCTATTATTCTAAAATATCCCGATTGGCGTTGTGGGTAAGTGTTCCCCTATTAATCTATACGTTCACCAATGGAACCACCATCAACGAAGCAGCTAGGTGGATTACGTTGCCAATCATTAACACTTCATTTCAGCCATCAGATTTTGCGAGTTTGGCATTGATTATCAACCTCGCCAGTATGCTTTCCAAAAAGCAACAAAACATTGATGATGTAAAGGAAGCCCTCATCCCAATGCTAATATGGTGTGGCGTGATATGCGGGTTGATTGCTCTCACCAATCTATCGACCGCCATGTTGCTTTTCGCAACGTGTATGTTAGTAATGTTTATCGGTCGCGTACCGGTAAAGTATTTAGCGATGCTTGTTTTAGTTGGATTGTTGGCGGGGACGGTAGCATTGATGTTTGGAACACGGAGGGTTACTGCACTCAATCGTATCACGGCATTTGTTAGTGGAGCAGAACTTCCTTTTCAAGCGAAGCACGGACGCATAGCAGTGGCCACGGGTGGTGTCTTTGGGAAGGGGCCGGGTAATAGTGACCAACGGAATATTTTGCCGCATCCTTATTCTGATTTCGTCTATGCAATTGTGATTGAAGAATATGGAATGATTGGAGGAGTGATCGTTCTTGCATTGTATTTGGTTTTACTCCATCGAGGAATGAAAGCTGCTTATAATAGTGAGCGTGCGTTCGGAGGCCTGTTGTCGGCAGGTCTAAGTTTTGATTTGGTCTGTCAGGCTATGGTTAATATGGGAGTAGTAGTTGGGTTGGGCCCGATTACAGGGCAACCACTTCCTTTAATCAGTATGGGCGGCACCGCTATGGTTTTCACCGGTTTATCTGTTGGAATCATTTTGAGCGTGAGCCGTGGGGAACAAGAAGAAAACTGGGGACAAACCAGTGCTTCGAAAGAAGTTGTAGGTGAAGACAAAGATTTAGAAGCAAAAGCAGCATAGTAATTTGAAGATGAGACAATTTGAAAATTTGAAAATAGACTCTGTTAACTGATTTCTTTAAAAACATATGTTACTAGTAAACCGACTGAAGACAAAACGATTAACCAACTAAATTCTATATTCTAAATTCTGACTTCTAACTTCTTGAATTCAAAACAACCATATCGCATCATTATTAGTGGAGGAGGCACAGGAGGACACATCTTTCCTGCGTTGGCTATTGCTAATGAGTTTAAAAGACGATATGCTGACGCTGAAATTCTCTTTGTGGGTGCCGAAGGAAAAATGGAGATGACCAAAGTGCCAGAAGCTGGATATAAAATAATCGGCTTGTGGATAAGTGGGTTACAACGAAAACTAACGATTTCAAACCTTTCGTTTCCATTCAAGTTAATTGCTAGCTATTTGAAAGCCGGAAATATTATAAAAAGTTTTAAGCCGAATGTAGTGATTGGTACTGGCGGCTACGCGAGCGGCCCTATTATGCTGGCGGCTTCGAAAGCACGAGTAACTTCAGTGATCCAAGAGCAAAACTCTTATGCGGGCTTAACCAATAAACAATTGGCACACAAAGCAGCTAAGATTTGTGTGGCGTATGAAGGCATGGAGAAATATTTTCCAGCTTCGAAAATAGTATTCACTGGAAATCCCGTAAGAAAAGACATTATCGATTTGGATTCAAAACGTGAAAGGGCGTTGAGTCATTTTGCCTTTACTAGCTCCGATCGTACGCTCCTCATTTTAGGTGGAAGCCTTGGTGCACGAACCATTAATGAAAGTATTTTGGCTGGAATAGACAAATTGATTGATTCTCAGATTCAAGTCATTTGGCAAACTGGCAAACTGTATTATGAGGGCATCAAGGCACAAGTCGAAAACAAAGATCTTAGAAGGATTCGCGTAGTTGACTTCCTGAAACAAATGGATTTGGCTTATGCAGCTTCAGACGTTGTTATTTCGCGCGCAGGTGCATTAGCGATATCTGAATTGTGTATTGCCAAAAAGCCCTGCCTACTAGTTCCTTCGCCCAATGTTGCGGAAGATCATCAGACAAAAAACGCGATGGCGTTGGCTAATGAAGGCGCTGCATTGATGGTAAAAGATTCAGAAGCAAAAGAGTCTCTCGTTAGCGAGGTGTTAAAATTGATTTATGATGAACAGTTGAGTGAGAAGCTGAGCGTCAATATTGGCAAGTGGGCAAAGCCACATGCTACTGAAGAGATTGTAAATGAAATTGAAAATCTGATTGGAGTTAAGCATGAAGTTAGAGCAATACGATAGCGTTTACTTCTTGGGCATAGGGGGCATTGGCATGAGTGCCATTGCTCGTTGGTTCAAGCATAAAGGCTTGCGAGTGGCTGGCTATGACCGTACACCTACTCCACTTACGCACGAACTATTGGAAGAAGGAATGGAAATTCATTTTGAAGATAAGATTGAATTTATTCCAGGATATATTAGTAAGGAAAGAACGTTGGTGGTTTTTACACCTGCCATCCCAAAGAACCATGTAGAACATGCTTATTTAAAAGATCTGGGATTCACGATTCTAAAACGCTCAGAAGTGTTGGGACTGTTAACGAAGAGCTACAAGACAGTTGCGGTGGCGGGAACGCACGGAAAAACCACTACCTCTTCCTTGATCGCTCATATTCTAAAATCAGCGGGCGTAAATATGGTTGGATTTCTGGGAGGCATTACCACCAACTACGATTCAAATTTGGTCATGGAGGGCGAAGTCAATGATAAGACAATAGTAGTAGTTGAAGCGGATGAATTCGACCGTTCTTTTCTGCGCTTATTTCCAGAGATAGCTGTGGTTACGTCTGCGGATGCCGATCACTTGGATATTTACGGAGATCATTCAAGCATGTTAAAATCATTTAGGGATTTCATCAAGCAGATCAACGCAAAAGGAAGTCTGATTATACATGAATCAATCGATTCACTCACAGAAGGGATTTCAGTTTCGAAAGAAACATATGGCATGAGCCGGGGACAGTTTTTTGCCGGCAATATTACCCCGACTGGTCGGGGCGGATTTTTTGAATTTGATCTTCACGGCTTTGGAAAGAAGGTTGAGAAAATTCAGCTCGGTGTCCCTGGTTTTCATAACATGGAAAATGCAATCGCTGCTACGCTCGTTGCATTAAAATTGGGAATAAGTGAAACACATATTCGCCAAGCGCTTCAGTCTTTTAAAGGTGTGAAGCGGAGATTTGAGTTTGTCATCAAACGCGATGATCTGGTTTACATTGATGATTATGCACATCACCCAACGGAGATTGAAGCATTTCTTACTTCGCTAAAGTCAATGTACGCAGGAAAAAAATTGACAGTAATTTTTCAGCCACATCTTTTTACGCGCACACGAGATTTTGCAGAAGGATTTTCAAAGAGTCTGAGTATTGCCGATGAGGTTTTACTGATGGACATCTATCCGGCTCGCGAGGAACCTATACCGGGCGTCACTTCTGATATGCTGTTCAAAAATATCACCAGCTCGGTGAAGATTCGCTGTAACAAGGGGGATGTGTTACAAAAACTGGAAGATTTGGAAGTAGAAGTATTAGCAACAGTAGGAGCGGGTGACATCGATACGTTTGTGAAACCGATCAAGGATATGTTGTTGAGACGGAGTTAAGGGCATCAAGCTACATGCCGCAAGCCACATGCAGCTTGATGTTTAGTAAGGAGTTGAGTATTTGATGAAAAAATTGAATTGTAAATTGTAGTAAAGAGAGACCGATAAAAACCATAAAAAATAGTAAGTTTTGATAAGCAGCTTGCAGCATGAAGCATGAGGCTTGAAGCCAAGTAAACACTGTGAAAGAACAATGAAGCCAAAGTTCACCATACGAAAAGAGATAAAAATTGCACTAGTGCTGCTCGCGCTTTCCTTTTTGATCGCTTTTAGCGAACGAAAACGTGGGGGGTCGGTGTGCAAAGATATTGTGATTGAATTGGACAACTTGAATGAAAATCATTTTTTAGATGAGGCCGATGTATTGCAACTGGTGGAGGGAAGTGGCGAGCCTATTAAGGGTGTTGGTATTAGTCGAATTAAACTGAAGGAGATTGAAAAGAAATTGAAATACGATAAGCATATTTTGGACGCTGAGCTTTTTGGTGATCTTAAAGGAAACTTAATCGTCAATGTTGAATTGAGAAGACCGATTGCTCGCATCGTGCAAAATGATGCGCCTGACGCCTACATAGCAGAAGATGGTGTCGTCATGCCCGTTTCGGAAAAATATACTTCTCGGGTGGTATTGATAAGTGGAGCTGTTAAACAATTGCTGGAAAGCGAAGACTTAAATAGATCTGAAGAGGGAAAGCAACTTCTTGAAATGATCGAATATATCAATGAAGACAAATTCTGGAAAGCGCAGGTGGCGCAGTTAGATATTGCAAAGAATGGTAAGATTTCAATTTACCCACAGGTGACAGGACAGTTGGTTGAATTCGGAAAGCCGGAGAATATTGAAATGAAATTCAAGAAGCTCATGGTATTCTATAAGGAAATTTTACCCACACGCGGGTGGACGAGGTATGAACGTGTGAATTTGGAATATGAGGGGCAAGTGATTGCCGAATGAAAAAGAATATAGAAGTCAGAATTTAGAATATAGAATTTGGAATAGATAATGAGTAAATATAAAATATTAAAGGCAAGTTACATCGAGTTTGAACTAGTTCTTAAAAGAATGATTCTGACTTCTAACTTCTATATACTAAATTCTTAATTAAATGAAAAAATAAACAACCACTAAACATACAGAACATCATGGAACACGAAAAAATAGTAGTAGGGCTCGACATCGGTACAACAAAAATTGTTGCGATTGTAGGTCGCCAGAATGAGTTCGGCAAGCTCGAAGTATTAGGCATGGGCAAAGCTGAGTCAGAAGGCGTAATAAAGGGAATTGTAACCAACATTGATAAAACTGTTTTTGCCATTGAGAAGGCTGTTAAAGAAGCCAGCGATATGTCGGGAATAGATATTGGTGTGGTGAACGTAGGCATTGCGGGACAACACATTCGCAGTTCCATACACCATGGCAGTATCACCCGCAGTTCGAAAGAAGACGAGGTAAGCATCGAAGATGTAAATCGCCTGACAGAAGACATGTATCGAATTGTCATCCCACCGGGCAGTGAGATCATTCATGTGATGCCACAAGACTATACAGTTGACTATGAAGAGGGCATCAAAGATCCTGTCGGCATGAGTGGGGTAAAGCTAGAAGCTGACTTCCATATCATCACGGCACAAACCAGTGCGATTAACAATATAAATAAGTGTGTACGCAGAGCTGGCCTTGAAATACAAGATTTGATTTTGGAGCCATTGGCGTCAAGTATCGCGGTGCTTAGCGAAGACGAAAAGGAAGCAGGCGTTTGTTTGATTGACATTGGTGGAGGCACTACAGACATCGCTATTTTCCACGATAGTATTATCAGACATACGGCTGTAATTCCTTTTGGAGGAAATATTTTAACCACAGATATTCAGCATGGCCTGATGGTGATGGCAAAGCAAGCAGAACAGTTGAAGACACGATTTGGCAAGGCGATTGCCGAAGAGGCAAGTCCCAACGAAATCGTTTCTATTCCAGGAATTAGAAACCGTACGGCCAAAGAAATTTCGGTAAAGAACCTTTCCAACATCATACAAGCCCGAATGGAAGAGGTGATCGAAATGGCGCATGCAGAAATCATCAGCTCAGGTTACGAGAAGAGATTAGCTGGCGGTATTGTAATCACAGGTGGCGGTTCACAACTAAATTCGTTAAAGCAGTTGGTAGAGTATATGACAGGCATGGATGCACGCATTGGCTATCCTAATGAACATCTTGGCAAAAGTAAACTGGAAATAGTGAAGAGCCCGATGTATGCAACGGCCGTTGGCCTAGTGCTATCTGGATTCCGTTCGTTGGATGAACGTGAAGAACGGTACAAGGAAGCGAAAGAAAATCAGAACCAAAAGACAGTGAAAGTGAAAAAGGAAAAGCAAAATCCAGCGTCTGATTTCTTTTCGAACATACTTAACAAAACGAAAGGATTGTTAATTGATGATCTGAGTGATAAGAATGAATACTAAAACTCTGGGCTACATGCCGCATGCTTCAAGCCACAAGCTGTTCGGAACTACCGCGCTGCTTGCAGCATGTGGCCTGCAGCTTGAGGCCAATAATAAAAACTAAAAAAATACAACCACTAAACACCATAATCATGTTTGAACCAGTAACAGGATACAAATTTGATCTCCCCAAACATCACAAGTCAATCATTAAGGTGATTGGTGTGGGTGGCGGAGGTAGCAACGCAGTCAATCATATGTTTCGACAAGGAATTAAAGATGTCGAATTTGTGGTAGCAAACACCGATTTGCAGGCGCTGAACAGCAGTCCGGTTCCTTATAAACTACAACTCGGAGTAAACCTAACTGAAGGCCTTGGATGTGGAGCTAACCCAGAGGTAGGGCGCGCAGCTGCCTTGGAAAGCAAAGATCAAATCCGCGAAATGCTGGCAGGAACGAAAATGGTTTTTGTGACGGCTGGAATGGGTGGTGGCACTGGAACCGGAGCCGCACCTGTCATCGCAAAAATTGCAAAGGACATGGATATCCTGACAGTTGGTATCGTCACCGTTCCTTTCTCTTTTGAGGGAAAGAAAAAACTAGGCCAGGCGGAGATTGGGATCGAATCGTTCCGCAGCAGCTGCGATACGGTACTTGTTATATTGAACGACAAGCTTCGCGAGATCTATGGAAATTTGTCCATCGGTCAGGCATTTGGTGAAGCAGACAATGTTCTAACCACAGCTGCAAAAGGGATTGCGGAGATAATAACCTTAGCAGGATATGTGAACGTTGACTTTCAAGATGTTCGCACAGTAATGTTGAATGCAGGTGCTGCGGTGATGGGTACAGCTGAGACAAGAGGCGATACCAGGGCAATTAAAGCGGCACAGCAGGCACTGGCTTCTCCGTTGTTGGATAGCCATGACATCATGGGCTCAAAGAAAATTTTGCTTTCCATTATTTCTGGAGAGGAAGCTGAGTTACAGATGGACGAGCTCACAACTATTACAGAATATATTCAACAACAGACTGGTGACGAAGCGGAAGTTATTTTTGGTCATGGTGTCGACAGTGCGTTGGGCGATCGAATTCGCGTGACTGTCATTGCTACTGGATTTGATACCGTTCAGAAAACAGTTAAGAAGGAAGATAAAAAAGTGCACGATCTGGATAAATCGCAAATTCCTCTATTTGGAGCTGTCGATAATTCCGTCAATCAACGTGGGGCTGACTTGGAACTAAAATTCAAGGATAACACTGGCACACAAAGCGCGGAAACGATTAGTACACCACCTCCTGCTGAGGTTCCTGTGGAAATTCCAATCGTTCAAAAGCCGTTTGACAGACCTATCCTAAAGACAGAGGAAAAGGCAGAGAAAGAATTGCCTAAGCAAGAAGAACGAGCTTACACATTCACGTTGTTTGACAAAACTGAAACTACGGACGCGCACCAAGATGACGAAGGCGAGGAAAGCCTGTTTGCCGATGATGATGAGTTTCAGATTGGAAGAGAGATTTCCGCAGATCAGGTGATCAATGATGATGGCTTGATGGAGGTACGCAAAACGAGGGCGCGTTTGGAGCAGCAAGCCAAAGAGCGAAGAGAGAAATTGAAATCCAATCGCAAGCAAGAAATGACAAAAGAAGAATTCAATGAAAAGTGGACGCTACCAGCTTACTTACGCAGAGGTGTGAAGATGGACAATGTGCCGCATTCTTCAGAACAGTTTATTTCACGATACAATTTAAATGATGATAATAATTTGTTGGGCAATAATAAGTTTTTGCATGATAATGTGGATTAGAACAGAAGTTAGAATCGAGAAGTCAGAATATAGAATTAGCTATTTTGTAGCGAATACTTCTGACTTCTGTATTCTGAATTCTAACTTCTAACTAAAGGCATGGCATTTCCGGTATGACTGGTTTTACTCCATTCGTAGTGGTTGTTGGTGGTAAATATTTTTTGCCGATACCGGAGTGCCTTCTTAAGGCCAGACTTTTAGAATAGCTGTTAGTTATTTTTTGCAGCGTTCTGGTCTGTTGATTTTTTAGTATGAAAAGCCCCCCGCCCACTGGCGTGGGGCTTTTTTATTATAGGTAACGACATCTAAACGCTATTCTTTTGTTTCCTTTGTCTCAGCCTTCCCGGCATCACGCGTATTTTTCTGAACGGCAATGGCGGCAAACATGCTCAGGGTAAATGACATTCCATAAAATCCTTTTTCGCTTAACGTTAGCGTGGCATTCCACAAGCCAATTACCAACAATAGAATAGAGAGTATGGTTGAAAACCAAGCCAGGCCATAGTAAATAGTTGTGACAGGAATTCCTTCCATTTGGTCGCGCACAACTTTTTGTAACGATACAGCTGAGAACAATCCATACATTAAAATCGTAAAGTAGTAGCCTTTTTCATTCAGCAACATATCAGCATTCCAGAGGCCGATCAAATAGGCTGTCATTCCAGCCAAAAGTGCAATCCAGGATGCTGCAATAAATGCATTTGAAGGAGCTTGTGTCATAGTCTAAAATTAAGTTGCGGATTGTCAGGCCATCCATTTGCCCCATGTTTTAAGTGTTTTTGGTTTCCACTTTTACTCAATAATACAAAATAATTCTAATGCCTTTTCTGGTTTGAGTTTGGGGCATCCCCCGCGAAATGCGGAGGCCCGGCTTTATGCTGCAAGCTCCCTCGCCTCGCCAGCGCACATTTACCTCATGCAGTCTCGGGAGGTTTTTCGCTTCAATCCCTGCCTGTCCGGCAGGCCTTGCTCGCTTACGCCTGCCACACCGCCATTTACAAGAGTTATGTGCTCACATTTTCTGCATCCTTTGATAAAATCAATAAAACCGTATCTTGTGTTTTCAAAAGATAACCACATGAAAAACAAGAGACTTATTTACTTTACATTTCCTTTGTTATTGATTGCCGGAGGTTATTTTTTAGGCCCGGCACCTAAAAAGCCAGCGTGGAATTCAACCGTTCCCATAGTACCACAGCAAGCCGCTGAATTAGAGAAATATGTGGCGACTCAGGAAAGCATGCATAAACTAAAGCCTGATAATGAAGCACGCATTATTTGGGCGGATAGCTCAAAAAGCAAAACGGAATACAGCGTAGTGTACATCCACGGATTTTCAGCAAGTCAAGAAGAGGGTGATCCAGTGCATCTAAATTTCGCGAAGAAATTCAAGTCTAATCTCTACCTCGCTCGCATGGCTGAACACGGTATTGACACCACTGATCAGTTACTTAACTTCTCTGCTGATCGTTGGTGGCAGAGCGCTAAGGAAGCATTGGCTATTGGTAAAGCATTGGGCAACAAGGTGATTTTGATGAGCACCTCAACGGGTGGCACCATGAGCTTGATTTTGGCGGCACAATACCCCGATGATGTTTTCGCAATGATTAACATGTCGCCCAATATTGAAGTCAACGATGCAAACGCGTGGCTACTCAATAACCCATGGGGATTGCAAATTGCGCGCAAAGTGATAGGTGGAAATTTTCTAACTTCTCCGCCAGATTCGCTCAAAGATAGATATTGGAACAACAGTTATCGTGTGGAAGCCGTTGTGCAATTGCAAGAAATGGTAGAAGATAAAATGAATCCGACCACCTTCGTTAAAGTAAAGTGTCCTTCACTTACAATCTATTATTACAAAAATGAAGAAGAACAAGACCCTACGGTGAAAGTGAGTGCCATGATTGAAATGAATAAACACTTGGGTACACCAGATAGTCTTAAGCAGATGGTCGCCATACCGGAGGCGGGTGGGCATGTTATTGGAAGCTACGTGCGTTCTAAGGACATCTTTTCTGTGGAGCGCGCTGCTGAGAATTTTGCAGTTGGAAAATTGGGGATGAAGATTAATTATGGGTTGAGTCCAACAAAACTAGATGCTTACAAAAATAGTTTAAAGGCCAATCCCGATAACGAGCTGATTGACTTAGAGAAATTCATACCGAATATTATGCTGGATATTCGCTATGCCACTACCAACAATTTTACCAAAGAAAAAATCTACAATTTGCCAAAGGCTTATTCGCGCAAGCCTGTCTCCATAGCTTTAAAGAAGGCACAAGATGAGTTTAACAAACTGGGCTACGGCATAAAAGTATACGATGGGTATCGACCGTATTCTGCAACTGTGAAATTTTATGAAGTGATGAAAGGGGATACGATGTATGTAGCCAGTCCGTACAAAGGGTCGAAGCACAATCGGGGCTGCGCCCTTGACATCACATTAATTGATTTAAAAACGAAGCAAGAACTAAAAATGCCAACCGAATGGGATACTGCTTCGAAGGAAAGCTGGGCAGACGCACCTGTAAGTGATCCTATCATTGCCAAAAACAGAGAGACGCTTATTTCTATCATGGAAAAAAATGGCTTTAAAGTCTACACAGCCGAGTGGTGGCATTTTGATTTTGTGGGATGGCAGAAATATTATGTGATGGATATTAATTTTGAGCAGCTTGATTAAACATTAGTGGTGAGACAAGTTATACATACATTGTGTTAATAGTGTTCAGAAATTAGAATCTCCTACTTCTCGCATAACATCTTATGACCATAGAAGAAGCTCAAACCCAAGTAGATCAATGGATCAAAACCCATGGTGTTCGTTACTTTAGCGAACTTACCAATATGACTATTCTCACAGAAGAAGTGGGCGAAGTGGCACGAATCATGGCAAGGAGATATGGTGAGCAATCCGAAAAGGAATCCGACAAAGGCAAGGACCTAGGTGATGAAATGGCCGATGTTCTTTGGGTGTTGATTTGCTTGGCCAACCAGACGGGCGTTGATTTAACCAAAGCCTTTGAAAAAAATCTAGAGAAAAAGACTATTCGTGACAGCGACCGCCACCATCAAAACCCGAAGTTATCGAAGTCGTAGTACTCCATTGATCAGTCTCGGTAGTACAGTATATTGATCCGGAGTAACACAAAATTTTAGATCGTCATGTATATTTAGCTTGTTCAAACGTCTCACATGTGAGGAGGCGTTTAAAAAACTCACCATATCGTCTTTTGCAATATTATATAAATGTTGTGCGGCCAGAGGAGCATCACAATCCGGTCCGAGATAGTCTTTTAATTTGTCAACCAGTGCACCGGCAAAGAGCGTGTCCTCCAGGTTTACTTTGCCTTTCCAGCCCGCACAAACGACCAAAACGTTGTGTTCATTCAACAACAAATATTTAGCGACAGCATTCAGGTTCAAGAATGAACCAATAATAACATCTTTAGCGCCTTTCGATTTTTCAATGGCCTGCGTGCCATTGGTAGTGGTGAAGGCAATCTTCAATCCGCGGACTTGTTCGCCCATGTATTCGAAAGGTGAGTTTCCCTTGTCAAAACCTTCCACTTTTTTTCCATCACGCTCTCCCGAAATTACATAGCCTCTTAGCTTTAAGCTTTGGCACTCTTCCAAATTGGCGATGGGCGTAATGCTTTCCACGCCATGAGCAAAAGCAGTCACCATACAGGAAGTTGCTCTCAAAATGTCCACTACGACCACTGTTTTATCTTGCACCGGGTAGAGATGCATTAGTTCCGGACTTAGGCAGACATCGATTGTTTTCATGTTGTCGGAACTTTGATTTTTTTGATTTGTGGGATATTCATGATGGCTTGAATTTTTTATTTTGAAGTCTATGAAATTCAAGTTTGGTATTCCCGAAGTTGATCAATAGCCCTACTTCTAAATTGAAAGCTTCGAGATAATTGATTGCTTGAGCTAAATGAACAGGTTCTAGTTTTGTCAAAGCCTTAAGCTCTACGCAAATCTTTTCATCAATCAAGAAGTCAACTCTTCTAGTGCCAATGTCTTTATTCTTGTAAAAGATGGGCATTTCTACTTCGCGACTGAAAAGTATTTTATTTAATTCCATTTCGTAAGAAAGAGCTCTTTGGTAGATCACTTCCTGAAAACCATTCCCAAGGAAATTATGCACCTCCATGGCACAGCCAATAATCTTGCCCGTCAATTCGGAGTATAGGTATTCAGGTTTGATCATGTTATATCATGAATATCTATATCATCAAAGTTCAGACAAGAGGTGTTTTACTGACGATCGCTTTTAGTGCTTTATTTCTTACGTCAATGAAAATTTCTGTGCCTACCGCAGCATTTGCAGTCGTTACATAACCCAAACCAATCCCAATGCCTAGCATAGGTGACTGAGTTCCTGATGTGACTTTTCCGATCACATTGCCAGCTGAATCTTTAATCGGATAGTCATGACGTGGAATACCCTTATCAATCATCTTGAAGCCCACTAATTTTCGCGAAACACCGATTTCTTTTTGTTTTTGAATATTCGCAGAATTCGTGAATACCTTTGTAAACTTGGTAATCCAACCTAGTCCACCTTCCAAGGGGGAAGTGGTGTCATCAATATCATTTCCATAAAGGCAAAAGCCCATTTCCAGGCGTAGCGTATCCCGCGCTCCAAGGCCAATTGGCTTTATACCTTCGTCCTTACCGGAATCAAAAATTGCCTGCCAAACTTTTTCAGCGTTTTCTTTATTTACATAAACTTCAAAGCCGCCCGCTCCAGTGTATCCGGTATTGCTTAAAATGACATTGGGTATTCCGGCCAATTCGCCAACGGCAAAATGATAATACTTAATTGCTGAGAGGTCAGTCGAAGTGAGTCTCTGCAATACTCCCAAAGCCTTAGGCCCCTGAACGGCAAACAAGCAAATGTCATCTGAAATATTTTTCATGTCAGCTCCTTTGCTATTGAATTTTGAAATCCAGTTCCAGTCTTTTTCTATGTTGGATGCATTGACTACCAGTAAATAGTCATTATCCTTTACCTTATATACAATTAGATCATCCACAATGCCGCCCGTTTCATTAGGAAGACATGAGTATTGGGCTTGCCCATCAACTAGTTTACTGGCATCATTGCTTGTTACGCGCTGAATCAAATCCAGTGCATGGGGCCCCTTAATAGTAAACTCCCCCATATGTGAAACATCAAAAACGCCCACACCATTCCGAACGGTCATGTGCTCTTCGATATCAGAAGAGTACCGGACGGGCATATTGTATCCGGCAAAGGGTACCATTTTGGCACCTAGCTTTTCGTGTAATGTATTTAGGGGAACAAACTTCATCTCCATAGAAAAAACATTTAAACTCAAAAGTAAGAACAGTTTGTGATAATAAATCAACTAATTTATAAGTGAATCTCAATTGCAAGAAAGCAATTACAACATTCTGCCAATCATTTCATTTGGCCAACTTCTTTTCGAAGTCGTTGTAAATGTCAAGTGGGAGTAATTTCTTTAGTTTTGCCATCGCCTGTACTGATTCACTTTCAAACCCCAACAACATGGCCTGCACCGCATATTCTTTCAATAGCTTCACTGAATTGGGTTTTGCCAAAAGCCCATTTACCAGAATGGAGTAAGGCTTTAGCTTGTCGGTGCTATTTTTTTGAAAAAACCGAGCCGAGGCCAACATTGCTTCTTCGAATTGAAAATTAGCTTTTCCTAGAAACTCGAAGTCGTGCAATGCTTCTTTTATGTTGCCTTCGCGAGCGGCAATGACTGCACGCCAATAAATTTTTTCATTTCGATAGGCGGGAGGTAACTCAACATTCATCTTATTTTGCAAGTAGCTCCAGTTAGCTGTCTCCACAGCAAGCATCCTATTAAAAACCATGATTTCGTCTGCGAGATCTTTTTCTATAAACTTAACACCTTTCAACATTGATAGATAACCGATCGCTCTGTTCGGTTCGTCAAGTGCATACCACCTTTTACTTCTCTCCAGGATAGCTCGGGTTTTCCAAACTACATTTCTGATATTTCCAACCATCTGACCGAACAAAAGCGAATCAGAAAGGGGTACGTGAACTTTGGAGTATTCATATATGAATTCATCATTTTGCTGCAGCGCTTCGTTATTTTCGGACTCAATGATTTTTCTATAGAGTATGGATTGATTTCGTCTGGAAGAATCATCGGATGTCACTAAAGAATTCCAAAACGATAACGCCACATCCAAGCTATCAGCTTCTGTCCAAGCTAATGCCTGCATAAAGTCAGCGCCATCCCTGTTTTTTTCTTCGGCTACTTTGAAATACGATGCTGCGGTAGCTGGATTTTTTTGTTCCAGCAGCCAAATGCCTAGCTGATAAAAATATTTTCCTTGGTTAGTGAAGTATGCCAATTCGCGAAGGAGTTCAAGTGCTTGAGTGACCATCCCATGTTCGTAGTAGGCATGTGCAGCGGCCTGAAGTACGTATTCTTTGAAATTGCTGTTTACTGGTTTTCTGGCAATCAGTACAAAATTACGCAGCGCTGCTGTATCTATTTCTTGGAGTTGATTGGTTAGTTGGTTGCTGATGACAACAGCCATGCGCACATTGAGTATTGTGTCTTTTGGTATCTTTGGATCGATCGGCAAGTTGATATGTTGAAGAGTTGCCAGTGCGAAGGCGTTGCTCTGCGTGCCCAAATCTTTCGACCCCAAGAGTTTGAGTAACGAATCAGCCGGAAATGATAATCGAAGTTGTGCGCTGCAAGCAAACAAATTAGTTTCAGCCGCATCCTTTGTTAATTGACTTTTTCTGGCTCTTTGAAAAAATATCAAAGAAGAATCTAATTGATGTAGTTGATAATAATTCAATGCTTGTGCATTCAGTAACATCCCACTGGTTGGGAAAACGCGCAATCCGTCCTTCAGAAGCGAAGTCGCTTCCTCGTATTTTCCGTTGGTTTGGTAGGCGTCACCGTAATTTAGGTACGCCATTTCCGAAGGAGTGGTCGCAATGATGTTTTGATACTCCTTGAGCGCATCATATGGCTTCAATTGTGCGGAATACAAATTGGCCAGCGCATAGTGTGCATGATGATTTCGGTTTCGGGTGGTGATCGATTTTTTGTAGTATGCTTCGGCCGTTTGTTGATCCGCCAAAGCAAGATACATGTCTCCATAGGCATTGTAGTAAGTAGCCTTAGCCCGATCAAAATAGGTTGTGAGGGGATACGAGTAGGAGAGGAAAGCGAACGTTGCTATTAACCCCATCGTACGAAAAGTAAAGAAGGGCATCGCAGATGGTTGGTAAAGTATTTTGTGTACAGGTACGTTCGCCAACAGCATAGGGCCGAAGTTGGCGGTTACATAGGCAGTGAAAATAACACCATAGCCGAGGTGCATGAAAAGAATGATATCATCGAAGCCTTCCATCATGGTGGTACTATGTGTGGCAAAGCAAAAACTGATAGTTGAGTAGGCGGTAATGAAGAACCCTAAGTAAAGATAGGTGACGATCGGAAAGGAGCTGACAACATCAGCATAAAGTGGCTCTCTTTTTCGCACTCCCCACAAGCCGATAATGGCGGACAATGTGAGAAGTAGAAAGGAGTCAACGGTGAAAATATTCCAGTGTAAATAATTTTCCCGGATTAAATAGGTAATGATTAAGTTGGCGAGGTAAATGGCTGTAACAAGGTAGAAGTGTCCAGCTGAGCGGGTTGGTTTTTGTGAATTTGTAACGATGGTGACAAATAGTGCAATCAATTCATGTGCGACCATTGCGATGAATACCACACTCATGATAATGCCTGTGGTTAGCCCGTTGACCGCCAAATGAAGAAAAGGGCTAGTAACACGACTTCCAAAATATACTGCAATCGCTACGATGAGCGTAATTACTGCAAAAGAAAAAAGTCGGAATAGAAATGAAAAATCACTCCTGAATGATTGGAAATAGTAAGCGAGTGCTGAGTACAAAATGGTGATAACTATGGTCGGGATTTTATTCGACAGGCCAATTACCAGAAGTGTTTCCCAATGAAAATTGACAATGATCAGGATAAAAAAACCTATTCCACCCAAAAAAGAATAACGTTTTAGTGTGGTGATGAAGGTCAGAAACAAAAGAACCCCAACGGTTAGGCAGCCCAAAAAAAGATAATAAATCCAAAAAGCCGGTTGAAGGTCGCTGCCTACATAGGTTTCATACAACAATATATTTTCAATAGGCACCTCGATGGTAGAAAGACCAACACGAAAACTTCGCAGCGCAACATCCATCATTTTCAATTCCTGAAACTGCTCGTATACATATACTAAAGATGGGTTTTGAAAATAGGTGTAACCGAATAAGCTTAGCCCAGCAAAAGCTAAGCAAGCCAATAGCCAGAAAAGACGTTTCTCACTACTTGTCCAATGCTCCCCAAACCGAATGTTTGACATCTCTTATTCCAGAACTTTGGGTACACGAAAATAGTCTTTGTCTTTCTTTGGTGCGTTCGATAACACTTCATCGTGCGTTAGGTCGACCTTCGCGACATCTTCACGTATATTATTTATTTCATGGCTCATCGTGGTGAGTGGTGCTATGCCATCTGTACTGACCTCATTCAACTTCTCCACAAAAGTGAGCATGTTGCTCATGTCGCGAAGCATTTGGTCGGTATCTTCCTCATTTATCTCTAACCTTGATAGGTGGGCGATTTTTTGAAGAGTTTCTACGTCCAATTTCATTGAAGATGCTAGCTTTTTGATAGTTCACTTTGAATCACTGAAAACACTTGGCGTTTTAATAATGAAATACTTTCCAGGGTCATTCCTTTTGTCTCAATCGGTTCATGGAAAACAACTTTGACTTTGCCCGCGTGAAGAATCATTTTTTTTTGATCCGGCAAAATTATCCAATTATAAGGGATAGTGACGGGTACAATGGGTATTTGTTTTTCAATGGCGGTGCGGAAGGCTCCGTCTTTGAACGGCACCATTTGGGGTGGGTTTTTGGTTACCATCCCACCTTCTGGGTAAATCACAAGGCTTTTTCCCGAATCAATGGCTCTCATGCTAGCCAATATTGTTTCCGACCGACTGCGCATACTTTTTCGGTCGACCGTGATATGTAGTTTGCGATACATAAACCCAAAAAGAGGAATCTTTTCCATATCATTTTTACCAACAAAAATAGCGTTGATGGGATTCAGACCCATCGTAGGTATATCAAGGTACGAGAAGTGATTAGGGCAAAAAATATACTGCCGATTACGCTCTAGCTTTCCACGTGTTTCAACCCGAAAAGGTAGGAAGCAGAAGATAAACATCAGCCTGGCCCACCAGCGGTTGAGAATACCAACTAGCTCAAACTTTTTTGGAAGAACAATTGGAATGAGCAGAAGTGGCAAAAAGAGTATGAACAGGAAAGAAAATACGAAAAAACCGTAAATGGTATGTACTATTCTAATCAGTTTCATTCGCTGAGTAATTCATAAAAGTCGGTTTCGCTTCGTATTTTTTTGTGCTAGCGATTGATGGGATCAGGCTTGGGGATTATAATAATATCATTTTGCCTTCCATCAATATATCGAAAACCCTTCTCGTCAAAATAGCCATCTTCTTCCAATTGAATGCGTACTTCCTTTTTCCATTCGATCACGTATACAGAGGCATTCAATTCGATGGAGTAGGCTGTATTAAAGTGCATTGGGTAATCGCCAGTAAAGGGTACGCCACCTTGCATGTCCCACATGCCTATGGTAGTGCCTGCAGCATGACCATGAAAGCCAATGGGATGCGTATAAATGGAGGGAGTGATTCCCCCGTCAATCGCCTGTTTGCGAGTATCGGCCAGAATTTGATTTCCCGTTTTTCCCTCCTTGAAATTGCTTGTCAGTATATCTTGAAGTTTATTTCCTCTCTTGAATGCGTTGCGTAAATATTCAGGTACTTCCGTTTCTCCTGGTTTCAGAATGTAAGCATGTTGTTGGGTATCGGTGTTAAGTCTCAGGTAGGTAATGCCGAAGTCGACATGCAATAGATCTCCCGGGAGAATGACCAAAGGCTGTGGTCGCTTGGCGGTTATGGTTTCAGGTTCTTGTCGTTGTATGGACACAGATGGTTGGAACCAGGTGTCGAGCTTTAGTCGCTTGATTTCTTCGCGATACCACCAGACCACATCTTCGGTAGTGGTTATACCCGGTTGAATGACTTTGTCGGAAAACCCTTCCGCGATGATTTCATGAGCGATGCGGCAAATCTGCTGGTAGATAATAATTTCTCTTTCCGTGCGTGTTTCAAGCCATGCTACACCTAATTTTTCGGCAGACGCAACGTGTGTATACAAGCGCTTGGGTAAAGCGGTCAGAAATTGATCATAGTCGTTCGCAGTCAACCCATCGGCATGGCCCCAAGAAGGCGCCTTGTTGATACCTATCTTTTTTGGATTTCTTTCTTCTACGATCTTGGCGAGCTGGCCCCATTGGTCCGGCTGATGATCCGGATCCCAGGCGCGTCTGAACATTTTGCCAACATCGTAGCGAGCCACGGCCAAGTATTCAAGACCCAGATCAGTACCCTTGGCATCTTTCCCTTTATCATAAATTACCAACATGGTGGTTCTACGAGCCGCAAACCATGTGGCAGGAAGCATGGTTCTAATAATCGGATCTTCATTGTATTCTCTCGAGATGATCACCCACATGTCAAAGCCCTCTCTTCGCATGATGGTCGGAAGCACCGTGCGCAGGCGGTCTTCTAAAAGCTCGTCAATGATTTTTGCCTGTTCACGCTGCGTTAGAATGAGTGGATATTGGGCAAAGGAGCCTGCGAGAATAAAAAGGAAAGCAATGGAAAGAAAATGCTTCATGCTGTTAGCGTTTACAAATGATTTTAAATGTACAATTTTAGAACATTTTGGCGTAATGTGGCTTACGGAATTCAGTTATTTATACCGACTGAAGCCTGATCTTAATTTGACAGCGCTGATCTTTTAATAGTTCGCGAGCATTGTCTACTTCAATTTTCGATTTGGCATCATCCATTTTCGCCTTCACTGAGTTTTTTATTTCTTTCATTCGCATAGCTTCTATAAAACGTTTCACATCTTCATCATTTTCTAGAATCAATTCCGGCACTTGTGTGGGTTTGTCATCATCGTTTTTGGCTACCATGGTGAAAAAGGACGAGTTGGTATGTTTAATGGTTCCGAGTTTTACATTTTGTGCTTCTACCCGAATTCCCACAACCAAAGAAGATTTTCCTACATAGTTCACGGACGCGTGCATCGATACCAATTCCCCTACCTCTACGGGTTGTAAGAATTCGACTTTGTCAACAGAAACAGTTACGCAATAGGTACCTGCATGTTTGCTGGCAGTGGCGTAGGCTACTTTGTCCATCATGGAAAGAAGTATGCCTCCATGTATTTTGCCACCAAAATTCGCGTATGCGGGAATCATCAACTCGGTGATGGTGGTTTGGGAGAGCTTTACGGGTTTGGCTTCGACTTTGATCATGTTCGATGGCTTTCAGTTTTTCAAAAGATAAGAAAGAAAAACTATTCTTTTAAAGAACCAGCCAGTTTCTTGAATCGTAAAAACATGGCGGTGGCTGTTAACGTCAAGCCCAACAACAGACCAAGCCAAATTCCGATAGCGCCCCATCCGAAAACAAACGCCAAGCAATAGCCAAGCGGAAGACCGATGATCCAATACGAAATGAAAATAAGCAGCGATGGAATTTTAACATCTTGTAATCCTCTTAGCGCACCGATACAAACAACTTGCGCACCATCACTCAATTGAAAAAATCCCGCGATAACCAGTAAAGGACCAGCGATTGCAATAACCTCTGCATCGTGAACATACAATAGTGGTAGAAAATTTCCCCCCACAATAAAAAAGATCGCCCAAGCCGTCATAATCAATAAAGCAACACCCAGAAGGGAGTACGCGGCTTGCCGAAGATTACCAAAATCTTTCTTGCCCAGAAAATGGCTGACGCGAATTGTAGCCGCTGCGGCCAAACCGGATGTTGTCATGTAACTAATGGTGGCTAAGTTAATAGCTATTTGATGGGCCGCCAGCGCTTGCGTTCCTAGCCATCCCATCATCACTAACGAAAAATCAAAAGCCGCCACTTCAAAAATAAATTGCATGCCAGCTGGTATGCCGATATGCAACATTTTGTTGACTAGCGCTTTTGAATAGTTTCCGATGGAAAATCCATTTCTGAATTTTTTGAAGCGTGGAGCGAGATATACATAGCCCGCAAAAACTACAGCCATTAAAATTCTTGAGGTCAATGTGGCATATCCTGCTCCATTTAAACCCAGTGCCGGAAAGCCAGCATGCCCGTAAATCAATAGATAATTTAGTCCGATATTCACCACATTTGCGCTGATGACAATGATCATCGCGATACGTGTCAGCGATAAGCCTTCTGTAAATTGGCGAAAAGTCTGAAACACCAAAATGGGAATGAGCGAGAACGTAATAATGCTTAGATAAGGGATAGAAAGAACAACTACCTCCGGTGGTTGATTGATATGAAACAGCACGTTCATCCCGACAGAAACAATAGCTACAAGAATCAAACTATTGCAAATATTGATGAGCAAACCGTGCTTTAGTATGGAAGCGATTTTGGTATCATCTCTTTCTCCGTCTGCCGTTGAAACCAAAGGAGTGATGGCGTAGGAAACACCGATGCCGAAAAGTAACAGAAAATTGAAAGCCACGTTGGCCAAGCCTGCCCCGGCCAGATTAGCGGCACCCAAATTGCCGACCATAATATTGTCTGCAACGCCCATGGTAACGTGCCCCAATTGGCTGAGCATAACCGGGTAGGCGAGATGAAAGCCT
Source organism: Cytophagales bacterium (assembly GCA_020403045.1). Classification (GTDB taxonomy): domain Bacteria; phylum Bacteroidota; class Bacteroidia; order Cytophagales; family Cyclobacteriaceae; genus ELB16-189. Next base: position 38,178 of record JADBYK010000021.1, read on the forward strand.
TCTTTGGCGTGCGTTTTATAATTTTTTAATTCCATTTTGCTTGTAGATAGTCGATAGTCTATGATCCATAGTCCATGGATAGTTGACTATGGACTATCGACTTTAGATATTTAATTCTCTGGCCACTCTCAAAATACCCATCACACTTAAGCTGTCCGTAATTTTGCCATCTAGTACCATTTGTAGTGCTTCTGAAAAAGGCAATTTTCTCACTTTCAAATCTGCTTCTGTATCTTCAAGTGCCGCCATTCCATAGGTTAACTCTTCTGCAAGAAAAACAAATCCTTCTTCGTCAGAGACTGAATTAGACAAATGGGTTCGCACCATTGGTGTCCACTTTTTTGCAGTGATGCCTGTTTCTTCTTTTAGTTCGCGTTGGGCAGATTCCAACGGGTTGGATGCAAGCGACCCACCGCCCTCTGGTATTTCCCAGCTCCATTCGTTTAGTGGATAACGAAATTGCCCAACCAGCCAGGTGTTCCTTTCCTCATCCAAAGCAACGATGCCGATAGCTTTGTTCTTAAAATGGACTTTTCCATAAATGCCCTTGCCACCGGCAGGATTTGATACCTGATGTTCTTCAACTTTTATCCAGAGGTTGTCGTAGATGTCTTTGATTGAGAGGGTCTTCCAAGAGTTTTGCATAAATGTTGGTCAGGCGTCAAAAGTTTAAAGTTAAAAAGTTCGAGCTAGAGGCCAACCCATAACTTCGTACTTTTGAGTTTTAAATTCATGCTCAAATCAAGCTATACCAAGGACAAGATCGAGGCTGGTTGCGATGAAGTGGGCCGTGGCTGTTTGGCAGGACCAGTTGTGGCTGCCGCTGTTATTCTCCCTAAGAAATATAAACACAAGTTATTGACAGACTCAAAGCAGTTAAAGAAAAAGGACCGAGAGCAATTGCAAGAAGAAATCAAAGGTGCCGCGTTAGCTTGGGCAGTGGCAGAAGTCAGCCACGAGGAAATAGATGAAATCAACATTTTGAATGCGTCATTCAAGGCGATGCACCTGGCGCTAGATAAATTGAAAGAGCAACCCGAGTTTTTATTGATTGACGGCAATCGTTTTAAACCCTATCGAGCGATTGATTATAAATGCATTGTGAAGGGAGACTCAAAGTATTTATCGATTGCAGCTGCTTCTGTGCTGGCAAAAACTTATCGCGATGATTTGATGGAAAAATTGGCCAACGAGTTCCCGGGTTACGGTTGGGCAACGAATGTCGGCTATCCAACTCTTGAACACCGCGAAGGGATTAGAACATTAGGCATCACTCCTTATCATCGAAAGTCATTTCAGTTACTTCCTTGGCAATTGGAATTATTTGATTAATTTTCTGCAATGAAGTTTGATTTTTTCAAGAAAAAACAAGACATGTTTGACTTTGAAGTCACACGCATTTGTAAAGTGTGCAGCAATACTTTTCATGGTCGCTATTGCAATGTTTGTGGCGAAAAAGTATCGGAACCCTATGAGCGTTCTTTTCTGAATTTTTTAGATAGTCTTCTGAATGCTTTCACATTTTTGGATGGAAAGTTCATTAAAAGCCTGACCCTGCTAATTACGCGCCCAGGACAACTTTCTCGAAACATTGCGGATGGTTTACGTGTGCCCTATATGAAGATGGTTTCGCTCTTTTTTGTGGCCAACTTTTTTTATTTCCTTTTTCCTGTATTTGATACGTATAATTCCAGCCTCAAAACCCAATTGAATTATTTAGGCCAACACAGTGTCCGCGCCAAAGAAATTGTCAGTAAACATATAAAAGAGAAGAGTATTACCATCGAAGAATTTCAGCGTTCCTATCACGAAAAGTCAACGAACCTCTCTAAGCTTTTGATTGTGTTTTTGGTATTGATGCTTTCTGGAATATTCATGATTGTCAACTACTCACGCACGACTTATTTCTTTGATCATCTACTGTTCGCCCTAGAAGTGTATAGTTTCCAATTGCTGATTAACCTGGTATTGCTTGCCAATGGATTTTTGTTTTTGATTAAAGGGGCAAATTATTTCGGGTTTGATTGGAGGATCATTCTTTCCGACATGGTCTTTTCAGCAATCGCTCAGATAACTATTTGTTATTTCATTTTTCGCGGGCAAATGATCTTTTACCGACAGAAATGGTATTGGTCAATTCTTCGTGCTATTATTATTTATTATTTGATTTTTGAAACCGTTTTCGTTTACAGAGCTGGACTTTTTTACGTTACGATGTGGTTCATGTAACAAGTTGTGCATTTCTATCATGTGCCTCATCTTTTTTGCCGTTCAGCAGCATCCCAATTATAATCTGGTAATAGCCGCCAACCGCGATGAATTTTATAGTCGTAAGACTGCTCCGGCAGCATTTTGGCAAGAGCAGCCGAATATTTTAGGTGGCCGAGATTTGGAAGCAAAAGGTACATGGATGGCGATGACAAAAACGGGCAGGATTAGTATGGTCACAAACTATCGCGATCCGCACAATATCAACCCTATTGCACCATCCAGAGGGCAACTAGTCAGTGACTATTTGGCGGGTGAAATGGATCCAAGCTTCTATCTAAAAAAGATTGAGCAAGTGGGAAAAGCGTATAACGGTTTCAATCTCATAGTCGGGAATAGCAGCGATCTTTATTATTATTCGAATTACAGCGGGAGCCCGACAAAAATTGAGCAAGGGATCCACGGATTGAGCAATCATTTGCTGGATACGCCTTGGCCCAAAGTGGAGAGAGGCAAGGAAAAATGGAACGCACTACTGACTCAACCTGTATTAAAGCCGGCCGAACTATTTGATTTTCTATTGGATGAACAACAAGCACCAGATGAACAATTACCGGAAACGGGAATTGGTTTAGATCGGGAACGGGCGCTTTCGTCCATGTTTATTAAAACTAATGGGTACGGCACCCGTTGTTCAACGGTTATTTTGATCGATCATCAAAATAAGGTGGAATTCACAGAGCGAGTGTACAATCTGGCCACCTTTCAGTATGACGATCGGACGTTTAGTTTTGAAATCAGTGGTCGCCAACGGTAACCTTTCCGCCTATCAACCGTCTTAAAACCAGTATTCGGGAAATTAATTGAATTTTTTAGCTCAATTTTGCCTTGATTTGAAACCAAAATACGTTTGATCAGTTCAATAGAACTTTAAGCTAACCGGTAACATCCAACAGAAGAGACACATGAGTAAAATTATCGAAACTCGCGAAATATCGAAAGTTTATAAAATGGGCGACAACATTGTAAACGCCCTTCAGTCGATTTCAATTTCAATAGATAAGGGAGAGTATGTGGCATTTATGGGCCCTTCTGGTTCCGGTAAGTCTACCTTGATGAATATTGTCGGTTGCTTGGATTCGCCTACGAGCGGTACGTATAGGCTTAATAGTCAAGAAGTAAGTGAGATGACCGAAAATGAGTTGGCAGCGATTCGTAACAAGGAAATAGGGTTTGTATTTCAGACATTTAACCTTTTGCCAAGAGCCTCTGCACTTGAAAACGTGGCACTTCCGTTGATTTATGCTGGCTATAGCAAGGACGAACGCGAAGAAATTGCGATGAGCGCTTTGGAAAGTGTGAATTTGGGAGATCGCTACCACCACAAGCCCAATGAACTTTCGGGTGGTCAGCGTCAACGAGTCGCAATCGCACGTGCATTAGTCAACAATCCCTCTATCATTCTTGCAGACGAACCCACGGGTAACCTGGATACCAAAACTTCCTATGACATCATGAATCTTTTTCAGGATTTGCATGATAAAGGCAATACCATCATCCTCGTTACGCATGAGGATGATATCGCACATTATTCCCATCGTATCATCCGTTTGCGTGATGGGTTAATCGAGTGGGATCGCAAAAATGAAAAAGTGACGCGAAACCCGGCTTCTGTGGCAGTCGCACACTAAGAATCATCTTTTAGGTTACTCCAAATATCCCTTTCCAGAAGTCAGCTTTTTGTTGATTATTCTCATGTTTGATCTTTCGCTTTTAATCTTCGAACTTTGAGAGATGAAGATTTACACCAAGACGGGCGATGAAGGAACCACTTCATTATTCGGAGGCAAAAGAGTATCCAAAGCAGACTTGCGCATTGATACCTATGGTACTGTTGATGAATTAAACTCTTATATCGGCCTTGTTCGTGACCAAGAAGTCAATCAAAAGAGAAAAGAAGTTTTAGTTGAGGTTCAAGATCGTCTCTTCACGATCGGTTCTATTTTGGCAACCGAGCCGGGTAACAGCAAAGTAAAAATACCTTCATTGCAAGAAGCAGATGTTGTTTTCCTCGAACATGAGATGGACAAGATGGATAGCGAACTTCCGCTAATGCGGTTTTTTGTTTTGCCTGGTGGGCATCCGTCCGTTTCTTTTGGGCATGTGGCACGCACCGTCTGCCGGAGGGCAGAACGATTAACCATTGCGTTGAATGCACACGAAGTGGTTGAGCCATTAGTCATCAAATACCTCAATCGACTTTCTGATTACTTGTTTGTGCTTTGCCGCATGATGGCACAAGAACTAAGGGTGGAAGAAACTCCTTGGAAGCCGAGGCTGTAGACTTCAAATGAATTTCGGAAATTGTTTTAACTTTATATCATGGGTGATTTTCAAACGGTAAAAGCTAATTCTCCCCGCATGACCGATGCTGAGTTTATCCGCTTTTTTGAGGATAACCCAGACTTGCGCATTGAACGAGACGCCAATAAAGTCATTTACATTATGGCACCTAATTTTACCAGAAGTAGCATAATAAATGGCATCATTATCGCGCAGCTTTCAAAATGGAATTTGAAAAATAAGCTAGGTTTTATTACTGATGCAATGGGTAGTTATTTGTTGCCTGACAATTCATTACGAATGCCAGATGTGGCGTGGATTGCAAAATCATCCTGGAAGAAATTATCGCACGAAGAGCGAAAAAAGTTTGTTAAGCTAGTTCCTGAGTTTGTTGTAGAGGTGAAATCGTCCAGCGATTCGTTGGTTGAATTACACCAGAAAATGAAAATGTATATTGGCAATGGAGTGAAGTTAGGTTGGCTAATAGACCCGGTCAGAGAGAAGGCCTGGATTTATCGGGGCAATGGAGAAATAGAGAACGTCACTGGCTTTGATCGATCGCTTTCTGGGGAAAATGTGTTGAAAGGCTTTACGTTGAAATTGCGTGAACTTCGCATCGATTAGATTATCCCTATTTTTTTTCTTCATCGCTACTTGTGGGTTCTCACAAAAGCAAATGGTTTTCTTGCAAAAAGGAAATGTTATTGGGCGATTTACCGAGGGCGACTATTTTAAATTTAAGTTAAAAGATCAACGGTTGGTGGAAGGGTATATTACAGAGCTAACCGATTTTACCTTGATCACAGCTGCCCTTGACACAATACCTTTTCAACGGATTGCAAAGTTTTCATTGCAAAAGCAAAAAAATAGAAGCTTTACCAAAATACTTGGACGAGCTTTGCTCGTTGGCGGAATCGGCTACATTGCCATCGATCAACTTAATATTTTGATTGGTACTAACAAAAGTGGTTTTGATGAGGCCAATCAGCGAGCTCTCGGTGTGGCGGGGTTAGGAGCCGTTTTAACTTTTATTAAACCGAAGTATAAGAAGGTGGCTCGCGGTGTATCCATTCGCACCATTAATTACTCATCGCCCTATTATCAATTCAATCGATGAAAGTATATCTCGATTGTTTATTTTTGCTTTTTATTTTAGCACCAACGAGATGACCGCTGAACAATTAAAGGACCTCAAAGCCCGTGTTGCCGCCCTCAGGCGGTATCTTTGACTACGACCGTAAAATTGTAGAGATACAAGACGAAGAACGTATTACTCACCAAGCCGATTTTTGGAATAAGCCCAAAGAGGCGGAAGTAATCCTAAAAAATATCAGATCTAAAAAGATTTGGACAGATGCGTACGCACAGGTCAATAAGCTGGTGGAGGATTTGGAAGTATTAAATGAGTTTCACGAAGCAGGAGATGTGAGTGAAGAAGAATTGGATGTTGAGTTTCCCAAGGTAGCCAAAGCTGTGGAGGAACTGGAATTCAAAAAAATGCTCAGCCAGGAAGAGGATCAGTTGAGTGCGGTGCTAGAGATAAATCCTGGTGCAGGTGGAACGGAAAGCAATGATTGGGCAGATATGATCAACCGCATGTACATCATGTGGGGGGAAAAGAATGGATACAAAGTTTCTCAAATTGATTATCAGTCGGGTGAAGTAGCGGGTATTAAGTCGGCTACGTTAGAGATTGAAGGCCCCTTTGCTTATGGAAAATTGAAATCGGAAATAGGTGTTCATCGTTTGGTGCGCATTTCTCCATTTGATTCTAACCAACGGAGACACACATCATTTGCTTCTGTTTTTGTTTATCCCAAAGTAGACGATACCATTCAGATTGAAGTCAACCCGGCCGATATTGAAATACAAACATCGCGCTCGGGTGGCGCGGGTGGGCAGAACGTTAACAAAGTAGAAACCAAGGTACAGCTTACTCACAAACCATCAGGAATTGTAATTGTGTGCCAGGTGGAACGAAGTCAGCACGCCAATCGCGAACGCGCCATGCAAATGTTGAAATCAAAATTGTACCAGCGCGAAATGGAAAAGCGCAACGCAGCACGCGATAAAGTGGAGGCTGGAAAGATGAAGATTGATTTTGGTTCGCAAATTAGAAACTACGTGCTGCATCCGTATAAATTGGTAAAAGATGCAAGGACAGGCGTGGAGAGTCACGATGCGCAGGGTGTGCTCGATGGTGACCTCGATGATTTTATTAAAGCATATTTATTAGAAGGCCAGGAGGCGGCAACAAAGAATGAATCCTAAGCCAGCTTCACACGCCTACTCATCACAGTTTTGGTTTTTGTGTATCAGTTCTGTGCTGTTTTTTGCCAGCTTTAACATGCTCATTCCGGAATTGCCGGATTTTCTGAGCAATCTTGGAGGAGCAGACTACAAGGGCTTTATTATTTCTTTATTTACGCTTACCGCGATGTTATCTCGCCCGTTCAGCGGTAAACTAACTGATCGATGGGGGAGGAAGCCTGTGATGTTAGTGGGTAGTGTAGTTTGTTTGATCTGTAGTTTTTTATACCCCGTTCTTACCTCTGTTGCGGGATTTCTTTTGTTACGACTTGTTCATGGTTTTTCAACAGGTTTTTCACCTACAGGAGTTGCCGCCTACATCACTGACACCATTCCATCTAACAAAAGGGGCGAAGCCATGGGATGGATTGGGACGGCAGGAGCTGTGGGGATGGCAGGTGGCCCGGCCATTGGTGGCGCTGTGGCAAATAATTTTGGTATCTCGGTTATGTTTTATGTGTCTTCTCTTTTTGCGTTTCTATCAATCGTTATTATGATGCAAGTAAGAGAGACATTGAAAGAAAAAAAGAAAGTGGCATTGGATGTTTTAAAAGTATCCAGAAAGGATATCTTCGAACCTAGCGTTTTTGCTCCTGCTTTTGTTATGCTCTTGACTGCTTATTCCTATGGAACGGCCTTCACATTACTTCCCGATTTTGGCTCTGCGATGGGCATCAAGAACAAAGGGCTCCTGTTTACATTTCTAACCGTTTCGAGCTTAGTCATTCGGTTGGTGGCGGGCAAAGCGTCTGATCGGTATGGGCGCGTGGCAGTGTTGAAATTGTCAATTCCCCTTATGCTAGTCGCGATGCTCACATTTGGATTAGCCAACAATTCAATGCTACTGATCATTGGTGCCATCTTGTACGGATTAGCGCAGGGGTCTACGTCACCAACACTATTGGCGTGGGCAACCGACTTGTGCGATGAAGAACATAGAGGCCGGGGCATTGCTTCTTTTTATATCTTTATGGAAATGGGTATCGGTCTGGGCGCACTTGTTTCATCATTTATTTACGGCAACGATACAAGTCATTTTTTCATCACCTTTAGCGTCTGTGCTGCTTTGTGTGGTGTAGCCCTCTTATTTTTAGTTATGCGAAAAAAGAGAACGTATGCAAGTTAGAAGAGACCTTCCAGTTTTGATCTTTGCCGTTGGCGTAAGCGCAGAATTGGGGACAGCTATTTTTGATTACCCGGGGCACTCTTTAATTTTCAAGCCACTGATCATGATTGGATTGATGGCCTACTATTACGCGTTGTCGCCCGCGCGATCGCGTTTGTTTTTGGTTGCTTTATTTTTTTGTTGGTTGGGTGATGTTTTTTTAATCTTTCAATCGACCGATCCACTATTTTTCATTGGTGGCTTGGCTAGTTTTTTGGCGGGTCACATTGTGTACATCTTTTGTTATCGTCAACTGCAGATAATCACGTCATCAAAAGAGCTCTTAGGCTCGCAAAAAGTTCGCTTTGCTTTTCCGATTATTCTGGCAGGTACCGGATTGGTTACGATACTTTATCCTTTATTGGGCGAATTGCGGATACCGGTGATGATTTATGCGTTAGTCATTACCCTAATGGCATTGACAGCTTTATTTCGGTATGGGCGCACCAATTCCAAGAGTTTCTTTTTGATATTTATTGGCGCTGTATTATTTATGGTTTCTGATTCGCTACTCGCAATTAATAAATTTCATCACGCGTTTTCCGCTGCGGGTGCGCTCGTTATGCTAACGTATAGTGTCGCTCAGTTTCTAATTGTAGAAGGTGCACTGGCACACGAAAAGAAAGGCGATTAGTAGTCGTATGATTTTACACGATCATCGTCTTTGAGCCACGTATTGAAATGGTCGAGCTTTTTTTCTTTTCCAAAGACATCATAGACTAAAACAAATTGAGATACCTCTTTTAAGTCGCGTTTTTTCTTGAAGCCCAAATCTAATTTTTTCAAGTGGTCTTCAAGATGTTTTTCAAAGTCACCCCTGGGCGCGATGGTTAGTTTATAGCTGCGCGACTGGTGCCAACGTTCAATTACAGTCTGAATTTTTTCTAAAGCAGTCAATACGATTAACACAACCACGGAACTTACAACGGCAATAAAGTACTCGCCCGCTCCTACGGCCATCCCGAGCGCTGCTGAAATCCAGATGGTTGTGGCGGTAGTTATACCAGTAATGGTCATGCCATCTTTAAATATCACACCCGCTCCGAGAAAGCCAACTCCCGTCACGAGTGTGGAGGCGATGCGGTCGGGTGTGTCTCCCCCGAGTACCATTGAAAGTTCGGTGAAAATAGTAGAGCCCAAACAGATCATGATCATGGTTCGTAGTCCTGCAGCCTTGCTTCTGTATTCCCTTTCTAGGCCGATGGCTGTTCCAATGCAGAAGGAAAGCAATAGTCGCAAACCCATTTCAACATCTACGTTCATGTCCATAATTCTTTTTTATTAGGAAATGTAGTCACTAATATCTAAAACAAAAAAGCGGAGGTTCTCACCCCCGCTCACTTTGAAATACATTAGGTATCTATGTTACATTTTTCTCACTTTCCCACTTCCAGAAGAGTTACCCCGCACGTGATTCGGATTTCCCTTGTAGCTGACAGTTCCGCTGCCTGAAATATTGGCGTCCAACTCGCTCTTCACATTGATTTCTACATCGCCTGATCCGGAGATGCGGATATCACATTTGTCAACTTCAAGATTGGAAGCATATACCTTTCCCGAACCGCTAATGTTTGTTTTTATTTCGTTGGCCGTTCCGCTGCCTTCAAATTTTCCTGATCCCGAGATGTCAATGTTCGCGCCTTCTTTAATGGTCAATGAAGCAATGACTCTACCTGACCCACTGATATCACTTTCAATACTGCGGCAGTTGCCTTTTACATCAATTCTTCCCGAGCCGGATACATCAGCTTCTACCTCTCCGCTGGCGTTGATGTTTGTTTGAAGGGATCCTGATCCGCTGACATTTAAATCCATTTGATCGGTGTTGATTCGTCCTTCTGTGATCAATTCACCAGAACCTGAAACACTAAGGCCAGTAATATCTTTTACAGTAATGTACACCATAATACGCTCGGTGTCACGCCAGCCCCAATTCCATTTTTCTTCGTTTCCAATCACCAGCCTATCGCCTTTCACTTCCGTCTCAATTTTAGACAATGTGGTTTTATCTCCTTCTATCTCTACTTTTTGCGGGCTTCCCTGACGCACTACCAATTTGCCTGGCACGCGAAATGAGATTTTTGTAAAAGTGCCCACACTGCGAATTTCTTTTGATTGACCAAAAGCAGAGGTGAATCCAACCAGCGCCATTACAAGAAAGGGAATCATTTTTTTCATACAATAAGTTGTTAAGATTTGTTAGTTGCGATGCATAGACAAGCTGAAAGTAGAAAGGGTTGCATCTGCTTGTGATGAATTAGACGAGTTTATTTGCTAATGGGTTGCATCAAATTTCCTATCTCCATTTTTTTGAGCCTATCCTTACTACCAAAGACTTCTGTTTTTTGCCTATTTTGGGTTTATTTTGAAATAATAGGCTTTGACTTCATCACGTACCCCCGCCCTTGGATTTATTTTTGTTACGATCTTAATTGATTGCATCGGTTTTGGTGTCATTGTACCAGTTATGCCCGCATTGATTATGGAGTTGGGGCAGGTGGGGAACAGTGAGGCTTCACGGTTGGGTGGTTATTTGCTTTTTGCGTTTGCAGCGATGCAATTTTTGTGTTCTCCGATTATGGGTGCGCTTAGCGACCAATACGGAAGGCGCCCGGTGCTGCTTGCCTCACTTTTAGGCTTTGGACTAGATTACATTTTATTGGCATTTGCCCCAACTATTGGCTGGCTTTTTTTAGGTCGGCTTGTTGCGGGCGGTATGGGCGCAAGTTTCACAACAGCAGGTGCGTATATAGCTGATATTAGTGAACCCGAAAAGAGGGCGCAGAATTTTGGAATGATTGGTGCAGCATTTGGGTTAGGTTTCATCATTGGCCCCGCGATCGGTGGGCTTTTGGGTAACTATGGAGCCAGAATTCCATTTTTAGTTGCCGCTGGGCTTAGTCTCGTCAATTGCCTATACGGTTTTTTTATTCTTCCTGAGTCGTTAAAGACGGAAAATAGAAGAGCGTTTGATTGGAAAAGGGCTAATCCAATTAATTCGCTACTCAACTTAAAACGTTACCCATTGATCATCGGACTAGTTGCCTCGCTGGTATTAATTTACATAGCGGCACACGCGGTGCAAAGCAATTGGTCGTTTTATACCATTGAGAAATTTAAATGGAGCCCTGCCATGATCGGTTGGTCATTGACGGCTGTAGGCGTTTTGATTTCGGCTGTGCAGGGTGGATTGATTCGCGTTGTCATTCCAAAGTGGGGGCAAAAAAGATCGCTTTATATCGGATTAGGCTTGTATGTAATTGGCTTCGTTTTGTTCAGTTTTGCTACTGCCGGTTGGATGATGTTTGTGTTTCTGATTCCGTACTGTCTGGGAGGAATTGCCGGACCCGCACTTCAGGGAATTATATCTACTCAAGTACCAGCCAATGAGCAGGGAGAGTTGCAAGGCGCATTAACGGGATTAATGAGTGCCACTTCTATTGCAGGTCCATTGTTAATGACGCAGTTGTTCAGTTATTTCACCTCACCGAGTTCGCCAATATATTTTCCGGGAGCGCCCATGCTCATGGGGGCGTTTCTAACATTTCTGAGTTTGCTGTTGGCGATGCGTGCGCTACAGCATTTTTCGCACCCAGGTTCGCAAAAGGCCTAGGCAGCAAGGCGTTCAGTTTTTTCTGGAAGGTGACAAAAGTCATTTTCTAAAATGATCACAATCAATTGGAACATCGCCACATTCTGTTATTTTTGGTTCAACTAAAAAATCAACCTTTATGAAAAAGATATTAGTTCCATGTGATTTTTCTGATCCGGCTGTACAAGCTTTCAAGTTGGCTGTGGAAATAGGTCGGCAAAGCAAGGGGGAGGTGTTTTTACTCAACGTAGTGGAAGTGCCTGTGATGCACGAAACGGTTATCATGCCCACACTCTATTTCGAGCAGTCATTTATGAACGAGACAAAAGCAGCAGCCGAAAAGAAGTTTGCAAAGATGGTTGAAAAATGGGCAGAGGACGGCCCACCTGTTTCTTTCATTGTCGAATTCGGTGCAACCTCTCCCACCATTAAACAGTTCATCGCTGATAAGAAAATTGATCTGGTAGTAATGGGCACTCATGGTGCTTCGGGCGCAAAAGAGTTTTTGATTGGATCGAATACTGAGAAAATTGTTCGGGGATCCACCGTGCCGGTGTTGGCTATAAAAAAGGCTGTAAAAATGACGAGCATAAAAGACATCGTGTTTGCTAATGATTTAGATCTGGAGGCTGAGGAGCTAACACTAAAAGTCAAGCAATTACAGAATTTCTTCAATGCGAAATTGCATGTGTTGTATGTAAACACCCCCGGTTCTTTTAAGAGAGATTCTGTTACCAATAAGGCACTCAAGGATTTTGCAAAACGATTCATGTTAAAAGATTACACGCTGAATGTGTTCAATGATTTGGATCAGGAAAGTGGTGTTAGAAATTTTGTGCAAAGTATAGGTGCCGACATGGTGGCGATGGCAACGCATGGCAGAAAAGGACTCAATCATTTTCTATCCGGAAGTATTGCCGAGGATGTGGTCAACCATTTGGAGTGCCCCATCTGGACTTATCAGGCAAAGGATTGATGAGCAAAAAAAACAATTTCAGTAAGCACGGGATCAAATGGTAGAGACAGAAGTAGCCTGTTTTCATTGTGGACAAGAATGTGGATCGGATCTAGTAATAACCGATGAAAAACGGTTTTGCTGTCAGGGCTGCAAAATGGTGTATGAGATATTGAATGAGAATAATCTCTGTGAGTATTATTCCTATACAAACGCACCGGGCGTTTCCCAGCGCTTTGTGGCAGACGAGGCATATGCCTTCTTAGACGAGGCCACCATTCGGAAAAAATTGCTGTCGTTTGATTCAGATTCTTACAGTACGGTTCAATTTTTTGTGCCGGCAATCCATTGTATTTCATGTATCTGGCTATTGGAAAATCTTCAACGATTGAATATCGGTGTTTTGAAATCAGAAGTAAACTTTAGTCGGAAGCAAGTAACCATTAGCTATAATCCCGCGTTGCTTTCGCTTTCAAAAGTAGCAGCACTGTTGGCATCGTTGGGGTATGCGCCTACTATTCGGCTGGAAACGCAAGATAAGGCAGCTACCGACCAATCATTGGTGCTCAAGTTGGCCATTGCCGGATTTTGTTTTGGAAATATCATGTTGCTCAGTTTCCCTGAGTATCTTGGACTGGATGGCTCCGATCCCGTACTAAAAGCATTATTTTCTTTTTTGAATTTTGCACTGGCAATACCAGCAGTTATTTATAGTGGGCAAGATTATTTCAGAAATGCCTGGAAGAGTTTTCAGCAAAGGCAAATCAACATTGATGTGCCTATAGCCGTTGGTTTGGCAGCTTTATTTTTGCGTAGCAGTTATGATATCTTTTCGAACACAGGTCCGGGTTACCTTGATTCACTATCCGGGCTAGTTTTCTTTTTATTGATAGGCCGTTGGTTTCAAAGCAAAACCTACGAAAGCCTTGCCTTTGATCGAGACTACAAATCTTACTTTCCACTAGCTATCCAGAAATGGACGGGCTCGGATTGGGCACCCGTGATCGTATACGAATTACAACCAAGTGATCGCATTCGCGTTCGTCATCAGGAAATTATTCCTGCAGACAGCCGGTTGTTGAATGGTGAGACATTTGTCGATTATAGTTTCGTCACGGGCGAATCGAAACCTGTCAAGGTGGCCAAGGGTGACCTGGTGTATGCGGGCGGGCGGTTGTTGGGTCAACCTGTTGAATTAGTGGTAGAAAAGAAAACCTCACAAAGCCACCTTACCAGTTTGTGGAACAACGAGATCTTTCAGAAGGCTGAAGAAAGCGGTTACAAAAAGATAATTGACCGGGCCGCGCGTTCATTCACGTGGGCGGTGATGGCATTGGCAGTTGTGACGGCCTTGTACTGGTATTTTTTTAATCCTGCTCAAATGTGGCTGGTGATTACTTCGGTATTGATGGTGGCCTGTCCATGCGCCTTGGCCTTGGCTGCTCCATTTACCTACGGCAATATGCTACGGGTTTTTGGGAAGCATGGTTTTTACCTTAAGAATGCAGACGTCATTGAACGACTGGCCCAAGTTGATGCTGTCGTGTTTGACAAAACGGGTACGATTACACATGGTGCATCACATGTAAAGTTTGTGGGGGTGTTGGAAGAAGATGAATTGGTTTGGGTAAAACAGTTGACGTCTTCATCGTCTCATCCCCTTAGCAAATTAATTTCGCAATCTATTCGAAGTCATTCGACTTATCCAGAAAGTGATTTTTATGAGTTGACAGGCAAAGGTGTTGGCGGCAACGTGAATGGGCATCGTTTAAAGATTGGCTCATCTTCTTTTGTAGGTCTGACTGACGAAAAAACCACTACCTCAACACGTGTTTTTGTTTCAGTGGATCAGGAAGTGCGAGGTTACTTTAATGTAGAAACTTCCATTCGTTCAAATATCAAAGAGTTAGTGGCAGCGTTGGGTCAGAAATGTGTGGCCTTGCTCTCGGGCGATCAAAAGAGTGAAGAGCAGCGAATGCGCGAAGTTTTCCCGCTGCCCATTGAACTAAGGTTCAATCAGGACCCGCATGATAAGATGAATTACGTATCGGATTTGCAAAAGCAGGGTAGACGAGTGGTGATGTTAGGCGATGGATTGAATGACTCGGGTGCATTGAAACAAAGTCAGGTAGGTATTGCTGTAACGGACGACACCGGTATTTTTACTCCGGCTTGTGACGGTATTTTGCAGGGCAGCCAACTGTCTCATTTTAATTCCTTTTTGAGACTGAGTAAAAGCGCTACACAAATTTTAAAGGTCGCTTTTGGAATTTCTTTTTTCTACAACATCATCGCCTTGAGCTTTGCTGTTTCCGGAAATCTATCACCTTTGATTGCAGCTATACTCATGCCCATTAGCAGCGTGAGTGTCGTTGGTTTTAGCACGTTGGTAGTTAATTTGGCATCACGTGGATTGAATCGCTTAAAAGATCAATAATGGAAATCATTATATTATTAATTGCTATTTCTTTGACTATTGCAGTCTTCTTTTTGGGTGCTTTTATCTGGAATATGAAAAGCGGGCAGTATGACGATACGTATGGACCGTCAGTGAGGATGTTGTTTGAGGATAAGAAAAAGGACTCTTCCAAAGACGGTGTATCCTTAAAATGATACCGGAGATAATCTTGAGACAATATGAGGCTTTTCGAATTTCCTTTCGAAAAGATGAGATGATATTTTTGGAAGGGGAGCAGGCGCTTCATTACTTTCAATTGGAGACAGGGGCCGTAAAAATGATTACCCGAAGTGATGAGGGTCAGGAATTTATCCAAGGTATTTCCTATAGTGGGGAAAGTTTTGGTGAGCCCCCACTGCTGTGTAATTTTCCGTATCCCAGCACTGCCTACGCAATGGTGGATACGACTATTTGGAAACTCAGAAAAGAGAAGTTCTTTGATTTAATCAAAGATCACTTTGAAATCCATTTAAAGCTCGATCAAGTTTTGTGCGAACGCTTGCGGTACAAAAGTAAAATTCTCACATCCATTGCTTTTGACGACCCTGAAAACAGAGTTTGGTGGTTAATCAACTATTTGAAAAATAAATCAGGGCACCAAAATGGAAAATTTGTTGTGCCGCTTACCCGGCAACAAATAGCGGATATGGTTGGCATGAGGGTGGAGACTGTTATTCGCACTGTGAGGAAGTTAGAAGAAAACGCAAAAGTGAGGCTCGTCAATCATAAGATTTTGGTTTGAGTAAATAAATAACTTGAGCTATTGAATAAAGACATACGTTCTGTATGATCTGGATCATAAGACCTGCATTTCAAGGCAGGTACCTTCGAGCATATAATCACAAAAACTATGAAACCATATTTGACGGGAATAGTGTGTTTGACACTTTTAGCATCATGCGCTCCCGATAAACCAAAAAACATCGAAGAATTTCCTGATCAATCGACTAAATCTGCAGTCGAAGATGTTATCAGTGACCCAACCAAGGGGCTGGGAGCAATTAAGACAGTGACGCTTAAAACTCCTCTTGAACTTGATCGTGTAAGTAGAGGGTTAGCCATTTATGATATGAAGTGTTCAGCTTGTCATAAACTGACCGCCCAGCGTGTGGTAGGCCCAGGCTGGAAAGATATTACCAAACGCAGGCAGCCCGAGTGGGTAATGAATATGATCACCAACATAGATATGATGTTGGAGAAGGATCCGGAGGCTCAAAAACTCTTGGAACTCTGCTTAATGCGCATGCCTAACCAAAACATGTCAATTGGTGATGCGCGCGATGTGCTGGAGTTCATGCGACAAAATGATGGGGAAAAATAGTTGACCAAATCTTAACCTAAATAAATAATGAAAACAATAAAGAAGTCGGTTGTTCTGCTACTCGGTGTAGCGTCAGCCTTTATGTTTTATAGTTGTAAGCCGAAAGGGCCTCAGTCTGCGATCGTTGGCGATGCGGCATCGAAAGTCTATGTGGCTCCCGGGAAATACGATGAGTTTTATAACATCGTGTCAGGTGGTTTCAACGGTCAGATGTCAGTGTATGGAATTCCGTCTGGGAGATTATTTAAAATTCTTCCTGTTTTTTCTGTTTTCCCTGAGAGCGGTTATGGATATAGCGAAGAGACAAAGCCGATGCTAAATACATCGCATGGATTTGTGCCATGGGATGATCTCCACCATATTGCACTCTCAGTTACCAAAGGTGAACACGATGGTCGCTGGGCATTTGGCAATGCAAATAATACTCCTCGCGTTGCTCGTATTAACTTGAAAACATTCAAGACAGAAGAGATTCTGGAGTTACCCAATAGTGGGGGCAATCACTCATCGCCTTTTATCACAGAAAATAGCGAGTATATTGTTGCTGGCACACGTTTCAGTGTTCCGGTTGGTGACAAACGCGATGTGCCTATCAGCACGTACAAAGAGAATTTCAAGGGAACGATCAGCTTCATCAAGATTGATCCCATTACAGGTCGGATGAATATTGGCTTTCAATTGAAAACTCCGGGTGTGAATTTTGACTTGTCACGCGCAGGTAAAGGCCCTTCTCATGGTTGGTTCTTTTTCTCGTGCTATAATACGGAGCAAGCGTATACATTGTTGGAGGTAAATGCCACACAAAAAGACAAGGACTTTATCATGGCTGTAAATTGGAAGAAAGCAGAGGAATACATCGCGCAAGGAAAAGGTGAGAAAGTAAAGGCAAAGTATGCGCACAATCTTTTAGATGAAGGCACACATATGGCTACTTCTGAAATGATGACCGAAGTACTGCAACTTGATCCAACGATCTTAAAAGACATTATCTATTTTATCCCTTGCCCCAAATCTCCCCATGGTTGCGATACTGATCCAACAGGCGAATATATTGTCGCTTCCGGAAAATTGGCGGCTATCATTCCTGTATTCTCGTTCACAAAAATTCAAGCTGCCATTGCTGCGAAAGATTTCGAAGGCGAGTTTGCGGGCATTCCTGTTATCAAATACGAATCAGCTTTACATGGTGAAGTTAAAAAACCGGGCCTTGGCCCATTGCATACCGAGTTTGATGAGAAAGGTAATGCTTACACTTCTTTCTTTGTTTCGTCAGAGATTGTTAAGTGGAATGTAAAATCTCTTGAAGTATTGGATCGAGTTCCTACCTACTACTCAATCGGTCACTTATGCGTTCCAGGTGGGCCAACCAGTAAACCACATGGAAAATATGTAATTGCCTACAACAAAATTACCAAAGATCGCTATTTGCCTACTGGCCCAGAGTTAACACAGTCCGCTCAATTATATGATATCTCTGGAGATAAGATGCAGTTGCTACTTGACTTCCCAACCACTGGCGAGCCGCATTATGCCGAAGCAATTCCTGCCAGTTTGATTGCTCCTAACTCAACTAAAATATTTAAGATTGAAGAGAATAATCACCCCTATGTGGCCAAAGGTGAGAAAGAGGCTAAAGTAGTTCGTAAAGGGAATGAAGTGCATGTATATATGACGGCTATTCGTTCTCATTTAGTGCCAGATAATATTGAGGGTATCAAGATGGGTGATGTAGTGTATTTCCATGTTACCAACTTGGAACAAGACTGGGATGTACCGCACGGCTTTGCCATAAAAGGTGCAGCAAATGCAGAGATACTCATCATGCCAGGCGAAACGCAGACATTGAAATGGACACCCGATGAGGTCGGTGTGGTACCTTTTTATTGTACTGATTTTTGTTCAGCACTGCACCAAGAGATGCAAGGATATGCTCGCGTATCGCCCGCAGGCAGTAATGTGCCACTCAAATTCTCTACCGGTGTAGTGGAGGAGACCAGCTCAAAGTAAGTAAGTTTCCCTGCCTGCCGCCTGCCTTCCGGGTAGGTTGGGTAGGCAGGATAGTTTACAGGTTTGAGTAAGGGCGCCTCGGCTTTGGGGCGCCTTTTTACAAGGTACTACGAGGCGAAAATGGTAACAATCATTCACGATCGTGTTCAATAGTTAATCTTTTAGAATGGGCGTAGTAGTAGCAAACCAAAAATGAAATCTTTAAAACCTATTACACGAATTGCAGTCGGTCTTTCAGCCCTTGCACTCGTCTCGGCTTATTTTGTTCCGCTGTGGCAAATTATCATGTGGGCACCTCAATACCCAGAAGGACTCGAGATGAAAATCTGGATCAACACACTTAGTGGGGATGTAAGAACCATTAGTGCATTGAATCATTACATCGGGATGAAAACCATTGAGGTAAGCATGTTCCCTGAATTTAGTTACATGATTTACTTGGTTGGAGCAATAATTGGGATAGGTTTATTGGCAGCCATCATCAATAAGCGATTTATGTTGCTTTCTTACTTTGCAACTATTTTACTCGCTGGCGTTGGAGCGCTCATCGATTTCTACTTATGGGGTTACGACTATGGGCATAACCTAAACCCGGAGGCACCCATTAAAATAGAAGGGATGTCGTACCAACCACCCTTGATTGGCACAAAAGTATTGTTAAACTTCACCGCCTTCTCTGGGCCCGATATTGGTGGTTGGATTTTTATTGGAGTGGGTGTGTTGCTGGGAGGATTGGTATTTTATGAATGGAGAAAAAGCAATAATTAGTATGAAGATATTGATTTCAATCTTTAGCGCATCTCTATTGATTTTATCTACTAGCTCTTGTTCAACAGACCCAGAACCATTGGTCTATGGCATCGATCTATGTAACTTTTGCAAAATGACTTTGATGGACAAGAAGTTTGGTGCAGAGCTAGTCACCAAAAAGGGAAAGGTGTACAAATTCGATGATATGAATTGTTTCCTGAACTTCTATAACTCAGGATTTGAAAATACCGCAGATTACCAACACAAACTTGTGGTAGACTTCGCGAGCGAAGGAAAACTCATTGATGCCACTCACGCGTTTTACATCAAGTCATCGGCCATCAGAAGCCCGATGGACGGGCAAGTGGCGGCATTTGAAGTAAAGACAAACTCAGATAAATATAAAAAAGAGTGGAAAGGGATTTATTTGGCTTGGGGTGAAGTAATAACACAATACAAATGATACGTGTAGTAATATTTGTTGCTGTTTTCCTTTTCTCTGTCTGCACGTTTGCACGCACATGGGTAGTAGCGAAAAACAGTTCAGTCAAGTCGATCAAGTCAGCCATTGAACTTGCTGCAAAGGGAGACACCATCCGTATTATGAAAGGCATTTACAAAGAAGGCAACATGGTGATTCAGAAATCAATTGTCATTATTGGAATCGATTACCCGGTTTTAGATGGGGAAAATAAATATGAAATTTTCACGATTGCCGCCACCGATG
Organism: Cytophagales bacterium; assembly: GCA_020403045.1. Taxonomy (GTDB): domain Bacteria; phylum Bacteroidota; class Bacteroidia; order Cytophagales; family Cyclobacteriaceae; genus ELB16-189. The sequence goes on from JADBYK010000021.1 coordinate 58,014, forward strand.
TTTCTATTATTGGTTTGCGGATGATCAACACGGGGGTAGGTAGCATCAACGACATTTCTGCGATAAGTGCCATAGAAGCAAAACGATTAAGAGTACTTAACAATCAATTCGAGAATACTTTCTTTGGAATTCACTTGGCAAATTGTATCGGCAGTGTGGTTGAAGATAATGTACTCCACTCCAATGCGGAAGTAGAACACCAAATTGGCAACGGCATCCATGCCTGGAAATGTGATTCGATTACGATTCGAAACAATAAAGTCAGTGGCCACCGTGATGGTATTTATTTTGAGTTTGTTACCAACTCATTGGTGGAAAAAAATTTCAGCCATCATAATATGCGCTATGGGCTGCATTTTATGTTCTCGCACAACGATGAATATCGATCCAATGTCTTTCAAAATAATGGAGCGGGTGTAGCGGTGATGTATACCAAGAAAGTAAAGATGATCAGCAATCGGTTTGAAGATAACTGGGGTGCGTCTTCCTATGGCCTTTTGTTGAAGGACATTGGCGATGCCGATATACAGCTCAATCACTTTGCAAAAAATACAGTTGCCGTTTATATGGAGGGTTCGAGCCGCTGTCATTTTACCCAAAATGTTTTTAGTGGCAATGGTTGGGCCGTAAAGATGCAAGCCAACTGTGATGAAAATGTATATTCAAAAAACAGTTTCTTATCCAATACGTTCGATATGGCTACCAATGGATCGTTGGTGTTGAATACAGTAGATGCCAATTACTGGGACAAGTACGAAGGGTATGACTTGGATAAGGACAGAGTAGGGGATGTTCCCTATCATCCGGTGAGTTTGTATTCGATGGTGGTAGAGAAGATGCCATCAGCTGTTATGTTGTGGAGAAGTTTTTTAGTATACATGCTGGACCGAACTGAAAAAGTGTTACCCTCGGCTACACCTGAGAATCTCAAAGATATTCATCCGGCCATGCGTAATTATGATTACAATTTTTGAAAACAGGGTAACGAGATGTTAGACGCCTCAACACGATCAACCAACAACTACTAACGAACAACGAACTCAATGATTATAATTTCTGCTGTCAATAAGCGATTTGGGAAACTGGAAGTGTTGAAGTCGATCTATGCCGAATTCAATCACGGTAAGTCGTATGCGATGATCGGTCCTAATGGCTCGGGAAAAACGACTTTGATCAAATGCATCTTAGGAATGGTGCTGCCGGATTCGGGAACAATCAATGTGAATGGAAAATCCATTGCCAACGACTGGAGTTATCGCAATCTAGTTGGGTACATGCCGCAGATCGGTCGTTATCCGGATCAGATGAAGATTGGTCAAATCTTTGATATGATCCGCGACTTGAGACAGGATCAATCTCATATCGATGAAGATTTGATCAAGGAATTTAATCTGGATCACATGAGCGATAAGCGCATGCACACCTTATCTGGCGGAACCCGACAGAAGGTTAGTGCGTCACTCGCTTTTTTATTCAATCCCCGTATTATGATTCTCGATGAGCCGACAGCCGGCCTTGATCCGATTGCAGTAGAGATTCTCAAAGAAAAAATTATAGCCGAGAAAAACAAGGATCGTACCTTTTTGATCACCTCTCACATAATGAGTGATCTCGATGAGTTAACCTCGAATGTAGTTTATCTGGAGGAAGGCAAAATATTATTCAACGACACGATTGATTTGCTCAAGGAGGAAACAGGTGAAATAAAACTAGGGCGGGCAATTGCCACCATTATGAAACGAAACCTAAAGGAATCAGAAAGAGTATGATGAAGATTGCCAAATACGTGAGCTATGACATTCTGCGGAATCGTTTTATTGCGTTGTACACGCTTTTCTTGCTAATGGTTACCTTCAGCATGTTTAGCCTTGATAGCGACCCCGGAAAGGCTACTTTGAGCTTGTTGAATATAGTTCTTCTCGTAGTGCCCTTAGTGAGTATTGTTTTCACCACGATCCATTTTTATAATTCGTACGAGTTTATCGAATTGCTTCTCGCACAACCGGTCAGTCGCAAAACAATCTACTTTGCAGAGTATTTTTCGATTTCAATAGCCTTGTCAACTGCCTACATCATTGGTGTAGCCATACCCATGCTGTTTCTAAATTTTAGCGAAAGTTCTTTGTATCTCATTATGGCGGGGCTGCTATTGACATTTGTCTTTGTGGCTCTTGCTTTTGGGGCTTCTGTTGCTACTCGTGATAAGGCAAAAGCAATCGGCATTGCGTTACTGTTTTGGTTTTACTTCACTCTTATCTATGATGGTCTGATCTTATATGTGATTTACAGCTTTAGTGACTATCCGTTGGATAAAGTAACCTTGGCCTTGGTTTCACTCAATCCGATTGACCTGGCTCGCATTATTATTTTGCTAAAATTGGATTTGTCAGCACTGATGGGGTACACGGGTGCATTCTATAAGAATTTCTTTGGCAGTAGTTTAGGCGTAATTTATTCCGTTTTGTTTCTGTTCGTTTGGACGCTAGCCCCTTTGCTGCTGGCCATGAGAAAGTTTGTGAGAAAAGATATTTAAGAGCATATATGATTAGAATCATATATGAAAAGTTGAAAAAAGGAAATATTGCATTGAATACATGGAAAACAGACTGTTGTCATTTCCTATGTGCGTAATCGAAAGCCTCATTTTGCTTAGAACAATACCTGTTAAACTTAAACGATAACAATATGAGAACCCATAAAACATTTCTGGCCATTGTGCTTTCTATATCCCTGATAGCTGCTTCTTGTGGCCGAAGCGGAACAACAGAAACTGCTTCTTCTGTGGCGGAAACTTCTGTAGGTGGAGGCCAATCAGCTGTTCAAGATGACGTATCACAAAAAGATGTTGTGCGTGTAGCAGTGGGATCAGCTGCTCACACCACTTTGGTAACTGCATTAAAGACTGCCGAGTATGTAGATGTGCTTTCGAATGCAGGGCCGTTTACTGTGTTCGCACCTACCAACGATGCCTTTAATCTATTGCCAGCCGGAACAGTTGAAGGCTTATTGAAGCCTGAAAGTAAAGATGCGCTCCGGAATATTTTGGAATACCATGTAGCCGTTGGTGTCTATAAACTAGAGAACCTGAAAGATGGCCAAACCATAAACCAGGTAAATCTTGACAATGTTATCATTGGAGTGAAAGATGGAAAGTATACTGTTAATGGTGCAAATATTGTAGGAACTGTTCCTGCTTCAAACGGAGTGGTGTATGTAGTGGATGCTGTATTGTTGCCTCCGGCCATAAAATAAATTCTACCTTATAGATGAAGTGGCTTGTTTTACTGCATGTATTAGGAGCCACGATTTGGGCTGGCGGTCATTTGATCTTATCGATTGGCTTTTTGCCAAGGGCACTGAAGGAAAGAAAACTGAATATCATTTTAGATTTTGAAAAGCAATACGAGCGGGTGGGAATACCCGCTTTGTTGGTTCAAGTGATTACCGGATTTTGGATGGCGACTATCTATGTGCCGATCAGTGATTGGCTATCGCTTTCGACACCTCATCATGCGTATTTATGGGTGAAGATTGGATTACTGCTGTGCACTATCGGCTTTGCCATCCATGCCCGACTATTTATCATTCCTCGGCTAACAATTGAAAAACTGCCGTTGCTAGCTTTCCATATCATAGTTGCCACCGTGTTAGCGGTTAGTTTTGTCATCACAGGCTTGAGTTTTAGATTCACCTATTTTTAAAACCATGAATATTGCCAAAGAGATTACGTTCAGTGGGGAGAAGCCATTCGTTCTGGCCATTCGCAACACAGAAATCGCGAATGTTTTTGCAGTCGGTTTGATAAAAGATCAAGTGCTGCCAAAACATAAGACACAATTGCCAACCTTGCTGATTGTACTTCGGGGATCCATCTTGTTTCGGATCAATTCAGAAGAAATAAAACTATCTGCACTGGATACCTATCAGATACCAATTGATAAAGAGCATGACGTAACGGGAATGGGTGAGGAAAATATTTTCCTAATAACAAAAGAAAAAATTTAACGAATTGGATGAAAAAAGATATTGAATCCCGAGCAGATATTGAGTGGCTGGTCAATCAGTTTTACAATAAGGTAAATCGGGATACGTTGCTTGCTCCGGTATTTAGCCATGTAGATTGGCCGCATCACCTTCCCATTATGTATAATTTCTGGTCTTCCATACTTTTAGGAGATCAATCGTATCAAGGCAATCCATTTCTAAAACACATCCACTTGGTTATTGATTCTTCTCATTTCAATCAATGGTTAGCTTTATTCATAGCTACAGTTGATAAGAATTTTTCGGGCTATAAGGCCGATGAGGTAAAAAGCCGAGCACAGAGCATTGCTGGAGTTTTTCAGCACAAAATGGGGCTTCTGGCTCCTTAATTAAATAGGCGGTCAGGATGCTACTTTCTTTTTGAGGATTTTATTTCTTCCAAGAAGGACAAGGCATACCAAGAGAATCGTAAAATTGCTTAGGGTGAGGTAACTCTTTAACACAGAAAATACACTGGTAACTTTTGACAGGTCGGCAGAATTGCTTGGGTAGGTAGTTAGCATCGTTACAATTCCAGCATTTTCGCAATAGTCAAAAAGGCCGGCAAAAAGAGGGATGAGACATAAGTAGAAAAGATTTCCGTTCAACTTGTTTAGTTTGTTCAGTATGTAGGCGAGGAGCAAGCAATAGGATGTGCCGCACATAAAAGGATAGATCGCATCCAGTGGCAACTGATTGTAAAGATAGGCGTGCCTACCTTCGGTGCCAAGTGTATTCAAGAGGATATTTACATAATCGGGGGTGTAACCGGTGGGCATCATATCCAGAATCTTCATTACTCCGGCAAAACTCATTACCGTTGGAATAGTAATGGTAAGCATGATGACCTAGATTAGGTTCGTGATGATCAACATCCAGAATATCATATTGCCACTTAGATTTCGTTTGACAAGTTGCCTCATATCGTGAATTTTAGGTAAACCACTAAGATACTTTATCTTTCTTATTCTTGAACAGTGTGCTTTTTCATCCGGCTTCTTATTTTTTTGGATGTTGAGAGTACAAAAGGTCGCCTTTATTTAACTACTTTTATAATCAACATCATGTATCAATTTCTTACTTGTATGAAAAAGCTGCTCTTTGTTTTCTGCCTACTATTTTTTAGCGTAGCCTTTTGTAAAGGCCAATCGGCATCTCCACTTTACTCACCTTCAAGTATCACCAATCTCAGATCGTCTTATAGTCTCAACGATAGACTCACTGATTTGAAAGGCGAGCCACTTTTGGCAGGGAACGCTGTGTACGAGGATGGGTCTCCATTTTTCATTAATGAATGGGCTGCCGGTGATTTGACGCTGGCAAATCAAAAGAAATATGTTGGTGTTGTTTTGAAATTGAATCTTCAATCAGATAGGGTTCATTATCAATACCAAGAAACAAAGGCTGAACGGGTGGCAGGGGACGGTATCATTACGGAAGTTGCATTCAAAGACCCTAGCCGGCTTGATACAGTCAGGTTCCGTTGCCATTTTCCACCTATTGATAAGCATGACCTCAAGACATTTTATCAGGTTTTGGCGGATGGGAAAGTCATCGTGCTCAAACAAATTAAAAAGATATTCATTGAAGAAAAGGCGTTTAATTCTGCGACCATTACAAGGAGATTTGATACTCAAAATTCATACTACGTATTTAAGGACGAAAAAATGGCCCGGTTAAAGAGATCAAAATCGAGTATCCTTGACGTGTTGAGTGATCAAAAGGATTTGGTCGAAAAGTTTATATCCAATAACAAGTTGACCATCAAAACCGATGACGATCTAGCAAAGGTATTTACCTATTATAACTCTCTCTTGCCGTAGGCCACCTTTTTCCAGCTTTCTTTTCAGTTACATGATAAATGTCATGTGACTGGCAAGCACCAATCATGCCCGCCAGATGGGTCGGAGGCTATTTTTATGGCCATAAACAGACCAACCTATCTATGGAATTACAAAAGATTCAGTACGACAACAAAATTGTCAAGGCTTTTATCATTGCCACGGTCATTTTTGGCATTGTAGGCATGACGGTGGGGTTGCTGATATCCATTCAGCTCTTCTATCCCATTTTTAATTTCGACCTTCAGTATACCTCATTTGGAAGACTAAGGCCACTGCACACCAATGCTGTGATTTTCGCATTTGTGGGCAATGCCATGTTTGCGGGTGTGTACTATTCGTTGCAGCGCCTGATGAAAGCGCGTATGCTGAGTGATACTTTGAGTTGGGTTCACTTTTGGGGCTGGCAGCTGATTATTTTAGCGGCTGCAATTACGCTTCCACTGGGTATGACAACCTCCAAAGAATATGCGGAGTTAGAGTGGCCTATTGATATCGCGATCGCTCTGATCTGGGTTGTATTTGGTTGGAACATGATCGGTACCATCATCAAGCGAAGGGAGAAGCACATGTACGTAGCGGTTTGGTTTTACATCGCTACGTTCATTACAGTAGCCGTGTTGCATATCGTCAACTCTTTTGAAATGCCGGTAACACTTTTTAAGAGTTATTCCTGGTATGCAGGTGTACAAGACGCGTTAGTGCAATGGTGGTATGGCCACAATGCAGTTGCTTTCTTTCTTACCACTCCATTTTTAGGATTGATGTATTACTTTCTGCCAAAAGCAGCTAACAGACCAGTGTATTCGTATCGCTTGTCTATTGTACACTTCTGGTCGTTGATTTTTATTTATATCTGGGCTGGCCCACACCACTTGTTATATACTGCGCTACCCAATTGGGCTCAATCTCTGGGTGTAGTTTTCTCCATCATGCTGATTGCTCCAAGTTGGGGAGGTATGTTGAACGGTTTGCTTACCCTTCGTGGTGCTTGGGATCGCGTTCGTGAAGATGCAGTATTGAAATTCATGGTTGTGGCAGTTACAGCCTACGGTATGTCTACTTTAGAAGGACCGCTTTTGTCTTTAAAAAATGTGAATGCGATTGCTCACTTTACGGATTGGATTGTGGCGCACGTACACGTGGGTGGTTTGGGCTGGAATGGTTTCTTGATTTTCGGAATTTTCTATTGGTTGGTTCCCAGGATGTGGGATACAAAATTGTATTCGCCTAAACTGGCAAACTTGCACTTTTGGTTAGGAACACTTGGGATCATTTTTTACGCACTGCCTATGTATACTGCTGGCGTGGTACAAAGCCTAATGTGGAAGGAGTTTAACCCAGATGGATTTTTGACCTATCAAAACTTCTTGGAAACAACTACGAAAATTTTACCATTGTACATGCTCCGTTCGTTTGGTGGATTTCTCTACCTGGTCGGTGTGTTCATCATGACGTATAACTTAGTGAAGACCGCTTATGCAGGAAAATTCATTGCGAACGAAGAAGTAGAAGTAGCTCCGCTGATTAAAACTTCAAATACAGGTGGTGGCTGGCACCATGCGTTGGAAAGTAAACCCGTGTTGTTTACAACGCTTGCTTTGGTGGCCATCTTGATTGGCGGTGTGATTGAACTAGTTCCCACATTCCTTATCAAATCAAACATACCAACTATTGCAACGGTGAAGCCCTACACACCACTAGAACTACACGGAAGAGATATCTATATCCGCGAGGGATGTGTGGGATGCCACTCTCAAATGGTTCGTCCATTCCGCAGCGAAGTGCAACGTTATGATCCGAAGGGCGGAGAGTATTCAAAAGCCGGTGAATATGTGTATGATCATCCATTCTTGTGGGGATCAAAACGCACCGGTCCGGATTTGCAGCGCACCGGTGGCAAGTATGCAGACAGCTGGCACTTCCGCCATATGTTGGCGCCAACGGAGGTAAGTACCGGGTCCATCATGCCGGCTTATCCTTGGCTATACGAGCAGGTTATTGACAAGTCTGAAACGCCTGAAAAAATTAGTGCACTGCGTACCGTAGGCGTACCTTATGAAGAAGGTTATGAGCAGACTGCGAATGACGACTTAGATGCGCAGGCTAAGAAAATTACGGAGGGCTTGAAGGTTGAGGGCTATGAGATCCAGAACGAGGCCGAGATAGTGGCTTTAATCGCCTACCTACAACGGCTCGGTACTGATATCAAAATAAAAACCGAAGTAGCTGAACAAAAACCATAACGTTATGTACAAGAATATTTTGCAGAATATTGATAACATCGCGATTTGGCCAACTATTTCGTTTGTCATTTTCTTTTCCTTCTTCACGTTATTGCTTTGGTGGGTAATTAAAGTAGACAAAAAATACGTGGACGAAATGGGCCAAATCCCATTGAACGATGGCAATGAAAAAAATCCCTCTGACAACTTAACTCACTTACTATGAAGAAGTTTTTGATTACTCTTTTTTTAGGACTTGGCATCGCACCTGTTGTTTTCTCACAAACAGCCGATGCGTCAAAGTCAGCCTCCTTTTTAGATGATCCTATGTTATCATTCTATTTGGTGGTGGTGTTCATTTTTGTGATCGCCATTCTTGTGCTGCTGGTGGCAGTTTATATGCTACAAGTACTCAACATCATGGTGCGACAGGCCGAACAAGAAAAAGCGGCCCGTTTGGGAATTGAAATAAAGCCAACTCCATCAGCCTGGCAGAAACTTTGGGATTCCTGGAATGCGTTGAAACCAATGGAAAAGGAAGCCGATATTCTGCTCGATCATAATTATGATGGAATCAAGGAATTGGATAATCACTTGCCGCCTTGGTGGAAATGGTTGTTTTATTTCACCATTGGGTTTGCAGTGGTTTATCTGTTCGTTTTTCACGTGTTCGATACGCTGCCTTCCCAATTACAAGAGTATGACAACGAAGTAGCTTACGCACAAGCAGAAGCACAAAAGTTGCAAGCCTCCAATCCGGTAGCGGCTATTGACGAAAATAGTGTTGAGGCAACCACCGATGCGTTGGCATTGGCCGATGGAAAAGTGACGTTCTTGAATACATGCGCTTCATGCCACCGTAAAGATGGGGGCGGTGATATTGGCCCTAATCTGACTGACGACTATTGGCTACACGGGGGAAAAATTACAGAAGTCTTCAAAGTGGTAAAGCATGGAGTGGCAGGCACGAATATGATCGCTTGGGATGGAGTAATCAGTCCTGAAAAGATGCGCAATGTTTCTAGTTATATCTTAACCATGCGCGGCTCAAATCCAGCCAATCCAAAAAAACCGCAAGGAAATCTGATCGAATTCGAGAAGAGCGGGGTGAAAGCGGATAGCGTTAAGATGGATAGTGTAAAAGTGCAAGCTTCATTGTAAGGTGAAAAGAAGAACGGAAGGATCTACTAGTTGAACGAATTAATAAAAAAAGTTATGAGCGTTGGTGCAGGGGAAAATTATTATCAGTTTGACGAAGAGTTTAGGAATTCGATAGGAACAGTAGATGCGCAGGGAAAGCGTGTTTGGGTGTATGCGAAAAAGCCGCGCGGTGTATTTCACAACAGGCGAGCGGTAGTGTCGATCGTATTATTGACGATGTTTTTCATTGGTCCCTTCTTAACTTGGCACGATCGACCGTTTTTGTTGTTGAATATTTTTGAACGGAAATTTATCCTGTTTGGCCATGTATTTTGGCCACAGGATTTTTTTCTACTGGCCATCACAGCCATCACATTTTTTGTTTTCATCATTCTGTTCACGGTAGCGTTTGGCCGGATCTGGTGTGGCTGGGCTTGCCCGCAAACACTTTTTATGGAGATGGTATTCCGTAAAGTAGAATATTGGATCGAGGGCGATGCCAACCAGCAACGCAGGCTGAATAACCTCCCGTGGTCGACCAACAAGATTGTCAAGAAAACGAGCAAACACATTATCTTTATTGGCATTGCTGTTCTGATTGCCCATGTGGCCATGTCCTACCTGATTGGCATCAAGCAAGTGAAGGAAATTGTTTCGCAATCACCGGCAGAACATTTAAGCGGCTTTATCGGTCTGGTTGTCTTTACCGGCATTTTCTATGGGGTCTTTGCCTGGTTTAGGGAGCAAGCTTGTTTGGTTGTTTGCCCATATGGACGATTGCAAAGTGTCTTGCTGGTGAAAGATTCCATTGTGGTGGCATACGACTGGCTGCGTGGAGAACCACGCGGAAGGCTGAAGAAGAACGAGCAGAAAATAACTGAGAAGCAGGGGGATTGTATTGATTGTAAATTGTGTGTCCACGTTTGTCCAACCGGAATCGACATTCGAAACGGTACTCAGCTGGAGTGTGTTAACTGCACCGCTTGTATCGATGCTTGTGACGAAGTGATGACCAAGGTTGAAAAACCAAAAGGGCTCATCCGCTATTCATCATTCAACGCTATTAGTCAGGGAAAGCAAAAGTTATTGACGCCAAGAACCATTGGCTACACCGTGGTTTTGATTGCTTTGCTAAGTCTCTTATCGTATTTTATTCTCACGCGAGCGGACATTGAGACCACTATTTTGAAGGCTCCTGGCACTTTGTACACGAAGACCGATGACGGAAAAATAACGAACTTGTATATCATCGAATTCATGAACAAGACGTTCGAAGACATACCCTTAGTACTAAAAATGGAGTCACCTGCGGCAGCCACACTCACAAAAATCGGTGATCCATCAATCGTAGTGCCAAAAGAAGGTATTCTTAAAGGAGTGGTTATGATCAAGCTCGGAGAAGAGGACTTGCAAGGAATGAAGACAGTGGTTGAACTAGGGATCTACCGCGAAAACGAGAGAATTGGAACAGCCCGCGCAAAATTTATCGGGCCGATTAAATCTTTTAAAAAATAAGTGTATGAAATGGGTTATCACATCATTTGTCTTCTTTGCACTCTTTATTGGCACCCTCGTTTTTGTTTGTGTTCGAGAAGATATTGCATTAGTGTCTACTAACTACTATCAGGATGAACTGGTACATCAGGTAAAGATGAACCAGCAACGCAATACGGCCGATCTGAAGGATAAGCCCGTTATTAAAATGGCCGATGCACAAGTAGATGTTTTTTTTCAATCCTTGGAAAAAATGGAAAAGGGTGAGCTTCGTGTGGCGAGGCCCTCAGATGAAAGGTTAGATCAGCGATTTGAGTTGATGAATCAGTCCGAGCAAAGTTTCAAACTGGCACGCTGGGAGAGGGGGCTCTATCGGGTATCTATGCAATGGTCGATGCAGGGCAAAGACTATTATTACGAGAAATTGATTGTAATGTAATCAGCCTATGTGGTGGACAGCCCTGTTGATCGGTTTAGCTGGTAGCCTTCATTGTGCGGGCATGTGCAGTCCTTTGGTGCTTGCGGTAACTGCTCAAAATCCCTTTTTAAAAAGTAAAATAGTTTACAACATCGGTCGTGTTTTGGTGTATGCCGGGTTAGGTGCTTTTGCTGGCGCTGTCGGCAGTCTAATTCCATTTCAAGGTCAACAAAGTGGGCTGTCTCTGCTCATGGGAATCGTCTTTTTATTGCTGGGTTTCGGCATTTTCAAAAGTATGCGAATACCTATCCTTGACAAGTATGGAAGCCGAGCTGTATCTTTATTTAAAAACCATTTTAGAAACGAACTTGCTCGCAAAGGAACCGGGACATTTTTGATTTTGGGTGCGATGAATGGGTTATTGCCTTGTGGACTTACCTACATGGCGTTGGCCTATTGTTTTGTGTTGCCATCAGCGAGCGAAGGATTCCTATTTATGCTGTTTTTTGGTTTGGGCACCTGGCCGGTAATGATTGGGTTTGCGTGGCTCGTTCGCGAGTTGTTAAATAGATTCAATTTTTCGTATCGCAGAATCAGTGCCGGGGTTTTTTTAGTTGCTGGGATATTATTGATTGCGAGGGTCTTAGTGTCAAATCATGGATTGGAAACACATCGGCTGAAAGCTGCCGACACGGGTACTATAATTGAATGTAAATAACCTTTTTTATCTAATCTGAATACTCTAATTTTACTACCTATAGAATTACAGAAACAAATTTAACTACTATGAAAAAAATATTAGTTCCAACTGATTTCTCGAAGACATCGATTACTGCATTAGAAACAGCCTTTGAAATTGCAAAGAAAGCGGGTGCCTCCATTTTTGTGTTGCATGTTGTAGAAGAGGCTACGCCTGACTCCTATAAAATTACCGGAGAATGGAGGGATGACAATTGGGAAGACAGGCTGTTTACCTTTAAGTTGCTCGAGCGGGCAAAAGCCCAATTGGAGAAATTGGTCATGGATCCTCGATTTAGTGCCGTGAAACTAGTTGGCGAATTGCGGCTGGGTAACCCCTTTCATGGCATGAATACAATTATTGCCGAGCAAAAGGTTGACTTAGTGGTAATGGGAACTCGTGGCAAAACAAACTTAGAATCAATGGTAATTGGTACGAATACGGAACGTGTTGTCCGACACTCCCATTGCCCGATCTTAACTGTTCACAAAAAGCCATCCTCTTCTGATTTCAAGAATATCGTTTATGCAACAGCGATGTCAAAAGATGAAGAGATTTTTTCTCGAATTGTAAAACGGACACAACAGTTGTATGATTCTACTATTCATTTGGTGCGTATCAACACACCAGGGGATTTTCAAAGAGATAGAGTGGTGAAAGACTATATGAACAAATTCGCCAAATCTCTACAATTAAAAAACTTTACAATTAATGTCTACAACGATGTATCGGAAGAAGAAGGTATTTTGTATTTCGCTGACAGTATTGACGCTGATTTAATTGCCATGGCAACCCATGGACGCACCGGCTTTGCCCACGTATTGGCAGGCAGTATTGCAGAAGGTGTGGTAAGCAAAGCCGTTCGCCCGGTATTGACGTGGGTGATAAAACATTAGTTTTCTTTGTTCAACGACATTAAGAGCCCCGCACTGCGGGGCTTTGTTTTTATCTGTATTTTTGTCGGTTCCGTAGGAGATTGAAAAACTACTATTTCATATTAGGTATCCACATCTATTCGCGTGAGGCGGAAATAAAACGCGCGTACCGCAAGCTTGCACTACAATTTCATCCTGATAGAAATTCTTCACCAGACGCTGCGACCATTTTTCGGGAAGTGAATGAGGCGTATGAGATTCTAAGTGATCCACAGGCTAAAGTCGACTATGACCGGCTGCTGAAAGGCGATAATCAGCCTTCTACCGAACCCACTCCCGCTCACCATCGAGATACACGCTACAGGCCAAAACCACCCGGTTTTGTAGTTAACCGAAGCACTAAAAAAAAGGAGCTGATCAACTTGATGCAGGGGTATCTACCGCATGCAATGGTTTTATCGCGTATCGCTTTGTGTTGCGTTTTTATTCTTATGCTCGATTTTCTTCTGCCGGTTAACCGCAGGAGGGAGAAAGTGGTGGGCGTATATGGAATCTATAACCAATATGAACAAACAGGGACGCAGTTGCAAGCCTCCGATGGATCCATCTATAAATTGGGAAAGAATACCTCCGGTAGATTGAGACAAGACGATGTGGTTGTCATTTGTCAATCGCCACTATTGGCGGTGGCGAAACGAGTTGAAAATGAATCCGGAGATGCACGAAATCGAATTCCCGTTTCTATCTATGGAAATTTTTTATTTTTTCCCGCGATCTGGCTTATTACGTCTGCACTTGGTTCGTTCTATAAAAAAGGAATAGAATTTCGGTTTAATTTAGGCGTGGTAAATTTGTTACTCGGAATTTTCAATCTCATAATGCTTCTCATTAGCTAGTACGATATGGCCAAAAAAAATGACTGGAAAAATCGCGAGGGCATAGTCTATTCGACAAAGCCAGATTTTGAATTTACCTATGATACCCAGGGGCAATCACCTACACTGCCACCACCACAACAAAATCTAAAAGTGCAATTGGATGCAAGTGGACGCGCTGGTAAACAGGTCACACTAGTGTCGGGATTTGTTGGGCAATCTGTAGACCTGGAACAGCTTATGAAATTAGTAAAATCAAAATGCGGGGTAGGTGGCTCCGCCAAGGAAGGTATCATTTTAATACAAGGCGACATGCGAGTAAAAATAGTTGACCTGCTCGTTAAAGAAGGATACAAAGTAAAAAAAGTAGGTTAATAGTCTTAGGCGCTATTCCGAAGTTCCTGGTTGTAGGCTTTCTGCCAGTCACGCATTTCTTTTACTAGCGCTTGCTCATTTGGTGTAAGATCGGCAACACTTGAATCTTTTGTTGCCGCCATATCAGGATAAAACTTCAATCGGTACTTAAATATTGTTTTAGCTGTGATTGCTTTTTTAAACTCACGCAGCTGAGCTCTGTCATTAATCCAGAAAAGAGAAAATTCATTTTCTGACCCTGATCCAGGAAGAAATGAAAAGCCAGATTTTTCAAGATGTCTGATCACTTCGCCTTCAAATCCTACCTTTCCTTTTACATATACGGTTGTCCAACTCATAAATTCACTATGCTCAACTTCACTTTCTTTTTGATAAACATTGTTTTGCCAAATTAACTTTTGGTCTACTGATATTGTCAGAATGGTTTGTTCTGTTCGAAAAAATGTTTATTGAAATGCATGGGTTTGCAGTCCCTTCATTTACGTGAAGCGCCTCCAATTAGTTTCATTTTTCTTTTTCCTATTGGGATCCAGGCGTCAGACCGCTTCAGGTGGTCAGACGGCTAATTTGCACGTAGGTACTTCGACTAATTATAAAGTAACTTCTTCTGTTCAGCAACTTTTTCATTTTCGATGTACTCATCATAGGACATTAGCTTATCAATAAAGCCCTTTGGCGTGATCTCTATAATTCGATTGGAGACCGTGTGGGTGAACTCATGGTCATGTGACGTAAACAAAACTGTTCCCGGAAAATCTTTTAATGCATTATTGAATGCTGTAATAGACTCCAGATCTAAATGATTCGTAGGTTCATCTAAAATTAACAGATTGGCACCAGGTATCATCATGCGCGATATCATGCATCGTACCTTTTCGCCACCGGAAAGCACGCTGCACTTCTTGAATACTTCTTCCCCCGAGAAAAGCATCTTTCCTAAAAATCCTCGGATGTATACTTCATCCTTATTTTCCTCTTCAGCAAATTGGCGTAACCAATCAACGAGATTGTCATCTGATTGAAAAAAGCTTTCATTATTGCCGGGCAGATAGGCAGTGGTAATGGTTTGACCAAATGTGAATTTTCCGGAAGTTGGCTGCAACTCGTTCATCAAAATTCTGAACAACGAAGACAACGCTAAACTGTCTTTGCTTAGAAAAGCAATTTTTTCGCCCTTGTTTACAAAGAACTCTAGATTTTTGAAAAGAGTAGTGCCATTTACTGAGTAGGTTAGATTTTCAACATGAAGAATCTGATCGCCAGCCGTTCGCTTTTGCGTAAAAATGATGGCGGGATATTTCCGGTTCGAAGGTTGAATATCGTCTACATTTATTTTCTCTAACAATTTTCTTCTGCTGGTAGCTTGGCGTGATTTGGAGGCGTTAGCGCTAAATCGCATAATAAACTCCTGTAACTCTTTTTTCTTTTCTTCGGCTTTTTTATTGGCTGACGAGCGCTGCGAAGAAGCCAATTGACTGGATTGATACCAGAAAGAGTAATTGCCGGTGTACAGTTTAATGGCGCTGAAATCAACATCGACAATGTGTGTACATACTGTATCCAAAAAGTGACGATCGTGGGATACAACAATTACCGTGTTTTTAAATTCAAGCAGAAAATCTTCCAGCCAACCTACAGTCAGCAAATCCAAGTCGTTCGTGGGCTCATCGAGGATTAAGATATCGGGATTTCCATAAATAGCTTGCGCCAGCAATACCCTTACTTTTTGATTCCCACTTAGTTCTTTCACTTGCTTGAAGTGATCTTCTTCTTCGATGCCGAGGCCACTTAGCAAAGCGGCTGCATCAGACTGCGCATTCCAGCCATTCATTTCGGTAAATTCAGCTTCTAGTTCAGATGCCTTTATTCCATCAGCTTCTGAGAAATCTGGTTTTTCATAAATGGCATCTTTTTCTTTCATGATTGACCACAGCTTGGCATAGCCCATCATAACAGTATCGAGCACGGGTACCTCGTCAAATTCATAGTGATTTTGGCGTAGGACTGCCATTCGCTTACCTGGATCAATTGAAACGTGCCCTGAATTAGGGTCTATATCTCCCGAAAGTATTTTCAAGAATGTCGATTTGCCTGCTCCGTTGGCACCAATAACACCATAACAGTTGCCGGAAAGGAATTTAAGATTGACAGAATCAAAAAGGACTCGCTTACCAAAGCGAAGAGACACGTTATTAGCTGCGATCATGTGAGTTGAAAAATGAGGCGCAAAGGTAAGGAAACCTCGCGACATGACCTTGCCCGGTCACTCTTTAACAATTTCGAATTCAACCCTACGGTTTAATTGCTTGTGCTCTTCGGTCTCTTCTTGCATTACAATCGGTTTCGAGCTACCATAGCCAGTAGCTATAATGTGTTCTTCCAGCACTTTGAATTGTTGAATCAAATAGATTTTAATAGCATTTGCCCTGTCTTGCGAGAGCTTAAGATTCAAGTTCTCATTGCCCGCGGAATCAGTATGGCCAGAGATCTTAAGTTTCACCTTTGGATGATCAACAAGGAAGTTGCCGATTTTATTTAAATCTCCATACATCGGTGGCAGGATATCTGCTTTTCCGTTTTCGAATTCTACAGAACGAAAGGCAATTTTTGATTCTAGCGGCTGAGCGATTCGATTTATTTCAGTTTCACCATCTAAAAAAAACACTTCTTCAATTCTAAAAAAGTCATCTCCTTGTATCACTAACAAGTACTTTCGCTTGTTAATCAGATCAAAGCCGAAAGAGCCATCTGCTTGAATGTATTGAGGTGCCACTTCTACTGCAGAGTCAAGGTCGATGACGGATACAATTCCACCCAATGGTTTTCCATTCTGATCAATTAGAGAACCTTTTAAATGAGTTCTTGCCATTGGTTGCGCCTCCATCGGCACCGGAAAGGAATAAAGATCCAGGTTCTTTTTATCGTCCTCATTGGACCGTGCATAGTAAAGATCATGTGATTTAGAATCGATCGTAAAATAATATTCATCGCCACCTCCATTCACCAAAGGCCCGATGTTTTTGGGCTCAGTCCAGCCTTTCTTTTGCTGATAGCTTTTGTAAATATCAAAGCCGCCAAAATTTAGAGGATGGCCGTTTGAACTAAAATAAAGCGTGTTATGCCGGTGGTGAAAAAAAGGACTGACTTCACTGTTGACTGTGTTTACAACCGGTCCTGCATTTTTGGCCTGCGTCCAGTTGCCCGTTTTATCTTTAACTGAGAAATAGATGTCAGACAGACCAAAACCGCCAGAACGATTCGAAGCAAAAAACAAAGTGTCGCCTCTATGTGAAAGCGATGGATGAGAATCCCAACCGCTGCTATTGATGGTGGCACCCAGGTTTTTTACATCTGTCCATGTGCTATCTTTTCCGAGTTTTGCGAAAAAGAGGTCACAATTTCCGAATGATCCGGGCGCCCCACAACGAGAGAAATACAAAAATTTTCCATCAAGGCTAAGACATGCACTGCCTTCGTTATAGTTGGTGTTGATTGTTTTAAACTCTTCCGTATGTGCCCACTGTCCGTCCACTTTTAGCGCATAAAAAAGATCCTCATTATAGTTTCGTGATTCATGAGGCTTTCTTTTTGAGGTGAAGAGGAGAACATAGTCAACATTTCCCATGGAGGGGCCATAATCTTCTTTAGTTGAATTAATGTCTTCTCCCATGTTTACTAAAACCGAATGGGGTGGGCGCAGGGTATCTATTTCTTTTCTATAATCTACCAGTTTGTAATAGAAATCGAGCGGAACATAATTTTCTTTTTTTTCAGTTTCGACTGCATCATATTTTTTATAAAGTTGTTTGATATCGATGCCTTGCTGATGGTGCCTTAAGACGAGCCTGTAGAGCGAAAGAGATTCTTTTTTTGACCCGTATTTTTCAGAAAGTTGTGCCAGTTTCCATAGCATCGGAACACTTTTTGCGAAATTTTCGATACCGAAGTTTCGGACGTACTCTTTTAGAGCACGATACATGCCTTCTTGGGTTTCTGGCGTATCAAGTGTTTTTATCCCGCTCAGCTTTTGAGCATCCGAATAATACTTGATTTTATCAAGATTGGGAAAATCAAGAATGTCATTTTGACCGTCAGAGCCAACCTCTTTCAATTGGTAGGATCCACCGTTTTTTAGTTTTTTTTGCTTTTGTCCAAAGGAAGTAGTCAATCCAAATCCTGTAAAAAGGTATAGAATGATCACAATCCGTATGGTGGCCAACCTACTCATGAAATGTTCGTTCTGACACCCTCGAAAATTGGGTTAATTTTAACACATTACCAAAACGATGGCACAGGTATTGTCAACTATGTTGCCTTTCACATTTAGTTGCAGGCGGTCGTTTTTTATGTCATATTGGCATTGAATCTATGTTTAGAAATTTAGCATCACATCAGGCGCAGGAAGATTCCGAGGAGTTGATCCAGTTGATCAATCCCGAGCAGGAAATGGATATCAAACCGGAAGACCTTCCTGAGGAACTTTCTATCCTTCCTATTAAAAACACTGTTTTGTTTCCAGGGGTGGTTATTCCCATCACGGTTACTCGGCAAAAGTCTATTCGGCTGATTAAAAAAGCGTACCAGGGCAATCGCATCATCGGTGTTGTTGCTCAAAAAAATAAGTTAGCAGAGGAGCCCGGTATTGAAGATCTTTATCGGTTCGGCACTGTGGCGCGCATCATCAAAATGCTTGTGCTGCCTGACGGAAATACCACCATTATTATTCAAGGAAAGAACCGCTTTGCCATCCAAGAGTACGTGCAGGAGGAACCATTTCTTACCGCAAAGATAGAATTGCAGCAAGAGATGAAGTTGGATATGGAAAGCAAAGAGGTAAAGGCATTAATTCAATCATTGAAAGATGCTGCCTCGAAAATTCTAAAACTAAATCCTGAAATTCCGCAGGAAGCTCAGATTGCGTTGGACAATATGCAAAGCATGGCCTTTCTTGTTCACTTCTTAGCGTCCAATTTAAACGTTGACGTCACGGATAAGCAGAAAATCCTTGAGACAAACAATCTCATTGAACGCGCTACACTTTTGTTACAGCACATGCTGAAAGAAATCCAGATGCTGGAGATCAAGCATGAGATTCAAAAGAAAGTACACACAGACATCGATCAACAGCAACGCGATTATTTTTTGCGTCAACAGATAAAAGTATTGCAGGATGAATTGGGTTTTGATGGGCCCGATAAAGAGATTGAAAAATTACGCAAGCGAGGTGCTGAAAAAAAATGGCCTAAGGCAGCTGCAGAGCACTTTGCAAAAGAGCTTGATAAACTGCAACGTACAAACCCACAAGCTCCCGATTTCCCTATCGCTATGAATTATGCGGAGTTCATGTTAGATATGCCATGGGATGAGTACACCTCTGATAACTTCGATCTAAAGAATGCCAAGAAGATTCTTGATAAAGATCACTTTGGATTAGAAAAAGTAAAGAATCGCATTCTTGAATACCTGGCTGTTTTGAAATTAAAGCAGAACATGAAGGGTCCTATTCTGTGTTTGTATGGTCCGCCAGGCGTAGGTAAAACATCATTAGGAAAATCAATAGCCAAAGCACTCGGAAGAAACTACATCCGCATGTCGCTAGGCGGAGTACACGATGAAGCGGAGATTCGAGGGCATCGCAAAACATATATTGGTGCTATGCCAGGGAAAGTATTGGCTAACTTAAAGAAAGCAAAATCGTCCAACCCGGTTTTTGTATTAGATGAAATTGATAAAGTTCGTTCAGAATTTCGAGGTGATCCTTCATCCGCATTGTTAGAGGTGTTAGATCCGGAGCAGAACAACGCATTCGGAGATAACTATCTGGAGGTTGAATACGATCTATCAAAAGTGCTTTTCATAGCAACGGCCAATTCATTAGACACCATTCAACCCGCTTTGCGCGATCGAATGGAGATTATCGAATTGACAGGCTATACTGTTGAAGAGAAATTGCAGATAGCCATAAAACATTTGGTGCCCAAACAACTGAAGGAACATGGCCTTGGTGTGACTGAGGCCAAGTTTGAGAAAGAGGCGCTATTGAAAGTAATCGAAAGCTATACGCGTGAGTCTGGGGTAAGGGGTTTAGAGCGGAAGATTGGTTCGGTGATTCGTAGCATTGCCAAGACCAAGGCGATGGATGAAGTTTTTGAAAAAGCAATCACTCCTGCTTATGTGGTAAAGACCCTCGGAGTAGAAATATTTGATGAGGAACTCTATCAAGGCAACGAAATTGCAGGAGTGGTAACGGGGTTGGCCTGGACACAAGTGGGTGGAGATATTTTATTTATTGAATCTAGTTTGAGTAGAGGTAAGGGAGCCTTAACAATATCTGGTCAGTTGGGAGATGTGATGAAAGAATCTGCGATGGCAGCCTTATCTTATTTGAAATCAAACGCTGAGTCTTTAGGGATTGATCATCGGGTATTTCAACAGTACGATTTACATATTCACGTGCCAGCCGGTGCTGTGCCAAAAGATGGCCCATCGGCAGGAATTACTATGTTGACATCATTGGCTTCGATTTTCACTCAGCGCAAAGTGAAATCCAATCTGGCCATGACTGGCGAGATCACGCTTCGTGGAAAAGTGTTGCCAGTAGGTGGGATTAAAGAAAAAATATTGGCGGCCAAGCGCAGCGGCATCAAAGAGATTATTCTTAGTGCGAAAAACAAACGCGATATCAGCGAGATTGAAAAGCACTATGTCAAAGGATTGACCTTTCATTATGTAGACTCCGTAGATGAAGTTTTGAAGATTGCACTTTTGAAAGATAAAGTTGAGAAGCCCACGAGTTTTATTCTTGAAAATCAAAAATCATATTAAAAACATCCTATTCGAGCACGATTCTCTTTCCATATTGCAAGTAAAGCCAGAGCAGAAAGACAAGGGCGATTTTTTCTTCAATCTAAAAACATTTTAAATACCCTCATCATAAAAAAAGAAATTCGAGGGCAAGGATATAAATATATCAGCAGTGACTACTATGAGACACAAGTGGTGAAAGTGGGGCATAATTTCAAGTTTTGATTATAGAGAGATCGGAGGCCTTAAAAATAAATTTCGCCCAATATTGCATTTTATCTGGATTGTAATACATTTGTATTACAAATTGAATTTATATGCTAAACGTCAGGCTTTCCGATGATGCAGAAAAAGAGCTTGCAAGATATTGCCATGACGAGGGCGTTTCTAAGTCCACAGTGGTAAAAGAGGCAATAGCGGCTTACATCGCTCAGAGGAAAAAGACGCGAAGTGCTTTCGAGGCAGGAGCTGATCTATTTGGGCAGGAAGGGAGCGGCACCACAGATGGCTCTGTTTCCTACAAGAAAAAATTGAAACAAAAGCTGCATGCAAAGTACGCTCGTTGACGCGGGTCCGCTCATCGCGTTATTTGACAAGAGCGATAGCTACCACAAGCGAGCCGTGTCTTTTCTTAAACAAAGCCAAGGATTGTTGATTACCACATGGCCCGTGATTGCGGAAGTTTCGCACATGCTCGATTTTAGCACAAAAACCCAAATCAATTTTCTAAAATGGATTAACCGCGGAGGTCTTCAAATTTTTGATTTGGAATTTTACCACTTGATCCGAATGATTGAACTCAGTGAAAAATTTACTGATGTACCGATGGACTTGGCAGACGCAACATTGATAGTCGCCTCAGAAGCTAAAGGGATCACCAAGATTGCCAGCATTGATTCGGATTTTTATGTCTATCGCGATATTCGGAACAAGTACTTGAAGAATGTTTTTATATAACACATTCTATCTATTTCGTTAAGCGTTTTAGCGAACCAATCTCTCTCCAATTTGCCACCAATATTTTATCGCTGCGCGTAAAGCTTTGTGGACCATCATATAAAAGTAGCCCTCCTTTTTGATCTGCATAGTCGTTCCACTTGTGCATGTTGGTCAGAAAATCTTCTCGGTAGGTTTGTCCTGATTTTATTTCCACCGGCAATAGTTTCTTTCCGCTCTCTATCAATAGATCGATTTCAACCCCTTTGTTATCTTTCCAATAAAAATAATTCACTTGGCTACCTGAGTTGAATTTATTCTTAAAACATTCTGCAACTACATGGTTTTCAAACAATACCCCACGAAAGTGTGAGTTCACTACTTCGTTTTCGTTTTTGATCCCCAATAGAGAGCAAGCTAAGCCTGTATCGTAAAAATAGAGTTTGGGCGTTTTCACCAATCGCTTATTAAAGTTTTTATGATGGGGTTTCAGCAAAAAGACAACGTAGCTACTTTCTAAAATGCTCAACCAATTATTTACTGTACGCACATCTATTCCACACTCATTGGCCAGGGAGGCTGTATTTAGTTGCTGCCCAATTCGCCCCGCGCACAATTTCAAAAAACGTGTGAATACAATCGTGTCCGTAATATTTTTCAATTGCCGCACATCGCGCTCCACATATGTGCGGATGTAGGCAGGATACCACATGGAAGGATTGCGGTTGCGGTCGTAGATTTCTGGGTAGTAACCTCTCCACAGCAATTGATTGGTCGAAATATTTTTTAATTTTAATTTCTCCAACTCGCTGTAACAAAAAGGCAATAAGTCGATATAGCCAATGCGACCTGCGAGTGTTTGTGATATGGACTTTTGCAATAAAAAATTATTGCTGCCAGTTAGTATGAATAAGCCATCTTTTTTTGTGCTATCCAAGATCTTTTGTAAGTAACTAAACAAAGAAGGCACACGTTGCGCCTCGTCTATGATAGCTCCATCTTTGAACCGAGCCAAGAAAGCACGGGGGTCATTTTCAACTTGTAGGCGCTCGTCTGGGTCTTCTAATGATACATAAGGCTTTTTAGGAAATACATTTTTAGCCATCGTAGTTTTGCCGCTTTGGCGTGGGCCTACCACTGCCACTGAGCGAAACTCTTTTGCCAATAGGCGTAACCATTTTTCAGCGTTTCGGGATATCATTTTACATCGGCAAAAATTACGTTACTTGATGAAAATATTTTGTATTTCTGTAAAAATAGGCTTTTATACTTAAAAAAGCGATATTAAATAGTACAAATCAATCATTCGAATGTCATATTTGTACTAATTCAGGTACAGATATTTTGCTGCTTCTTAATCTATACCATTTTCATCCGAATGATACTAAGGTATGAAATTTAATGGTTATAGGCTTTGTAAATCAAGTTCGAATTAATTTTTCCATTAATACGAGACATTATACCTTTACAGCTTATCAGGGAAAAAATGGAAAAAATTCGAGGATTGACCCCACAGGAGATCGTTAAGGAGCTAGATAAGTACATCATCGGACAACACGATGCCAAAAGAAATGTGGCCATCGCGCTGCGTAATCGCTGGAGGCGGATGAATGTGAAATCCGATATTAAGGATGACATCATCCCCAATAACATCTTGATGATTGGTGCAACTGGGGTGGGCAAAACAGAAATAGCCCGTAGGTTGGCAAAAATTGCAGACGCTCCATTTGTAAAAGTGGAAGCATCAAAATTTACCGAAGTAGGTTACGTGGGTCGCGATGTAGAAAGCATGGTGCGCGATTTGGTAGAGCAGTCAGTAAATATGGTGAAGACGCGTAAGAAGGAAGAGGTAAAAGAGAAAGCGGCTGCCACCGTGGAAGAAATCATTTTAGATGCGTTCATACCCCCTATGAGAAAATCAGCAGGTTTTCAAATGCCGAATGGTGATACCGAAGAAGTTCCTTCATCGGATGTCGAACTCAATGAACGTACCCGTAATTTGTTTCGCGAGAAAATTAAGAACGGAGAACTAGAGGATCGTAAAATAGAAATCGATATCAAGCAAAGTGGCGCACCGGGTGTTGGTATGATTGGCGCAGGCATGATGGATGAGGCATCGATGATGAACATACAGGAAATGATAAATGGCATGATGCCCAAAAAAGCAAGAAAGAGAAAGGTCACCGTTTCTGAGGCACGCAAGATTTTATTGGAAGAAGAAGCTTCTAAACTAATCGACATGGATGAGGTGAAAGAAGAAGCCATTCGAAAAGCCGAAAATGCGGGGATTGTATTCATCGATGAGATTGACAAGATCGCCTCGGGCGGTGGTCGTAAGGGAGGCAGTGGCCCGGATGTAAGCAGGGAAGGAGTTCAACGCGATCTTTTGCCTATCGTGGAGGGAAGTACTGTGAATACAAAACATGGCGTGATTAAGACGGATCATGTGTTATTTATTGCAGCCGGTGCCTTTCACATTTCAAAACCTTCCGATTTGATACCCGAGTTGCAAGGACGATTCCCCATTCGCGTAGAACTGAATAGTTTGAACAAAAGCGATTTCATTCGAATATTAACGGAACCAAAGAACGCTTTGACCAAGCAGTATGAAGCCCTATTCACTACCGAAGGAATCACTGTCACGTTTGATGAGGAAGCCATTGATGAGATTGCTCAAACTGCATTTGACGTTAATGCCGAAATCGAAAACATTGGAGCGCGCAGATTGCAAACAGTGATGAGTAAACTTTTGAATGAATTCTTGTTCGATGTACCGGATAAAATAAAACCTCCTGCAGAAATTGTCGTGACCAGAGATATGGTGAAACAAAAGCTAAGTGGACTGATCAAGAATAGAGATTTAAGCGAGTATATTTTGTAACTTGTATTCTTCGATTAACAATGAAGAAACAATTACTTTACCTATTAGTAATACTACTCTCATTGCCCGCGCTGGCGCAAAAGAAAGATTCTCTTCGGGCCATTTACGTTGAACGCTTTCCCGATCATTTTTTTATTTGGCCGATCGCCAAGACGCGAACAAGCACATTCGAGATCCAGAATAGACCCGGGGGAAACGAGAAGTTAACCTATCGCCCAAACAACTCAGTTGGGATGGGCTTCGGGATGTATGTATTTGAAATCGGCTTTGAGTTGGTTTTTGCTGTGCCGATTGATGAGAAAAAGAAAAGTCTGTATGGTGAGTCAAAGGCAAATGATTTACAATTGAATGTGTTGGGCAAAAACTGGGGCGTAGATCTTTTCACCCAAACGTATCGAGGCTTCTATCGGGAAGATGCCAGACGAGGTGTGCCGGCAGATATGCCTTTTCCGCAGCGCCCTGATATCCGGATAGGCAATACGGGTATTAATGGGATCTATGCATTTAATAAGAATAAGTTTTCCTTGCGTTCGTCTTATAATTTTTCTGAGCGGCAATTGAGAAGTAGTGGCTCTTTCTTGTTGTCTGGGACGCTCAATTTTTTTGATCTAAAGGCAGACTCAGCGGTGTATGGTCCTTTCTATGAAGCTATTTTTGGCGCCAAGGGAAATTTTTCGGAGATCACCAGCACGACCTTTAGCGTAGCCCCAGGCTATTCCTACAATCTGGTTTTAGGGAAGCGGTTTTTTATCAACGCATCTCTTTCGGTAGGACCCGCACAACATTGGATTTCGTATCAAGGCGTTAATGGAAAAACAGATAATCAGACACTGAATACGTTTGCCGATTTTAGAGTGGGCATTGGGTACAATAGCAAACGTTTCTTTGCAGGTACCAGCTATGTGCAGCAGTCTAGGAGTATCCGGTTTGAAGACATTGTTTTTACTAGTTCAAGCGCCACTGTTAAGCTGTTAGTTGGCTATCGTTTTAAAGAGCAAGGTTTTTTGAAATGGCGAGTTGGTGATCTACCTCAACTAATTTTTAACAAATGAACAGCCTTAACATTTGAGTTGAGTAATTTGTTTTACCGATATCACGTTTAGAATCTTTTTACTGCTGACCAATGCTATCTAAAAATCTGTTTTGGGTTAAAAAATATGGTTTCATCTGGCTGCTGGTTATTGTTGCTGCAGTTATTGTTGCCACTCAGTTTTCCTCAGGCGAGTCAATAGTTCATGTGCTCTTTATCCGCACCGGCTTTTATTTCATCATGATCATCGGTATTGCCGCATCCACACTTTCACTAACTCTCAGGAGGATAGGATATGGGGTAGCGGCTATTTTACTTTTGCTCGCCATTGCACTTGTGGTTTTCTCTAGCCGAACCTTTCAAGTCGTGTATCTTTTGGCAACAGCGGTTTATCTGATTATTGTTCTGGTTGTCATCTTTGCAACTATCTTCGATGGTAACCGAATGACACCGAACAAGATCATTGGAGGTGTTGCCACCTATTTATTGCTAGCGCAAATATGGACTGCGCTATACATGGCTGTGGACTTAATAAACCCGAACGCTTTTCTATTGGGAGGAAAACCAATCGTTGAAGATGCAATGGAACACCTTTCCTACTTTAGTTTTATTACCCTTTCCACCACAGGGTACGGAGATGTAACAGCCATTGGGCCGATGGCAAGAACGTTGGTGATTTTCGAAGCGTTGATTGGCCAACTATTTCCAGCAATTTTTATTGCCAAATTGGTGAATGCACACAAAGGACATTCGAAATATTGAAACGCTAACTGGAATAATTGTTTAAAGTCTTGTGTAAAACCTTTGCAACTAAATCGTATCGGTATCATTTAGGCAGCAGACTATTCGGTTCAGGATTTTCAGTTCCACGATGTTAACTCCGCATCAATTTTTGTTGAATAATGATCTTGACTTTATTATTTATTGTTAAACAATGATCTTCCTACTATTGTTACCATTACAAAAAATTGGAAATGTTTCCAAAAATGTTTTAATTTTCACGCAATACTCGTACCATGAAAAACAAATCTCTTCTTTTTACATCCTTTGCAATAATATTAATAACCTCAATTGCTCAGCTTAGTCTAGCCCAAACAGCGGCTGCGGATAAATTAGTTATGTTGAGTGGTGAAGAAAAAATAGGTCAAGTCACTGAGGTAGGCGACACGTTTGTCAAATTTATTCATAAGGGAGAGACGTTAAACTATTCGTTTAAAAAATCGGACATCAACAAGATTCAGTTTGCCAGCGGCCGGATTGAGTTTTTCACTCAGTCACCTAAAGAGGGCAAGGATTCTTTAAGAACGGGCATGCAAGATCACCATAATGTGGTTGCGATACTACCATTTTCTTACATCGGCAGTGGTGGAAGTCGCGATGAGAAAATGTCAGTGAAGGCGCAAGGGGATTGTTTCAATATCCTTAAGAAGGAATCGGCTCAATTGATTGTGCAAGATCCCATTACCACGAATGCGTTGCTGATTAAAGGAGGGATAAGCGAATCTAATATTGTAGGGTTTACACCCAACGATCTTGCTCAACTACTTGGAGCGGAGTACATCATCTATTGCACGGTTACCATCAATCAACGCGGGTCGACTACGACAGGCACGAACTACTTTAATACAAAAAACAATGGAAACCGAGCCTCTGGATTTGGTGTGGGCTCATCTAGCTCAACCGCTAATTTCAGTACCAATGTTGATATGAAAATATATACAGATCAAGGACAGAATGTATTTGCGCAGTCCCACAATTCCTTCTGGCCTAACGAAAATGCGTACGAAACCACGTTGAAATATTTAATCAAACGCACACCTCTTCATCGCAAATAATCTAAACAAAATAATCTAAATAGTCGTCCCTTAAAAACTCATTTTGAGTAGAGGTTGATTTTTGAAGGCTAAGAAAAGTGTTTCAAAAAGTTGGGTCAAAAAGACGCTTGGATTTATTTTCCACTTGTTGATCATCCGTTTGA
>JADBYK010000022.1 GCA_020403045.1 Cytophagales bacterium
TCAACTGATCTGGCTTTTTCGCCTAATTTGACCCTTTTCGCTAAAAGGGAGTGCAAAGGTAATACCTAATTACCCTTTTGCAAACCTTAACCCAAAAGTTTTTAGCCAAATCCAATCAATCACTGAATATCAGGTAGTTAATTAATAGAGAATTTTCTGAGGGTAAAACAACTCTTGGAGTTTCAACTAAAAAACCAAAGGAAATGGGATTTTTGAAGGGATCCTAAACAAAAAGCGAATGGGTGTCGCAGCTCCTCCGGCAAGGGATGGAGGCATTGTTGGAGCCCGAAATGGAACGGGCGTGAGATGGCGACTGCCGACAGCCCGGCCCTGATTTTTTTCTAAGTGAAGAAAAAAATCAGGGGGCCGCCTGAAAAACACTTACTCATGGTAAAATCAAACTCCTCGTCCGCCTGTCAACAAAGAATAGAACTTTGGTGTGACCGTGCGCAGAACTAATCCGATTACAACACTTCCTAAAATGATGAACATTGGTAATAGAGCAAATGTTATAAGTCGATATCCGTTTACAAAATTTAGCCATTGAAACATGCCATCAATCAGGATCGCCACCAATGGCGCGTGAATGGCATAGATGATAAAAGAAAAGGAAGTAAGCCAGACAAACCAGCTATGCCTCATTGACCATACTACCCATTTATCAAGGCCAAACCAACACGCAACCAACCCACTTACCACGGTGAGTTTATGGAGTAGTGTAATTATGGGATAGACTGAACTGCCTAGCCAATCAACACCTTTAAATGCTAAGACCGATTTGATCATTGCAAACGAAACAAAAATAACCATCCAAGGAAAGGGTTTTAACCATCGCGCAGGTGATTCAATAGAGAAATCTGTTTTCTGTATCCAAACACCCAACGAAAAAAATAACAGTCCTTCACCCTCTGCAATGATAAACCCTGCTGTCGACAACCAAAGTAATGTTACAAAACCAAAAAATACCCAACTCCATTGCTGATGGATGACGCACCATCGAATAGCCGGATAGGCTATGTTATAAAAAAGAAGAACACGAATAAACCAAAGCTGATACGAAACCGGAAAAAAAAGCCAGCGGGCAATTGTTTCATACCAATGGTACTGATGTACCTGCATTCGTTCATTATCTATTTGCACCACATGCGAATCAATGACCAATTGTCGGGTATACGGAAACAACTCAAAGGCGTAGACCAATACTATTCCTAAGGCACTCCAAATCAGATACGGAAACAACAGCGTTCGAACCCGTTTGCCCAATCGCTCTTTATTTGGTGTTTGATCATGCAGCGCGTAGAGATAGCCCGAAATAATAAAAAGCATTGGGATTCGGAAACGAAATAATCCATTCGCAAATAAATATTCGATGAACGTAGTAACAGTCAATGGCTCATCAGGCGTTGTCCATGGCTGCAAATAGCGGAGGTTCAAATTGTATCCATGCACAAAAACCAACAACACCATGGAAACAAAAGCCCAGAATTTAAACTTACTGCTGAGAAATGGTGTGAGCTTGTTCACGAATTTAAACAGGCTTTTCGTTGGCTTCCTTCAGAGGCAGTGTCTGCGCTGGAGGGCGTTCGCCTACTTTACTTTTTTGAATATTAAATAAGCGGTAGGCTAAAAGTTTACCGGCATCCTGTCGTTCAGCAGCCTCAATCCGAAATACGCCACTCAGCGATTGACTCCCCTCTACGGAATAAACAATATCTAATGCCTCTCCCCTTTTCGTAAAAGATATTGCTACCAAAGGAGCTTTTTGATCTTCCACAAACTCAATACGACTATCTCTTAGCTCCTCCAAAATAGCATTTTCTACTTCATCGGGTTCACCCAGAACTTTTAATCGAAATGACATCGTTAAATCACTGAAAGGAATCAGTTGCGGATATCGCGCGTACAATTGTTGTGTATAGCTTTTTTGTTCAGCTCCACTACTCGCCAATGCTAACCCTTCATACACGCGAGCCGTCAGCATGGTTTGGTATGGGTCATCCATGTCGGGGTCATTAAGGACTTGCTGAAAATAGTTAATTGCTTCAGACTCTTTTCCCTCTGCCAAATAGAGTTTACCCAGGAAATAGCGGAAATACTTTTTTACTCTGGGGCGCTTGTCGGTAGCCAGTCGATCCTTATATATCTTTATGAAGTACTCGTTTCCAAAACCCTCGATGACAGACCACACTTCATCAAACGCAATCAAGTTTTCGGGTGAGAATATAGAATACAAGACCTGCTCTCGCTCTGGGTTTTCAGCGACCATAGATGCCAGTAGCATTTTATGATGGCGAATCTCTAGGGTGTACTTCACCCAGCGGTACCAGTTGACCGGGTTAAGCCAGAAGTACCATTCGTTATGCTCGAACCAATATTCTTTCTTGAACTGAAGTTGATTAAGATAATTCAAAGAAGCTACTGCCAGATTGTATTGCTCCTGACCCCATGTAGTGCCGATGTGCAATTCCTGAAAACGTGCTGCCTTGTTTGTGCGCTCCTGACTTTCTGCTGTGAGGCCTTCATAGTGTTGCGCTCGTGCCAAACCGATACAATGCCAACCGAACCCTGGTGTACTTCCTTGCTTTTGCAAAACATCATTCAACAATGAATCGGCCTTCTCTGGATGCCCGCGGTAGGTTGCCAACATACCCCGCATGTAGTAATATTCTTTCGTTGTTTTTTCGGGGCTATTTTCTCGTTGTTCGGCTTCTTGAAAAAAGAGTTCGGCTTCTTCAAATTCGCCCATCGCCAATTTAAACTCCGCATAATTGTTGCTGGAGTAAGCTTGATTTTGAATGAGCAAATCATAATAATAATTGGCCGAGTCAATGTCCAACAAATAATCATGGATCATGGCTTTGTAGTGATAGGTGCTCAAGTATTGACGGTTGATAAATTTAGGATCATAAAGTCCATTATTAACCGGCATGTCGTTTTGAATTTTTTGCAGGGCCGAATCGAGATAGCGGTTGGCGGCAGCCACGTTTTCTTTTACGGAATTTTTCAGAAAAGGAAATTGCTTTGATGTGTAAACCCGATTGCGATGAAAAATCCAAGCCATGGTATTATAAGAATCCATGTTTATTTCAACTTGGAAATTTCGGTCACGAATATGTTCCAGCACTTCCATAGCTTTGTCCTGGAGTTCTACGTTTTGGTAACATCGCCCTAAAAAGTAGGTGATTAGTCCGTAGTCAAACTGGTAGCGATAATTAGCACTGTAGACAGCATAGTTGTTCGTGCGGATTCGTAAAATCGGATCGAAGTCGTACTCGATTTTATTCAATGCTTTTTCCAGCGGAGCAATTGCTATTCGGAAACCCAATTCATCATTGGCTCGAAAAAAAAGATATGCGCCCTCCAGCATGTGGCCTACATAATAAGTACTGTCTTTTCGAATAAAGCCTCTCGCCTTCTCATACGTTTTATCGTCTAAGAATGATCCGTCACGCTGGCTGTCAATTTGCTGGCGAATAGAGTTTTGGGCATCAACTGAAAAAGTTAGAGCAGAAAATAAAATGAAACCAATAACGGGACTTACTCTCATTTGCGTGAACTTTTTCTTTTCAACCAAATTTTTGGACTGCGGCTAGTATGAAATACAGCAAACACCTCGATCACTCCCCGATTGGCATCTACTGTAAAATGCACTAGATAGGGGAACTTTCTTATTAACATACAACGCACTTTTTTATACCGTAAAATGTAGAGCTTATGGCTCTTTGAAAGCAGGTTGATCTGCGCAACTACTTGTGATTGAAATCGACTCCCTAAACCTGGCAGTTGCTCATTATACCAATCCGTTGCTTTCTGGATATCGATCAGTGCATTAGGATCAATTAAAACTTGATACAACTTCATTTACAGCTACGGCTTCAATTGCTTGATCGCTTTCTCCCACGATACCATTCGTGTAGGGTCTTTTTTGGCTTTCTTTATTCGCTCCGTTACCAATCTCTGATGCTCGATCGGTATATCCATTTTATCATCCCAAATTGCCTCGTTCAACTTCATTTTTTCAGAAGAGTTGAGTTGCCTTACAATTGCTGTAAGCTGCTTAAAACTTAAACTAATTTTTAATTGAGTGGGTTCCATTTCATTTTTGGGTTTTACGATTTAGTAAATTACAGAAATTAAGACTTACTTATTACTTCCAATTCCCAGCTTCGCCAACTTATTCACCTCTGCATCGACCAATTGCTGCAAGGCTGTTCGAGATGCTTCTCGGTTTCGGAAGATGAGACGGTGGTGCATCACAGGCTGCGCCAATGAGCGCAAGTCGTCTTCAATCACGTAGTCGCGCTGATTGACCAATGCCCAAGCCTTCAAACATTTGATAAAGGTAATGCCTCCTCGCGTAGAGCATCCCAACGCTATTTCGGGATGGTGACGGGTCGATTGAACCAATCGCACTACACCTTTGATTATTTCTGGATGCACGTACACATTTTCCGCTTCTTGCTGCAGATGAATAATGTCGCTGTACGTAAGCACCTGCTTTACTGTACTTTTTCCATTGCCAATGGTGAGGTAGTTGGTGTAGATATCAAACTCTACTTCTTCGGATACGTAGCCGAAAGAAATTTTCATATAAAAACGATCGAGTTGGGCAGCAGGCAATGGATAGGTGCCTTCCATTTCGATGGGGTTTTGAGTGGCTATTGTAAAAAAGAATGGATCCAACTGAAAAGTTGCATCTCCTGACGAAATCTGATTTTCAGCCATGCACTCCAGCAACGCACTTTGCACTTTCGGAGAGGCACGATTAATCTCATCCGCTAGCAATACGTGGGTAAATAAAGGTCCCTTTTTGAAAACAAAATCTTTCTTCGATTCATCAAAAATATGAGAGCCAATCAAATCCATCGGCAACAAATCAGGCGTGAACTGAATTCGTTTGAATGCAACGCCTCCATTCGTTGATTGAAACTCTACACTTCCTTCTGAAATGGATTGAGCCAGCGTTTTGGCCAATACTGTTTTTCCAGCACCCGGATTATCTTCCAAAAGAATATGGCCTCGCGCCAATAGCGCAGTGACTACATATTTTACCTCTTGGGGTTTGCCCCGGATAATGGTTTCAATGTTCTCGGTAAGTGCTTTTAATTTAGTTGCGTTGGTTGTCATAACAATTGATTTTCGTAATCCGCCTTCGGGGTTGGTTGAATATAGCGACTCGCTCTTAACACATTCAAATAATTAAGTATCATTTTTGGAATGCCTATTTTCCTTCTAATGGATGATCCAATATTTGTTGCAAAACGGTCAATTTCCTCGCCATCGCCATCGCGCAAATTTCCGTTCGCATATTTTAGCCTTAGGTATATCCGCATAAACTCTTCAAAGCCTGCTGACAAAGTTGCATCTACTTTATGTTGTGCATATTCCAGAGGTGTTTCATCTTCACGCTCTAAACCGACCATATGGAATCTGTAGAGAGCGGCTCTGTACACTTGATTGGCTTTCGTAATGGTATTTCCTGAAATCGAAATGCGCAACAAGCAATACAACAGATAAATTACCGGCAGTAAAAGGACAAAAATCAAAAGCCCAATCAAAACTTTACCTGCGAGCCAGATGATCTCCTGCCAACTCATTTTTTTCTCTTCAGCCGGTTTTGCCTTTTTGCCTGCTCCTTCTTTCCTTTTGTTCTTTTCTTTTACGCGAATGTGAATTTCATCAGCAATGATCGGACTTGGGAAGTCATTCACTTGATTTTCAATTGACACACCTGCTCTTGGCATTGGAATCTTTTTTGCTTCGTCCTTATAGGAAACAATAATCATCGAGTCGCCCGGTTGAATCGCTGCGAATGTGGTATCTCTCTTATCATATAGCACGCGGCAAAGTGAAGCATCAACAGGTCTTGTAAAGGAGCGGCTCATTTGGTGAGGTGTATTGAAATAGATCAATTGATCGAATGATACTGTTAAACTTTTTGAGCTGGTATTTACAGTCTCTGCTTTTCCATTGATAACTAACCAAGGTTCAGGGGGCGGCAACGGTGGCGTGCCATCCGGCTTAGGTGCACTTTGTTGATCCTCGTTGCCGATGGTCATGTCAAAATCTAACCATCCGTAGCCTGGAAAATAAACTTGAGTCCAGGCGTGTGCCTGACTAGCATAAAACCAATACCAGCCTTTGTTCTTGTCGCTTCGGTTGATCGTAGCAAAGCCTGTTGTAAAACGAGTCGGCACACCCAATGCACGCAACATGAACAATGAGGCGCCCGCGTAGTAGGTACAATACCCCGCGTGCGTTTTAAACAGAAAGTTGTACAACATTTTTGAACTCGGAATATTAGGGTCATCTACTGCACCCGCCTTTAATGTGTAGCGAAAAATTCGTTTCCCATTTTCATTTCGCTTTAAAAAGAAATCACGCACCGCAATTACTTTATCTACCGGCTTACTTCCCTTAGAAGTCAGATTGAGGGCAAGCTTGGATATTGAATCATAAATGCCTCCAGTTGGCATCTTGGTGTAATAGTCGAAAAATTCTTGATCTAGTTTTTCATAACTCCTTACTGAACGAAGCTCATCATGACGTTGCTCCTGCAGTGGCTCTAAAGTGGGACTGGCCGAAATATTATATACGAAATAAGCATTGTTCAACTCTGACGTAAAAGATGCAATCTTATAACCTTGAATAAACGTCTTCTGAAAATCTTTCTCCACTGGAATGGTTTGAATGGAAAACACGCTGGCGGGTCCCAACACCGAATGTTTCCATGTATTCTCCGAGAGGTATACCTGGGCTTCCACCACTTTGCGCAGTTTGCTCGCCATTGATTTCCTAATCATCGAAGTGTCAGTGTAACTATAATACATCGGCAACGCAGTGGGGTCGACTGTTATTTCGTCTAGAGATGGAACATTGATATCTCGTGTAAATGTTTCCTTTATCGGATCATATCTTGTAAGGTAGTGGTACACAAAGTAAATAGGTGCTGGAGAACCATCTGGAAAATAGTTATCCAGTTTACTGCAAAACATCAGCTTGTCGGATTGACTCATTTTCGAGGTCACACGCATTGTATCTTTCAACCGATAGCCATCGTCTGTCTTGTCCATCAGTCCCTCCCGATCGTCATAATTGTCTTTATCTTTTTTGGATCCGTCTTTGTCACCCTTCGCCCCCCGCGCAGCTAGTTCTTTTTGAACAGCCTTCACATTGCCTTTCAGCAAACTTTCGGCAATCACAAAGGCAAGTGCAACCAACATTACAAAAAGTACCACCCGCAACAGAAACTTCACAGACTTCTTTTTGTCCAGTTCGATTCGCTCTGCCACCAGCGGGGAAAGAAAATACATGTACAAGCCGTAAACCGTAACCGGAAAAATGTGAATCAAAATGTAAGACAGGCTGAGGTCTATCGTATCAGATATCGATACGAGCGTCACTATTGACAAAACAGCAAATAAGATAATGTAGGCCCATTTTATTCTTACCAAAAGCAATCCAAACACCCAACCAAAAATGAAAAGTGTGGAGTAAAGCTGGAAGCGAGCGGTGGTATAAAATACATCAAACTCACCCGGCAATCGGTTAATGGCTTTATCGAACAACCAATAAACCACCCACAACAAGAAAAATGTAACAACCCAACGGGCACCGTAATAGTAAAGCACGTAAGCTGCTACCAGACCAAAACTGAAATAAATAGCTTGGCTGAATAGCCCGGTAGTTAATGACGTATACGAGAAGTTTAGAAACCGCAGCGTGATGTAGCCTATAACAATAGTTGGCAGAACCACCACTGCAAGGCGGATGATCAATTGCTGAAGACGATCTGATTTACTTCCTACAGTCATTTCTCAATTTCAAACGTATTTGTTAACCAACTGTTGCCTCGCTGCTTGAGTGCCTCCGCCATCTCTTTCTCATTTTTTAGCACCGCCCTGCGAAGAGACGAAAACATCCAAGGCTGGCGAAGATGATCGGTCGGTTGCTTCTCTGGTTTAAACATTATGTCTTTCGCCTTGAAGATAAACGGAGAAGGAATAGCGTCTGATAGCTTAATGACAATCACTGGCACTGACAAAGGCAAATTCCGTAAAAGTAATTCTACTTCGGCTGCTGGCGCCAGTGAGGGCAAACATACAAAAGCGGCTTTGTTGTAATTCACATAAACCGATGGCGGTTGCACTGACTGCCACAAAGCAGCAGTAATCTGGAACAACTCATTTTTCTTTTCGCTAAGCCCCGCTAACTTAGGCACCTCCTGATCTTGTGGTATTCTCACTTCATAGCCATTCTGAAGGAGCGCTTCATACAAATTTCTCACTTTGTCCTTATATACATTGAGTAACTCCAATTCAAGGGCGCCTTTCTGGTTTTCGAAACCATGAAAAAAACTAGCGTAAAAATATAGATGAGAGGCGTACGGATCTTTTGTTTCCGGAATGCGCACTACTAGCTGGCCGCTCTTTGCATAAATCTTCCAAACGATTCGCTGGATGTTGTCGCCTGCTTCAAATTCTTTATAATTGACATGCTCGCCCTCCACCCGCTTAGGGATTTCAATACGCTGCTTTTGCTCTTCTGTAGAATTTGGGTTCGCGTTTATTTTTTGTATAAGCTGCGGTTTGGGGAGCGTATACAGTTGCTGAGTAAATGGAAGGGTATAGGGCAACGAAAACAATCCCAACATATCAAAAAAGGAGACTAGCACTTTTTCCACATCATACACTCCCCGGTCGTGCAAAAAAGCTTGGCCCGTCCCTTTAATACCTTGTCTCCACCAATGCCTCGGTTTTGGAACACTCCCATCCAACACCACGGGCTCTGACATTCTCATTTCGGAAAATATCAAACGAGCCTGTATGGAACCTAACAATGGTCTTACGATTGGACCCGTTAACATTATCGTAAGCGGCACCCATCCGGCTGACGCCTTTTGTCCGTCCCCCAATCTGGCACTTACCAGAACCTGCTTACTCTTACTATTATATAAAAAGTAAGCCCACGTCAGCAATACGGATAATAGACTAGTCAATAATAGACCGACCAACGTCCATTTAACTATCTGCCCAAAAAGGCTCATTACCAACCATAGGTTAGAATCATCCTGCCCATATTCATTTTTCAGCCAGCTGCTTGCGCCCCAGATTACCACCAACGTCAGGAGTAACTGCCACCGAACCCCAGCCAGCTTAGACCAATAAGAAGTGACGCGAAGGAAAGACGAAATGGAAATAGAGCTCATTCAAAAAGTAGATGTACAAGAAAAGAAAATAATCTGAATAACGGATAAAGTCAGTCTGCGATTGTTTTGAGGAAGTCGCTGAGCCGATTTTCATCAGAATATTTTCATCAAACGACACTTGATATAATTTAGCTGATGTAGGATAAGCGAAAAAAAGAGATTTATGGCCACTTTTTAACCAAATTGACCTTTTTCTGAACCATCATTTATATTCTGTAAGCCTTCATTTTACCGCATAAACCGATTGCGCAGGCTTATAAATAAGCCACAAAACAAAAATATATTTCGATTTGTAAGTTATCAAGCGATAAAATAAGGTGCTTGTGCTGGCAGCCTTCAACAAATACCGCCACGAAGCCCAATCATGTGGCGATATTCTGTCTGGTAGATTATAACCGTTTTCTTACACGCATTTTCGTTGGGTTGATTTCGGAAAAGTTCAACGACTGGCTACCCTCACCTTTACTTCGTCAAAAAAAACAGACGCAAACTAAAGTAACTATGAAATCAACACTTGATGCCATCATCATCTCTTTAGTACTTATCTCACGCGCTTTTGCTGCCAGCCCTACTTCACTTACTGTAAAGAGCGCAGAGAAACTCAATGTTTATAACATCCATTACAGGACGACTGAAAAAGGAACTGTAAAACTTTCGATCATCGATAGCAAAGACAATGCAGTTTATTCTGAAGTGCTTTTCAATACTTCTTCTTTTGTAAGACCTTTTAACTTCAGCCAATTGAATGAAGGCGAGTATACTGTTGTTCTTGGAGACAAGAACGGCAAATAATCTGAAAAAATCAGCTACACAATAAACCACGTAACCAGCTTCGTAAGCATTTCACCAGTTGCCAATCAAGATGGTAAGTACCGCTTGAATGTTTATAACAACGGTTTAGAAAATGTGGACGTAAGAATCTTCGCTCAAAAATGGCGATCTTATACATAACCAAGTATTAAGCGTAAAAGGAAGCCATGCTTTGATCTATAACTTAAAGCAAGTGGCTTCACCAGCATTCACTTTTGAAGTTACTACCAGCAAGGAAAGTGTAAAAACAATTAAGTTTTAATTAGCTCTTAATAATATCGAAAAGGCCATCTTGCAAATCAGGTTGGCCTTTTTGCTTTTCAGCGACAGGCTATTTACTTTTCGCATACGCCATTACAGCTCGCAACTGTCCATAGCCAAATTTCCCTTTCAGCGCATCAAATAAATCCTTGGAGGTAGAACCTTCCGGTAGTTGACGATAAATATTGATAATCTCCAGCACTGTTTCTTCTGGCATGAATTTGAAAATATCGGCACGCCCTTCGGCCACAGGCTTTGCTGAATGGGTTTCGATGTTACTCACTTGGCCCGTACTGGTGTTCTTCACCAAAAAAGGTTACTTCGACTTAAACCTTTATTAGGGTTATTTCTCGGAATTGAAATTCACGATAATAAATGCCACTGTTAATTGGAATTCAACAAAGTAGTATATTTGAAGAATGGATGATTTAATCAGTAGGATTACAGTTGATTCTCAGATATGCAACGGAAAGCCTGTTGTTCGTGGCATGCGAATTACTGTGAAAACAATTTTAGATTTTCTAGCTGCCGGTGAGACTGTGGAAAACCTCTTGTCGGCTTATCCTTACCTTCAGAAGGAGGATATTTATGCATGTATACACTACGCGTCTTTGGCGGTGGATATGGATAAATCTACTTTCAAGATATCAGCTTGAAAACAAGATTCTTGGTTGACGTAAATCTCCCAAGGTATTTTAAATACTTTAATGCACAAGAATTCGAGTTTGTATCGGATATTGACACTAGAATGAGTGATCAAAAAATCTGGGATTACGCGTGTTCGCAAGGCCTAATCATTCTCACAAAGGATTCTGATTTTTACACAAGATGTGTGTTGAGCACCAAACCTGCAAAAGTCATTCACTTTCGATTTGGAAATTATACGTTGCAACAACTCCACACATTTTTTGAAAAGAATTGGGAGATGATTAGAGAAATGATTGAGAAATCGACCCTCCTGATTGTAGACGAAGATGAAATCAGAGCTGTGCTATAGCTACCAAAAAGAGAGAATTCATTGTTCCTTGCCAAACTCACATTTTGTTTATCGGCTCTAGCCCTTATCTGTGTTCTTCACCAACAAGATTACCGACACCAACAACGAGGCTGTCTCAAAAGGGCAGTCTCTTTTTTATTTAGCAGAACACAAAAAAAGAAGAGAACCGGAGTCCTCTTCTTGATACAAGGCGTTATCTTGCATGTGTGCAACTAAGATCAAAAGTAGTTTTTAAGAACTACACTCCCAACCAAGTGATGATGCTTCCACCGAGTTTGGAAGAACTCATCGATAAGAACCATCCGGTTCGCATTGTAAATCAAGTAATTGACCGCATTGACATTGATGCGTTGCTCAA
>JADBYK010000023.1 GCA_020403045.1 Cytophagales bacterium
ATACTGACGGTACCGTCAGTATTGTCAAGGTTAAACCCTGACAATGAAAATCACCAACTTGGTTTTCTTACTTGGGGCTAAATCGTTGATTTTCATTCGTCAATTATGCAATAGAATTTCTATTGCATAATCTGGGTTAAATTGTTTTTTGAGAACCGGGAGAATGTTGTCGTATATGTATGCGATAGTCTTGACGATAGGCACTTGGCCAGAAAAAGGAAATTCGATAGTTGGTTTTTGCGTTATAATGATGGTAGCCTAATCAAAGAAGATGACGTTGCGATGGTCGAAGGAGTTGAAATATATAACTCCATGATTATCCATAAGATGAATGCTAAACTCAATGAAATCATTATTGCGTTTAAAGACCTCAACATGAGAGCAGGAGAAAAATAAGAAGGTTACCCCTTCACCGCACTCACCTCAATTTCCACCAGAAAATCTGCGTCAATCAGGCCTTTGATTTCGATCATTGATGTAACCGGCTTGATGTCTTTGAAAAATTCGCCATGGGCTTTACCCACTTCTTCCCAATGAGAGATATCAGTCACAAATGTGCGGGTGCGAATAACATCGGTCAGTTCGAAACCGGCTCGCTTCAATACCTTTTCGATTTTTTGGATGATGAACTTTGTTTGAGCATAGAAATCATTTTTACCTACCAACGCTCCTGCGTCATCGGTAGCCACCGTACCTGATACCTCCAACAGGTTGCCTATTTGCACCGCCCTTGAATAACCAACGATGTCCTCCCACTTTGCACCCGATGAATAGTTGATTCGTTTTTCCATAAGCTATTGTCAATATTTGTATAGTGTCAAAGATTAAAAAATAATCCTAGATTTTCCACAAGAGAGGCTCAGGACTTTGTAAGTCATTTACGTTTGCTACCATGTCAATTTATCGAACCTTGCCAACCTCCTACCAAAACGAAAAGAACTTCAGCTTGTTATGGCTGAAGGTCTTTTCGGTGTTTAGGGATATAACGTTTTACTTACATTGGAGAGCCGTTGCAACCCCCTGTCACTAGTGGATTCAATTTCGCTGTACACGTCTGTCCTGTCACTAGGTCTGTATATTTCGCTATCATAGGGACATAAAATCCTGCCGGAAGACTTGTGTTTGCGTTGATATTAAATTGGGTTGGATATGTAACCGTTGCATAAGGGCCTAAGCTATACTCGCCTCCCGCGATAAGAGAGCCGGAGAAATTTGCCGGATCCCACTGGATAAGTACAGATGCGTTGTTACAGAATGGGTTTCCTACCGCAACTCTTGCGTTGATCATAACATTATATCCTTCCGAGCCAGGAGAGCACCAAATATTGACGACCCTTGCAGCGCACGAAGGCGCAGCCAAAGTCAAATTTAAACTGGCCGCACATTGATTACCGTTTGCCATTCCGACCGCTTGCAATGTTGCACTCTGAAAATAAGGCGAAAATGAAAGAGCGGTACTTATTCCGCTTCCTGAAACAAGCGTAACACTTCCCGGGGGAACTACATTGGCTAAGCTCCAACTCACATTTTGTCTTGGTGAAGATGAATTTATGTACGTGTAGGTTTGATTCCCTAAACAGGGATTTATCAAGGATGTACCGTTGACTGAGCAAGTCGAACCACCCGAACCACCACCACCTATTGTAGAAATATTCAAATAAGTATTGCAATCGAAGTTATTGCTAGGGGGAGTACCCGAACCCGTTACGTTCAGTGTACAACTGACAAAATTACTTCCAAAAGTCAATGAAATTGTTGTACCTCTGTTTCCGCTGACCCAAGTTACACTTCGCGCAGGTACCACATTGCTTAAGGACCATACAATACTTGGCACACTACCCAAAGGATTGGAATACGTGTAGGATACAATTGTTCCGGGTTGAGCAGTCGCGGTCGACCCCAGAATGTTATTGATCCTACATTCCGTTCCTGCTGTTCTGCCATTTGGATTGCCTGCCTCTTGTCCTGTTTTAGAAGCATTTCCAAGGAATTGTGAAGAATTAGCAATTGGCTCATCTTGTTTTGAACAACTGATCAAAACAAAACTCAGTAGCAAGCCAAAAGCAAATAGAGAGAAAAGATGGATTGGTTTTTTCATAAGACTAATTCTCGTTTTCGCCTACTCATTTCGCTTTTCGGCTTCCGCGGCCGTATTAAAGATGCTGGCATCCAAAAAACGGCAATCAATAACTATGTTGCTGTAATCTTCTTAAGGTAATCAGGGAAGGGGATTTTTTTTTGAAAAAATGTTACAACCAGTTTAATAAGCTGCGCAAGTCACTTCCATCATACCCTATAAATCTTGTATATTTCGACCTTTAATCGCCAAATGCAGAATCATCTTGTTTTTTTCATGTCGTTCCTCTTTATCGGTTCTTGCCAAGCGGCAAACTGCCAAGTAGATACGCTTGACTATCATAAGTGGTACACGATGGCAGAAAAAGCCACTACAGAAAGTAAACTCGATCGCGCCAAGCAACTATATAGACTAGCTTTGGAAAATTCAAAAAACGTTTACCACAAACTAAAGGCTACACGAAAGCTCTCCACTTGTTACTACTTGCTCAGTCAGTTGGACTCGGCTGAGAATATCATCGCTTCCAACTTGTTAATGGACCCGAACAAATTACTTGATGTCGAAGTTGTCGAGTTAGCAGAAAGTTACTACCGAACTGTGCGCGCATTGTCTCTCAAACAAGGTGATCAAAAAAAAGCACGAAATGCCATTGAAAAAGCAATTGCTTTGCTAAAGTCTAGAAACGTTAGCCCCTATAAATATGCTGGATATTACGTGGATCTAGGTATTACCTACTGGAATTTTGGTGACTATGATAGCGCTCTTTATACTTACGACAAGGCGTTAACTTTACTTGGAAAGTTCGATAATGTATCAACCGAAAAAGACAAGGTTCGAGCTTATATTGCCACCGGGCTAGTTTACTGGAATAGACGAGAGCTAAAAAAAGCTTCCGATCACTACCAACTTGCACTTTCGGTTATTGCGCGCAAACCTTCGGCCTATCCCCGAGATTATACAATTACATGCAACAACGTAGCTCTCTTATTTGCTGAAAGTGGAAAATACGATAGCGCAATTCATTTTTCTCAAAAAGCACTCGCCAGCATAAACGCCCTCAAAGGTACTCCTTACGAAAGCTTTATGAAAGTTTATCGTGCCCAGTTCTCTAATACCTTAGCTATTGCTTATTTGAATCATAATGATCTCGCCTTAGCCGAGTCGATTTTGATTCAATCGCTTAAAATTTTAACCACTAATAGAGATGACGTGCTTCAATCAAAAGTATTTCTAAATTTAGGCACTTGCTACCGAAAGCAAAAAAGATGGGCCAAGTCCTTGATGAATCTGCAAAAAGGCTTGTCGCTTAAAAAACAAATTTTTGGCCAAAGGCATCACGAAGTCAGTAAAGCGTACAATCTTTTAGGGTATCTTTTCTTAGACCAGGGTAAGTTCAAAGAATCAAGTTCATATTTCGACAGTGCAGCCCTAAGTAATCCAAAAGTGACTATCGATGGTATCTCCGTATATTCAAGCATTGAGGAAATATGGATTTCAATTTCCGGAAACATTGAGTGCCTTATCAAGCAGAAAGCAGTCTCGGCAAACAAAAACAAAATTGAA
The DNA here is from genome assembly GCA_020403045.1 of Cytophagales bacterium. Lineage (GTDB taxonomy): Bacteria > Bacteroidota > Bacteroidia > Cytophagales > Cyclobacteriaceae > ELB16-189. Next base: position 3,641 of record JADBYK010000023.1, read on the forward strand.
TCACTTTTTCAAGATGTCAAATCACAGCTTAGCTACTCCTATATCCATACTCAGGATGAGGCTTTAATGAGTGATATTCAAGTTCTTTTTGGAAGGCTATTTCTGGCTTATTATGAACTCTATCAAAAAGACCACAACCAAGAATTTCTTAAAAGGCTATGGGAAATCGCGGAATACAAAAAAGGACTAAAACTGAATAATCAGTTGAATAGCAGTATTGCTCTTCATACCTTGATCCCAAAATCCCTTTTTGAGCAAGAACAGAAACTCCGAGATAGCCTTTCGGATTTGACCAATTCAAAAATGATGTCTAAATCAAATTCAACCACTGATTCAACACTGCTGGTTATGCGTTCCCGATATGACGTTTTGGTAAAAAAAATTGAATCGCAATACCCCCGTTACTTCGCATTGCGTTATGCACTCCCTAGTACCGACCTTCAAAAGGTTAGAAGGTCGCTAAATCAGTCTGAATCAATTCTAAATTACTTCGAAACACCAGAAAAATTCTTTAGTATTTTTGTTAACACTGACACTGCATTCGCGCTTTCCTACAATGCAGATATTAATAAATTCATTGAGGCAATGAATGAAGGTATTGTTACGAACAAACTAAACCTCTTAAAAGAAAATGCCAGAAAACTACAAATATTGATTCCCGATCTTTCAATCAATGTGTCTAATCAAAGTAATCTAGTAGTCATACCGGATGGACAAATTTGGAATGTACAGTTTACCTTACTACCCGGCTATAAATCCAATTCTTTTCTTGGACAAGAATTAAATATATCTTATCGTTATGCTTTTAATGATTATGTTTTCGCTGGGAAGAAGAATAACAACAACCGAAAAGTATTAGCTTTTTCAGCGAGCGATCACATCAAAGTCAAACCAGGTACCTACCATAGCTCTTTTCGAAATGTCAATTCAGATCTTCCGGGTACTTCAACAGAGATAACGCAAATCGCATCCGTCCGAGATGGAGACTATTATTTTGGGCAAGGAGCCACGGAAACAGTGTTTAAGCAAAAAGCAAAACACTATCAGATTTTACATCTAGCCATGCATGGGGAATTGAATTTAGAAGAACCTAACTATTCAAATCTTAGATTCATGCCGCCCGATACAATAAATGACGGCCGGCTACATGCGTTTGAAGTCTACTCTCTTAGTCTTAGTGCAGAATTAGCAGTACTCAGCGCATGCAATTCAGGCCATGGCAAAATCCAGGAAGGAGACGGTATCGTTAGTCTTGGTAGAGCATTCTCTTTTGCCGGAGTAAGCAGTCTCTTAATAAGCAAGTGGGCAGTTTCCGATGTTACCGCTCCAGTCATAATGAAATACTTTTACGAAGGGCTCGAAAACGGGGCTTCAAAAAGCGAATCACTTCGTTTGGCAAAGCTGAAGTTTCTCAAGTTCCATGCTGATAACATTACATCCTCTCCATATTACTGGGATTCATTCTATATTTTAGGAAATGACCGCCCGATCGAAAAAAACCGAAATATGCTCAGTACGATTATTATGGGGCTGGTCTGTATTATTATTCTTGCTTTTATGTTGGTTACTATTAATCGAAAAAAAAGGACGATTTGAGGCCTTACTTATTTACCTTGATTTCCTTCAAAATTTTTTGAGCTTCTTCGAAATTGAAGTTGCCAATTTCGACCATTTCTAAAGAGGTGGTAGCATTCAGCCGATCTTTTTTTGCCAAATAGCACATTGCCGTATACCAAATGACTTGCTGACGAAATACGGAGACTGAATCTATATTTGAAAAATACATTAACGAACTGTCTGGCAAATTCCGTGACAAATAACTGAGCCCCTGATAAAACAAAGTAGTGTCAGTTTCAGGAGAAATGGTTGCAAACAATTTTCCTGCGCGCTTGTAATTTCGCCTCGTGTAAAGCTCCAAAGCTTCAGTCAATTCATTACTATAAGAACGCGTAGTTATTACATTGGGGTAAGGGTGATAATATGCTAGAAATAGATCGCGATCGCTGACGGTTTGGGTTGATTGTGGCCAAAAATAAATCATCAAGAAAATAATGGAAGCAGCCATTGGCAACCAAAGATACCATTGCGTAATGACGTACTTAGGCTTTTGATTGGCATCGATGACACGACCCAACTCTTCTCTGACTCCCATTAGTTTCACCAATTGAACGGCCTTTTGGTACGCTTCGAATTCATCTTTAAATCGGGGATCACTTTGAAGCTGACTCTCAAAATCAACTCGCTCCTTTCCAGCCAACTCATTCAGTAAGTAGAGATCAAAGAGTTCAATTTTGTTCTGTTCAAAATTCATGCAAAAAGTTTTCAAAAGTTAAACCCTTCTCATGAACCAATTCAATCAAATTATTCATACATCGTAACTTCTTGGTTCTGGCCACTTGCTCGCTTCCCAATCGAAAGAGTTCCATCAGTTCCCGCATCGACTTTTGTTCGTAATAAAATCCTATCAGCAAGTTTTGGCAATCTTTTTTTAAATAGCTCATTAGATATTTTATTTTCGAAAGATCTGGCCCTTTAGGAACGGCCTCATCCGGTAAGTGTTCAGCACTCTCTATCGAAACAATGTTCTGCTTCTTTTGCCTCCGTAGTTTAAGCAGCCATAGATTCTTACAAATTGAAAATAGGTATGTCTTCAAAGATGCTTCTTCACGAAACTTATCGCTCAACAACTCATAATAAAACGCAGTAGCTCCATCTTGAAAAATATCCTTCGCGTCCTCAAGTGTTCCACTGTTCTTTAGCACATAATTCTTCACGGAAGAAAAACAAAGGGCATACAATTGTTTTAAGGCAGCGTATCTCTTCAATGATACATCCGACCGAATATCTTGCAATAACTCCCTTTCTTCGTAACTCTTCACCGAAATCTCTTATTAGTATATGGGTTTATACGAAAAGTCATCAAAATTCATTAACTTTTTTATCAACAAAAACAAAGAAAAGTAGTTTTGCGACCCAAAAATTCAACGGAGTATTTGTAATTTTCAATTTGCCAAAGATGAGCTATCCTCCCGAATTTTCAAAAGAAGAAAAAGACCGTTATAGCCGGCATTTTGCATTGCCCGGTTTTGGAGAAGAAGCGCAAGCTAAATTAAGAGCCGGGAAAGTAATGGTGGTAGGTGCTGGTGGGCTGGGCTGCCCGGTACTGCAGTACTTAGCCGCTGCTGGTGTAGGTACGATTGGCATCATCGATCATGATATTGTAAGTCTGTCGAATTTACAACGACAGGTTTTGTATTCGATCGATGATATTGGGAAATCAAAAGCAGAGACCGCTTCTAGAAAATTACTGGCGCTCAATCCAACGATTCAAATTCACTCGATTTCTAAAAAGATCGATGCCTTGAATGCTTTAGAATTTTTGAAAGAATATGACGAGGTAGTGGATTGTACCGACAACTTCCCCACCCGGTACTTATTGAACGATTCTTGTGTGCTGCTGAATATCCCATTGGTGTATGGATCTATTTTCAGATATGAAGGTCAGGTGTCTGTGTTCAACTACAATCAAGGCCCCACCTACCGAGATTTGTATCCTCAACCGCCCGATCCGCATACCGTGCCGTCCTGCGAAGAAGGCGGAGTTTTGGGTGTATTGGCCGGGATTATCGGAAGCCTGCAAGCCAATGAAGCTATCAAAATCCTGACTAACTATGCAGAGCCGATTTCCGGCACACTGCTATTATTGGATTCTGCCACATTAGAAACCCATCTGATAGCAATCCCCAATAAAAACGAGCGGAAAAATGTGAGTCATTTGATCAATTATGATGACTTTTGTAAACCCACAATCAAAACCAAAAGCACTATGAAAGAAGTAACAGTTCAAGAACTAAAAGCATTAAAAGACAAGGGCGCAGATTTTCAATTGATTGATGTGCGAGAACCACATGAAGTTGAAATTTGTGAAATTGGTGGTGAGTTGATTCCGCAAGCAGAGATTCCACACAACGTAGATAAAATTTCGAAAGACAAGCAAGTAATTATTCATTGTCGCAGTGGCGCCCGCAGCGGCAACATGGTGAAGTGGCTCGAGAGTAACTATGCCTTCACTAACCTTTACAATTTAAAAGGTGGAATACTGGCGTGGGCGAAGGAGATTGATACGAATATGCCGACTTATTAGAAATTAGACGTAAGACATTAGACATAAGACGTTAGAAAAAGACATAAGACAAAATATGAAAGCAATTAAATTGATTGGACTTGTATGGGTCGCATTTGCATTGGTGCAGTGCCAGAAAAAAGCAGAGCAAAGTGAATCTGCCGTAAAACCACCTGTTGCCGATAAAGAGGCGAAAGAATTAACAGGTAATCGCATTGATAACTATTATTGGATGAAGTTGTCGGATGAGCAGAAGAACGCCACACAAAAAGATGAACAAACACAAAAAGTTGTCAATTACCTGACGGCAGAGAATGACTATTTAAAAACCAACTTGAAGCACACCGAGGGATTACAAAAGAAAGTGTATGACGAGATTATCGGTCGCATCAAACAAACCGATGAGTCCGTTCCCTACAAAGACAATGGCTATTGGTATTATACTCGATTTGAACAAGGCGCAGAGTATCCGATCTATTGCCGTAAGAAAGGAACACTGCAAGGAATCGAGGAAATCCTTCTTAACGTGAACGATATGGCTAAAGGACATAGCTATTACTCTATCACCGGATTGAGCGTAAGCGAAGATAATAATTTACTTGCCTATGCCGAAGATTCAGTAAGCCGCAGAAGATACACGGTGTACGTGAAGGATTTACGCACCGGCAAACTGGTGGAAGAACCAGTTCCCAATACAGAAGGTCAGGTAACGTGGGCAAATGACAACAAAACCTATTTTTACACCAAGAAAGATTCTGCTACGCTACGATCACGTTGGATCATCAAACACAAAGTCGGGACTACATATAAAAGCGATCCTGTCGTTTCTGAAGAAAAAGATGAAACATTTTATACCGGTATCTATAAAACCAAGTCTAATAAATTTTTAGTGATTTGGGCCGGAAGCACGCTCACCAATCATTACCAAATTTTAGATGCCAATACACCTGATGGAAAATTCAAGGAATTCAATCCTCGCGAACGTGGGCTTGAATATTCCATCGATCATTACGGGGATAAATTCTATGTAGTAACGAACCTGGAGGCACGGAACTTCCGCCTGATGGAAACACCTGATACCAAAACAGCTAAAGCGAATTGGAAAGAAAAAATAGCGCATCGCAAGGATACATTACTTCAAAGCATTGAGATTTTTAAAAACCACCTGGTTTTAAGTGAACGCGCCCAGGCGAATACCTTGATGCGTATCATCAACCAGAAAACAAATGAAACGCATTATTTGAATTTTGGAGAGCCGGCATACACTATTTATCCATCGATCAACCTGGATTTTGATACGGAACTACTTCGTTACGGATATACCTCCATGACCACACCCAATTCTACGTATGATTATAACATGAACACCAAACAACGCACGCTGCTAAAGCAACAAGAAGTAGTGGGTGGTTATAAGTCAGAAGAATATCAAACCGAGCGCATATGGGCAGAGGCAACTGACGGAACCAAAATTCCCATGTCCATTGTCTACAAGAAAGGCCTTCAGAAAAACGGCAACAACCCAACTATGTTATATGGCTACGGATCTTATGGAGCAAGCATGGATCCAACCTTTTCAATTACGCGGTTGAGTCTATTGAATCGAGGCTTTGTTTATGCGATCGCTCACATCCGTGGTGGACAGGAAATGGGAAGACAATGGTATGAGGACGGAAAATTATTTAAGAAAAAAAACACTTTCACCGATTTTATCAATTGTGCCGAATTTCTAATTGAAGAAAAATATACTCAACCTGAAAAACTATTTGCCACCGGTGGTAGTGCAGGAGGTTTGTTAATGGGTGCCGTTGTCAATATGAGACCGGATTTATTTAAAGGAGTAATAGCTGCGGTGCCTTTCGTGGATGTCATTACTACGATGCAAGACGAATCCATTCCACTTACCACCGGTGAATTTGACGAATGGGGTAATCCAAAAGATCCGGAGTCATATATGTACATGCTGGAGTATTCTCCTTACGATCAGGTGAAACCACAAAATTACCCAAACATGCTGGTGACTACAGGCTTCCACGATTCACAAGTACAATATTGGGAACCTGCAAAATGGGTTGCCAAACTTCGCGCTATGAAAACAGATAACAACAAGTTGTTGCTTCGAACGAATATGGAGACCGGTCATGGTGGCACCACTGGAAGATTTAAGAGGTACGAGGAGATTTCGCAAGAATATGCGTTCGTGTTGGATTTAGCGGGGATTAAGGAGTAGCTCTCTTGCAGTATAAACAGAAAGTACCCGATCTAAAAATGTGGCGCCTGAGCAATCAGGCGCTTTTTTTGTCTAAAAATATCCCTAGAATTCCATCACCTGTAGAGAGAACTGCCGTCAGAAATCCAACAGCCTTCTATTGATGCTCCCAATAAACCCCGGCCCCTCATACACAAAGCCAGTGTATATCTGTATTAAATCCGCTCCGGCATTTATCTTGGCGACTGCATCTTCTGGTGACATGATCCCTCCTACCCCGATGATCGGAAAGCTCTTACCTAATTTGGAGCGTAGGTAAGCAATCACTTCGTTGGATCGATTGACCAGTGGCTTCCCACTTAACCCGCCATTGCCTATCGCTTCCAAAGTGGCTCGATCGCTATTCAATCCATCGCGGGAAATCGTTGTGTTTGTAGCAATGACACCGTCCGCTTTGGTGGATACCAACACTTCCACGACATCATCCAGTTGTGAGTTGGTCAGGTCGGGGGCAATTTTTAGCAATACGGGTTTGGGCTGAGTACTTCTGGTACTTAGTCCTTTTACGTGATTCATTAACTGCGTCAACGGTTCTTTCTCCTGCAACTCACGCAAACCGGGTGTGTTTGGCGAACTCACGTTCACTACAAAATAATCAACATAGGGATACAACGCCTGAAAGCAATAGTCGTAGTCTTCAAACGCTTTTTCGTTGGGCGTGACTTTATTCTTACCAATGTTGCCACCGATAATGACTTTTGACTTTCTTTTCTTCAATCGCTCTACTGCCTCAGCCACGCCCCCGTTGTTGAAACCCATCCGATTGATCAGTGCCTGATCTTGTGGCAACCGAAATAAGCGCGGCTTGTCGTTACCTGCCTGGGCTTTGGGCGTGAGTGTACCTATTTCAATAAACCCAAAACCAAAACAAGCTAGTTCATCAATTAACCTGGCGTCTTTGTCGAACCCGGCCGCCAATCCAACGGGGTTGCTGAATTGAATACCAAATAGTGTGCGCTCTAATTTTTTGTCAGTAACGGTAAAAATATTTCTGAGCAGCCAACGAACTCCCGGGATAGCCCCAGCGAATTTTAAAAAATTAAAGGTGAAGTGATGAATCTTCTCGGGATCAAACCGGAAAAGCAGCGGGCGAATAAAATAATGATACACGATTTACTTTTTCTTCTTTTTGTGTGGTTTGGCAAATTTTTTAAAGCCTCGTTCGATGACGGCATCAATCGTTCTTTCGGCTTCTGCGGTGGTCATATTGGTGGTGGAGTTTACCCGCCAAATCAGGTTTCCATTGCGATCATTCAAATCAATTATCAAACTACTTTGGCGATACTCAAATCTAAAATTACGATCGGGGTTAGCACCCGGTGTGAGTGCCAAAGGCCCCAGTGCCTGATTATCGGTTCGCGCTAACGTACCTTCGGCATAAGACACAACCAGGTCGGCAGATGAATCTGATTTTGTCAATCCTTTCATCTCCAACTCCCGCGTAATGCCCTGAACAATCCATCTATTCAGTACTTCGTCTTTGATTTGCTTTTGGTCAGCCGGGGTAGTTATCTGGCTCTCACCAAATCGAAAGGTTTTGTAAATGGTAAAATCACGCTTCTTGTCGTATTCTACTTCAATACTCTGACTCCATGCATCCAACGACACCAGAAACAGGAAAGACCAATAGCACACCGACTTCATTTGGCAAAGGTAGCAATAAATGAACGAGGTGCGAATCGCAAAACCCTACTCGTTTGATCACTTTCCAATTCAATTTTGTGGTTAGCTTCTCGGGTGAAACTCCTGAATCACCTGCCTCAGATAATCGCGATCTAAGTGTGTGTAAATTTCAGTGGTGGTGATCGACTCGTGCCCCAGCATCTCTTGAACCGCTCGCAGGTCGGCACCTCCCTCAATAAGATGCGTGGCAAACGAATGCCTGAAGGTATGCGGGCTAATCGACTTCTTAAGCCCGATCCTTGCGGCCAAGGCCTTAACAACTGTGAAGACGAAAACCCGTGAAATCTTTGAGCCTCTTCGATTTAAAAAAACATGACTCTCAAATCCTTTCTTCACCGGGATATGCACCCTAACCTCATCGATGTACATTTTCAAATACTTCAGGGCCTCTTTGCCAATTGGAACCAACCGCTCTTTATTCCCCTTCCCGATCACCCGCACAAAGCCCACATCGGTCAATACGTTTGAAATTTTTAACTCCACCAATTCAGAAACACGCAAGCCCGAACTATACAGTACCTCAATCATCGTGCGATTGCGAGCACCTTCGGGAGTAGATAAATCAATGGCGGTCAGCAATTTTTCGATCTCCAGATATTCAAGTGTGTCAGGCAATTTTCGCCCTATTTTGGGTCCTTCTAACAACGAAGTTGGATCCTTGGTAATCAATTCTTCAAATAGAAGGTACTTATAAAACGCTTTTACGCCTGATAAAATCCGAGCTTGGCTGTAAGCACTCATTCCCAATTCGCTGACGAACTGAATAAATACCTGCAGATGTTTGGAAGAAATGGACAGCGGTGAAAGTGTTGGGTATTTTAGTTGAACAAACTGATCCAGCTTTTCAACATCACGTACATAGGCTTGAATAGAATTGTCTGACAAAGACCTCTCTAGTTTAAGGTAATCTTTAAATTGCTTGATATAGGATTGCCAGTTCAATGGTATTGGATTCAGTCACACAAATGTGCGATTAATCAGCGCACAGGCCATCACGAAAATCAAAATAAATGATAAGGGTAGCAACACGTTTATCCTTTTTCCTATCTTGGCTGAATGAAAATTCAAATCATCAACGGCCCCAATCTCAATTTATTGGGCAAACGCGAACCGGAGGTTTATGGAAACACAGACTTTGAGACTTTTTTTCAAAATCTGAAAGCAAGTTTTTCAGGGATTGAGATACACTATTACCAGTCCAATGTAGAAGGCGAGTTAATCAATAAATTACATGAAGTGGGCTTTGAGTTTGATGGAATTATTTTGAATGCTGGCGCATACACCCATACCTCAATAGCTATTCACGATGCCATTGGCGCAATCAAAACACCCGTTGTTGAAGTTCATATCTCTAATGTGTATGCACGTGAGGAGTTTAGACATAAGAGCGTGATCACCTCCAAGTGCACGGGGCTGATCACAGGGTTTGGTTTGGAAGGCTACGCGTTGGCGTTGCTCTATCTGATGAATAAGAAGGGGTAACTGCTACCCATTACCAGTTACAGGTTACTGGTTTCTGGTTGCCTGTCCCTGGAAACTAGAAACTGGAAACTAGAAACTGGAAACTAGAAACTGGAAACTAGAAACTGGAAACTAGAAACTGGAAACTAGAAACTGGAAACTAGAAACCAGCAACCCGGAACTAGCAACTACGAAGACCGATAGGCCATATCATACACCGACTTTGAATGCGGCCCCAAAAATACTCTCGCATAAATTCGGATAATCGCCAACCCGTCTATAATGAAACTAAGCGCGGTAAAAAACGCTAGCACGACCTGATCTTCATGGATGTGTGTAAAAATCAAATCTTCCCCGATAAACGTGGGGGAAATAGGAAATCCGGTAGCACATAAGCACATCAATAAAAACACAAGCGCAATTTTGGGATGCTTGTAGGAATGACCGTGAAATTGATCCAGATCGATACTGCCTTCCAGCAACACCAATCTACGCAACGCTAAAAGGCCAACAACACCCGCGACAGCTATCCCACTGAGGTATAAATGAATATCATTGAATGTAAAATTTTCATTGAACGAGATCGCCAACGCCACCCAAAAGTGATTCATGATGACCAGCATCCAGCTTAAACGTGCGTGCTTCCTTTCGGTAAACGATTTCAAAACACACATCAAACCAATTACGGAAAAGAGAATTGTTAAGTAGTGTTGCACTTCTTCTGAAACCAGAATACGGTTATAAACCAAGAACAAGCCGACCACATAGGTGGGAACAAAAAAACCAATTGCTCTATTTAGCGTCAAAAAATTTACTTTTTGCCCGGCCCACTTTACCGGATTCCAAAGATAGCGGTACAGGATGGAATCCAAATTCCATTCTTTGACACACAAAATGTATAGTGTATTTTGTATCTTCTTAGGAAACGAATCCTCAATGGAACGAAGTCGAGGTGTGAAATTGTAAAACTGTTCTCGTATCAGGTAACTTACCACCGAGGGCGAAACCAATAACTGATAGGTTCTTAAAAAAGCATTTCCCGCAAAATGAAACAGTGCTAACATACCCCATCCGGCAGCCACCTCAATAAAGATCAAGCCAATTTGAGCAATTGATGAATACGCGATCTGGCTCTTCACTGATGATTGAACGCGCGCAATACCTGTGGCTATAATGGCGGTCGTTAAACCACACAAACCGATGAGAATACGCACCGAAGGTTGGTACTCCCAAAATGGATAGGTGCGCAACAAAATAAATACGCCCAAATGCACCGACAGTGAGCCATAAAAAATAGCACTAGATGGGGTCGGCCCTTCCATTGCTCGCGGCAACCAGGAAGAGTATGGAATTTGTGCAGACTTTGCAGCAGCTGCAATTAAAAACATCAATGAAATAAAAACGCCAATCCAGGTATGAGATTGCAAGTGCTCATGCACCAATTCATAATTCTGAAGTTTTGCAAACGTAATGTTCTCATGAAACAAATGGTGTGTTGCCCACATAGCTAAAATCAATCCCACATCTGCTATGCGATAAATAGAAAATACTTTAACTGCATTTTTTACCGGCAAATAACGATCGCGATAAAAGGCGATCAGAAGAAAAGAAGAAATTCCCAATATCTCCCAACCGATAAAAAGTGTTTCAAGGTTTCCTGATAAAACGACAATGTTGTATCCCAGATAGAAGAAAAGAATCGTATTGAAAAAACGTTTATAACCTACTTCCCGATGCAAGTAATAGCGACTATAGACAGTAACCAAAAAAGTCAGAATGGATCCGACAAAAAGGTAAACGGCTGTGATTGAATCAAAATAAAAATCGATAAAGAATTCATAATCGGGTGATGAATAGAGAACCAGGTCTTTAAAATCAGATGCCGGGTGCCCTTGAACAAGCCAATAAATCAAAAACGCCTGGAAGGTGATCATGTGGATGCCAATAATAACAAAAGACCAGCGCGACAGTAACGTCTCATTTTTTTCAGGCAGCACCAGGCTGATCAAAAAGCCAAAGAGCGGCAACAAAACGAAAAACTCAAAGAAGGCTATCATATAAAACTAAGATAAAGCGTAAACAGGAAGATTTTCTATGTGCGACTCGAGGATCGACTTGATGTCTGGTGCTGACTCGATAGACGTAACTGTTGGAACGTAATCGATGAAAGCCCCATCGCGGAAATAATGGAGTTTGTGCGTGTCTGGATGGATGACCACCAGTATCACCCACTCGTTGATAAACCATTCATAGGTCTCGGCAGACTTTTGAATGGTTTGAAGAACCACGTCCGGATAATGCTCCACCACCACCATGAGTCGAACAGGGTCGTGTACTTCAATCATCTGGCTGGGAAGTCCCGGCCGCAAATCTCCGTCAATTCCGTTGGCCACACCAAACAAGCCCATCACATTGTGAGGCAGTTTGGTACCGGCTCCTAATTTCTGATTGTCAACCCGCGAGAAGAAATACTCAAGATTTATTCCGCCACAAACAGGTGCTACTGCCTTCAGAATATTGAATAAATATTTTCCCTCGGGATCAACCTGGTAATCGAATGAATTCATGAATGCTCTGCGATCCAAAAACAAATGTTTGGTTAATTCCCTACGTCCGACCACGCAGAGTGCATTGGTCGCATGGTTTAACTCCGGGCGTGGCTCAAACAATGAAACAGATCGTATTCGGATTTGCTCGTGAATTATGGATGGCGATAAATGCGAGTCGATCGAAATAAATCGCCTCGATCTTTCTTTGGCATTGTAGTCCAATGCTTTTGCAAAGATGGCCTCCACCTTTTTGTGTTGCTCCGCATTCTGTGGGCTCAATGCATCTTCATCATAAAAAGACACTTCATCGCGGGTGGTATCGTGTAGCCCGCCAATGAACTGCGTTTGCTCAGGTATCACGATACCTCGTTCCTTCAATTGCTCACGCACTTTTTGATGGTTCGCCATAAAAGAAATAACGCGTGCATTCACTGAACCGGCCCGGCCGGAACACGCTCCACAATCATAGGCTGCATAGTGTGGGTTATTGACACTACTCGATCCGTGGCCAATCACATAAACAATTGGGGCGAAGTCTTTCACCAACCCAATGCTTTTTAACAAACCCTCTACCCTATTGGTCATCTCGTCTACCTGATAACCAATTTGAAGATCGTTCTCGCGATGATCAGGGTTTGTGTTCTCAATCGTCAACTGCGATTTCTTGCTCATGTGCTTGAAAGAAGACGCAGTTGCGGGCCCCATCGAAGGCTTGAAGATGTTAATGAACAAACTAAACGCTGACCAGAAACCAAGGGTTTGCGAGATCAACCAGCCCCCGTAAAACGAATGCGAATGCTTGGCCAAATACAAATCCTTTTCTCGCTTCTCTTGCCCCACCCCTTTGATCAGAAACTTAGGCATCACCGGAGCCGGGCAAACTTTCGTGTAGAATTTTCCTCCCTCCGGTTGATAATAAAACTCAACCCCAAAAAAGCCGGGCGTTCCAAACGTTTCGCAAGCGGGATCAAATTCTTCTAGATACCGCCTGATCGAGCATTCGCGATCATCAATACAAAATAGGGCTTGAAAGCTCTTGCTTGTGATCTCTCTTTTTTCATTTTTCTGCATCACCAGCCCAGCCAGTACCTGGTCGTGATAACTCTTTTCAAAGGCCTCCTGCCAGATGAATAATACTTCGTGAAGTTCAGTCTCGGGCACATCTGCAAAAAGCTCGGTGGGCTTGACTAAAAGGTTTTCGCCCAGCGGTTTCCAATCTCCGCCAAAACTCATGTCAAGCGCATCAATTTCTAAGAGCAACTCAAATACAATAAGATCATGCATCGATAGCTTGCGCGGATCCAGGATCGTATTGGGCTGATCTTCAATGGCTGATACCATCCCGGACCATCCCTGGTGGGCAAACTGTTGGTCGTAGAGATAACGTTCATACAACGATTCATCTCCGACCAGAATTTTCAACAAATCAGCAATCTCGCAACGGCTCTCAGTCAATAATTTTTTCGCTCTTGATCTTCTAAAAAAACTACTGAAACTATTGGCCTCCATCGCTCGGAGAGCCGATAGAAATGTATTGTCGCGAACGGGAAAATTCCAGATAGCAATACCCTGATCCAGATAACTGCAAAGGATGCGGAAAAGAATAGGTTGTACCAATGAATCCAAATCGATGCGATAATGCTTTTTCCAATTCGCTCTCAGTGCACCAATCCGCGGGGGAGCACTGAGTTCATATTTATGATTCAATGCTTTCTTTTTCCATTCCTCCAGATTTTCTACTCCCTTTTTCTCGACAATAATTCGTTCCAAAATAGCGGGGTCAATAGAACCCTTTTCATACAACGATCGAAAATCGTTCATCGAAAAGGAGGAGCGGTAGCCTAATATTTCTGAGGCGCTACGCACGCCATCTTTGAATTTTTGATGCTGAAAAGCGTGGAGTGTATTGTGGTGAATAAAATCTTTTAAGGGTGCCTGTGCAGGCAAAAAATGCTTGAGTGAATGAATCACTTCATGCTCGTCAAAAGTAACAGAATATTTTTTCATGAATGTACGATCAAAAAAATTACGGAAAGGTGAACAAACGCTGGTGGCCTCTAGAGGTAGGTTACACCATTATGATTCACGCTAAATGAGAAATGACTTTTTCGCGAGGTAAAGCGGAAGGTTGGTGGTGTTGCCAAAGGATGAAACCGAAAACAGACCTACGCAACGACCTAATGAAGTGTTGGCGGTGCCTGATCTCGCGTACAGATCAACAGAAGTAAACACCACCGGAAGTTCGTTGGCTGCATCGCGTACTTCTTTCTCTTCGCAGGGCTCTGATGCGAGATAGCCTGGGTTGGATGAATGGTATTTTGTAATGACGGACGCGCTTTCAATGGCTGTTTCATCTTCGTAGAAGCCAACGGACACCACCGTGAAGGTGAGCAACCACGCGGCAAGGATGACTGTAAAAAACTGAACCGGTACCTTCGTGCTCATATTTTGTCAAATTTATGCATTTAACATTCGTAAAATCAACAGGTAGAACAACAAACTGCAAATGACTGACATTAACAATAGATAGTATTACTTTCAAAAAACTTTCAGCAATCGATTGCCGTCAGTTTCTTTTTTCATCTCTTTGGACAATTGCGATATTATTGTAGACCTTTGAACAAATCCTGTCGTTGGTGTATCTAAGAAACAATATCGTCTTGAGATTCTTCGCTATCCTTTTGTTTAGTTTCGAATTGCTGGCGCCCACTTTTTTCGAGGCTTCAGTGGACGAGCACCAAAGAGCGGACAACTCAACTTCGATCTTGTTGCAACCCACCCACTCGCTTACCTCCCTCCTTTTTGTAGAGGAAAGAAATGAAGAAGAAAGAGAAGGCAGGGATTTTTTCTTGACGCAGGTTTTTCACCTTGTTAGTTGGCCGGCCTCTCCATCCATTATCGAAAATCAACCGCTGCGAATTTTCAGCGTAAACGATCAGTTCAACACTCATCCACCTCTCTTTCACCTTCATTGTGTTTTTCAGATTTGATTGAACGTAAACAGCGATTTTCATTTGAACTTCGCTCTGTTTAATTTAGTCATTCTATCCATCGTGCTTCAGGCATTGATCGATTTACAAAAAGAACATAAAAATGAAATCATTAGATATTCCTAAAGATGGCCTGGAAGGCCTCAAACAAAACTGGCGGGTAGATGCAGTCGCTGGTTTTTTAGTTTTCTTGTTGGCATTACCCCTGAGTTTAGGAATCGCCAAAGCAAGTGAGTTTCCACCTGCAATGGGTGTACTTACCGCGATGATTGGTGGCCTCGTTGTCAGTTTATTTGCAGGCTCCAGGCTAACTATTAAAGGGCCCGCTGCCGGGCTTATTACCATATGCGCAGGCGCGGTTACAGAGCTAGGTGGTGGTACAGAAGGATGGCGACTCGCTTTGGGTGTTATTGTCGTTGCCTCCGTTTTACAAATAGCTTTTGGATATTTCAAATTTGGAGCGCTGAGTGATTTTTTTCCGCACTCAGTGGTACATGGAATGTTGGCTGCTATTGGCTTAATTATATTCTCAAAACAGATTCACGTTTTGCTGGGCATTGATCCAGCTACACTCAAAGGTCTTGATACGATACAATTATTCGAACAAATTCCAGACTCTCTGTATCATGAAGACCCGAGGGTAACACTGGTGGGACTTATTAGTCTTGTGATCATTTTTGGGATGCCCTTCATAAAGGGAAAATACGTGAAGAAAATACCAGTTCCATTAGTTGTATTGTTAGTAGCAGTACCGATGACGGCCATCATGGACTTTCGGCATACGGAGCCAGCGTTTGACCTTGTTTCCATTGGAGACTTCTGGAGCAACATTGGATTTAATGCAGACTTCTCCGCTATTGGAACATTCGTCTTCTGGAAATATGTAATGATGTTCTTGTTGGTAGGAAGCCTTGAATCATTGCTAACTGTAAAAGCCATGGATGACCTTGATCCATGGAAGCGAATTTCAAATTCAAATAAAGACCTGATGGCTGTGGGTGGTGGAAATGTGCTGGCAGGTCTTTTTGGTGGCCTTCCGATGATATCAGAAGTGGCCAGAAGTTCAGCCAATATTAACTTTGGAGCCAGATCACAGTGGGGCAATTTTTTTCATGGCGTATTTCTGTTAGCCGCAATGTTGCTCTTTATACCGGTTATTGAGATGATACCTAATACAGCTCTTGCCGCCTTACTGATCGCGGTAGGTTATCGATTAGCCTCGCCCAACGAATTTTTTAAAACCTATAAAATTGGAGCAGAACAACTCACTATTTTTATCATTACCATCATTGCTACATTAGCCACCGATCTATTGATAGGTGTGGGTGTGGGTATCGTGGTAAAATTCATATTCCATATTTTGAATGGCGCTCCTTTAAAAAGTCTATTCAAACCACATTATGAGATTTCGGAAAATGATTCGGTCTACTCGATCTCGGTGAAGGAAGCCGCCATCTTTTCGAACCTGATTGGCTTTAAAAAAATGTTTGCGCAAATAAAACCGGGCAAAAAAGTAATCATCAATTTTTCTGACGCCAAGATAGTAGACCATTCATTTATGGAATTTCTACATCACTTCGAAGAAGAATACCACCACAGTGGCGGCCAACTATCTGTGCTGGGTTTCGATTATTTTCAACATTTTTCAAATCACCCACTTGCGACACGCAAGCTTACACCCGGAAGCCAGACCAGGTATGAAGTAAAATTAAGTCCCAGACAAATGGAGTTGCGAAAATTTGCTGATGCCAATGACTTCGCGTATTTCCCACAGAAGGTCAAGACTACTCTTAAGTACAAAAACTTCCCTATTCAACAAGGTAATAAAATCCCTTACGAGGAAAATATTCTATCCATGTACGGTGAATTTGGGAAGATAGAAGCATCCGACATCACGGTACAAGAAGGAGCACGACAGTTTCAGAATGAATCACCCATCACGATTGTTCAAGTTTCTGATATTGATTTTTCGGTGCCGGATTTTGCACTAGAACCGGAAGGGCTTTGGTCAAAATTATTTGAAGGGGTTTCTGGCAAAGACATTGACTTTGCAGTGTATCCTGATTTTTCAAAAAAATACTATCTGCGAGGAGAAAACGAACCTGAGATCGGTCGCTTTTTTACTGAACCACTCATTCGCTTTCTTGAAAATAGGGAAGAGATACATATTGAATGCCACAAAAACAGATTGATCTTCTTCAAAAAAAGAGATCTTCTGGAACCTGAAGAAATTCACTATATAGTCAAGTTTGCAGAAGAATTCATGCAACTCGCTCAAGCAAATCTACCTGACCTGGCTAAGTAAACTAACTCTTTCATTGGACAATAATGAAGATTTCATATTACTTGTTTCTATTCTTGATTCTGCTCTCCATTTCTGGTTTGTCGCAAGACAAACCAAATGAAGTTGAAGAACTGAAGTTAAAGTTAAACGAGGACGGAAGCCACTACATTAAGGCCACGATCCTCAACCAAATCTGGTTTCGCTATAACCAAAGTAATCCGGGCACAACGGTGCTGGGTGATCCTACTGCTGAAACGTTTGACATCGGCCTGCGCAGAACGCGCTTGCAATTGTATGGACAAATTACCGATCGTGTATTTTTCTACCTGCAATTCGGGCAGAACAATTTCAATTATCTGGCCGGGCAAAACTCCGCCAATAGTGGGAACCGAAAAAATCAGGTGTTCTTTCACGATGCATTGGGCGAGTACCGCGTTTTCAAAGGGACTGATAAACTGCACTTGGGTGGCGGACTCACTATTACAAATGGCTTGTCTCGGTTTAGTCAGCCGAGTATCGGCACGATCATGAGTATGGATGTGCCCATCTTCGCACAAGCAACGGTTGATCAAACGGATGAGTTTTCTCGTAAGTTGAGTGTGTATGCGCGGGGGCAAATCGGAAAACTAGATTATCGGATTATCCTCAGCGATCCCTTTCCGATCACCTCCAATGGACTCCCGCAAGCAGGCATCAACCTTACCAATGCCAACTTTGCGTGGGACAATCATAGCAAGCAATACCAGGCGATATTCATTTGGAATTTCTTCGACAAAGAATCGAATGTGACACCTTACATGACGGGCACTTACCTGGGAAAAAAGAAGGTGCTCAATCTCGAAGCCGGCTTCATCACGCAAGCCAATGCCACCTGGACGGGCTCAAATACAAATGCTGATCCAACGACAGACCCGAATCGTAAGTATTACAATATGAATTTATGGTCAGTTGCTATATTTTATGATGCTCCTGTTAATGCTGAAAAAGGCACTGCTGCCAGTGCTCATCTGGGTTATTTTAACACAGACTACGGCACACGTTACCTGAGATACAATGGCATCATGAATCCGGCCAATGGAACGAATGTTGGTGGTGCGCCTACAGGAAGTTACGGAAATGCGTTCCCCATGTTTGGAACGGGTAGTGTGGTGTACGCACAGTTTGGCTACTTGCTGAAAAAAGATTTGTTGGGCAAAGGAAACGGAACGCTGATGCCGTATATCACTTACCAAGGTGCCAACTACGATCGACTTGATAAACAAATGAATCTTTTTGACTTCGGAGTAAACTGGTTCATGAAAGGGCACACCAGCAAACTGGCGCTTGACTATCAATTGCGTCCCACGTACACTCCGTTCGGCAACGACCTAATTCAGAACACCGGCATGAATGGACAAGTGGTAGCCCAATATCAATTCTTTTTTTAAGACAATTTTTTGGGTTAGGTAAGAGGTCGGGTAAGTTGCCCGACCTTTTTTTTACGTGAAGTCATATTGGTAAATAGGATCTAACGGTGTGTTTGGATCCATCTTAACCAAATCATGCAAAATACCATCCGTCAACCCATACACCCAGCCATGCAAAGTGGGCCGGTTTTCGTCCTTCCACGCGTGTTGCACAATAGATGTTTGCGCCAGATTCATTACCTGATCCATCACACTCAGTTCTGTCAATCGATCAGCTCGCTTGTTTATGTCTTCAATCGCTTCCAATTCTTTCCTATTGTAGTAATACGTATCCTTGATATTCCTAAGCCATTTGTTAATCAACCCCAAGTCGCTATGCGTCATCGCTGCCTTTACGCCACCGCAACCATAGTGGCCACAGACAATAATATGCTTGACTTTCAACTGCTGCACGGCATACTGCAATACACTCAGTAAATTCAAATCTGTATGTACAACCAGGTTGGCAATGTTGCGGTGCACAAATATTTCTCCAGGTGCCGTATTGGTGATTTCGTTAGCCGGAACACGACTATCAGAACAACCGATCCACAAGAACTCGGGTGTTTGAAGATTGGCCAGGCGAAGAAAAAAATCCTTATCTACCTGCACGTGCTCTCTCGCCCATGCTTTGTTTTCCAGTAATAGTTTTTCGTATGCTTTCATATTTATCAACTTAATTTCACATTTAACACATTTAGGCTGGATCCTGTCTAAAAAAAGTATGCATGGCATTATTCGACTTTTTATACTCCAAGTGTATATTTTTCGAAAAAGCTTCATTCTTATAATCCTCTAATATCGAGATGATATCCTGGTCAATAAATTCAGCCTTACTGCCATCGACCAATACGCTTGCCCCGGCAGGAATTTTTTCAAGCGCTCTTCGCAAAGAAGACTTATTCAAGAACGAGACGTCTTTGGTTAACTTAATGATAAAGTTGTTTCCATCATTCATAAAAAAGACAGCGGATCTAAAATTTGTTTTTGCCACAAAAAACAACGCCACTAACAAGCCGATAAATACGCCTACCAACAAATCAGACAAGAGGATGGCAATAACCGTTACCACAAAGGGGGCAAACTGTGTGATCCCTTTACTATACATGTATCTCAACACATTTAGCGAAGCAAGTTTATAGCCTACAACCAACAATATGGCAGCAAGGCTAGAGAGCGGAATTAGCTCGAGAAATCGCGGGAACATTAGCACCGCTGTCGCCAACAAAACTCCGTGTATAATTGACGACATTTTAGATCGGGCTCCGGCCGCAACATTGGCAGACGTTCGAACAACAACCGAGGTGATTGGAAGACCACCGAGCAATCCGGAAAGTATATTTCCCACTCCCTGAGATTTTAGTTCGTGATTCAATGGCGTAATTCGCTTGAAAGGATCTAACCGATCGGCTGCCTCAATGCTCAACAACGTTTCCAAACTGGCTACCAGCGCAATGGTAATAGCAATAGTATATATTTTAGGATTGGTTAGGTGCGAGATGTCTGGAAAGGTAAACAACGAGGCAAAGCCGGCCGTTTGAGATACATCCGGGAAGGAAACTAAATGCGATGGCATTATTTGGTAGGCAGGTAAATACGTTGCGAACAAAGCATTCAAAATTATTCCCATCACGACTACCACAACAGGCCCGGGGAGAAGGCTAACTAGTTTGATTTGCCTGACTGCTGGACGTTCCCATAACACCAAAATACCCAATGAAACAAAGGCGATAACAATAGCACCGGGCGTAATGAAATTAAACGCCTGTATGATGTCTGTAAATGTATTCTCACCATCGGGTTGAAAGAAACTTTCATCACCTTCAAAATCGGCATCATAGCCAACCGCGTGCGGAATCTGTTTTAATATCAAGATAAGGCCGATGGCTGCCAGCATTCCTCGGGTGACTGCAATGGGGACAAAGTGCCCAATTATTCCTGCCCGTAGAAAGCCAAATAACACCTGAATCACTCCGGCAATAACCACGCTGCACAAAAAAGCAGGAAATGAATTCAGGCCTTGAATGGAAATCAACACAATGGAAGCAAGTCCTGCCGCAGGACCACTCACACTGATTGGCGATTTGCTCAGAGCGCCTACTACTATTCCGCCAACAACTCCTGCTACTACTCCCGAAAACAAAGGAGCACCAGAAGCGAGGGCAATGCCCAGGCACAGTGGCAACGCTACCAAGAACACGACTATTGATGCCGGTACGTCAGCCTTTAAACTATCTTTTAATTCATTAAAATTATTCTGCTTCACAACAAATGAGTCTATCAACAAAAAGAAACAACTTAAACAGGGGAATGTAAAAATGGGAAAACGCTCCAGTGAACGCTACCCACGCGGAGGGGGCGAAACGATCTCGATGATGTGAGTGACACACCACGAGTCAAAAGAAAAAGAAACGACCGACTCTTTATCAAACGCTGACTCGAATCTCAAGGCAATTTGTTCGCAAAACTCTTTACTGTCAAGATGATGCTCACTTTCTGACTCTTCCTCGCAGTCAATCAGCTCCATGCAGCAAGCAGCAAACGAATCACGCTGACCAAAATCGATCACGAAAAGAAGCCGCATAACGATGACCCCGATCAGAACACTTTTTAGAAGAAGAACAAAACTACTTTTCATCTAGCCCAAATTTAGCACAAATATTGGCGCCTTTATCAAGTTATTTGTCAGGTCGACATAAGTCGGGTATTGGTGTACTTCGATTTGTCAATTGTCTCGGGTCAATTTGTTATCTTCGCAACCATAGCCTATGAACTTCAAAGAAATATTTTCCGTCACGCTGATCCTCTTCTCCGTTATTGATATTCTCGGATCAATTCCGTTTGTGATCCTCATTCGAAAAAGAGAAGGAAGAATCTACGCAGAGAAAGCCACCGCCATCGCAGCGATCTTGATGATCGTATTCCTTTTTCTGGGGCAGTCTATTCTCACACTTTTTGGGTTGGATGTTGGCTCTTTTGCCGTGGCCGGAGCGATTGTGATGTTTATCATTGCGATGGAAATGATTCTCGGCATCGAAATGATTAAAGATGATCCGGATGCCAAAGGCACCGGCTCGATTGTGCCAATTGCTTTTCCACTAATCGCAGGCGCGGGAACATTGACTACTATCTTATCGCTGAGAGCCGTTTACCAAGAAACCAATATCCTGATCGGAATCGTATTGAACCTTATCTTCGTCTACATCGTACTTCGCTCCAGTGGATGGCTCGAACAGAAGATCGGCAAATCAGGATTTGTGGTGCTGCGTAAAGTGTTTGGCGTGATCCTGCTGGCCATTGCCGTGAAGATTTTCAAAAGCAATTTTAGCATTTAAAAGCAATGTCCTTATCGGCTAACTAATTTTTTGTAACTTTCATACAGAAAAAGTCAACCACCCATGAAACGTATCACACTCGACTTACCTGACTCACTAGGGCTCACCGAGTTCGATGTTAAAATGACGCTGGCCTGTCAACTCTATCACCAAGCCAAATTATCTTCAGGGCAGGCGGCCGGTTTGGTGGGCATTAGCAAGCGTGCTTTTTTAGAGACCATGGGCAACTACGGCTATTCCGTATTTAGCGAATCCCTCGATGACCTTCGCAAGGACGTAGTGAATGCATAAGATCTTCATTACAAATTCACAACTAGAAAAATGATCCGCATTTATACAGACGGAGCTGCACAAGGCAACCCCGGACCGGGCGGCTATGGCACCATCATGAAATATGGCCATCATGAAAAAGAATTGTCCGAGGGCTTTCGCCTGACGACCAACAACCGAATGGAGTTGATGGCCGTCATCATCGGATTAGAAGCGATTAAAAAACCCGGCATCCCCGTCACCATTTACTCCGACTCCAAATATGTAGTCGACTCGGTAGAGAAAGGATGGATCTGGAATTGGGAGAAAAAGAATTTCGCCAAGAAAGCAAACTCCGACTTGTGGAAACGATACATACCATTGCACACCAAACTAAAACCAAAATTTGTGTGGGTCAAAGGTCATGCAGGGCATGCCGAAAACGAACGCTGCGATCAACTGGCCGTCATGGCTGCCGAAGGCAAAGGCTTGCTAGTAGATCGGTGGTATGAGGAGAATAGGGAGTAGCGTGTGGCGAAGTACGAGTTGAGATTTTAGACGTAAGACACAAGACGCAAGATGTGAGATTTGAGACCGAGCTATCAACTTTAAACTTCCAAATTCTAACTTCAAAATTCTGACTTCTAACTTCCAAATTCTAACTTCTAACTTCTAACTTCCAAATTCCAAATTCCAAATTCCAAATTCTAACTTCCACCTTCCAACTTACAATGTCCCCCGAAGCCGTACCGATACACTTCTCCCCCGATAGCCTCATCGCATTAAATGTATGCCTCGCGATTATCATGTTCGGAGTGGCGCTGGAAATTAAGCGTGAACATTTTACGGAACTACTCACACAAAAAAAATCCGTCTTCACCGGCTTGTTCTCACAAATTATACTGCTTCCGTTTATCACGTTGTTATTGGTACTCGGATTGCCCATCAGCAAAGGAATGGCGTTGGGTATGTTATTGGTAGCCGCTTGTCCGGGTGGGAACGTTTCTAATTTCTTTTCGATGCTGGCGCGGGGCAATGTCGCGTTGTCGGTAACGCTCACGGCTTTTTCTTCGTTGCTCGCTTTTGTAATCACGCCCCTTAGTTTCTTTTTCTGGGCCTCGCTCGTGCCGGGTTTAGTAGAAGAAGTAAAAGGTTTTGAAATCAGTTTCCCGTCCCTCGCTACTAACATGGTGCTGATCTTGCTCGTGCCCTTGCTGGCCGGCATGTGGGTGGCTGAGCGATTTTCTTCCTTCGCCAATTCCATTGGAAAACCTATCCGCATTTTATCCATCATCATTTTAGCAGCGTTTATTGGTATGGCGTTTTACAACAACAGAGCCGCCTTCACCGCCAACTTCAGTACTGTGTTTGGCATTGTGCTACTCCACAACGGAGTGGCCTTGCTCCTCTCCTACTTTTTCAGCAAGTCATTAAAAAATGGAGAGGCCAGCAATCGCACCATTGCTATCGAGACGGGCATTCAAAATTCCGGACTGGGCTTAATCCTGATCTTCACCTTCTTTGATGGCAACCCCGATATGGCATTGGTCGCAGCGTGGTGGGGTGTGTGGCACTTGATCAGCGGATTTTCCTTTGCCATGTTTATGCGACAACGCACTATCATTCCCGTATTAAAATAATCGTATGCCGGGGCTTTATTCATTTCTAAAAAGCTACTGCCGCATAGCTCTCTGGTTTTACTTTCGCAAATGGCAAGTGCATCGGCACGAGCAGACACCAAGCGGTCCGGTTGTTTTTGTAGCCAATCACCAAAATGCTTTTTTAGATGCAGTGCTTGTGGGCTGCAGCACGTCACGACATCCGTGGTTTTTGGCGCGCGCCAATGTCTTTCAAAAGCCATGGGCACGAGTGGTGTTGACGTGGCTTAAAATGCGCCCCGTGTTTCGCTTTCGCGATGGCTTTAGTACGCTACGCAAAAATGATGAGATGATCGAAGGCTGTGTCGATCTCCTGCGGCAGGGCGAATCCATTCTCATCTTTGCCGAAGGCAACCACGACCACCGGTGGCACCTGCGCCCCTTGCAAAAAGGATTTGCCCGAATTGCCCAGGCAGCGGTCAAGAAAAACATCGTAGTGAAAATAGTGCCCGTAGGCCTGCAATACGATTCGTTGAATCAAGCTGGTTCAAGAGTGCTTGTCAGTTTTGGAAAAGCTATTTCGGTAGCTGTAACTCGCCCAACCCAGAACGAAAAAGAACAAATTGATTTACTCATTGCGCAAACAAGCGCATCGCTGCAATCGATGATGCTGCACATCGAGGCCACCCACTACGCCCATGATGCCCATCTCTTTTTGCAAAACAGAAAACTAAAAACAGATCTGGTAGAGCAGCTGCAGGCCGATCAGCAACTCATCAGCACGTTGACATCGGCAAACCAAACTGACAACTCCATATGGATCACATCCACACACAACAACCTACGCTGGTTGAACCCTATTTTTTTATACTATGCTGTAAACCACGCATTGCCAAGAGCCATTTTGCGGTGGATCTTAAAAAACAAAGTGACCGATGAACAATTTATTGGCTCGCTGAAATTTGCGATAGGTATGCTACTCGTTCCTCTTTTCTATTTACTACAAACCGGAGTGATTTATTCTCTTTCACACTCCCCGGCTATTGCACTTATTTACCTCATCTCATTGCCTGCTAGTTTACTATTGGCAAGAAGCACGGCAGCGCGTTAAAAGGGCGGTCAGGTGTCAGACATTTTCAAGGTGTATGAAACCTACCAAACCAAGCACTCAAAAAAATAGGAGCTTATCTTCCGGACATCCCTGCCGTTAGCACCACATCTTCAAAACTGATCTTAGTGGCTTTGAGCCCATAGAGCAAAAAGCGCACTTCTTTGTTGCTGATGCTGGTGTCCGCTTCTGCCAACTTATACAAATGCACAAAAGCGGCTAATTTTTCATCTTCAGAACAAGACGAAAGAAAATTAATCCCATCCGTATAGATTTCTGCTTCGCTGGCAATTTCTGCCTTTCTTTCAAAGTCATGAAACACTTTATCTGATATACTCTCCTCTTTCTTTATCTCCAGAATAGCCGCTCTCTCGCGATCATCAATGTGGCCATCCACTGTTACAAGCAGGTGCACAAAATGAAGCAACCCTAACTGAAAGTTATCACTATGCATGGGGTAATAGGTTTACTGACAAATCTAAAACAATTCTAGCGTTTAAACCATTTTATGCATTAGAAATCCAAATTGAGTCAATTAACTGACAAATCTTTCAGATTATCAGGGGTTAACCCCGTGACGCTTGCGGTCAGAATCAGACATTTATCGTCTGACTTTACAATGAAAATCTGCAGATTGGTCTGTGAAAGTTAATGCTAAGTTGTTGATTTTCACTCGTCAATTATGCAATGCTGACAGTACCGTCAGCATTGCATAATCTGGGTTAAAAAAATAGCACTTTCACCGAGGAAGCATACATCAAAAAACCCCAAGCATTCCGCCCGTGGCCTCTCTAATTTGCAAGCAGAGAGTTTTATCCCAAACTATGCATTAGGAATGCATAGTTTGCCCAGGGGGTTGACGAAAACATTGGTTTCCAATGTTTTGTCAAGGTTAAACCCTGACAATGAAAATC
>JADBYK010000024.1 GCA_020403045.1 Cytophagales bacterium
CTGTGGGCACCACACGAACATGATACATTCTATTGCCTTACTTTACCCCTTAGTGCGACAAAATACAAATTTTATGGGCGCAGTGAATTGAAAATCAACGACTTAATTTTTTGAAAAATTTACCGCGGACAAGTCAGGAAGGCGGTTGGGAAGCAATGAAGTTTTTTACAGAGGCGAAGAATGTATGTGTGAAGATTTAGTTAACAAACGTACAACAAATAGACAACCTTGAACAAGGATCGAAGATCTCGTTGAGCCAATGAGTATAACTTAAAAACGAGAGTTCTTAACGTCACGCGAAAGGTATCGAAATAGCTAAAAGTGTACCCTTCATTGGCTGTGAACTAATTTCAAGTTGCCCTTGGACAGACTCGACTCTCGCATGCATTTGTGTAAACCCAAGGCCATTGCTGCTAGACTGAATGTTGAACCCCTGACCGTCATCTTCAATGGTGATTACTAGTTCTTTGCCATGATAAAATAATTGTATGTCAGCGTTACTCGCTTTCGAATGTTTAAAAATGTTGTTACATGCCTCTTGAACAACCCTGTAAATCTGTTGCACGATATCCTCAGGAATTTTTTCAGGTATATCATAATATTGAAAGCTGAATTTTGTTTTCGGGTTATTAAAACTTGCGATCAACTCTGAAATCAGCTGGGGGAGGCCTTTTAAATGACCCCCTGGGGTTGCTAATTGATGTGACAGATTCCGAATATCATCAGAGAGTGTTGCTATTTGGCTTTCTATATACTCTTGCTTGACCTGCGTATTGGAAGACATCCTTCGTAAATTTGAAAGCCGGCTGCCAATATCATCGTGAAGATCGCCAGCAATTCGCTGACGTTCTTTTTCAATACCTTGAATGTAGGCTTTCATCATTTCATTTTGATGTTTTGAAATTTTGGTGGCAAACAGATTCCTTTCGTCCACTGCTTTTTTAATTTGAAAACTAATTCCCAATGAGAATACAATAATTTCCATTAAAGCCCCTATAAAAAGCGGATTTAATGACAGTTTTTCAATCCATCCCAAATCTTCCATCACTACTAGTGCGCCTGCAACAAAAGTGATACAATAGGCAATCAAGTAAAAGATGGCAGTTTGCCGTTGAAACTTTACTGAGTACAGCGCGCCCGTCAGGCAGGCCAAATTAGCAACCAGGGTGTGGCCCAAAACCAACGGAACAAATATTTTACTGTTTTTAAAATAGAACTTGGAAAGAAAAGGCGTTAGTAAAGCAAGAGCCAGAAGAGCTACCAGTACATAGTTTAGAATCCGATTACTTCCGGGCGAATATTTTTTAAGATGTAGAAATGTCTTTGAAAAAAGAATGAGCGATATGGATGAAAAGCCAGTAGTGAGGACTCTGAAAAGGCTGTTGAAATTTATACTGGATGGGTATAAATATTGAAAACTAAAACCTTCTCCCGTTGCCAGAAACAAGATGGCAGTAAACACAAACAGAGAATACAACAATTCGATTTTAGACTGTAGCAGTAGACCCGAAAAAAGACTGTAGGCGGCCACCAACAGCATCATGCCAAAACAAATACCATAGAAAAGATCGTTCCTTGTTTCTTGTGCCACAAAAGCACTCGTACTCCACAGTGAAACAGGTATTAAAAGTGATGAGTTTCTTTTGTCAATGCGCAGGATAATCCAAGAAGCCGTTTCGCCACGGCCTTCGATCGGCCAAATAAAATTTCTGTGGTTAAAACTTCTCGTATCAAACGATACGTTGTCCCCTGTCTCTTTTCCAAACGGCACAACATTCTTATCTGATAGCCAATAGGCCTGAACATAGTCAATATGTGGGTTTGCTATTTCCAGGAGTACCGATTGTTTTTCTTTCAGGTCATTTTTTACCGGGATCACCAGCCAAAAGATGTCTGCGGTATATCCTTGGTTTACCTTTTCAAATACTGAAAGAGCTCGGCCGAGGGTGATTTTTGTTACTACTTCCTCCACCGTAACCTCGGCAGGTGTAGTCAGGTAATAGGCCTTACCCGTCAGGTTGATTTTTTGGTGCACGTTACTTAACGAAATAGGCTGTATCGGTTCGCCCAAAGCTTTCAATGCCAATAGAAGAAACAGGAAAAAACTAAAGCAATTTATTTGCATGTGCAAAATTTGTGAGTTCAATAGCACTATTGATTTTTAGTTTACGAAAAATGTTTTTTCGATGGGTATCAACCGTCAACGGGCTTAGTCGTAATTCTTTGGCAATAGAACTTGAAGACTTCCCTTTTGCCAGGTGTGGAATCAGCTCTAATTCGCGAGGGGTTAATTTTGATTTATGTGCAAATTGATCTCTTACTAGACTTAAACTGGCGGTTTCAGCTTTGAGCGTGGAAGACAGATGAAAGGGCATTTCGTATACGCTTTTCAACGCTTGAAGGATTTCACTATTGGAGGCGTTTTTTTGGAGGTAGGCATTGCCACCTAATTTTTTGACACGTTTTATCAAAAAATCATCTCGATACATGGTGAGAACTATAATTTTTAGATCGGCATCAGCCAATCTAATTTGCTCAATTAGTGTAAGGCCATCAATATCAGGTAAGTGTAAGTCTAATAAAAGGATATCTGGCTTTACTTTTTGAAGTGCTTTTAAAAGCTCATTGCCAGTAGTCGCGTGCCCGATGAGTTTGTAACTATTTTGTTCGAATAAGACAGATAATCCATCTATAATGATGGGATGGTCGTCACAAATAAAGACTCGATTTGGAAAGGCCATTTTGGAATTAGCTTTCTCAAAAATACCTGATTTTTTTGTTTCAACTCGGCCTTTGCAGTTGGAGGCAAAATCTGCCCGGAGGGCTGAAGAATACTGACTGTACCGTCAGTATTTTCAGGGTTAACCCACTACGAGTCTGATATGACTGTAGGAGTCATCAGACTTGACCGAAATGCGATGCGTTTTGCGTCAATCGTAGGCAAATTTTGCTACCGCAAAATTTGGGTTGAATTTCATCGTCAAGCAATTCTTTTAAACCCAAACTATGCATTAGGAATGCATAGTTTGCCCATGGGGTTGACGATCTGCCTGAGGCGGATGTCAAGGTTAAACCTCGTGACGCTTTCGGTCAGAGTCAGACATTTATCGTCTGACCTGACAATGAAAATTACCAACTTGGTTTTCTTACTTGGGGCTAAATCGTTGATTTTCATACGTCAATTATGCAATGCTGACAGTACCGTCAGCATTGCATAATCTGGGTTAAATATTTGGACGGTTGCGAGTTTTATATTGTGCAAAATTACCGACCACGTCAAGGTTTAGATGATCGTGTCTGAATTCAACGAAATACCTTTGCCCGCAAGATATTTTTTATGTAACAGCCATATCGCACCAACAGCTATTGCCGCGCAACTGAACACCATTGTTGTGTATACTAAATCATTACCGATAAATTCTTGCGTACTCTTGAAAACATCTGCTTCCGGTGTAAGCATCACCCCAACAAATGACGCCAAATTATTGATTAGGTGAATCAGAATTCCAGGCAATACTGATTGGGTTTTCCAATAAATCCAACCCATCAATATCCCACCCATAAATGCCCCAACTCCTTGAGATAAATTGCCATGAACCAGCGCAAATAAAAAGGCACCAAACAAAATTGCTTTCCAGGGCTGATAATTTTTTAACAACCCGTGCAAAATCACGCCTCTAAATAATAGCTCTTCAAACAATGGTGCAGCAAGTACAGCCATTATAAAGAAGGCAATAGGTTGTTGGATAGTTTCCTCAATCATTTTCTTTACGATGTCAGATAAAGGAATGAGATTGGTAAGCGGTTCTAATGCTAATTGAGCGCAGAGAATCGCCAGTGATCCAATAACTACAATCCATGGAGAAAACCACTTAAACGGAAAAGTAAAATCCTTCCGAATAAATAGAGCGATTACTATCGTAAGGCTAATCGATAAAGTATAAATGATCGTCATGCCTATCCCGCTTTCAAACGAAAAGAAAGGAAGCACCACAATAACACTCAGAATAGTGCAGAGAAGAAAGATGAGTAATAAACCGAATGATTGCAGGTAGGTGGGGTATGATTTCATGAAACTGGTATTTGCTTAAAGCTAAATTTAGAAATAAATTTTATTGGATTTCATAGTATCTCTAAATTGACGGGTAATGAACTTATTCAACCCCCAGTCCACCTTATTTAACCCCTTCGGCCTTTATCAAGCTAGGAGTATTGGCGTGAATAGAAGTATTAAGACTTATCGATTCGATATTTTGGGTTTTGTCGGCCATCCCAAAAAGAAACAACTTCAATGTAAAGCTGGCTTACTTCATAGAAGATGAGGAAGTCATCTTTTACAATTACTCTGGTTTCTTTGTTTTCTGTTAGATGTCCTAAACCTGGGTAGGTAATTAGGAGGTTTATGGATTTCTCTACTCGATCCAATATTTTTGCGGAGTACTTGCTATTGCCATTTCTCTCAATATAAAAATCAAGGATATGTAGCAATTTTTTTTCTGCCCGAGCGGATCAAATTATTTTTCTTTTATCCACTCGCGTGCACTTTTCGTAACCATTTCATGGTCTTTAAAGTCACCTTTTTTTATCTGTTTGCGGCTAATGGCTATGCTCTTTTTTTGGGCATCAGTAAGTGGAAATAAATTATCTGCATTAATGCTGATAAGCTTCAAATCCTCCATTCCACTCAATAGCTTTTTGGCTTTGGGGTTGATGATTTTTATTTGAACAGTTTCCATAGCTTTGAATTTCATTTAAAGTTACGCTAAAAATATTGAATGACAGATTTCTTCTCTCACCAATCTATCTTTTTCACTGCCTTTGGCTACTCTATGAGCTACCTCGAGTTTTTCGGTACGCTGGCTGGAGCAATTGCTGTTTTCCTTTCTGCCAAAGCGAATGTATGGAGTTGGCCGTTGGGCATTATCAATGTAGTGCTGTTTTTCTTTTTGTTTTATCAGGTGCAGTTGTATCCCGATATGTTTTTGCAGGTGTTCTTTTTTGTAACCAACTTGATGGGCTGGTGGCGATGGACAAACCCGCGGCTAGGTGAAGAAGACATGAAAAATCAGTTAAGGGTAACTAAGATGGCACCCCCCGCGTGGTTGCTTTTTTTTGCGATCGGGTTGATCGGTACTTTGCTATTTGGATCATTGGCGAAAAACCTTCACTCATTATTTCCAGTATTGTTTAGTCAGCCCAGTGCCTTTCCATTTGCCGATTCGTTTGTTACAGTTATGAGCATTGTTGCCACCTACCTAATGGTACAGAAAAAAATGGAATGTTGGCTCGTTTGGATTTTAGTAGATGTAGTAGCGTGTTATTTGTATTTTTCAAAAGGCATCATGTTGGTTGGGATTGAGTATGTCGTCTTTTGTTTTATTGCTGCTTTTGGCTTTTGGCATTGGCTTCAAGAGTACAGCAAAGCTCAGACCCAGAAAATATGAAGCGAGGTTTAGTCATTGGAAAATTCATGTCCGTTCATAGGGGTCATATGGCACTAATCGAATTTGCACTAGCGTACTGCGATGAACTAATTGTGTCAATGAGCTATACAAACTCTGATCCGATTCCACACACGCTTCGATATGGCTGGCTGCAAAGTCTATTCAAAGAGAATTCCAAAATAAGAGTAGAAGAATCGTTTGATGACTTTGATGATGAAAATCTTCCGCTTGACGAACGTACCAAGTTGTGGGCTACCTTTATTGAAAGGCGATTCCCAAAAATAGATGTTGTTGTTAGCTCAGAAGAGTATGGAATACCTTTTGCGAGGCATCTAGGTGCCGTTTCTGTTTCGTACGATCCGCTACGGAATCAAGTGCCGGTTTCGGCAACGAAGATACGCAACAATCCTTTTCTCTATTGGGATTTTATTCCGGAGGTTGTCAAACCCTATTTCGTAAAACTAATTTGCTTTTACGGGCCGGAGAGTACGGGTAAATCTACTATGGCGATGCAGATGGCAGCTCGTTTTCAAACAGAGTACGTACCCGAAGTAGCGAGGGAAATAGTATCGTCCAACGATTTCACTCTTGATGACATAGTACGAATTGCGAAGGCACAAAATGAACGCGTGAAAGAGAAAATGAAAACAGCCAACAAGCTTTTGTTTTGTGATACTGATTTAATTACCACGCAGATCTATTGTCGTCATTATCTAAAAACTGTTCCCGCCATTTTGTATGAATTAGAGAAGGAGATCAAGTACGATCAATATTTTTTGTTTGATATCGATGTGCCCTGGGTGGCAGATGGTTTGCGCGATTTGGGCTCAAACCGGATGGAGATGTTTCAAACGTTTGAAATGGAATTGAGCAACAGGAAGATTTGCTATCAATTAGTAACAGGAACGTGGGGTGATCGTGAGAAGGCGATTACAAAAAGTGTGGATATGCTTTTTTGAGAATAGCCTTCTTTCCCTATATTTGCTGCCTAATGAAAACGTCCTTATCTTCTTTTAGGCACTATACATCGCGCTATGCCATGGTAATGGTTGTTTTCTTCAGCCTATTTCTTGTTTATCAATTAGGTGCGTCTGGCTTTTCTTTAAATTCTATCGGTCAATCAGAATTTGTTTACAGTGACGAAGATATTGAGCAAAGCCCAACACGTCATTTAGATGAACTTAGAACGAACTCAACAACACCTACTTTTGCGAAACTGCTTTTTTGTGTCGATTCGGTTGTAAGCAGCATATATCAAATCTCAATTTGTTCAGAGCGAATTGGTTCGCTGAGTCTTTTCAGCCTTTCGCCTAGGAATAGTATTCTCCTTTTTGGTGCGCTAAGAATTTAAAAATTAGTCTCCACTAATTTTTAACAACACCAAATTCGAAATTCTTTTTCCATGTTGAGATTTTATTCTTTTTCAATTTTTTTATTATTTTTTTCTTTTGCAGGGCGTACCCAAACGGTTGTACCCTCCGCCAACATTCCTTGGTCAGTGCCAAACAGACCAGGTAAGCTCGTCATTAACGGCTATTTTGATTTTATCTATGCCGCAGGTTTTCATGACCCCAATCGCCCTGCCGGTGTTGATTTTGGTAGACGACAATACACTAGCTCGCCTTTGTTCTCCGATAAGTTTACATTACCCTATGCCTATTTAGGAGCAACCTACGAAGTGAACAAATTAACATTTCGATTGGCATTTCATACTGGTGACATTGTTGAATCTTTGTATGCCCAAGAAATAGAGTCGATGCGGCTGGTGAGAGAGGCTAGTCTCAATTATCAATTTTCAGATAGGTTTTCAGTTGAGGCTGGAATTTTTCCCTCCTTGTACGGATTTGAAATATTTTTAAGCAAAGAGAACCTCCATGCAACCCGTGCCTACATAGCAGATTTTGCACCTGACTATGAAGCGGGCATTCGATTTAAGTACCAAATCAGTAAAAGCTGGTCGGCTCGCTTGATGGTGTTGAATGGGTGGCAAGAAATCAAGGATTCAAATGGTAAGAAAGCACTAGGTATTGTCGTGCAGAAGGACAACCAACGAAATTCCTTTTTTAATTGGGGAGTCTATTTTGGAGATGTGCGTGAGATAGGCGAGTCATTCTACCGCAATCGAATGTATCACAATATCTTTTGGAAGTACTCAAAAAAGAAGTGGACATTTGTGCCTATGCTCGATGCCGCCTATCAACGCCAATTAGAAACTACTGATAAGGAGATTTACATGATAGCTCCAGCATTCTCAATACGCTATCGATTCCATACTAGTTGGTCACTTGCTTCAAGGTGGGACATGGTAAATGATCCAATGAATATGATTCCAGAATTGAATGGTAAGCTGGTAACTCCATCGCTAATTAATTCTGGCAACAACCCTAATGGATGGCAGTCAAATAGCGTAACTTTGACTCTAGAGAGAGCCCTAAATGAAAATTTTGGTGTTCGCGTGGAAAGTAGATACGCGCTAAATAAGGATAAGTTATTTTTGGATGGGCCAAGTAAGTTAGTTGACTATGATGGTTATGTACTTTTATCGATGGCCGCAAATTTTTAAGAAATGATTGACAAACTAATCATATTCAGCGTTCGTAATAAGTTGTTTGTCGGCTTAATGGTGTTGGCGCTGATAGCGTGGGGAAGTTTTTCGCTTTCTAAACTGCCCATCGATGCTGTACCTGATGTTACCGGCAATCAGGTGGATGTGATTACCAATAGCCCAAGCCTGGCGGCTTTGGAAATAGAGCGTTTTATTACAGCACCACTTGAAATGTCATTGTCAAATATCCCTGGGCTGTTGGAAATGCGCTCGGTGTCAAAGTTTGGTTTGTCGGTAGTGAAACTCGTCTTTGATGATGATACTGACGTGTACTGGGCGAGGCAACAAGTGTTTGAACGGCTGGAGTTAGTAAAAGCCGAAATTCCGCAAGAACTGGGTAAGCCGTATATGGGACCTGCCTCAACTGGTCTTGGTGAAGTTTTTCAATATGTCATTAGGCCAAAAGACCCGAAAGACAAATCGTTCTCATTGATGGAGATACGCACCCTCCAAGACTGGACTATCCGCAGGCAATTATTAGGTATCAAAGGTATTGCAGAGGTGAGTGGTTTTGGTGGCTATAAAAAGGAATACCAGGTTACACTCAATCCTGAGCGGATGCGCGCATTGAACGTCACCATTGATGATTTATTTGAAGCACTAAGTACAGGCAACAGCAATACAGGCGGTGCCTACATTGAGAAAGATAATAAAGCCTTTACCATTCGGGGTATTGGGCTTGCGACCACACTGGAAGAGATTGGCAACACCGTGATAAAAGTAAATAAGCGTGTTCCGATCTTAGTAAAAGATGTGGCGGACGTCAACTTTGGCCACAGCATTCGCTATGGCGCCATCACGGTCAATGGCGAAGGAGAAGCCGTAGGTGGAATCATCATGATGGTGAAGGGCGAGAACGGAAGTGCAGTCATTAAGCGAATTAAGGATCGGATGAAGATCATTCAGGCTCGCTTACCGGAAGGATTGGTGATAGAGCCCTTCATTGATCGCTCCAAAATTGTTTCCAAGGCTATAACAACGGTCGGCACCAACTTGGTTGAGGGAGCCTTAATAGTAGTGTTGGTGATTTTGGTATTCCTAGGAAATTGGCGAGCCAGTTTATTGGCTGCATCTGTTATTCCATTGTCAATGCTTTTTGCCTTTGTGTTGATGCGACAGTTTGATGTAGTGGGTAACCTGATGAGCCTTGGCGCGATTGATTTCGGTTTGCTGGTCGATCCTTCGATTATTGTGGTGGAGGCAGTGGTTTTTTATTTAGCATATGAGTTGGGCAAGCACCCTTCAGGGGAAGGGATGTCGCAATTGGAAAAAGAGAAAATAGTAATCAAGGCTACGCAAGATTCCAAAAAATCGGTTGTGTTTGGCGGGTTGATTATTTTGATCGTGTACTTCCCCATCTTAACGCTCACAGGCATTGAAGGTAAAATGTTTGGCCCAATGGCTAAGACGGTAAGTTTTGCCATTTTGGGCGCCATTATTTTGGCGCTCACCTATGTACCCATGTTGGCCTCTGTTATTTTGGAGTCGCCAAAGTCTGCGGATCATCATGGCCCTTCCGAAGTTATTGTACAATTCATGTTTCGGTTGTATGAACCGATCATTCGGTTTGGTCTTAAGGCCCGCCATCTAATCGTGGTGATTGCTTTTGGTATTTTGATTTCAGGCTTTGTTGCCTTTCGATTTATTGGAGGTGAGTTTATACCCAAGTTGGCCGAGGGTGATTTGGTGATTGAAACAAACTTGCCGGTTGGTACTTCCATGAACGAGACAATTGACCTCAGTCAAAAGATTCAGAAAATGTTGTTGGATGCCTATCCGGATGAAATTGAAAGGATCGTTTCCAAGATAGGAACTTCAGAAGTGCCCGTGGACCCGATGCCGATGGAGGCACAAGAAATAGTGGTAGTGTTAACCGACAAAAAGCAATGGACGAAGGCACACGATCAGGAAGAGTTGGTCGTGCAAATCGCAAAAATGCTGGAACAGTTCCCCGGGATCGTTAACTCTATCCAACAGCCCATTGAAAACAGAGTGAACGAACTAATGAGCGGTGCGCGCACAGACGTGGTGGTAAAACTTTTTGGAGCCA
The DNA here is from genome assembly GCA_020403045.1 of Cytophagales bacterium. Classification (GTDB taxonomy): domain Bacteria; phylum Bacteroidota; class Bacteroidia; order Cytophagales; family Cyclobacteriaceae; genus ELB16-189. The sequence continues at coordinate 10,100 of JADBYK010000024.1, forward strand.
ATCTGGATACCATGGTGGTGAAGGGCAATCAAATTATTAAGCTAATTAAAGGCGTAGACGGAGCTGCGGATGTGCAGGAAAATAAAATTTTTGGTCTGCCTCAGATAAATATTAAATACGACCGGAGAGCCATGGCAACGTATGGTGTTACGGTTACTCAAATAAACAGATCGATTCAAACAGCTTTTGCCGGTGCCATTGCTGGTATTGTGTATGAAAACGACAAACGATTTGATCTGGCCTTGCGCCTGGCCGGTGACGAGCGTGCAAAGGCTGAGAACATTCGCAACCTGATTATTACCGACAAAGATGAGAACCCCATTCCACTCAAAGAGTTGGCTGATATCACCGAGGAGATTGGCCCATCAGAAATCGGACATGAAAACCTGCAACGAAGAATGAACATCGGCTTTAACGTGCGGGGGCGTGATCTTGAATCAGTCGTGAATGACGCGATGAAAGCAATCAATTCAAAAGTTATTTTGCCAGCCGGTTATAGTGTTGATTTCGGTGGTGAATTTGAAAATTTTAGAAGAGCCAAAGCACGGTTGGCGATTGTAGTACCCCTTTCCCTTCTGATCATTTTCGGATTACTTTTTGCCACATTTGGCAATGTGAAAGACAGCCTATTAATTTATTCGGTCGTACCACTTTCCGCTGTGGGTGGAGTATTTTCATTGTTATTTAGAGGAATGAATTTTAGCATATCGGCAGGTGTGGGTTTTATTGCCTTATTTGGAATTGCGGTGTTGAACGGAATTCTTATCATCAGTCGTTTTAATGAGCTGGAAAAAGAAGGGATTACGGATGTTCATCAGCGAGTGCTTCAGGGGCTGCGTGGAAGATTTCGTCCTGTGTTGATGACCTCGGCTGTAGCCGCTTTGGGTTTTTTGCCAATGGCCCTTTCTACCAGTGCTGGCGCAGAAGTTCAAAAACCTTTGGCAACGGTAGTTATTGGTGGTTTGTTTACGGCAACTATTTTGACATTACTCATTCTACCGGTGATCTATACTTATTTTGTGAAACAGCCAAAGGAAAAATCCGGTAATTGGACTCCCGAGGTGACCGCACTAATCATACTATTGTTCTTATCGTCTCAGGCTATCGCACAGCCGGCACAAAAGCCCATCGGTTTGGATAGTGCCGTGGCCATGGCAAAAAAGAGAAATCCTGAGATGCTATTGGCGCAGCAGCGGATCGAGCAACAGGTGGCACTCAAGCCGGCATCTTTTAGTTTGTCTACCCCCGATTTAGTTTTTGAAGCACCAACGGGCGATGACTTACGGCCTGGCTTACTGCAGGTAATTGATTACCCTGGCGTTTACACAGCGCAAGGAAGAGCGCAGAGAAGTAAAATTGCTGTAACAGAAACAGAACTGAAAATTTCCGCCAACAACATTGTGTATCGCGTTCGGGTTTCGTACAACCAGTTACAGTATTTGATTGAGCGGACACGGCTGCTGTACAGCCAAGATTCTGTATTTGACGATTTGATAAAAGTGAATGAAATACGGTATCGAGTGGGACAAATCTCAGCACTGGAGAAACTCAACGGAGTTTCGCAATACAAAAGAATTCAATACGCATTGAAAGTAGCTCGCTCAGAATTGAGAAATGCCAAGTATCAATTTAATCTATTGCTTGGCCAGCCAAACGACACAACACATATCCCCGCAGATGTATTACGAAAAAATAGCTTGATCGTTGATATCACACGTGTTGATACGGCCTACACGATGGGTAACCCCTTGTTAGCTTTCAGTAGGCAACAACAAAACTACAGCCTCAACCAGCTCAAAGTAGAGAGAAGAAAAAGAATTCCGGGAGCTGTAGTTGGTTTCTTAAATCAGGGGACACCTCAAACACCGATCACTCCTCGCCTTAGGCTGGGTATTACATTGCCTATTTGGCAATGGACTTACCAGGCAAATATCAATGCTGCCAAAAAGGGAATTCAGATAGCGGAGACACAAAAGAGAATTACTTCATTTCAGTTGAATACTGAGTACGCAAAGGCACAAGCGGATTACCGTCAATTTCAGGATAACCTGGCTTATTTCGAAACGACTGGTTTGCCCGAAGCTGCAGAAATCCTGAGAAATTCGAAAGAAAGTTTTCGACTGGGGAGCATTAATTATTACCAGTACTTGCAAAACCTCGAGCTCGCTTATTCACTTCGTCAAAATTATTTAGAAACGTTGCGAAATTACAATCAATCAATCATCACGCTCACCTATTTGAAAGGTGACTATTAAAACGATACTTAGGTTATGAAAAGCATTTACTATTTAATTTTTTCCAGCGGGTTGGCCATCGCGATATCAGCTTGTTCTGGTAAGAAGACAGAAACTGCACTAACGACCCCTGAAAACTCGGGCTATGTATCAATTACCGATAGTTCACTTGCTCTCATGGACGTAGTATTGGTCAAGCCAGAACTGAAAGTGATTCAGTCGAATATTTATTTGGCAGGAAAGGTAATTGCAATGCCCAATTATCGGGCATCCGTTAGTACAGATATTTCCGGAAAGGTTGAACGAATTTTTGTGCGAGAAGGAAGTTATGTAAAAAAGGGAGCACCTCTTTTTTCGCTGCGCAGTATGGAACTGATTGAACTTCAAAACCAGTATTTTGAAGCAAAAGCGCAAATGGATTTTCTAAGCTTAGAATTTAAGAGGCAGGAAGAGTTGATTAAGAATAACATTGGCGCGCTGGTTGATTTTCAAACGACTGATGCACGACTAAAAGCTGCCATTAGCAAAGTGAACGCGCTGATGGCGAAATTGCAATTGTTAGGATTTTCAAAAGAATTCATCAACAGTCCTGAGGTAGCTTCTTCTGTCTCCATTCCATCACCTATTGACGGCTTTGTATTTAAATTACCCGTGCAAGTGGGTACATTGGCCACAACAGAAATCACGCTCGCAGAAATTGTAAACAACAATGAATTGATGGCTGATGTGTTTGTCTATGACAAAGACCTGGACAATATTTTTGAAGGGCAGGATGTGGAAATTGATTTCGTGACTCATTCTTATCCTTCCGTAGTGGGTAAAGTAATGCACATATCCAGGGCCATTGATCCGCAGACGAAAGCGGTGACTGTCCATGTTAAGTTCACAGCGCCACGAGGAAAGATGATCTTGCCTGAGATGAGCGTACGATGTGTGGTTGTCCAGCGCGCAAGTCTGACTCCGCAGTTAACAGTTCCCAATTCGGCCGTACTCAGAGAGGAGGATCATGCGTTTGTGTACTTGGCCTTCGATCAAGAAAAAAGTGGGACAACCAATTCACTGCATAAATATAGAGTTGAGATCGGCAGCCAAAGCGAGCAACAGACACAAATAAAGTTTTCTAATCAGCCAAAAGAAAGCTTTCAATTGGTTTCCAAGAATGTGGCTATTGTGGAGAACGAACGGAAAAAGAGGACGGGCGCGGTTTTAGAGTAAGCTATTTGGCTGACGTAATTGACCAAGCCTATTTTATACCGACTGTCGCAATTCTAAAAATCTCGACACACTTTCGATCCTGCATGGTAACATAGCAGGTCTTCCCATCGGGGCCGCCAAAATTTAACCCAAACTATGCATTCCTAATGCATAGTTTGCCCAGGGGGTTGACGATCCGCCTGAGGCGGATGTCAAGGTTAAACCTCGTGACGCTTGCGGTCAGAGTCAGACATTTATCGTCTGACCTGACAATGAAAATCACCAACTTGGTTTTCTTACTCGGGGCTAAATCGTTGATTTTCATTCGTCAATTATGCAATGCTGACAGTACCGTCAGCATTGAATAATCTGGATTTAAATTACTGGGTTTCATCCCCCTCATGTTTACCTCGTGTAAAATTTCGCCTTTCGGGGAAAAAATGGCTACGGTGCCTTTGCCATGACGAGTAACATATAGATTTCCCTCAAGGTCACACTTCATTCCATCCAAACCAAAATCATCGAAAGAGGCAAAAAGTGTTTGGTTACTTACTTCGCCTTTGGCGTTAACATCAAACATCCATATTTTTCGTTGAGCACTTTCGTTCACATAGAGAGTGTTTTCGTTGGGACTGAGCGCGATGCCATTGGTGGTGCCCATATTTTCTTTCAGCAAAACCGAACTGCCATCCACTTCAATGCGCCATAGTTTACCCGTTCCCTCCTTCCAATTGGGGTCTGAGGCGAAGAGTTGCCCCTTTTTATTAATGCAGATGTCGTTGGGTTGATTGAAGGATTCGCTATGAACAAAAACCGAAACGGTTTTTGATTTCATGTCCACTCTCAAAATGTTATGCCCTTTGAAATCAGCGAGCAGCATATGTCCTTTTTTATCAAACTGTATTGCATTCGCGATACTACCCTCGGGTAACGTTACAAATAACTCTGTAGTGCCATCCTGCTTTACCGCGCCAATGGTTCCGTTCGTTTTGTAGTTGACGACATACAAGATTCCATTTTTGAAGCAGGGGCCTTCAATATTTTCAGAAAATAAATTTTCTTTGGTAAAGTCTGATGCTTGATAAGTTTGAGCGAATGTGCTAGTAGATACAATCAGCGAAAGGAAAAGAAAAACAATTCTCATTTTGTTTGATTTTTCACACTAATGTATCCTCACTCCGCACTGAATTCCCAAATCGGAGGACTCTGTGACGAAGCAAACGGCTCCACACAATTCTTGTCTTGCAGCGTTACATAATAGACTTTTCCTTGGCAGCTAATCCTCATGCCGACTTGCCGACTTTATAACCCTTGATGGCATAGTAAAATATATAGATATATAAAGGTATCATTATAATATAGGCCGTTTGTCGGTTGGTGACGTCACTTATTGCACCATAGGCAAGCGGCAGGATCGCTCCGCCAGCGATACCCATAATCAACAAGGCTGACCCTGTTTTTGTAAACCTGCCTAGATTATCGAGAGCTAAAGGCCAAATACATGGCCACATTAACGTATTAGCAAAACTCAACAAAATAACAAAGACAATGGAGTTACCCCCACTTGATATGAGTGTACTAAATGTAAACACAATCCCTAAAACGGCACTTACAATAAGGGCGTTTCTCTGAGAGATATATTTAGGCATAACCACTATGCCCAATATATAACATGCCACAAGGGTAATTAAACTATAAATACCAAACTTACTTGATGTGTTTAGATCAAAGCCCTGATACTGGCCATACAAACCTATTGTATCTATTGCGATCACCTCGACTCCTACATACATAAAAATGCAGATTACCCCAAGAATCAAGTGAGGAAAGTCGAATATGGATTCCCTCTTTTTGCTGGTTACACCAGTTGCACTGTCATTGTCTTCAGGATTGATTTCAGGCAGCGGTGCTTTTAACAACATCGCAGCCAAGCCAAATAAAACAATTGCCATACAAGTGTATGGGGCAATGACTCTGGACGCTAATGCGTCTAGTTCTGCGGCCAGGTCGCTCCCGCTTAAGGATTGAATTCTTTCTGTGATTGCTTTGGTATCACTAAAGAGCAACTCAACCAAGATATAAATCCCAATCATTCCGGCTACCTTATTGCATATTCCCATGATGCTTATTCGTTTAGCCGCACTTTCAATTGGCCCTAGAATTGTCACATAAGGATTCGAAGCGGTTTGCAAAAGAGTCAAACCCGTACCTTGAGTGAATAACCCTATAAGAAACAGCGGATATGATCGCATTTGCGCAGCTGGTATAAAAACAAGAGAACCTATACCCATCACGGCTAATCCTAAAGACATGCCTTTTGTAAACCCGGTTTTCTTTAATATGTAGGATGAGGGGATAGCCATTACGAAATAAGAAATGTAGAACGCAAGTGTCACAAAATAGGCTTGGAAATTCGTAAGTTCACATGCCTGCTTTAGAAAAGGTATTAATACGCTGTTGAGCCACGTGACAAAACCAAAAATGAAAAAGAGTAAGCCAATGATGGAGATGGAAAGCACATAATTCTTATTTGAACTCATAATCTAAAAGTATGATGGTAAAGCCTTATTTTTGAACTTATATCATTCGTTCGCAATGCGAACTTGAAAGTTGGCAATTTATTTCTGGTTTCAATATATCACAATATCAATATGGCAGTAAAAAAATCAAAAAGCTTGTTGGTTATGGCCGCGGGCATGGGTAGCCGGTATGGTGGAATAAAGCAAATTGATGGATTTGGCCCGAGTGGTGAAACCATCATGGATTACTCTTTGTATGATGCAATTAGGGCCGGTTTTACAAAAGTGGTGTTCATCGTGCGCGATGAGATTAAATCAACAGTAGAAGAGCTTTTTCTCCCCAAACTAAAAGGGAAAGTGGAAGTTTTCTTTGAGGTACAATCGCTGGATCGATTTGTGCCCAAAAATTATGGAATAGTGAACCGTAAAAAACCATGGGGCACCACGCACGCCATGCTTTGTGGCAAAGACGTTATCAACGAGCCGTTTGCCGTGATCAATGCCGATGATTTTTATGGCAAAGAGGCGTTCGAATCGCTGGCTGCTTTTTTTGATACAGCTGCACCGGACCATCACGCAATGGTAGGATACACATTAAAAAATGTGTTGTCAGAACATGGCAGTGTGTCGCGCGGAGTAGCAGAAGAACGAGATGCGCAAGGATTTTTGAAGAAGCTGAGCGAGCTTACAAAAATTGTAAAAGAAGATGCCCACCTGCCGGACGGGCAGGGAAAAATTGTTTCTAAAGAGGATACCGGTGATCGTGAACTAGATCCGTTGTTCCCCGTTTCTATGAATTGCTGGGGCTTTCAGCCGGGCGTATTTGCTATCGCTGAAAAGATGTTTCACGAGTTTGCAGAGAAAAACAAAGAAAATCCCTCAGCAGAATTTTACATTGCGCTGTTGACAAATGAAATCATCAGGCAGAATCTGGGCAAGGTGCATATACTTGGTGGTGGCAAAACCTGGTTTGGAGTGACCTACAAAGAAGACAAAGAGGAGGTGTCAGGCAAAATTAAACAACTCGTAGAGAGTGGTGTATATCCGGCAAGGTTGTGGTAGTGATCTGTTGCTGGTTTTCGGTAATCTGTAGCCGGTAGGCTAAAATTCTGACTCCTAAATTCTAACTCCTATATTCTTTTTATTTACATGGAAAAAGCAGAAACAATTTTTGGAACGCGTGCCGTAATTGAAGCAATCAAGGCTGGGCGGGAGATTGAAAAGATTTATATTCAGTCGGGGTTAAACAATGATTTGATAAAGGAACTAATCAATACAGCGGCTACTCATAAGGCTCCCTATTCGTTTATTCCGCAAGTTAAACTAGACCGGCTCTCCAATAAAAATCATCAAGGAGTAGTTTGCGTGCTGTCTGCCGTACAGTATGTGCCATTGGAGAACATTATCGACAAATGTTACAGCGAAGGGCGTGAACCGTTTTTTTTGATTGTTGATAGAGTCACGGATGTTCGAAATTTTGGGGCATTGGCTCGCACCGCGGAGTGCGCGCAAGTGGATGCGATGATCATTGCCGATAAAGGAAATGCGCCTATCACAGGCGATGCGATGAAAACATCTGCCGGAGCACTCAACCATTTGCCGGTTTGCCGCGTGAAGGACATGAAAAAAACATTTCAATTGTTGAAAGACAATGGCATTCAAATTATCGCCTGTACGGAGAAGGCCACTAGCACGATCTATCAGATTGATTTGAATACACCGATAGCGATCATATTGGGCTCCGAAGAAGACGGCATTTCACCACAAATGTTAAAGGATGCTGATCACCTCGCTAAAATCCCATTGATGGGAAGCATCGAATCACTAAACGTATCCGTTGCCGCTGGAATTGTTGTTTACGAAAAAATCAGGCAGAGGGATTACAAATAGTCGCTACTGTTTGGTTTGCTCTTAAGGTCGTTCACAAATTTTCGAAAAAGGTCTTCCTTATCTTTTTCGCATACAATCACCACGTTGCCAAAAGCGCCCACCAAGTAGCCGTTGAGTCCTTGAGTCACTACCAATTTATTTGCATCGCCTTTAATAATGGAATTACGTGTCTCGTAGGTGAGTGCATCCACGCCAATTACATTGTTGTTGGAGTCTTTAGCTGAATATTCATACAGAGATCCCCATGAACCTAAGTCAGACCACGCAAAAGAACTTAGCCAAACATAAACGTTGTCAGCTTTTTCCATGATGGCATAGTCAATCGAAATATTCTTGGTTTGCGAGTAGGCCGCTTGTATCGCCTGCTTTTCGTCATCGGTGGAGATGCTTGGTGACGCCTCGTCAAAGATCTCAGTCATTTCTGGTAAGTACTTGGCAAAGGCGTGATGAATTGCCTGCACACCCCAAATAAAAATGCCCGCGTTCCAGACGAAATCACCACTTTCTAAAAACTTGTTTGCCAGGGCTAATTCTGGTTTCTCCGTAAAGGTTTTTACCTTTTTTAAGGTGCTTTTGTTTTCGATATACTGGATGTAACCATAGCCGGTTTCAGGTCTGGAAGGCTTGATTCCCAGCGTAATCAACTTATCCTGGTTTTTTGCATGTTCGGCAGATTTTAGAATAGTCTGTTGAAAGTCAGATTCGTTTAAGATAAGATGATCTGTCGGACTCACCACTACCACGGCTTGCGGATTGATCTTAGAGATCTTATGGCAAGCATACAAGATACAGGGTGCCGTGTTCTTTCTCATTGGCTCCGCCAATATTTGTGACTCAGATAATGTGGGTAACTGTTCTTTTGTAAGCATTCGATGCTCTTCATGCGTGACCACAAAAATATTTTCCGGTGGGCAAATGGGCAAAAAGCGATCATAGGTCGATTGAAGAAGTGTTTTTCCCGTTCCTATCACATCCAAAAACTGTTTTGGCTTGGCATTTCGGCTATACGGCCAAAATCTGGTTCCAACTCCACCTGCCATCAACACCACAAAAAGATTAGTATTCATTCGAAAATGGCTTTTATAGATTTAAAACGCTAAAATAGTGAACTATCGTGAATCTTTAGCCGGATGCAAACGTTGCCACAGAAGCAAATAACCGGTGATCAAACTATTTTTCCATTTATCGCAACATTAGCAGGATTTGATGCTTTACGCTAACTATGGAATAATCATCTATTTCCTATATGCTTTGCTTCTTGTCAGATTTTAATTATCTTCAATTTCCTAAAAAATATAAATCAGAACTTTATTACAAGGTATTATGGTAGTGGCAGAAGAGAAAGATGAACTGAAGGCGAAACTCAAGGAAATATTCGGCTACGGAAATTTCAGGGGAAATCAAGAGGTTGTAATCAGAAATATTCTTACCGGAAGGAACACATTTGTAATTATGCCCACGGGGGCAGGCAAATCCTTGTGTTATCAACTTCCTGCTATGATGTACGATGGCTTAGCCATCGTGATATCACCGTTGATCGCGCTGATGAAGAATCAGGTAGATCAGATGAACGCTTATGGAGTTAACGCGAGATTTTTAAATTCAACACTTAGCAAAGGCGAAATAACAAAACTTAAGAAGGACTGCGTGTCCGGTTTAGTGAAGTTGTTGTATGTGGCACCCGAATCGTTGAACAAAGAAGAGAATATTGAGTTTTTACAAAAAGTGAATGTGTCCTTTGTTGCCATTGATGAGGCCCATTGTATTTCAGAGTGGGGCCACGATTTTCGCCCGGAGTATCGCAAGATCAAAACGATGATTGGACAGCTTGGTAAAAAGTCGGTCATCGCGCTGACCGCTACAGCAACACCAAAAGTTCAATTAGATATTCAGAAGAATTTGCAGATGGAAGACGCAGACGTGTTCTTGTCTTCGTTCAATCGCAAAAATTTGTATTATGAAGTACGCCCCAAGAAAGAGACTAAAAAGCAACTCATTCGCTTTTTAAAACAGCACAAAGGGAAATCGGGAATCATCTATTGCCTCAGCCGTAAAAAAGTAGAAGAGATTGCGCAGTTGTTGAATGTAAATGGATTTAAGGCGGCACCGTATCATGCTGGTTTAGATCCGGATGTGCGCATGAAAAATCAAGATGATTTCTTGAATGAGGAGGTAGACATCATTACAGCAACAATTGCGTTTGGTATGGGCATTGATAAACCGGATGTTCGGTTTGTGGTGCATTATGATGTTCCGAAATCATTGGAGGGATATTATCAAGAAACCGGACGCGGAGGTCGTGATGGATTGGAAGGTATCTGTTTGATGTTTTACAGCCACAATGACTTGAACAAATTAGAGAAATTTAACAAAGATAAGTCTGTACAGGAGCGAGAGAACGCGCGCATTTTGTTACAGGAGATGGAGTTTTATGCCGAGTCGCCTGTTTGTAGGCGGAAGCAACTACTCCACTACTTTGGTGAAGAATATAAAGAAGCCAACTGTGGTGCATGCGACAATTGTTTGAATCCACGCGAGAGATTCGAAGGTATGGATTCTGTAAAGATTGCTATTGAAGCAGTTAAACAGACAAGTGAGCGATTTGGACTTCCACACTTGGTAAATGTGATTCGTGGCACCGAGGATGAATACGTGAAGAGCTATGGCCATTTTGATTTAGCCATTTATGGCAAAGGCGACACGGAAGATGCTGATTTCTGGAAAGCGGTCATTCGTCAGGCATTGATCTATCAATATTTGGAAAAAGATATTGAGAACATAGGAGTGTTGAAAATTACGGAGAAAGGTCATGCTTTCCTGAAAAAGCCACATTCCATCGAACTGGCCAGAGATCATGATTTCAGCACCGAAGTAGGCGAAGAAGAGTCATCCGAGCGGGTGATTATCAACTCAAAATCCTACGACATAAAATTGTTCGAGATGCTGAAGGCGCTTCGCAAGAAAATCGCCAAAGAAAAAGACTTGCCACCTTATGTCATCTTCCAAGATCCTTCGCTAGAGGAGATGGCGACAACATACCCAACCAACAAAGAAGAATTGGCTTCAGTGAATGGAGTGGGCATGGGCAAGGTGAATAAGTTTGGTAAAGAGTTCATCGAGTTAATTGAAAAATATGTAGATGAAAATGATATCGAGACCGCCTCTGAGGTGGTGGTGAAGTCTTCGATTAATAAATCAAAAATAAAAATATTCATCATCCAACAAATAGATCGCAAGGTGGATCTGGAAGAGATAGCGGAGTCAAAAAGTTTGACGTTTGATGAACTGTTGACGGAGATGGAAAATATTTGCTACTCCGGTACAAAACTTACGATAGACTATTACATCGATGAAGTGCTGGATGACAATAAGCAAGAAGAGATTTATGATTACTTCCTTAATTCGGAGACCGATAGCATGGAAGAGGCGATGGCAACCTTAACAGATCAATCGGAAGATGATGTTCGTTTGATGCGTATTAAATTTTTGAGCGAGTACGCGAATTAGGTTAAGTAAACCCATCGAAAAGCCCTTTGAATGCCAACATTCAAAGGGCTTTTTTTATTAGACTTTTGTGAATTCCAACTTATATTTGAAGCTTATCAGTTATTATGAATGTTCTACTTATTGGTAATGGTGGCCGCGAACACGCGCTCGCATGGAAAATCAAACAAAGCCCATTGTGTGAAAAACTATTTGTTGCCCCCGGTAATGCCGGGACTTCAATAGTTGCGGAGAATATATCAATTGGGGTCAGCGAATTTGAAAAATTGGGGGCATTCTGCCTTGACAATAAAATTGAGTTAGTTGTAGTTGGCCCTGAAGTTCCTCTGGTAAATGGCATTCGCGATTATTTTGAGGCTGACCCGAAATTGAAATCAATTTGGATGGTGGGGCCGGGCAAAATGGGTGCTCAATTGGAAGGAAGCAAGGATTTTTCAAAGCAATTCATGTTGCGTAACGGAGTACCTACTGCGAAGGCAAGAACGTTTTATGCAAATCAATTTGTAGAAGCAGCCATTTACCTTGAAACCTGCAAGCCACCTTTGGTTTTAAAGGCCGATGGGTTAGCCGCAGGCAAGGGGGTGATCATCACTTCTGATTTGGCCGAAGCAAAAGTGACCATGCGCGAAATGTTGGAAGAAAAAAAATTTGGCGAAGCCAGCGCGAAGGTATTGGTAGAAGAATTCTTAAATGGTATTGAGCTTTCTGTTTTTGTGTTGACTGATGGTGAGGATTATGTGATTTTACCAGAGGCAAAAGATTACAAACGTATTGGCGATGGCGACACGGGGCCAAACACAGGTGGCATGGGTTCAGTTTCTCCTGTGCCTTTTGCCAATGCAGATTTCATGCAAAAAGTAGAGGAGAAAGTAGTCAAGCCCACCATTGCAGGATTAAAGAAAGAGCAAATCTCTTTCAAAGGATTTATTTTTGTTGGGCTTATGAATGTGAGTGGCGAGCCGTATGTGATTGAATACAATACGCGCATGGGTGATCCGGAGACGCAATCGGTAATGGCGCGCATACAAAGTGATTTTTTGGCATTACTGCTGGCAGCTGCCAAGGGAGAATTGAAAGACAAGACCATTGAAGTTGATCCGAATTTTGCTTTGACGATTGTTGTGGCTTCTGATGGCTACCCTGATGAATTTGAAAAAGGTAAAACGATTAGCGGCTTAGAAGAAGCTACTGGTGCGTTGGTATTCCATGCCGGAACAAGAAAGCAGAACAATGTGGTGTTGACCGATGGGGGCCGTGTGTTGGGTATTACGGGCAAGGGAAAAACATTGAAAGCAGCACAAGCCAATGCTTATGCAGCTGCAGAAAAAATTAACTGGGACGGTGTTTATTACAGGTGGGATATAGGGAAGGATTTGATGTGAATTTATTTCTAACCTGGTACTGTGAAGTCATTAGCTTTCAGCTGGAAAGAACTCCTTGCCTTTACCCCTCTAACGCACTACCTTTAACCTTTTAATCAATATCTTAAACGATGGGCTGTGCTTGTGGAACGAAAAAAGAAGGCCTACCCGGACAGGCAGGAAAGGTTTCCGGCTGCAATAACAATGGTGCCTGTGGCACGGGTGGCTGTAATAAAATGAATGTATTCGATTGGCTGTCGAACATGGATATGCCAGTACAGGACCGCTTTGACGTGGTGGAGGTACGATTCAAAAGTGGCCGAAAGGATTTTTATCGCAATACAGAAAATCTCTTACTGACAACAGGTGATGCCATTATTGTCGAGACACAGTCAGGGCATCATTTAGGGCATGTCTCGCTGCAAGGCGAATTGGTGCGCCTTCAAATGCAAAAGAAGAAGGTCGCTAACGATGAAGAGATCAAGAAAATTTACCGCATCGCGCATCAACGCGACTTAGAAAAATACGAAGAAACGAAAAAGCGAGCCGCTCCTACGCTCTATCGCTCTCGAGAGATAGTGAAGCAGTACAAGCTAGCGATGAAGCTCTCTGATGTTGAATACCAGGCTGACAATACCAAAGCAACTTTCTTTTATTCTGCTGAGGATCGAGTGGATTTTCGCGAATTGATTAAACAGTTAGCTGGAGAATTTAAAGTGCGCGTAGAGATGCGACAAATCAGCCTCCGCCAAGAGGCAGGCCGTTTAGGTGGCATTGGTGTTTGTGGCCGCGAGTTGTGTTGCTCTACCTGGCTTAGTGATTTTAAAAATGTGGCGACTAGCGCTGCCCGTTATCAAAATCTGTCTCTTAATCCGAGCAAACTATCCGGGCAATGTGGGCGTTTGAAATGCTGCCTGAACTACGAGTTGGAGACCTACATGGATGCGCTGAAGTACATCCCTGATGTGAATGCGCCACTGCTGACAGAGCAAGGAGAAGCACGATTGCAAAAAACGGACATCTTTCGGAAGATAATGTGGTTTGGCTACAAAGAAGATAATAACTGGTATCCGCTGAATGTAGATCGCGTCAATGAAATATTGGCATTAAACAAAGAGGGAAAAAAACCTGCAACACTTCAAATAGATAAAGAAGAAGTTCGTGCTCCTTTAAGTGTGCTCAATAGCGATTTAGCTAGCATGGATCGCAAATTCAAAAACAAAGCCAACAAGAATAACGACAGAAGAGGGCGCGGGCGCGATGACCGCGGGAATCGAGAAAATAGGAGCAACAATCAAGTACGAGAGGGTAATTCCCCAAAACCCACGGGGCAAAAGCCTTCAGGGGGTAATCCAAACAAACCGAATAACGATCAAAATCCTAATCGCAATAGGAATCAAAATAACCCAAATCGTACCAATCCAAATAGGAATCAGAATCCTAACCGCAACCCAAACAATCCGAACCCTAATCGCAATCAAAATAATCCCAACCGTAACCAAAATAATCCCAACCGAAATCAGAACAAGACAAATCCTGATAAGGATAAACCGCTAGGTTAGAATTATGATTAAAGAATTACGATTTATGATTTTAGAGGTAGTAAGATCGATGGATGATGCAAAGGGTCAGTTAACATTGTCTTCAGTTAATCCTCGTCTTGTTCTGTTTTTAGTTGTTCTCGTCTTTATGTTAAGTTCCTGCGATTCTAACCGTGTGTACGAAGACAATATAGAGTTCAAAGATCGCACCTGGAAAACCACAACACCGGCTGAATTGGAGTTTGACGTAAGCGACACCACTCAAGTCTACAACCTCTATTTAGACGTACGCAATTCACTTGATTATCCCTACGCGCGACTTTTTGTAAACTATCAATTGGTTGATCCAAACGGGTCTGTGGTAAAAAAGGAAATGTTGACCGAGAATCTCTTTGACATTAAAACAGGAGAACCAAATGGTCGCAGTGGCTTAGGCGATGTGTACGATCATCAGTTTGGTTTTTTAACAAACTACTCCTTTGAAAAAGCCGGCAAACACAAAGTCCGTTTCGAGCAGTTTATGCGACAAGACACCCTGCCAGGCATTTTAGCTGTTGGGTTAAGAGTGGAAACAATCCAGAAGTAATCGGCTATTTAACAGTTGACTTTTTGCTTTCCTTCGCCATCTTCACGGCTTCATAGGCATTTACCAATCCTCCTGAAGAGCTCAGTTCGCTAAATGAAACGAGTTCTTTACTGCCCGGCTTTTGCACTTTGAGGTTATCAAATTTGCGAGTAGATTTTTCTAAAATATCTTTCACTTCAATAGCAGTAAGGTTTGGGAAGTAAGACATTAATAGTGCAGCCACTCCCGCAGTAGAAGGACTGGCCATGCTTGTGCCGTCTTCATTTTTGTAGGTGTTGCCGGGCGTGGTTGAATAGATTTGAACGCCTGGGGCAAATAATGAAACACCTTTTTTTCCATAATTGGAAAAGCTACCCACAAAATTTTCGTCACTACCCCACGAAGATGCACCTACTTCAATCCAGTTTTTTGCTTCCTTTCCGTTCAAGTATTTTTTGGTCGGAAAGTTTTTCTCCACGTCAATATCATCGCCTTCATTTCCTGCAGCATGAATCAACAACACGCCCTTTTGTTCGGCATACTTCACCGCGCGATCGACTACTTCTTTTTCGGGTGAAAATGATTTACCGAAACTCATATTGATAATTTTGGCTCCATTGTCTACTGCGTAAATAATTGCATTGGCCACATCTTTATCTCTTTCATCACCGTTCGGCACCGCGCGCACGGCCATTATTTTCACATTGTCCGCAATCCCCTTGATACCCAGATTATTTTTACGATCAGCAGCAATAATTCCGGCCACATGCGTGCCATGTAGCGGGTCTGGCCCTTTAACGTCATTATTTCCATAGCCTTTTTCAAAAAAATCTGAATAGTTGTCGCCCACTATTTGTCGAGAGTCAAACTCGGCATTGTAGCCATATTTTACAATCACTTCGAAATAGTCTACCCCCTCTTTCACCTGGCTAAGGTATTCGTCCAAGGGAGCATCATCACCTGCTGTTTTATAAACTCGTCCAATCACGCTCTTTGCAAAGAGTAAGCTCGGTCGGTCGGTGGTAAGGTTTTTTACATCATCGGGTACCAACTTATCTGTTTTAAAGTACTGTTTCAGTGTGTCGATACTTGCTTTGGTGTATTTGAACAGGCCGGAGTACAATAGGTACTGTTGCTCATTCTTGACTTTCAGTTTTTGGTATTTGTCTTTTAGTTTCAAATAAGCTGCGTATTCCGTTTTTGCTTTTTTCCTATTCTTTACTGAATCAGCCGTATCATATTTTTTTGAAAGGCGCATGTATTCGCGGGTAAGCTCGTAGGTGTCGGCATTTACATTTCCCTTTTTGCCACCAATAAAATTCCAGCCATGCACATCGTCTACATAGCCATTTTTATCATCGTCAATGCCATTGCCGGCAATCTCTTTTTCGTTCACCCAAATGACACTTTTCAAGTCTTCGTGGTCGATATCAATCCCAGAATCGATGACGGCAACTAAGACCATCTTCGATGGTTGGCCTTTTAACAAAGTTTCATAAGCTCTTTCGGCACTCACTCCCTGCAAACTGTCGTTTTCAGGATCAAGCAAAAACCAATTTTTTGGTATTTTTTTTTCGGCAGGCTGGGCCGCGGCAAGAACGAGAATGAATAATTGGAATAGAACTGAGAGCGTAAATTTCTTCATTGGGTGTTGAATTTTCTAAAGATTAGCCTGTTAATCGTTTTATCTTGCTCATTTGTTGAGCCTTTGGCATTACTAAAACTGACCAGCAATATAGTTTCAAACGGGTTTTAGAGCCTGCTTTATTATTTAAAAGGTAAATGACTTTCGAAATTTGTTAAAAATCACATTTAATATTACTTCCGTAGGCGGCTCAGCCTTTTTGTAAGAACTGGGTGACTGCAAACCGACAATTTTGTGACACGAATTAAATGAAATGGTTATGCAAATTTTATTATCTGTCGGGTTGTTCTTTTCGCTATTCTTTGTCCTTGCTTATCGCTGCCAGAAAGTAGCACAGCGGGGCTAGCCGAGAAAACAATCAGTTTTCAACTTTTTTCGGGGTGTTTGCCCGCGCAACTTTGTAAGAGGCTTGTGCGGGGTTACCTTTCTGGATTTTGCCGATAAAATTGGTAACTTTCAGCTACTAGTCTGGTAATCGATTATGAAAAAGATTTCCCCCATTGTCGTTGCTTTTAGTCTTGCTACATTTTCTGTATTTGCTCAGTTGAGCACCCCTCGCGTTGTCATCAATTCTATGGGTCATTCGGCCAGGGTACAGAACCTTAACTTCACCCCAGACGGCCAGAAAATCATTTCGGTTTCCGAAGATAAGACCGTTCGTGTTTGGAACGCCCACACGGGAGAAATGCTTAAAAAATTTGAGTCAGAGATAGGCGATGGTTCAAAGGGCATGTTCTATGCTTCTGACGTTTCACCAGATGGAAGTCTCTTGGCTGTGGCGGGATATACCGTAACAACCGACAACCAAATCTATATCACAATCATTGATCTAAATAAAGGTATTCAAGTTGCAACAGCGCTTGGTCATAAGGATGTAATCAACAGCCTGGCATTTACAGGCAACGGAAAATATTTGGTGAGTGGCAGTAATGATGGAACCCTGAAGGTATGGAAAGTAGATGCGGCTACTCCGATGTATAGCCAGGAGTTGTCCATTGAAACTGGCGCACCCGTCAAGTATCTAGCCATGAATTTGGTGAATATGGACGTGGCAGTCGCACTGGAAGGAAAAACTGAAGTGCGCATTTATAGTTTGGCCATTCTAGAAAAGGGTGGCAGTAAATTCAATCCGAGATTTTGGAAAAAGCACCTGGGCGAAGTGAACAAATTAGCCTATTCAAACGATGGTATGTACCTGGCGTCTAGTAGCTATGAGAAGGAGTTTTTCTTGTGGAGTAATACAGGTTCGGTGATCAAACAGTGGAGTAGAGATGCCTCGGTGAATGCAATTGCTTTCTCTCGTGACTCGAAAATATTGGTCGGCTTGGACGACACCGGTCATGGCATAAGTTATGGGGTGCCCGAAGGGAATAAATTCACCGATTTTAGGGGACATGACAATGCGGTTTTTGCGGCAGTCTTTTCGCCTCTCGACAATGGAAGCTATCAGGTTGCCTCAGCAGGCGGAAATAATAATGAAATTTATTTATGGAATCCGATTAATGGTAAAGCGCTTCGCAAAGTGAAAGGAAAAGGTAGCGCTATTCATGATTTAGCTTTTGGTGCGGGTCTAGAGTTGTTTGTATCCCAAGACATTAATGCCAAGCCAAATGAGTTTCAACGCAGTTTTGATTTCAATGCCATGAAACTCAACGTTAACTCGCTTAAGTTTTCGCCACCTGTAGAGAATTTTGGAAAAGGCATTTCTCAAGTTTCTGAAACGGAATTGAGTCTTCCAAAAGGTAAAAAAATTCAAAACATTGATGGCGAAGATGGGCGTATCTTAGATTTCCAGGCTTCACGTGAAGGGGATGTAATCGTTGCAAGTGATTACTCACTTAGAATGTTTGATCGCAATGGGGCTTTTCAGAAGGAATTTGTTGGGCATGTGGGTGGCGTGAGAGCAGTTGCAATTAGTCAGGATGGTAGATACTTGGCTTCAGGGGGCGAAGATCAGACCATTGTGCTTTGGAAATTGAGTGAGACCGGTGCAGCACCCACGATGCGTCAACATCCCGAGTTAAGCGATGCCGCTTGGGGTGCTTATTTTGAATCTCTTCCTGTAGACTCTCTAACTCGTGAACCTTCTAGGAAAGCTTGGCGAGCGGTTATCGACTATATGAAAGCTCATGGTGAGAAAAACTATAAAGCAATCGAAGAGGTTTATAAAAATTTAGGTGAGACCGTGCTTCCTTTTGCCACGTTGTTTTTGACTGAGGATAATCAATGGGTTTGCTGGGCTTACAAGGGCTATTTCGCTTGCACATCCGCAGGAGGTCAGTATTTTGGCTGGCACTTGAATCGCGGCATAGATAAACTGGCAGACTTTTATGCGGCCGAACAATATTTCAAAATTCTGTACAGACCTACTCAAATGCAGAAAAGCATTGCGCAAGGGAAACGGGTAGAAGATATCCTTCGCGAAGAAGGCGAGCGCATTTTTGATTTGACTAAGTTACACCGACCCTCAGCGGGCTTCTTTACTACCGAGGTACTACATGATAAAGGCCTAATCGACTACCAAAGTGGCAAGCTCGTTACGACTCAGCAAACGTTGAAATTAGATGTTGAGATTTTTGATGGAGGTAGCGGGATAGAAGAAGTCAACATTTATCAAAATGATAAACTGATACTGAGTGACACCACGGTAGAGACCAAAGGTGAGAATGATAAAGTGTTAAAATCGTACAACGTTGAAATGTTGAATGAGACCAACGAATTCAAAGTCGTTGTTGTGAACTACCAGCGGATCGAGTCAAGGCCTGAGATTTTGAAAATTGACTACGTGGGTAAAGTCATTCTCAACTCTACCTTGCATGTGATGGTGGTAGGCATTAATAAATACCAAAACTCTCAATACAACCTGAATTATGCTCAGCCGGACGCAAAGGCATTTGCAGAAAAAATTTCTTCACAGGGTCAACGGATATTTAAAGCCATCAACATTGTGGAGCGTTATGATGAGAATGGTACGAAAGCGAAAATTGTTGAAGGCTTCAAGTCAGTTGCCGCAAAGGCTCAGCCACAGGATGTCTTTGTATTCTTCTACGCGGGCCACGGTAGTTTAGATGAAGAAAACAAAGACAAAGATGGCGACAGTCCGTTTTATTTTGTACCAACAGATGTAACGAAGATTTATGGGGACACGAAGCAGCTAACAGCAAAAGGTATTTCGGATGTTGAATTAAAAGAGTACCTGACAAAAATAAAATCAACGAAACAAATTGTTTTGATGGATGCCTGCCATTCGGGTGGAGCTTTGAAAAACATGAGCACACGTGCATTGGGTGGTGATGAAAAAGCTATCGTACAATTGGCGCGTAGTTCGGGTGTGGTATGGATTGCGTCTTCCGGTTCAAAACAGTTTGCTACTGAATTTGATGTGTTAAAACATGGTGTATTTACCTACGCCCTTTTAGAAGCTCTTGATGGTAAGAGCAACAACAATAGCGACAACAAGATTACGGTAAACGAATTGAAGTTTTATATGGAGGAACGTGTGCCGGAACTTACGAAGCAATACGGTGGAGATGCTCAGTACCCTACCAGTTATATTCATGGCAACGACTTCCCGATCACCGTAACTGCCAAAGAGGGCGAAAACTAGTTCTAAAATCGTAACACAAGAGAAGCGCTTGTTCCATAGAAATGGAAGGATGGCCTAAGTCGGTGACTGGAACTGGGAACACCAGAATTATAAATTTCTATCGCATTAAATGCATGTCCTCTGAATGAGGAGTTGAAAGGAAGAGAAATCAGAAAAAGAACTCCTCCAGCACCTACAAAGGCCCATTCTGGT
The DNA here is from genome assembly GCA_020403045.1 of Cytophagales bacterium. Taxonomy (GTDB): domain Bacteria; phylum Bacteroidota; class Bacteroidia; order Cytophagales; family Cyclobacteriaceae; genus ELB16-189. Next base: position 30,352 of record JADBYK010000024.1, read on the forward strand.
TGCCCTCCGGCAACAGCTGTGATGAGAGGCACAGCAACCAGTAGGCCACTGGTAAAACCAATGACGTTTCCAATCAACGCCTTTCTTTTGGCAACTTTAAATTCTTTGTAGGCCTGTTGGTTTTGTTGCAAAATCATAGAAACTTGTTTGGAACTGACTGAAGTAGAATCCATTTCAAAAACAACCCCGCCAAACGTTTTGTAAATAGAGAGTCTTTTCTGGCAAAATAGTTGTCCTAAAACAAGTACAAGGAGTAGTGTTGTAATACCCAATTTCATGATTTCTTTTCTTAAAGTCGACTAAATTGTTCCTTCGTCTGGCAACATTTCAATGTCACGTATCAGCACTCGTTTAGAAATGGCCTTACCTGTTTTGGTTGCAGCCAATCCACCAAGAGCTGTTTCTTTATAGCGGGTTTCCATACTGGCACCAATTTCTCCCATGGCCTCAATTACTTCATCAACGGGAATTACGCTGCTTACATTTGCCAATGCAATTTGTGCAGAGCTGTTCGCGATTGCCGCGGCACTTGCATTGCGCACCACGCAAGGAACTTCCACTAATCCGGCAACAGGATCACAGACTAAACCTAACATGCACTGCACGGTGATAGCCACCGCATTAAAAATCTGATTCGTATCTCCACCCAGGCAATAGACAATTGCGCCAGCGCCCATGGCTGCAGCGGTACCAGTCTCCGCCTGACAACCTCCAACAGCTCCGGCAATAGAAGCTTTTTGTTCCATGATGAGCGCGATACCAGCGGCTAATAACATGGCCTCTAAAATCTTTTTGTCTTCTATTTGATGTATCTCTTGCAACGTAAAAAGAACGCCCGGCATTATACCAGAGGCACCTGCGGTGGGTGCGGCTACAATTCTACCCATGCAGGAATTGACTTCCTTGGCAGCAAGTGCGCGCGAAATTAGATTTTGAAATTCTTTAGAGAGAACCGGTTTCGGGTAATTGTAGACTTTTTTTGCTCCGTTGTTAATCATGCCAGAACGAGAAGTCATTTCTTCTGTAAGACCAGTATGCACAGCATCTTTCATCACCTCCCATGCAATGCCTAAGCCTTCCCAAATTTGCTGTTCACTTCGCCCTTTTTGTTCTAGTTCGTATTCTAATACGGCAGTCACAAGAGACACATTCTTTTCCTTGCAATAGTTTCTCCAATCCTCAAACGATTCAAACAAAAAAGCCATGGTGTGTATAATTTGTTGCTACGAAGTACGAGTGTAAATACTTGTTTTTCAAACCTTTGAATAAAAATAAAAGAATTTAATAGACCGTTTCCATAATCTTATCGGTAGATTCACTCATAATCACCTATTTTTCAACATCAAAAATTCAAATGATATAAAATGGCCATTAAGAAGCTCTACACTCAATGGTATGATAATCCCGGCCATTCCATGCCTGCGTGCCGAAATGCCACTACGGCATGCAGGCATGTGAACTTAAAAAACTAAACATTAACACATGAAATCAATTCTTTTCAGTTTTCTCTTTCTATCCTTTTTTCTTGTGCGAGCGCAGAGCTCCGACAAAGAATCGATCAAAGAAATATATAACCAGGCACTCAGTAAAGGTAAATCCTATGACATGCTCTATGATTTATGTGTAAACATCGGGCCACGACTGTCAGGATCGCCAGGGGCGGCAGCAGCCGTTGAATGGAGCCGCCATAAGATGGAAGATTTGGGATTTGATTCCGTGTGGTTACAGCCTATGATGGTGCCACATTGGGTTCGCGGCCAACAGGAGATAGGTCGTATTATCAATTCAAAAAAAATTGGAACGAAAGAAGTAGTTGTTACTTCTTTGGGTGGATCGATCGGTACCGGGCCTTCAGGAATTTCAGCGGGTATTGTGGAGGTCAAGAATTTTGATGAGTTAAAGCAACTAGGCACAAAGAATGTGCAGGACAAGATTGTTTTTTTTAATCGGGCGATGGACCCCACGAAAATTAATACGTTTGCCGCCTATGGTGGAGCTGTTGATCAAAGAGGAAATGGTGCAGTAGAGGCGGCAAAGTTAGGAGCGGTAGCAGTCATTGTTCGATCAATGGGCTCGGGAGTTGAAACATACGCACATACAGGTGGGATGCGCTATGTGACTGGTGTAAAATTGATTCCTGGTGTCGCGATAAGCACGCAGCACGCGGAGTTATTGAGTAAACTTCTAAAAGAGGAAAGGGATTTACAGTTTTATCTGGAAACTCATTGCCAGATTTTGGACGATGCTCCCTCTTTTAATGTAGTAGGCGAAATAAAAGGTGGCGAACACAAAGATGAAATTATTGTAGTGGGGGGGCATTTGGATTCGTGGGATTTGGCACAAGGCGCACATGATGATGGCGCGGGCTGTATTCAATCCATTGAGGTATTAAGATTATTCAAAGCAATGGGCTATAAACCTAAACGCACCATTCGAGCTGTTATGTTCATGAATGAAGAAAATGGATTGCGAGGCGGTGCCAAGTATGCCGAGCTTGCATTGAAAAATAAGGAAAAGCATATTGCTGCAATGGAATCAGACAGGGGTGGTTTTACCCCTCGTGGATTTACGATGTCGGCTACCGAAGGTGTTAAGACAATCATACGAGGCTGGAAGCCACTTTTTGAGCCTTATGATGTCTGGGATTTTAGTCAGGAAGGTGGAGGCGCAGACATTGGGCCATTGGCGTCACAAGGCGTACCTTTAATAGGTTTTCTTCCAGACTCGCAGCGTTACTTCAGCGTTCATCATACTTCAGAGGACACAATAGATAAGGTTGACAAGCGGGAACTGGAACTCGGAGCCGCTTCGATGGCTGCTCTTGTTTTTATGATCGATAAGTACGGACTAAAATAACACAGCTAGAAATCCACCGCTCCCAAGAATTCTGCTTTTTCTAAGATATAAATCATCTTATCGGGATTTTTATCATTCAGAATTAATCTGCCTTTTATCTCAACGGGCTTGTCGGTGTATCCAATTGGTTCGAGCAAAAATACCTCTATGATAGTTTCGGGGCCACCTACACCACAGAAGAAGCACGCGTTCAAAGGTAAAGAAGAGAGCATAAAATGAGTTCCTTTCATTCCACTTTCAAAAGGCACCATGTAGCCGGGCAATGTGATCACTTTGTTGGCAAGAGACTGTACATCTTTTGAAAAAAGCGGTTTGTCATAATCACCTTCTTTTCTGTACTCTATGGCGTATAGTTTTGGCCAGACCAAAGAAGGCAATCCTTTGTAAATGCTCTTTTGCGCTTGGCTTGAAATAGCTATAATCAAGAGTAAGGCAAAGAAGATCTTTTTCATTTGGTGGCAAGGGCATTCAAATTTCAAAATGGTGTAAAACTCCAAATGTTGAAGTTTGATATTAACTGACGTACTCTTCAATCGGCAAACAGCTACACACCAAATTCCTATCGCCATAGGCGTTGTCTACACGACTTACTGTTGGCCAGAATTTAGCTTCTTTCACAAATGAAAGTGGGTAAGCAGCTTTTTGCCTGCTGTATGGAAGGTTCCAACTATCGGCAGTTATTACTGCCGCTGTATGAGGTGCGTGTTTCAAGACGTTGTTTTCTTTATCCGCTTTGCCTTCTTCTACTTCACGGATTTCGTTCCGTATTTCAATCAAAGCATCAACAAAGCGATCCATCTCCGCCTTGGGTTCGCTCTCAGTGGGCTCGATCATAATGGTACCAGCTACCGGGAATGAAACGGTTGGTGCATGGAAGCCATAGTCCATCAGTCGTTTTGCAATATCCTCTACCTCAACTCCGAATTTTTTAAAGTCGCGGCAGTCCACAATCATTTCGTGGGCACAACGGCCTTGTGTGCTCGTGTACAGAATTTTGTAGTGCCCACTCAATCTTTCTTTAATATAGTTAGCATTGAAGATGGCGAGCTTAGTAGCATTGGTCAATCCTTCACTTCCCATCATGGCGATATAGGCGTAAGAGATGGCGAGGATGCTAGCGCTTCCCCAAGGTGCGCCCGATACGGCACTAATCGCTTTTTCACCTCCTGTTTTCACAACGGCATGACCCGGAAGAAAAGGTTTCAATTTATCATTGCAACAAATCGGGCCCATGCCAGGACCCCCTCCTCCATGGGGAATACAGAATGTTTTATGAAGGTTGAGGTGACAAACATCTGCACCGATGTTAGCAGGTGATGTTAAGCCAACTTGTGCATTCATATTGGCTCCGTCCATGTAAACCAATCCACCATTTTGGTGAATCGTTTCGCAGATGTCGATTATGGCTTCTTCAAAAACACCATGCGTAGATGGATAGGTCACCATCAAACACGCCAGATTATTTTTATACTGTTCTGCTTTCGCTTTTAAGTCGGCTACATCTATTTTTCCCTCGGCATCGGATTTCGTGACAACTACTTCCATACCTGCCATTACTGCGCTCGCAGGATTGGTTCCATGAGCTGATGATGGAATTAATGCAATATTGCGATGATGATCTCCTCTGTTTTGGTGGTAGGCTCTGATCACCATCAATCCTGCATATTCACCTTGCGCCCCGCTGTTGGGTTGTAGTGAAATTCCTGTAAACCCGGTAATCTCTTTTAACCAAACCTCCAGATTAGAAATCATTTCGGAATAGCCTTGTGTTTGATCACTTGGAGCAAATGGATGAATCTGCCCCATCTCAGGCCAGGTAACCGGAATCATTTCGGTAGTGGCATTTAATTTCATCGTGCAAGAGCCCAATGAAATCATAGAATGCACCATCGATAAGTCTTTACTTTCTAATTTCTTGATGTAGCGCAGCATTTCATGCTCGCTGTGATGTGAATTAAAAATAGGATGAGTTAAGAAATTGGATTTCCTGACTAGCGAAGCCGGTAGAGTGGTTGTCGCCTTCAACCCATTCGATGAGGTGGAAACGCCAAAGACCTTCAAGATTGCATGAATATCTTTCAAAGAGGTTGTTTCGTCCAATGATATTCCTACATAGTCATCATTAAAATAACGGAAATTCAGTTCATGCTTAATGGCTTCCCGCTCAATCGCTTTCTTATCCGCCACAGCAATTTTTAGCGTATCGAAGTAGGCAGCGTTTACTTGTTTAAACCCAGCCGCTTTCAAATTTGACTCCAGAACATTGGCAAGACCATGGATACGGCCAGCGATTTTTTTCAATCCTTCAGGGCCGTGATACACCGCGTACATGCTGGCCATTACGGATAATAAAACTTGTGCAGTGCAAATATTGGAAGTCGCTTTTTCTCTTCGAATATGCTGCTCACGCGTCTGCAAAGCCATCCGATAGCCGGGATTGCCTTCTGCATCTTGCGAAATGCCAATAATTCTCCCGGGCATTTGTCTTTTAAACTCATCTTTGGTGGCGAAAAAAGCAGCATGAGGACCACCGAAACCCATCGGCACTCCGAATCGTTGAGAGCAACCCACCACTACGTCAGCGCCCATTTCACCAGGTGATTTTACCAATAGCAAACTCATTAAATCGGCACCCATCACTACGAAAACCTCTTTCTCATGAGCCGACTCAATCAGTGACGTATAGTCTTTTACTTCGCCATTGTTATTTGGATTTTGAATATAGATTCCAAATAAGTTAGGCTCTGTTAGATCCAGTTTTGATAGATCACCCACCACGAGATCAACACCAATCGGGTTTGCCCGTGTTTTTAGCAGGTCAATTACTTGAGGAAAAGTATGTTCATCAACAAAAAACTTGTGAGCATCTTTTTTAGACGATTTCTTTGATGCGTATAAAAGATGCAGAGCTTCAGCGGCAGCGGTTGCCTCGTCCAATAATGAAGCATTAGCGATTTCCATACCCGTCAGGTCGATCACCATCGTTTGATAATTGATCAACGCTTCCATGCGACCTTGTGCAATTTCTGCTTGATAGGGTGTGTAAGCCGTATACCATCCCGGATTTTCTAAAATATTTCTTAGAATGACTCCCGGAGTAATGCAGTTATAATATCCGGTGCCTATGTATGATTTATAGATCTTGTTTTTGGAAACCATCTTTTTGAATTCGTTTAAGAATTCAAACTCTGATTGTGCTGCCGGCAAGTTCAACGCTTTTTTCAAGCGGATGTTGGCCGGTACGGTTTGATCGATCACTTCGTCCACTGATTTGGCTTTTACCACCTTTAGCATTTCGGCTATTTGGTTGGCATTGGGTGCATTGTGTCGCGACTCAAATTTTTCGGAGTAGGTTGGATCGATCATTCGTTTATGGTTATTGGTTGTTGGATGTTCGTTGTTCTTGCATTAGGCAATACAGAACAATGAACGACATGCAATTGTTAAAAAAAATAGTGTTGGATGTTGTGAGCACTCGCGATCGACTACCAACGAACAACCAACAACTAATTTAAAATCTTTCAAACTGCGAGAAGAAGAAACTGCCTTCAATCTCCGCATTGGCGTCTGAGTCAGAACCATGGATTGCATTTGCATCGATCGACTTTGCAAACAATGCGCGTATGGTGCCGGGTTCTGCTTTTTTTGGATCCGTTGCGCCAATCAGTTTGCGAAAATCCTCCACTGCGTTAGCTTTTTCAAGGATCATCGGAACAATGGCACCTGATGACATATAGTTAACCAGCTCGCCATAGAAAGATCGCTCTTTATGAATTTCATAAAATTTGCCAGCCAATTCGCTGCTCAATCTTGTCTTCTTCATTGCAACGATGCGGAAGCCTGCCTCTTCAATCATTTTGATAATTGCACCTGAATTATTTGCAATAGTTGCATCAGGCTTAAGCATTGTAAAAGTTCTGTTTCCTGCCATTTTAGTTGTTTTTTGAGGTTTTTTAGTTGAATTATTCGGGCGCAAAAGTATTAAAAGAACAGGGAACATAGAAGCCCGAATCCAGAATCATTGATTATTTTTGCCCCCTTAAATGAAAGACCTGCAAGGACTGAAAACACTACTGGCATCACCGAAGAAAGTGGTTATTGTGACCCATTTTAAGCCGGATGCAGACGCTTTGGGTTCTTCCTTAGGCCTGGCAGGCTATTTAGTAAAAAAAGGACATTCTGTTGCGGTAATCAGCCCAAGCGATTACCCTGACTTTTTAGCGTGGATGCCAGGTAAAGAAATGGTTATTGCATTGACAAAGGACTCAATCGTTCCACAGCAAAAAGCAAAAGCGTTGATCGAGGCCTGTGATATCCTTTTCTGCCTTGATTTTTCGAGTTTGAAGAGGATAAATGAAGTTGGAGACATGGTGAAAACATCGACCGCAAAAAAGGTCATGATAGACCACCATCTGGAACCGGAAAAATTTGCAGATTTTGAGAAGTGGGATGTCAGCTCTGCGTCAACAGCCGAGTTGATTTTTGAACTGATCGATGAATGGGGAGATCTTGAGTTAATCGATCAAGACATTGCCAACTGTTTGTATGCTGGGCTGATGACTGACACGGGCGGATTCAGGCACAACAACACTACCAACAAGGAATTTTTGATTGCCTCCGAATTGGTGAGCCGTGGGGCGAATCCAAGCGAAGTAGCTAAGAAAATATACGATACTAACTCACTAGAGCGTTTGCGTTTGACGGGATATGCACTCAGCCAAAAGCTGGTTGTGTTGCCAGAGTATAACACGGCTTATATGACATTGACCTGGGAGGAACTCAGGCAATTTGGTTCGCAAACTGGCGACACTGAAGGCCTTGTTAATTATGGCCTTTCCATTAAGGGTATTAAAATGGCGGTATTGATGTATGACCGAAAGGAAGAAATAAAACTGTCTTTTCGTTCGTTAGCAGATTTTGACGTGAATGCCTTGGCGCGCAAACATTTTGAAGGAGGAGGACACAAAAATGCATCAGGGGGGCAGTCAAAACAAAATCTAGAGGAGACTTTGAAGAAATTTTTGGCGATCTTGCCGGAATATAAAGCAGATTTAAACAAGTAATCAACCAATTCTATTTCAAATAAAACCACACAATGAAAAATTCACTTATTGCCCTTCTTTTCGTATCTCTTTTTGTTGCCGCTTGTAGTGGTTCCAAAGAGACACCTTCAGGTTATAAATTCAATGTCGTACGCAAAGGAGATGGCGTCAAAATAGATTCCGGCAAATTTGTCGTGATGAATTTGCTTTTTATGGATGGTAAAGACTCCGTTTGGAACGATTCAAAGAAGAATGGCTTCCCAGCGGTCATTCAGATGCAGGGAACGGTGCCCAAAGGAGATGCTGTTTTAGAAGTCATTAAAATGATGTCGAAGGGAGACAGCGTTGTATTTAAGGTTCCCGCAAAGAAACTGTTTGAAAACACTTTCCGCCAACCTTTACCTTTTTCAGTTGACTCTACTTCATCATTCACTTTCCAGATTGGTTTGTCTGCCGTACTCAATCAGGAGGAAATGAATAAACTCCAAACTGAACTGGTAGCAAAGCAAAATGAAAAGATGCTTCAGGATCAGAAGGCTCAATTAGGAAAAGACATTACTGCAATTGACGATTTCTTGAAGGCGAAAAATGTGACTGCTCAAACCACTACTTCAGGGCTTAGGTATATTATTACAAAACCCGGAACTGGTGAAAATGCTAAGGCTGGGCAGCAAGTGAAAATTGATTATTTGGGTTATTTGTTAAACGGCAAGTATTTCGATACAAGTATCGAATCCGAGGCAAAGAAAAACAACCTGTATACGCAAGGGCGCCCGTATTCCCCGCTAGAATTGACAGTGGGTGCTCAACAAGTAATTCCAGGTTGGGAAGAAGCCATCCAATTAATGAATAAGGGTGCTAAGATGACTGTCTACATTCCCTCTACGTTAGCCTATGGTAATCAACGAAGAGGTGATGTGATTGCTGAAAATTCTGTGTTGGTTTTTGATATGGAGTTAATTGAAGTTAAGTAATTGTAAAAATGAAACGTATAATTTTTTTATTGTCTGTAGTTGTTTTCGGGTTGTGTGGGTGTAGTATCGATACACCCAAGCCCGTGACATTCGAAGATCAGTTAGCGAAAGATAGAGCGGCCATTGATTCTTATCTGGTCAGCAAAGGTATTGTAGCGTTGACTGATCCTGATGATTATGGTGTCAAGTACTTAGTAAATGTCGAGGGCACGGGAATTAAGCCTTTAGGGGCTTCTGATTCGGTTACGGTAAATTACACGCTTCGATTGCTACCTTCTGAAGCGGAAGTTGAAAAATCGAGTGCCCCAGTCCGTTTTCTGTTGGGAGATTTAATTGCAGGTTGGCAAATTGGCCTTCCTTTGATCAAGCAAGGGTCAAAAGCGAATTTTTATGTTCCCTCTGGTTGGGCCTATGGTTCTACTCAGAAAAATACTATTCCGCCAAACTCGAATTTGATCTTTGAGGTGGAGTTGCTGAAGGTGTTTCCTCAGCTGAGAAAAGATACACTTGCAATTAGTGACTACCTCTTAGCCAAAGAGATTCAGAATGTGTTTAAAGGACCAGAAGGGTTAAAATACACCATCACCTCGTTAGGTACGGGAGCAACCCCCAACTCAGCAAGCACTGTCTCGTTTACTTATACGGGAAGAATACTCAGCATAACGAATCCCACTATTTTCGATCGATCCAGTAGCCCAGTGACCTATGCTTTAAGCGGATTGATTAGGGGTCTAAGACTTGGTATGACGTTGATCCCAGTCGGGACAAAGGCCACTTTTTATATTCCTTCAACACTTGGTTATGGCCTCCGTGGTAGTGGTTCAATTCCTGGCAATACAAATTTGATTTTTGAAATTGAGTTGACAGCTAGCACTAACTAGCGTTCCAGCAAAGAAACTATGAAGGGCTTCCTTTCTGTTGCAGCAATTTTTATTTTGTTTGCTCAGTGCAGTGATGAGGAGGTGAGCTTGGCTTATAGAGACCAATTGGCAAAAGACATTTCGTTGATTGACGAACACCTTGCTTCTAATAATGTTCCGGCAGAAACAGATACCTCTGGATTAAGGTATTCAATTGTTACAAAAGGGTCGGACTTCAAGCCGCAATTGGTCGATTCAATTCAAGTTGTTTACTCGCTGAAGTTACTTGATGGACAACCCATCTTTTCGGAGGGCAGCAACACATTCCTGCTTAGTAAATTGATTCGTGCATGGCGCATCGCATTGCCGCTGGTTGGCGAAAATGCAAAGCTAAAATTGTTTGTGCCTTCGGGCTTGGCCTACGGCAACTACAGAACAGGCCCCATACCCGCCAATTCCAATTTGATCTTTGACATTGAATTGAAGAAAGTAATTCGTGACTACGCAATTCAATTAACTCGAGACCTGGTTACAATCGATGCATTCCTGCTCTCGAAAAACATTGTAGCGCGCAAAGATGCCGCCAATCTTCGGTATGTAATTACCAGTGCTGGCGGTTCCACTGCGCTGGCACCACTTTTAACCGACTCGGTTGTTTTAACCTACACGGCAAAATCATTGCCAACGGAAGCAGTTGTTGAACCAGAAGTTTCAAAGGGCCTGAAGCTAAACGCGCGATCTACCTTGCCAGCATGGAAAATTGTACTGCCCTTGTTTCGTGAGGGTACTAAGGCAACCGTATATGTTCCCTCTGGATTAGGCTATGGCGCCTACGGCAATTCAAGTGTCGCGCCTTATGTTAATCTGATTTACGAGGTAGAAGTAAAAAAAGTAATCCGTAAGTAAATGGAACTTTGCTTCGCTACAAATAACCTTCACAAAATTCAGGAGGTGCAAGCGATTTTAGCAGGGCGACATACCATTCTTGGCCTTGCTGATATTGGATGTACCGAGGAACTGCTCGAAGAGCAAGACACTATTCCCGGAAATTCTTTTCAGAAGGCAGACTATGTTTTCAGAACGTATAATGTCCCTTGTTTTGCAGACGATTCTGGCCTTGAAGTGGAAGCCTTGAATGGTGCTCCGGGGGTTCACTCGGCTTACTTTGCCGGCCCTCAACGCAGTCATCAAGACAACATGAATTTGGTTTTGTCTAAACTGAGCAATACCGAAAATAGAAGAGCACAATTCCGAACGGTGATTACACTCGTGACGGCTTCGATGACTCAACAATTTGAAGGTGTACTTCGGGGCACAATTCTCACTGAAAAGAGAGGATATGGAGGGTTTGGTTACGATCCCATTTTTTTACCCGATGGATATTCCAAAACACTTGCCGAGATGAGTGCTGAGGAGAAAAACCAAATTAGTCACCGTGCTAGGGCCATCGCCCAATTGATTGAATTTCTAAAGGACAAATAAAAAGAGGCGGGATTTTGTCCCGCCTCTTTCTTATTGCTAATCAAATTATTTAACTACGCCTTTGCCGTCTTTACCTCAGGTTTGGTATTCGGGTCTTTACTCTTATCAAAATCTAACACAATTGGAGCGGCAATGAATATAGAAGAATAAGTACCGATTCCAATTCCCACCAGTAGTGCAAATGAGAATCCTCTTAACACTTCGCCACCAAATAGTAAAAGCACAACCACAACAATCAACGTTGTTCCGGAAGTAATCAATGTTCTACCCAGTGTGCTGTTAATAGCGTCATTGAATATTCTGTTTCGATCATGACTGGAACCAAAGGCAATGTACTCGCGAATACGATCGAAGATAATTACCGTGTCGTTGATCGAGTAACCAATGACAGTGAGTATAGCAGCCACAAACACCTGATCAACCTCAAAATTGATTCCAAGAAGCCCCAGGATGGCGAACGAAGCAAATACGAACAGCGTATCATGGATCAATGCAATGATAGCACCAGCGCTGTATTGCCATTTGCGGAAGCGAACAAGTATGTACAGGAAGATGGCAATGATAGAGAATAGCCCGGCCTCTAGCGCTGAGCCCTTTATGTCATCGGCTATAGTAGCACCCACTTTCGATGACGAAGAAATGGTAAAATGTGTGTCATCAATTTGTGCATCGTTTTCAGAGTATTGTAAGCCACTAAATTTCGATACTCCGTCAATCAATGCCGCTTTCACTTTATCATCGGCCTTGTCGGACTCATCATCAATCAAATAAGACGTGGTCACTTTCATGACTTTGTCATTGCCGAAGTTTTTCACTTCTGTACCGGCATTTTCAAAACCACTTGCGAGGGCAACTTTCACATCCGTAGCAACCACTGGCTTGTTAAATGATACTACATAGGAGCGACCACCTTTGAAGTCTACACCTAAATTTAATCCGCGAACTGCAATTAGGGCGAGGCCGATAATAATCACAGTACTTGAGAAGATATAGGCGATCTTTCTATTTCCCATGAAATTGTAATCCTTACGCTTTTTTACGGCTCCCGCGAGACTGGTTGCAAAAGTAATTTTGGAGTCGTCTCCTTTCCGAGTCATCCATTCTACAATCACGCGGGAAATGTACACAGATGAAAAGAAGGAAGTGGCAATACCAATCATCAACACAATGGCGAAACCTTTCAACGGCCCCTGGCCAAGAACAAAAAGAAACATTGCGGTGAGGAATGTGGTAATGTTCGAGTCAAAGATGGAAGAGAAGGCGCGTTCGTATCCTTTGCGAATCGCGTCCACCAATTTTCTGCCCTGAGCAAGTTCTTCTTTAATGCGTTCGTAAATCAATACGTTTGCGTCAACAGCCATACCCATCGTAAGCACAATACCGGCCATACCAGGCAGCGTAAGTGCCGCGTTAAACTGTGCTAATATTCCAAGGATAAAAAAGATGTTGAACAAGAGCGCAATGTTGGCTACCCAGCCTCCCTTTGAGTAGTAGGCAATCATGAACAAAACAACAATGCCGAGTCCACAAGCCATTGAAATCAAACCCTGGTTTTGCGCCACCTTTCCTAATGAAGGTCCAACGATTGCTTCTTCAACAATGCGCGTAGGAGCAGGCAACGAACCCGCTTTCAATACGTTTGCTAAATCTTTTGCTTCTTCATTGGTAAACGTACCTGTAATCTGAGAATTACCACTAGGGATTTCTCCATTTACCGAAGGAGCGGTGTACACATAGTTATCTAACACAATGGCGATTTTACCTTGTGGCTGTTTTGCTGCAGCTGCTGCTGTTACTTTAGCCCATGTCTTTGAACCAGCTGCATTCATGGTCATGCTCACTGCGGGGCGGGCAAACTGGTCGAAATCCAAACGTGCATCATTGATTACTTCGCCTGTTAACAATGGTTTTCCATTGCGTCCGACATTTACAAAATTGAGTTGAATGTCTTCTACACCGGGCGTTACTTCTGGATTTGACTTTACGTCCCAAAACAAACCAACGGTACGGGGTAGCAATGCACGAACATCGGCTCTTCTGAAAATCGCATTGATAACTGCCGTATCTTTCACTTGGTAATAGAAAGGAAGAGATTGGCTACTAAGTGCGAACAATGGAGAAGAGGTGGCCGCGCGAAGAGAATCCAAAGCGTTTGTCCCAGTGCTATCTTTCGAAGCCGTGCTCAGCGCTTCTTCAAGAGCCGACTTTACCGTATCGGATTTAACATCCTGTGTTTTTACGGTTACATCGGTGGTAGAGGCCGCGATAGTTTCAGCTTTCTTTTCGTTCTGTTCCTTCAACAATAATTGATTAATCGCTCCTAAAGACTGGCTTAATTGAGGGTCGAAAGGCTCTACAATTTCCCAGAACTCGAGGCGAGCAACACCTTGCAACAATTTGCGAACGCGTTGCGGGTTGTCTGCACCCGGGATTTCAATCTGAATGCGCCCAGTGCCCTGTAATCGTTGAATGTTGGGTTGCGAAGTTCCGAATTGATCGATACGTGTTTTTAGAATGGTGAATGAGCGGTCAATCGCACTTTCAATTTCCGAATTTAAAAATTTCATTACAGTGGCATCGTCATCAGAAAGCTTTACGCGGTCTTTGTTCGCTGCCGATGTGAATAAAGAAGCCATCGTTTTATCAGGATTAGCTTCTTTGAAAGCTTTGAAGAACAAGGCTGAAAAATTTTCAGTGCTTGTTTTCTGAAGCTCGCTTGCTTTTTGAAGAGCCGCAACAAAGGCAGGATCTTGGTTGTTTCCGCTCAATCCGCGAATGATGTCGATGGGAGAGATCTCCAATACCACATGCATTCCACCTTGTAAGTCAAGGCCGCGGCTTAGTTCACTTTCCTTCACCTCTTTATAAGTGTATTCGGCACCGAATAAATTATAGACAGGCTTGTTCCATAGAGAATCCAAATAGTTTTGCTTCTTGACCAAGTTGATAGATCCACTTTTATCAGTGGCCTGGTCGATCGCATCTTGCTGAATTTTGGTGGATATGAAAGTAAACGACAAGTAATAGAGGCATAATGCCGTGATGATAATGGTAAGAACTACCACAAAACCTTTGTTGCGCATGAATAAATTGAATTTAGAATTTAGAAAATAGAATAGATAAGTGATTAGTCAAGAAAACGCTTGACGTTGTGAGCCTTGAATTTTGAATCGACTAGGGCGCGTTAGGCGAAATAATCACCCGGAAGAGTGTATTGAAAAAAGAAACAAACGCCTTCTTTACAACAGTCAATGACTGTTTTCTTATTTCCGTGTCTGCTAATTTTTCGTTGACCTCGGCTGGGGGATGATTAACAACTACAGCATTGCTATGTGATACAATATCTGATGGAGCTGAGATAGACGTGCCATCTGTCGAGTGTTTATCGGCAGATTGTTCGGTGGCTACTTTCTTTTGGAATGGCTGTATCGGCTCGTAAAACACCTGAGAAAGCACAATAACAACTACAGCCATAATGCCTGCAATCATTAAAAACCCTCGTTTTAGCGCTTTTTGGTTCATTTTGGCCGAATTTTCATTTCGGGCTTGGCAAAAGTATCAAATAGAAGTCAAAATGCAAGGCAAATGAACAGCACATAGGTTCTAGAACCTTTTTTGATAGCGATTTGTCATTCTAAAAATTCAGCGGAGCGACAAAAAAAAGCGGACCTGCTTTTAAACAAGTCCGCTTACCAGGAGTATATGCTTTCTTCGCTAAACCCAGAATACTCCTGATACTTCAATGAATAACCATGAAAACTCGATACAAAGGTAAAGAACAGAGGAAGTGATTTGGATTTCATCTAATTAGAAAGAGATTAGAATTTATCCGAAATCCTTGAAGCCGCCTTTGGCATTTTAATAGGATGCGGTCGTTATTAAGCTAAATTATAATTTGGTGTAAAAAACCACTGTGACTTGGGTTCCTTCGCCTACCGTGGATTCTATTTCGATAACCCCATTGTGCAAATCAATAATTCGTTGGCTCAGGGAGAGGCCGATGCCATGTCCCTTTACTTGAGATGTCTTATTTGAACGATAAAACGGTTGGAATATGTTCTGCAATTCTGTGGGTTCAATGCCTGGTCCCTTGTCAAAAATCCGAATTTCTAATTCAGTGGGTGAGCAAAAGAGAGATACGGTGGCCACGTTGTCATCTGAAAATTTGCAGGCATTCTCAATTAAATTTTGAATGGCTGTTTTTAACAGATGCGAATTTGCCTGCAAATACAAACCAGCTTCATTCACGGGCATTGAAACAGTGTGAAAGTTTACTTTGTAGGCTGGATTGATCGATTGAACGATATCTCGTATCTCCCAAAGAATTTCATCGATTCTTACTTTGGTTGTGGAAATGCTAACCTCAGGCTGACTCAATGAAGCGAGATCCAACAAGCTGTTCGAGAGTTGGTTTAGCTCCTTGATGTCTTCTAAAACAGATTGAATAATCTCCTTGTATTCGCTGGCAAGCCGATCTTTAAATAGCGTAACTTCTAACTGGGAAGTTATCTTAGTAAGTGGATTTTTTAATTCGTGGGAAACATTTGAAACAAAAGTTTTCTGAAGGGTAAAAGCGTTGTCTATTCTGCTGAGTAGATGATTAAAAATGATGACCAGCTTTCCGATTTCATCTGGGTTTTTACTCTCGCGCAAGCGATGACTTAAGTTGACGGTGGAAATGCGTTGGACTTCATTCATTACCTTTTTTATAGGTGCCAGGGCACGTCCGGAGTAAAACCAACCAGCCCACCCGACAATGGCGACTAAGACTACAAACAGCAGGGACAGTAGTCTTCGAAGCGTCATGAGGCGCGTATGGCCATCACTATCTACGGCCTCTGCCAAAAGCGTATACTGCTTATCTTGATTGGAAAAGAGAATTCCCACAGCACTGAACTCATTTCTACTAAAGGTTATCTCACCTCTTTTTTTAATTCGTGAAAACAGGCTTTGGGTGGTGTCAAAATGAATGGTGTCGTTGCTGGTATAGATCTCAAAGCCCTGATCATCATAAATAGAGATATTTTCGCGATACAAATTGTCTTTTTTGTAAAGATCAATTGTTTTGAGTAGCGTAGAGTCGACTTCTTTTACCTTCAAAAGCAAAATCGCTGACGATATTGCCTTTTGCCTTAATCGCTTGTGAAAATCATGCGAAGTATACTGGTCGGCCAGCACGTAAATAAGGATAAAGGATCCACAAATAATAGCGCTCACCAATAGGGTAAATTGCAGGGTTAACTTAGTGCGAATCTGCATGGTTACGCAAGCTTAAGAATATACCCCATACCAAATTGGGTGTGAATCAATTTTAGATCATACCCTTTATCGATTTTGTTGCGCAGGTAACTTACATAAACTTCTACCATATTAGTGCCAGTATCAAAGTCAACCTTCCAAATGTTTTTGGCTAATTCGGCTCTCGAGATAACTTTCCCTGGATGACGCAAGAAATACTCCAGCAGGGCGAATTCTTTTACTGTAAGCTCGATTTGTTTTCCATCTCGCTTCACTTGTTTACGTTCAACATCTAAAGATAACCCTGCTATTTTGAGAATGTTGTCCTGTGCTTTTATTTTTGAATGGCGTTTAGTTAAAGCTTTTATTCGAGCCAATAGTTCTTGAAACTCAAATGGCTTTACCAAATAGTCATCAGCGCCCACATCAAAACCAACAACAATCTCTTTGGTGGAGCCTAATGCGGTTAGCATTAAAATCGGTGTGTCGATGGATGCTTTTCGCAGCGTTTTGCAGATCTCCCGACCATCCATACCAGGTAAGATAATATCCATGATAACCAGTTGATAGCTGTTTTCCAGCGCCAGATGAAGTCCGATTTTCCCATCCATGGCAGATTCTACTTCAAACCCGTTTTCCTCTAGCCCCTTTTTAAGATAATGAGCTGTTTTTACCTCATCTTCAATAAGCAAAATTTTCATAGGTTAAACATACTGGAAGTGGATATCACATCAGATTGAAAGAAATTAGAATTTTGTTAGAATGTCTATTCGAAGCAAGCTGTTTTCCTTTCTTTATTATCTTGAAAGTAAATAGAATTGATCTGGTATGGAAATTTATATTATTGTCTTATTCGTTGTTGGGTACGGTGCAATCGCGCTTGAGCATCCGCTAAAAATTAATAAAACAGCGACTGCTCTTATTACAGGTGTGCTGTGCTGGACACTATTTGCGCTTCAGCCTCCTACTGCAACTTTTGTGGAATCCGGACATTTCAAATCTTTCGCAGAGAACTTTACCAATCTCCATCAAGCTGAAATTTATCAGTCTTTTATAAAAACAGAATTATCGCATACCCTTGGTCAGATTGCTGCCATTCTCTTCTTCTTGATGGGCGCCATGACGATTGTTGAATTGATCGATGCGCATCACGGGTTCAGGTTTATTACTGATCTGATTAAAACCAAGGATGTGCGTGTTCTGCTGTGGACCATCTGTCTGGTTACGTTCTTTCTATCAGCTATCCTCGACAACCTGACCACTGCTATCGTAATGGTATCGCTCATTCGAAAATTAATTCATGATAAACAGACGCGGTTGTTTTTTGCCGGGATGATCATTATTGCAGCTAATGCGGGTGGTGCGTGGTCTCCTATTGGCGATGTAACCACTACCATGCTTTGGATAGGCGGTCAAATTTCAGCAACCGCCATTGTTAAAAACCTGATATTACCAAGCTTAGTCTGCTTATTCGTGCCGCTTATCTATTTGAGTTTTAAGCTGAAGGGCAATTTGCCGAGTACAGGTGAAAAGTTAAAAACAAATGCGGAAGCGCATGTGCATGGTGGGATGATCATGCTATTGGTAGGAGTTGGCGCTCTTATATCAGTTCCGATTTTTAAAGCTATTACCCACTTGCCACCCTATATGGGAATTTTGGGCGGCTTAGGAATCTTGTGGGTCGTTTCTGAATTGATCAACCCGGATCTAGATGATTTTCAAAGGCAAAAATATTCTGCTGCTAGTGCCCTTTCACGTATTGACGTATCAAGTATCCTGTTCTTTTTTGGAATACTATTAGCTGTGGGAGCCTTGGAGTCAATGCAAACTCTTCATCACTTTGCAGAGTACGTTAGCCTGTTGTTGGGCGATAATCGGATTATCATTACGCTAATTGGCGTAGTGTCTGCCATTGTTGATAATGTGCCTTTGGTAGCCGCCTGCATGGGCATGTATTCGCTCAACGTTTATCCGATTGATTCAATGGTTTGGGAATACCTTGCCTATTGTGCCGGAACAGGAGGCAGCTTGCTGGTAATCGGTTCGGCAGCCGGGGTTGCCGTAATGGGAATGGAGAAGATGGATTTTATCTGGTACCTGAAGAAAATCAGTCTTCTCGCTTTAATGGGGTATGCGGGCGGGGCTGCGGTATACTTGTTCTTTCAAGGTATCGGTTAACGAGTATGACATTAGTAATGCATTAATTTTGAAAATCTAGTTTTGCTGCTCTACAGAGCAGTTCGTTGCTAGTTGTTCAAATCAATTTCGAATTAAATCGCTACCCAATTTTGGTCTTCAAGTAGGTTGAGAGAAGGTCCAACGCTTTTTTGAAATGCTTGTTATTAGGAATAATCAGATCGGCATTGTGCTTTAGTGGTTCTATCTGATTTTCAAAAATAGGCATCACATGGTATTGATACCGATAGAGAACATCGTCCAGGTCGTATCCTCGCTCTACTTGATCGCGCTTGATGCGCCTGCCCAACTTTACGTGGTCTTTTGCTTCGATAAAGATTTTAAGATCGATCTCTTTGGCAATTTCATCAAAGTACTGCACAAACAACCCCTCGACAATTAAAACGGGAGCCGTTTTGAATTCTAGCATATGTGGCTCGGCAGATGGATTATTAAAAGTGTACTCCTTCTTTATTACATTCTGTCCAGATTTTAATTTCAATAAATCGTTCAGAAATTCTTCATGATCAATGGATATGGGCAGATCGAAATTTTTGACGCCATTTTCATCAATTGGCTGTTGCTCTCTGGGCTTATAGTAATTGTCTTGCGAGATGAGGCATATTTCCTCTGGCTTGAATAGAGCGGATAGTTCTTGCAAAAAGAAGGTTTTGCCTGATCCGCTGCCGCCTGTTATTCCGATGGTGAAGGGTCGATTCATATTTTTCAGACGGCCAAATTACATTTTTCGGCAATTTGATTTTTAAAATCGACAATTCATTTAAAGCAAACCTGTAGCTTTATTCTTCAAATAGTTAAGAGTGATGGAAATGTTCAAGAAAAAATCCGATTATTTTGTTGCGGGGCTAATTTTCGCAATTATTGGGTTGCTATTGGTTGTAAGTTTCGATTCACTTTTTTCTCCACCTATTCATTTGAAAGGGCAAATCGTTGAGAAGATTTTTGTTCCAGCTCATATTGTCACGGGTGGACCATATGGGGGCAATCGCAGAGGGAATTACATGATCACTACTGCTGCTGAAGAACAGTGGATTGCGATTGTTAAAACCGACACTGGCGACACTTTAAAAGTTCATTGTCATGCCAGTCATTATGAGGACAAGAATGTGGGTGACATGATCGCCTTCAATAAATATGATGGACATTTGTTTCACATCGACTACTTTGCGCACAACGAAGAGGAATGAAAGAGTTTAAATCTATTTTAACTGCTTTTAACAATGTCAATTTTGCCGAGCGGAAAGCGGCTTTAGCAACGGTCGTTAAAGTGCGTGGATCGTCTTATCGCAGTCCGGGCGCACGGATGCTGATCACCGATGATGGAAACTGGGTGGGCTCCATCAGTGGTGGTTGTCTGGAGGGGGATGCCCTCCGTAAGGCACGGCAGGTAATGACTTCCGGAGTGCCGAAAACTGTGACTTACGACACGCGTGAAGAGAGCAATCAGAACCTCGGGATAGGGCTTGGGTGCAATGGCGTAATTGATGTTTTGATCGAACCGATCACAGCCCACAAAAATTCTATTCTGTTTTTTAAGCAACTTGTTGAAAAGAACCAACCAGCCGCTTTTGCTACTGTGTTTCAGGGACTATCCTGTAATGGCGAAACGTTGCTCATTACCGAAGATAGAGGTGTCGTGAGCCAGGTATCAAACCCGGCTTTATCAGATTTGATAGCCGAAGATTTAGTTACTGTATTCAACACTCGGGTCTCACACGCAAAAGCGTTTTTGGTGAGTGGAATTGAGTATGAGGTATTTCTGGAGTTGATTCAGCCTTCTGTTTCACTTCTTATTTTTGGAGGCGGGTTTGATGCGCGCCCGGTGAGTCAGTTGGCCAAATCGTTGGGTTGGAGTGTAGAGGTTACCGATGAATGTGTGGCGCATATTGCTCCATTATTTTTCCCGGAGGCTGATAAGCTTTCTCTTTGCCAACGGGATTTTATCGACCGCGATTTTGAGATCACTCCATTTACTGCCTGCGTGCTCATGTCGCATAACTATGAATACGACCGGGATGTGTTGAAAAAGATTATCCAAACGGAGTCCCCTTACATCGGCATCTTAGGGCCACAGAAAAGATTTGACAAAATGCTTGAGGAATTTAAACGCGATGGGTTTGAACTAACAGATGAGCAGATGCAGCGTATTCATTCGCCCATTGGTTTGGATATTGGTGCTGAGGCGCCCGATGAAATTGCCCTAGCTATTGTTGCGGAAATTCAAAGCAAGTTTGCCAATCGCTCAGGCGGCTTTTTAAAAGAGCGCAGTGGACCAATTCATCAACGCCAACAAGAAACGGATCAGGTATATAAATTTGTTTACCGAAGCGAGAATAGATAGTCATTCGATTTTCTTGAATGCATCAATGGAATCAATCAATTTTCGTAAGTGAGTAAACCTTTTTCAAATCGAGAAATAGCTATCCTGCTCCTGGCAGCAGGTTCATCTTCGCGCCTGGGTCGATCCAAACAATTGGTATCTATCAAAGGCCAACCGTTGTTGCTAAAGTCGATGAATGCAGCCATCGAATCAGGCATAGAGAACATCATAGTAGTCCTTGGCGCAAACGAGCAAGAGCACTATCAGGTAATTAAAGACGCAGGGGTTCAAGTGGTTGTAAATACAGCCTGGAAAAAGGGGATGGGCAATTCGCTTAAAGTGGGACTTTTCTACTTGTTACAACAAACGCCAAAAGCGGAGGCTGTTATTACGATGGTTTGTGATCAACCTTTGATCACCTCTGACCAGCTAAAAAAGTTAATTGCGGAGTACGAGAGCTCGCGAAGTGCAATCGTAGCTTCTTTCTACCAGGGAGTGGCTGGAGTTCCCGTGTTGTTTGATCGAACACTTTTTTCTGAATTGCTATCGATGTCGGATGAAGCGGGAGCAAAAAAAATACTTCAAGAGCATCCTCATTTAGTAAAGACAGTACCCTTTCCTGGTGGCGAAATTGACATCGACACAGAAGATGATTTGAGAAAATTTTTGATGCATTAGTTGACTTGTAGGAGATTTCGCCAAGTTGATTAGCTCGAAGTTCTTCGATACGTGGATACTCACTACCTTTGCCATGTGCGACCCATTTTCCTGACTTTCGCAAAAAAGAGGTGTTGGCAATCTAATCCTTTAAATTTCTATAAAAACAAAGATTTTATGTTTGTTTTGGGTGTCCCCGATTCATCTTTTATTGTTATCAGATGTATGTA
>JADBYK010000025.1 GCA_020403045.1 Cytophagales bacterium
GCCTCAGGCGGATCGTCAACCCCTTGGGCAAACTATGCATTCCTAATGCATAGTTTGGGTTAATTCATTTCGAATCCAAACCAACGGCTGGCATTAAACTATTCCGCAAACCAAATCTCTCATTTATAGCGAGTTTTTGCCTATTTTTAACCTCAAAGCTCGTTTTATCCATGATTTCAAATAATCCGATACTCAATAGTCCATACTTAGAACCTACGCTTCATTACGACACCGACAGCGAGGGAAATTTGGACTATAACAATATCGTTGTAGGCCGTAGAATATTTAAACCAGATTCAGCAGTTATTCCCACCCGTCAGACAGGCCAAAAAGAAGTATTTGAATGGAATGATGATGCGGCAGAATACGGTACTCATATCATCAACCTCTGCAGAAAGGAAATCGAGAAATGGAGAAGTGAGAAGTATCCCAATACAACAAGGGTAACAAAAGAACTACTAACCTTCTGGTTTAACAATCCGGAGAGACTTGTAACCAAAAAACTATTCTTTGCCCAGCAAGAAGCCGTTGAAACCGCAATCTGGCTAAATGAAGTCGCAGAAAAATCAAACGCAGGACAGCACATACTAAATCTTCTAAGAAACGGGCAGCATACAGTAAGCTTAGAACCAGACGATCAACTTCCACGCATTGCGTTTAAGATGGCAACCGGATCAGGCAAGACAGTTGTTATGGCTTGTTTAATCTCTTACCATTACTTCAATCGCCAAGAATATAGAAACGACACGCGCTTTGCAGACTACTTCCTTATTGTTGCGCCTGGGATAACCATCAAAGATAGATTAGGGGTTTTGTTTGTTGACACAAAGAATAAAAACCCAAAAGACATTGCAGACTACTATCGGATAAGAAGTCTTGTTCCGCAAAACATGGAACAGCGATTGGAAAATCTCAACGCCCGTCTCATCATTACCAACTATCATACCTTCGAGCCTAAAATTCTACAGGGAAACAAGAGAAGCCCATTTGATGGAAAGGTGAACTTAAAAGGAGAAAAAATTGACACTGGCAATAAGGAAGACTTCGCACAAGTAGTAAAACGAACCTTAGGGAAATTCAAAACAGGAAGCAGAGTCTTGATTTTAAACGATGAAGCCCACCATTGTTATTTACCAAAATCTAAAAGCAAAACAACAGACAACGAAGAATCTGACGAAAACGCAAGGGCTGCCGTTTGGTTCAACGGACTGAAAGAGATTGCTAAAAAGTTTAAGGTGCAAAGTATGTATGATCTTTCGGCAACGCCCTACTATTTGACGGGTTCCGGTTATCCACCTTACAGTTTATTTCCGTGGGTTGTTTCTGATTTTGGATTGATCGAAGCCATAGAAAGTGGATTGGTTAAAATTCCATTCTTGCCAGAAAGCGACAGTACACACGAACTCACCATGCCTGTATTGCGTGATCTATACAGAAAGGTAATGGATGAAGACCCTAACGCATTACCACGTAAAGGACAAAAAAAGAAAAAGAGCGAAGCGCACACCGAAGGCACAACCATTAAGGAACAGCCACCACAACTCCCTTCGTTAGTGAAAGGTGCATTAGATCAATTCTATAATCACTATGCAGGCTACTTTAATGGAATAAGAAAGTACAGCGAAGAGAAAGTAAATATCTTTTCAGCCCCACCAGTATTTATTGTAGTTTGCAACAACACTTCTGTTTCCAAAGAGGTGTACAAATACGTAGCGGGCTATGAATACGAAAATGAAAAAGGAGAATTAGTTACTGTGTCTGGCGCTAAAGAGTTATTCTCTAATTACGAAACATCAACTAACCGACCGCTAAAAAGACCTCCGACACTGCTCATTGATAGTGATGCTCTAGAAAACGGAGAACAAATTAATGACGAATTCAAAAAGATATTTGAATCCGAAATTGAAGAATTTAAAAAAGATTATGCCCGCATTCACGGTCAAGGCAGCACGGAAAATATTACAGACGCAGAAATACTTCGCGAAGTAGTTAATACGGTTGGTAAGCAAGGTCGCCTTGGCGCACACATTCGTTGTGTAGTTTCAGTCTCCATGCTAACTGAGGGCTGGGATGCAAATACCGTAACTCACATTATGGGCTTACGGGCTTTCAATTCACAATTGCTTTGCGAGCAAGTTGCTGGCCGTGCATTGCGCAGAATGAACTACCTGCTAAAAACCTACCGCAAGGATACAGGCGAGGAAATATCAGAAAAGGAAAAGCATAAGTTCAAGCCCGAAAACCTGATTGAAAAATTTCCGCCTGAGTATGCGCACATCATTGGCGTTCCTTTCAAATTATTTAAAGGCGGTGAGTCAGGACCGCCCCCGGTTCCTGTTGACATTAACCACGTTGCCGCTTTACCCGAAAGGCAGAAGGACATGGAAATTGAGTTTCCTAACCTGATCGGCTACCGTGTAGAAAATCACGATGGCAGTATAAAATATGACTTTAGCAAAATTGAAAACTTTGAAATAGATGGTTCCAAGTTTCCTGTGGAAACAACAATGGCAAGTCCTATTTCAGCCACAGAAGAAAAGCTTCAGGTAAAATCAGTGTTGGAAAAGAGAGACAAAGAATTGATTTTCCTGATCACAAAAGAGTTAATCAAATATCACTTTAGCGATGAAGAAGGAAACCCGAACTTTCAACGCTTCAACAAGCTGCTAAAGATTGTAGAAGAATGGTATAACACAAAAGTTATTCTACTCAACATTCAAGATCAACGTTATAAAAGACTTCTTTACTTCGAGAAGCCCAAGAAAATAGCAGATCATATAAACAGAGGCATTAATCCAGAAAGAAATACCATCGAACACATTCGCCCGGTGTTCAATTACTATAATAAGTTCAGCAGCACCAAGTATGTAAATGGCAATACCATCAAAGAAGTGTACTCCACCAAACGCAGCCATGTAAACTATGTAGTAATGGACAGCGATTGGGAAGCCATTGCCGCAAAAACATTAGAAGAGCTGGAAGTGGAAAGTTATGTAAAGAATCAGTTTCTTGGTTTCGCTGTGCCGTATGCAATGGGTGGAAAGGACAGGCAATACTATCCCGACTTTATTGCAAGAGTAAAAGGCAAAGACGGAAAAGTTAAGAACCTGATTATTGAAATCAGCGGCATGAGCAAAGACAAAGAAGAAAAGAAATGGTTTATTGAAAACCGTTGGCTTCCCGCTGTAAACTCACTAAAAGACAAATACAACTATCCTGAATGGCATTTCATTGAAGTGGCGAACGACATACGGAATATTAAAAATCAATTAATCGAAAAAATTCAGAGTATATAAAATGGCAAAAAATAAAACAATACATGTAAAAGGAACAGAAATTACTGTGTTTGTTCAAAATGAAACCGATTATATCAGCTTAACTGATATGACAGGAAGTTTTAAAGAAGGTAGTGGGTTAATTGGTAAATGGATAACAAACAAAAACACCTTGGAGTATTTGGGTACTTGGGAAAAAATAAACAACCCCAATTTCAATTACCCCGAATTCGGGGTAATTGAACAGGAAGCGGGAGTGAATAGGTTCATTATGTCGGTTGGGCAGTGGATAGAGCGGACTGCTGCAACCAGTATGGTGGTAAAAGCAGGCAGGTACGGTGGCACGTATGCCCATAAAGACATTGCTTTCCATTTTGCAATGTGGTTAAGCCCTGAATTTCAAATTTATCTTGTTAACGAATTTCAACGCCTTAAAAAAGATGAAAACGACCGGTTGAAATTAGAATGGAATTTACAGCGTACCCTGGCTAAGGTAAATTACCAAATCCACACAGATGCAATTAAGGAAAACCTGATTCCGAAAGAACTAAGTAAACAACAAGTAACCTTTGTGTATGCCAATGAAGCCGACCTGCTCAATGTAGCACTGTTCGGGGTTACAGCCAAACAATGGCGTGATGCAAATCCAAAAGCTGACGGTAACATCAGAGATGTGGCATCGTTGGAACAATTAGTGGTATTGTCAAATTTGGAAAGCATTAATGCAGTCCTTATTCATCAAGAATTAACACAATCTGAAAGACTACAACAGTTAAACAAAGTTGCAATTGCTCAAATGAAATCGCTGATAGGAAATAAAACCTTAAAAAAAATAAAATAGAAACCATTTTCCTGATACCAGGAAAATGGTAGAAAAATAAAAAGACCATGCCCAAGAAAGTAGAATCCATAAAACACAAAGCCGATAAGCGCGCACACATACCCAGCAAAGAAGAGGCAGGCTATGAAGAGGCAAACGAAAAGGTAAGCAAAGGCAAAAAGGTGTTGGAGTTGCCCAAGAACCCCGTTACCCACCGTGGCCAGGACCCCGAATTGTATTGGATGAATAAATACGGCAATGATGACCGCGATGAGTTATTACGTGTAGACATCCGCAGCCTTTACCGCCACGAACACATTGCACCCGAAACACTCATTAAAAGACTGCATAAAGTTACTGAGGAGAAAAGCAGCCAGTTTGATCTGTTCAGTGTAAACGAACTCTTTGGCAATGCGCTGGACAAAGACGAAATAGAAAAAGTAAGCGAATACTATCACCATCAAGACGGTTGGACAAACCGACTTATACAAGGCGACAGTCATTTAGTAATGGCAAGCTTATTGGAACGCGAAGGAATGGCCGGTCAAGTGCAAACAATTTACTTTGATCCTCCTTATGGAATCAATTATAGTTCAAATTGGCAAGTAAAAATTAGCGATAAAAAGTTATCAGAGAATAATTCCGATGACGATTTGACGGGCGAACCTGAAGTTATCAAAGCTTTTCGTGATACTTGGGAACTTGGCATACACTCTTATTTGACTTACATACGAGATAGGCTACTCATTGCAAAAGAGCTTCTTTCAGATAGCGGATCTTGTTTTGTTCAAATTAATGATGAGAATTCTCACCTTGTTAGGTCTGTGCTTGATGAAGTATTCGGTAGCGAATGTTTTATTATAACCTTCCCTGTGAAGAAAAAAGGAGGCCAAAAGAGTGCAATCCTAAACCCTGTGAATGATTACGTAATCTGGTATTCAAAATCAGCTCGAACCTCTGGCAAAGTTAAATACAGGCAACTCTATGAAAAGAGAGACTTGCAAAGTGAAATACTTGAAAATGGTTTTTCTCTTGTTGAGATAAACAAAAAAGATATTAGAATTAATGATCTGAAAACTCCTGATAATAAAGAATTCGACTACTTACGAAATCCTGAAAAGCTTTTGACTGATTATCCAACTGCTAGAATTTTCAAAGCAGACCAACTTCAAAGTGGCGGTGTTCGGAAGAATCAAAGTCTTCCTTTTGAATTTAACGGAAAAACTTTCAGACCTAAATCTGGTAATTGTTGGAAAACGACTGTTCAGACAGAAGATGGAAGTAAACCGGGCATGCAAAAATTAGCTGAACTAAATAGGTTCTATGCTTCCGAAAATGCTTTATACTATAGAAGGTACCTTGATGATTTCGAGTATAAGGAAGTTACTAATTGGTGGGATAATCTTGGTGGTGTATCTGATGCGCTCTATGTAGTTCAGACAAACGAGGAAATTATTAAGCGATGTGTACTAATGACTTCTGATCCAAGTGATCTGGTTCTTGACCCTACATGTGGAAGTGGCACAACTGGATTCGTTTGCGAGAAATGGGGAAGACGTTGGATAACTATAGATACTAGCAGAATAGCATTAAACATCGCGAAAACAAGATTTACCACAGCGGTTTTTCCGTATTATAAACTTTATGATTCGACCGGTGATATAAGAAATGGTTTCGCTTATAAGAAAGTACCTCACGTTACTTTGGGTAACCTTGCCAATAACGAGCCCACTTTAGAAGAATTTCTTTATGATTCACCTTTAGAGGACAAAGGAAAACTTAGAGTAAGTGGCCCTTTCACAGTAGAGACATTACAAAACTTTGAACCGGTTAGCCCTGAAGAGCTAGACGATGAAGTAAGAGTAAACGAAGAAGAAGGCGCATTTGAAGAAGTAATCAAACAACATTTGGTAAGTGCGGGTATCAAGAACGGCCGTAAAAATGAAATGGTGGTTTTTCGCAGTGTAGAGTTGTTAAGTCATTCCTATTTACACGCAGAAGGTTTCTACATGAATGGCGTGGGCGAGAAGAAAGCATATTTCCATATCGGCCCTAAGTTTGGTACTGTAAGTAAAAATGCAGTTAATGAAGCAGTAAAAGAATGCCGCATTCGTGGAGACGCTGGTTGGCTGATTGTGTTAGGTTTTAGTTTTGAAAGCGACATAGAAGGCGCCACCCAAACCACCAGCATGGGCAAGTTTGAAGTAACCAAATGCCGCATCCACGATGATTTATTGCAAGAAGGCTTAAAGAAGAAACCTGCAAAATCAGCAGCCTCCTTCGTTACCATTGGCGAACCGGATATTGATTTAGTTAAAAAAGGAAAAGAAGTCACAGTAGAAATAAAAGGCTTAGACATCTACGATCCCATCAAAGATGAAGTAAAACCCCGCAACGTACACGACATCGCCTACTGGATGGTTGACGATGATTATGACGGAAGCAACTTTGTGGTAAACCAAGTCTTCTTCTGCGGAGGCGATAAAGACGAGTTCGAAAAGTGGCGCAAAGGCTTAGACAACTTAGCCAAAGACACTACCAAAAAGAAAGTAGAAAAAACCTTGAAGATCGAAATTGACGATGAAGCCTTCGATCGCTTATATGGACATATCTCACATCCCATCGAAATAAAAAAGAAAGGACAGAAGATAGCAGTAAGGGTTATAAGTCAGTTTGGTGAGGAGACAACCAAGGTGATTGCGTTATAATGGTTAAATCGTTAGCGAGTCGAAACATGGCAAATTGAGAAACGAATAGGTTTAGATAAATACCAGCCGACTCTGTTTCATTGCCAAGTGTTTGCTTCCAGCCGCTGCTGGCGTTACCTTACGGCAAAATTGACTTTCCATGAAGAAATGTTTGTTTCTATGTCTCGTTCTCTTTGGAGGGGCTTCATTTGCCCAAAAAGGCCCTCGAGAAAGCTATCAGCCTACGGTTCCGATTGTCATTGATGCCGACCCTAGCGAGTGGAATACCGAATGGTTGCTTGATCAAGACGGGAAGTTTCTCTACAACGTTGGGAATGACGAGTCTAATCTTTATTTCCGGGTAAAGGTGACAGATGATATCACCCAACAAAAAATTGCTTTTTTCGGATTGATTTTAAAGCTTGATGTAAATGGAAAGAAAAAAGGTCGGTTAGGGCTGAAGTACCCGATAGCTAAGGATCCAAAACAGCTTAAAAAAGAACAAGAACCCTGGCCTCAGGATCCTACTGAGCGGATTGCTGCCAAGAAGCGAATATTGGATGAGGTTGAAATTCTTGAGTTGATTGGTTTAGCGAAAGACAACATTGTTTCCAGCCGACTAGGTTTAATGAATGGTATTGAAGCGCTGATTACAGTAGCTGCAGATGGTGCTTATTTGTATGAGGCTAAAATTCCCTTCAAAGCGTTTCGAATAGACAAAGCATCTGTGCCGGTACTCGGTGTTAGTTTTGAAACGGGCAAATTTGATATAGGTAGAAATCCACCAGCGGCACCTGCTGGAGGGCAGGCAGGTAGAAATTTTGGCGGAAGTTACGGGCAGTACAACCCGAATGCAGTGCCCGCCTATATGTGGGTGGCGGTAAAGCTAAACTAGCAACTATTTTACCGTTTTGTACCGATGACAATCAACCAAGTGATCATTCACTAGCCCACACGCTTGCATGTGAGCGTAAATGACTGTGCTACCCACGAACTTAAATCCACGCTTGAGTAAATCCTTACTCAGCGCATCTGACTCGGGTGTGGTCGCTGGCACTTCTTTCATTGTTTTGCGTTTGTTAACAATGGGCTTGCCACCTACAAAGCCCCAAATGTATTTGTCAAAACTGCCAAACTCTTTTTGCACTTTCAAAAACAGTTTGGCGTTTGTCACGGCTGCATAAACTTTTAATCGATTGCGTACAATGCTCGGATCTAATAAGATTTTTTCTAACTTCTTCTCGGAAAAGCGCGCTACTTTGTTGGGGTCAAAATCTGCAAAGTTCTTTCTATACCCTTCCCTCTTTTTTAGGATGGTAGACCAACTGAGTCCGGCCTGCGCTCCTTCAAGGATCAAAAATTCAAAATGAGTTTTGTCGTCATGCACGGGCACACCCCATTCTTCGTCATGGTAGGTCATGTATTGATCGAAGCCTAAGCACCAAGGACAGCGTACAAGTTCTTTCATAAAACCATCTTTAGTTTATCCAAGTTAATTATGTATCTTCATTACTCAATACAGACATGAAATTTCTTTTATTTTTTGTTGTTGTTCATTTGCTGCAGCCGGCATTCGGTCAGTTTAGAGATAAACCCCCGGTAATCAAGTACGAATTTCCGGCCGTTGTGAAACCAAAAACAATGTCTTTTACTCCTTTCGGACTTTTACCAGATGAATCACAAACCTATCACTACTCCTCTCCAGCGTTGACATGGTTGCCTGGCGATGCATTCAATTCTTCATCGTCTTTTTGGATCGGCAATGTGTCTTCTCAATCCTATAATAACGGAAGATTTGGTACCTACTACTATTGGGATATTCAGGGGAACCTAAAAGGTACGCGAGGATTTTTGGATCTCTCGGGAGGAAAAAAGAGAGGCGTGAAGTTGGTTTTCCCCTGGCGTTAACCCGTTGTTTCAAAAACATGTTTGAGGAGAAACAGCCCGGTAAGAAAATCCATCTTTCGCCCAAAGAAGCGCTCGTCAAAATTCAACACTATTGCGCTTACCAGGAAAGATCACACAAAGAAGTAAAAAACAAACTCTTTGAATACGGCCTCTATGCCAGCGAGGTAGACGAGATTCTCGCCCAGGTCATAACCGATGGCTTTTTGAATGAGGAGAGGTTCGCTAAGGCCTTTGCCGGTGGAAAGTTCAGAATCAAAAAGTGGGGGCGATTAAAAATCAAGCAAGAACTGGAGATGCTGGGACTGACATCACGATGTGTAACAAGCGGACTGAAAGAAATTGACGCGAGCGACTATAAAAAGACACTCAAAGCACTCATCCGAAAAAAGGCGAGTCAGGTAACAGAAAAAAATGAATTTAAAAGAAAGAGCTTGGTTGCTCGCTTTGTCATAGGCAAAGGGTATGAATCAGAGATAGTTTGGGAGATGGTGAAGGAATTAGTCGACTAGAGAGAAGGTTTCTGGTTGCTAGTTTCCAGTTCTTGTTGCCATAGAAACCAAGAACAGGGAAATGGTGACATTTTAACCCAAATTTTGCAGTAGCAAAATTTGCCTGCGGTTGACGCAAAATGCATAGCATTTTGGTCAAGGTTAAACCTGAAGAATACTGACGGTATCGTAAGTACTCTTCAGCCCTCCGGGCAGATTTTGCTGCCAATTGCAAAATCTGGGTTCAGAACGCTACCACCTCCGCTCCCCTCGGGTTTTGCAAGTAAGAGTTTACTAAATTCTGTACCACGCGATTGTCTTTGCTTGGCTTTATAAAATTACGTGCAAGGTCAATGGAATTGATAGACTCCTCCTTCGGTACAAACCCGAACCCTATATAACTTCCATTCTCAATGAGAACCAGAGATTTTTCTCCGCTCATTCGGCCACTTCCAATGATGGCTACTGACTCCCCTGCTTCAAAGAAAGAATCAATTGCTTTTTGCGTTCGTTTGTTATACTTCTTAGCAGATTCTACCCCCTGGCAGGCACCTTTACACGCACCCGATTGGTGACTGAAACATAAACCTTTGGCAAGCTGAAGCCCGCTAAGTTTAGGACAAAGATCAAAGGCCTTTACTTTTTCCCACAAAAAATTCCACGCATCTCCCTTCGAGCTAAACGTAATCAAGGGTTTGGTTCCTTTTCGAATGAGATTTACACAAAAGCGCAAATAGCCATTGCGGTCTTCGTAGTCATAGATGCACCATTCCTCTACTTTGTATTTTTGAGCCAGATTGTACTTTGGCCAAAGTCTTCGTATCTCCTGTGACTCCAAAATTAGCGCAATCAATTCACTTCCCGTGAGCTCATAAGTAACATGATGAATTTCATTCCGGATGTTCGATCGATTCCACTCCCTGGCTTCACCCGTGAAATGTCCGGCAATCCTTTTCTTAATATTTAAAGCTTTACCAACGTAAATAATCTGCCCGTGAGCATCCGAGAAGTAATATACACCGGCCTTTGCTGGTAATCGATCAAACTCCACTTTTGGTAGATTTGGGGGCAGAATAGTTTCGCCCGAGTTCCGTTTTAGCGCCTTCGCGATGACGCCATCCTGGTCGCGCTGCAGCAGTAGCGAAAAAATTCGGGCCGTAGCCTGCGCATCACCCCCTGCTCTGTGTCGATCAGGGATTTTAATCCCCAGGCTTTCCGCCAAACGACCGAGGCTGTAGGATTCTAAACCCGGTATAATTTTTCTACTTAGCCGAACGGTGCAAAGTTTTTTCGTCTGCCAGTTAATTCCAACTCCTTCAAACTCTTTCTTTAGAAAGCTGAAATCGAAGTGAGCATTGTGAGCCACAAAAATCTTGTCCTTTAGCCAACTCATAATCTCCTCCGCAACTGTTTCGAAGGCGGGCGCTTCTTCCACCATTCTCGAAGTAATTCCCGTTAGTCCGGTGATGAATTGCGGAATCTTCCGACCGGGGTTTAAAAGAGTGTGGTAGTGATCGGTAATTTGTAAGCCATCATGATGGTAAATGGCAATTTCGGTAATGCGGTGATGATCTGCGTAGCCCCCGGTAGTCTCGATATCAACAATGGCATACATGGCTGCGAAGGTACGGTTTGATTAATGCTGATAAAAGTGGAAATTGAAATCAAATTTTACCATGAATCTTATTCTTCGATTTTTTCTCAATGGCTTGGCTGTGTTGGCTACTGCTTACCTG
The DNA here is from genome assembly GCA_020403045.1 of Cytophagales bacterium. Classification (GTDB taxonomy): domain Bacteria; phylum Bacteroidota; class Bacteroidia; order Cytophagales; family Cyclobacteriaceae; genus ELB16-189. The sequence goes on from JADBYK010000025.1 coordinate 10,915, forward strand.
CTACCACACGTTGATGTCACCGACTACCAAACGGCTTTGCTCACTGCTTTGCTGTTATCCATCGCCAATGTGATCATAAAACCGGTACTCATCCTATTTACAATACCCATCACGCTGATGACATTGGGATTATTTCTGTTGGTAATCAATGCCGTTATCATTCTTTTAGTCGATCATTTTGTTTCAGGTTTTTCGGTAGATGGTTTTTGGTGGGCGCTTGCATTTAGTTTGATCATGTCTGTTTTCAATAGCATTATTGACGATATTCTGAAGGATAAGAAAAAGGCCAATTAAACCCAAATTTTGCAGTAGCAAAATTTGCCTTCGGCTGACGCAAAATGCATCGCATTTTGGTCAGGGTTAACCCCGAAAATACTGACGGTGCCGTCAGTATTCTTCGGCCCTCAGGGGAGATTTTGCAATCAACTGCAAAAGTCTGGGTTAAAAAAGTAGTTTTGTGGCTTGAGTAGTGTTTCAAACTATATTGCCTCCCTCCCCCAATCTCAGGCGCAAATTATGTCCGTTTTGAGGAACATGGTTTTGGATATTGGTCCACATGTTCAAGAGAAAATCAGCTATAAAATCCCGTTCTTCTATTTCCACGGGCCTTTGTGCTACTTGAGTCCGACTTTTGATGGAATGTATATCGGTTTTGTAAGAGGTCATCAATTATCTAATGAGCATGGACTGTTGGAAAAGAAGGATAGAAAGTTTGTAAGATCTATTCACTTCTATAGCCTGGCAGAGTTAGAAGAAAGGGAAGAACAGATTCGACAAATTTTGAACGAAGCAGCGATTTTGAATGAATACCATTATCGACAGAAGAAAAAAAAGAAACAAACGAAATGAACGTAACGGAAGAGCAGGAAGAAGGGGATGATGAGTTGTTTGAACACCACCGGATTGTAGCCGATCCGGGGCAAAGTTTGCTTCGAATTGATAAGTTTTTAATGGATCGGTTACCCAACGCCACCCGATCAAAAATCCAGATTGGCATTCATGATGGTTTTGTCAAGATAAACGACAAGCCGATCAAGCCCAACTATAAAGTACACCCATTGGATGTAATTACCATTGCGTTACCAGAGCCGCCACGCGATACAGATGTCAAGCCTGAAAATATTCCGTTGAATATTGTCTTTGAAGATGAGCACTTATTGGTCGTGAATAAGGAGGCGGGTATGGTAGTTCATCCTGCTTATCAAAACTGGAGTGGCACATTAGTCAACGCACTTACCTATCATTTTCAAAATCTTCCGGAAATGAAAGGAAATGCCGGGCGGCCGGGGTTGGTACATCGAATCGACAAGGATACTTCCGGCTTATTGGTTATTGCCAAAACAGAGTTGGCGATGACTTCATTAGCGAAGCAATTTTTTGATCACAGCATTGAAAGAACCTATAACGCCATTGTTTGGGGAGTACCCGATCCAAGGGAAGGAACGATCAACGTAAATGTAGGGCGCAGTTTAAAAGACAGAAGAATAACTACAGCTTTCCCCGAGGGTGATTTTGGCAGAACGGCCATTACACACTATAAACTGTTGAAAGATCTTCGGTATGTTTCGCTGCTGGAATGCAAATTGGAGACAGGTCGGACACATCAGATACGTGCGCACATGAAATTTATTGGACACACACTTTTCAATGATGCCACTTATGGGGGGAATGAGGTATTGAAGGGCACCGTATTTTCGAAGTATAAGCAGTTTGTTGATAATTGCTTTAAAATTATTCCGCGCCAGGCGCTTCACGCAAAAACGTTGGGCTTCATTCATCCAAGCACACAAAAATTTCTACAGTTTGATTCGGATTTACCGGCTGATTTTACGGAAGTGCTGGAGAAATGGGACGGATATGTGAAGAATCATTAGAAGTTGTTGCGTAAGTACACTTACGAAAAATCAACCTCAAAATACACTTCTGAAAGAGGGACTTCTTCGCCAAGCGATTCAATCAACACTGTATCATTCACATTGGTAGTTTCTGTCAACAGCCAACTGCCATTGGTTTGTTTCACAAATTTCTGTAGGCGGCATTCCAATGAAGATATGACCCAATACTCTTTCAATGATTCAATTGACCGATACCGCATAAACTTGCCGCCTGTATCGTAGTCTGCTGTTGATTTTGAAAGAACTTCACAGATGAAAACCGGATTGAGCAGTGTATCAAATACGTTATCCAAAAATTTCTTTTCGCCACAGACTACGCTAATATCCGGGTAAGCATAGAGGGAGTTGATGGGCGTGTGAACTCGCATGTCCGATCCATATGGCCTACACCCTTTTCCCCTCAATTTTGTTCCTAACAAAATCAAAAAATTAACGGTGATAATATTATGTGGGTTTGTAGTTCCAGCCATAGCAAAAATCTCACCTCCAAAAAATTCACTTTTGTACTCCGCTTTTCGCTCAAGCTCCAGATACTCTTGTTCTGTATACTTTTTATTTTGAATTATGGGTGTCATGCTGATTTCAAAGTTAGCAAACTTTTCTTTTTACACTTTACGGATGTGTATTGTTTTTTTAATCGAAATTCGGGCACACAAACATGATTTCATTATTGTCTAGTTGATGAATCAGCCAAACAAACTATTCAGCTCCAAGTCTACACGGCCTACAATCATCGAAAAATCTTCTGTGTTCTCAACAAAGTCAAGTTTATTTACATCAATAGTTAGAAGCTTTCCGTGTTTGTAACCAGCGATCCATTTTTCGTAATGCTCATTCAAGGTTTTTAGATACTCCAACTTAATGTTGAATTCAAAATCCCGATTTCTTTTTTGAATTTGCTGAACGAGTTTAGGGATATCCGCCTTTAGATAAATTAGTAAATCGGGTGGCTGCACAAAGCTGGTCATGGAATTGAAAAGATCGAGGTAACTCTGATAATCCCGGTTATTCAGATGCCCGCTTTTGTGGAGGTTGGCTGCGAAGATGTGAGCATCTTCGTAGATCGTGCGATCTTGAATGATGGTTTTTTCGCTTTCACGAATTTGCCTGACTTGGTTGAAGCGACTGTTCAGAAAATAGATTTGCAGATGGTAAGCCCACCGGGTCATGTCCTCATAAAAATCGCGGAGATAGGGATTGTGATCCACCGATTCATAAAGGGGAATCCAATTGTAATGCTTTGACAATTTTTCTGCCAACGTAGTTTTGCCGGATCCGATGTTGCCGGCAATGGCAATGTGTTTCAGTGTAGCCACGAGTTGTTCAATAATGAAGTGGCGAAGGTCGCCATTTTTATCTGATTTTGGGCAGTGGAAAAGGATACAGTTCGTTTACAATTATGTAAAATTCTGAGCATCTTCGCAGCAGATATTTTCTATGAAAAAAACCGTTTGTTTACTTTTTGTGATTTTGATTTTTTTGGCTGCCTGCGAATCCGATAATGAGGAGAAGTGCGCGTTTCAGCCCGAAACATCTTCCATTGATATCCAACTTGATTTTAGATCGTTGGAGGATTCTATTCCCACCATTAAAACCAAACAACAATTGGTTGATTTTTTTACACGACATCCTGCTATGCGCGATGTGTTTTTTCATCATCAGGACTACCCCGATGACTCTATTTTTATCAACGAACTCTATCAACGATTTACGAGCCCATCATTTGATACGTTGTTGATGGAGACGAAAAAAGTATTTGGAGACGGATCGGCCTTGAAGCAAGAGTTTACCAAAGCATTTACAAACTTGAGGTATTACTACCCGACAACCTTCAAAGTCCCGCGAATCGAAACGGTCATTACCGGTTTAGAAACGGACTTGTTTGTGAGCGACACATTGATCATCGTTGGACTAGATCATTTTTTGGGCAGAAGTGCTAAGTATAAACTCAACATGTATGAGTATATGGCGCGCAGGTATACCAAGGAGTTTGTGGTGCCTTCGGCCATGTTATTGTACGGTATTGATAGCCGGATCAATCGTATTAACCCGGAGGATAAAACGGTGTTGGCTGACATGATTGCCTATGGAAAGGCCTACTATTTTGCAAAACAAATGTTGCCTTGCGTGCCGGACAGTGTTTTCATTGGGTACACCTCCAAAGAGATATCTGGCGCGCGTGAAAACCAAGATTTGATATGGAGACACTTGGTTGAAAAAGAAGTATTCTTCAATACGTCAAAACTTGTAAAGCAAAAATACCTGGATGAAAGGCCCACGACCGTTGAAATTGGCGACCAGTGTCCGGGACGAATTGGTGTTTGGATTGGCTGGCAGATCTTCAACAAATTTGCCGCGCAAAACTCAAAAGGAAACGACTTGCCTAAATTGATGAGAAACAACAATCCGGAACGAATTCTAAGGGATTCAAAATTTAGGCCTAATTAATAAATCCATTCCAACGCTCTAGAAACTGGTTGCAATCATTGTTTTGCATTTTTTGGCCATCTATATTCGCACAGTTTAAAATCAGTCTAAATAACAATGGCAAAAAATGTGGCGGAAATGTTACCCGGAGAAACGGCCATTATCGCTGGTTTTGCTGACGAGCAAATAGGTCTCAAACTGTTAGAGTTGGGGTTATTGCCAGGAACAGCCATCCGTTTTAATTTTACTGCGCCTTTTGGCGATCCTGTTTGTGTTAGCGTTTCTGACGTTGATTTGTCGTTGCGCATTGATGAGGCCTCTACCATTTCTGTTATCAATTAATGGAAAACGGCCGCATTCGAATTGCATTAACCGGTAAGCCCAATGCAGGGAAGTCATCTCTTTTCAATCACCTTACCGGGCTCAACCAAAAAATCGGAAATTTTCCGGGTGTGACTGTTGATAAACGAATGGGCTATTGCCAATTGGACAGTAACACTCAGGCAGAAATTATTGACCTACCCGGAATCTACAGCCTCTACCCGCGTACGCTCGATGAAAAGATTGTTACCGAGATTTTCTCCGACCAAAAAAGTGAGCTCTACCCGGATAAGGTAGTGTTGATTGCGGATGCAACCAACCTCAAGAATTGTATGTTGCTGCTTACGCAATTGATCGATTTGCGGATTCCCACAGTGGTTGCCCTGAACATGATGGATCTGGCTGCCAAATCTGGATTAAGTATAGATGTAAAACGCCTTTCATCGTTGTTAGACCTACCTGTTGTAATGATTAATGCCCGAAAGGGTCATGGCATTTACGAACTAAAGAGACTTTTAGCTGAGCCGCTTTCAGCCTCCAGAAAATCGGTTTTTCAAATTGATGACGAGATCAAGCCGGTTATTGCAATCATTAGAAATCATTTCACCCTAGCTACTGACTACGAAGCGTATCACTTTCTACAGCAAACCGACAATTTGGTTTTCCTTACTCAAGAGCAGCGTGCGTTTATTAAAGCGGTTGCGAAAGAACATCAGTTCTTTCCTCATAAATATCAAGGTGCAGAAACGGTGATGCGGTATGGCTTTATCCAAGAGCTTTTGAATAAAGCGATTGTCAAACCATCGCATCGCGATTGGAAAAGAGTGTCACATGGAATCGATCGAGTGCTCACTCACAAAGTGGGCGGCTATCTTATTTTTTTCGGGGTTCTGTTTCTTATTTTTCAAGCGATTTTTGCATGGGCTCAGATACCCATGGATTTTATTGATTCATCATTTGCGAGGCTCAGTAATAATTTGTCTAGACAACTGCCAGAAGGTCCCTTTTTTGAATTGATTTCGCAGGGTATTGTCCCCGGCATTGGTGGGATTGTCATATTTATCCCACAGATCGCTATCCTCTTTGCCTGTATCGCCATACTGGAGGAAAGTGGGTACATGGCGCGGGTGGTTTTTTTGATGGATAAGGCAATGCGTAAATTCGGGTTGAATGGAAAAAGTGTGGTGCCCCTAATGTCTGGATGGGCCTGTGCCATACCGGCAATCATGGCCACAAGAACCATCGACAATTGGAAAGAGAGACTCATTACTATTTTCGTAACTCCTTTCATGAGCTGCTCGGCTCGACTTCCTGTGTTTACAATATTGGTGGCGCTCATCATTCCTGATGTGAAGCTGTTTGGATTTTTTAACTACCAGGGCATGGTGTTAATGGGTCTGTATTTACTTGGCTTTTTAGCAGCCATCCTATCGGCTTGGGCAATGAAGTTCATTATTAGAACAAAAGAGCGGAGTTTTTTAATGATGGAGCTGCCCACCTATCGAATGCCGCGGTGGCCCAACGTTGGGTATACCATTGTAGAAAAAACCAAGACGTTTGTATTCGAAGCAGGGAGAGTTATCCTGGCCATTTCTATCATCCTATGGGTACTGGCAAGCTATGGCCCGGTAGATGAAATGAATGATGCAAAGCGAGTTGTGAGATCAGAGTCAAGCTCCTTACAACTGTCGGAAGCCGAAATTGAGAATCGAGTGGCCGCTTATAAGCTCGAACATTCTTATGCCGGCAAGTTGGGGAAAGGCATTGAGCCTTTGATACGACCTTTGGGATTTGATTGGAAAATAGGCATCGCGTTGGTCACATCCTTTGCTGCACGCGAAGTTTTTGTGGGCACGATTGCTACTATTTATAGCATTGGTAGTACAGAGGATCAGCCCACCATTAAGCAGCGCCTTCGCTCGGAAATCAACCCCGAAACGGGTGGCCCCCGCTACACTCCCGCAGTTGGAATGTCTCTCCTCATTTTCTATACTTTTGCCATGCAATGCATGAGCACTCTGGCAATTGTGAAACGCGAAACGAAGGGCTGGAAATGGCCACTTCTGCAACTAGCCTACATGACCGGACTTGCCTATCTATCCGCCTTTATTGTCTTTCATGTAATGTCCTGATAAAAATAGTCTATTTTCTTTTTGTTATTTACCCTATATTTCAGCAACAAATAAAAGCATGGATTCAAAAAGAGATTATCATCTGGGACTTCTTTATCTAGTTCATTTGCTAATTGGCATAGACGGAATAGTCGATGAAAATGAGCAGAGGCAGTTACTTAAAATTCGGGACGCTGAAGGGGTCGCTGCTGATGTGTTTGAAGAATTTGAGAATCAGGTGAAACAAATGAAAAATCGTGATATCTACCAGTTGGGTATTGAATTTATTAATAAGTGTTCTGATGAGAAGAAGCTCGATGCGTTTGTTCATTTGTATAAAATGTCAGAGGCAGATGGAACCGTTCATGTAAAAGAAGTCAGACTTTTATTGTACTCCATCAAACAGGCTTCCATCGAGTTTAGTGACGTCATTGCACGCGCAACAAAATCCTAGGCGCAGTTTTCAAAAAGTCGAGAGAAATTTTTTTCGGAAGCCGATGAAGCGAATTAAACTTCTTATATGGATTTCCTTTGCCATTTCTTTAACGAGATGCACTTCGCCTACAAACAAATTCGCAGACCCGAAGATTGCAGCCATTGCTGATTTTCAGGATCATAGGCAAACAGATAGCTTGATCCATCTGTTGCTCAGCACTAATGCCATTTATCGAATCGAAGCAGCAAAGGCGTTGGCTTCTGTTCAGGATTCTACCGCATCCTTGCAACTAGGTACTATGTTGTTGGAAGATCCGGTTATAGAGGCAAGACGGTCAGCAGCGTTTGCTCTAGGGCAAACAAGCGGCACGGCTTCTGTAAATGCACTCATTCCTGCTCTAGAAGATAGCAACTCAGCAGTAGTTGCAGAGGCGCTGGAAGCGCTTGGCAAAACGATTCAACCTGCTGATCTAACATTGTTGACTCGCTATAAATCGGAGGATACTACCCAGCAAGCCGGTCAGGCGTGGGGATTCTATTGGGTAGGTCTTCGTGGCCTTTCAAATAACAAAATTGTTTCCAAGCAGCTGGAATTTCTCAAGCCAAGTTATTCATTCCAGACACGGATGGCTGCAGCGCACTTTTTCAACAGGACAACGAAGTTAACCATTGAACCAGACGATGAACTAATTGCTGCGGCAACAAATGACCCATCTGCTTATGTGCGAATGGCTGCTTCTGCTGGGTTGCGAAAATTAGATTCTACGAAATGTATTCCTGTGCTGCTTTCCATTTTAAAAAACGATGCAGACTATCGCGTTCGAGTTAGTGCAGCAAGATCGTTAACCAACTGGTCCAACAGTGAAACGCTTGAGGGAATAATTCGTGCTTTGAGGGATCGAAGCGAACACGTTGGCATCGCAGCAGCAGAATCGTTAAAGCCCATACTTGCTTTTCGATCTGCATTGTGGGAGGTTGCTGAGTCAACAAAAAGCAATCGCATTAAAACGAACCTTTACAAAGCATTACTGGGAATGCATCCTGATAGTGTGCTTGTCAAGAAAATAATGGCATCCTACCAAGCCTCAACGAATGATTATGAAAGGGCTGCCCTAATTGGCTCGTTAGCAAATAGTCCGGCATCCTACCAGTTCATTGCAGACGAGCTTCTGCGAGCAACTTCCTTGGTCGTTAAAACAAATGCAGCGCAGACATTGGTGATGGTAAGTAAGAACAGAAATTTTGACCAGAAGTCGAAGGCAGCCCTTCTTGGCATTTATAGAGATGCCATATTAGGTGGAGACCCCGGAGTTATTGCAATTATTGCTGCTGCTTTAGTTGATCCAACATCTGATTTTAAGAACATGGATGCGGATTTTAGTTTTTTGAAAGAGGCAAAAAGCAAATTAACGTTGCCCAAAGATATTGAAGCACTTCAGCCGCTCGAGGTAGCCATTGCTTATTTTGAAGGCAAGGAGAAACCCAAAGCTCCGCAAAATCAGTTTAATCATCCTATTGATTGGAAGTTAGTGAAAACGATTAAAAAAAATCAGCGTGTAAGAATAGAAACAACCAAAGGAGCTATTGTACTTACACTATTGGTGGAGGAGGCACCCGGCTCGGTTGCTAATTTTGTTGAATTAGTTTCAAAAAAATATTTTAACGATAAATTTTTTCATCGGGTGGTACCCAATTTTGTTATCCAAACTGGTTGCAACCGCGGAGATGGATTTGGAAGTGAGGACTATTCCATTCGATCGGAGTTTTCTACCAGACGATACAAAGAGGGCTCAGTGGGTATGGCTTCTGCCGGCAAGGACACGGAAGGAACACAATGGTTCATCACACACTCGCCAACACCTCACCTAAATGGACGCTACACCATCTTTGCCGAAGTAACGGAGGGAATGGAAGTTGTTCATGCCATTCAAGTCGGAGACAAGATCAAAACCGTTTTCTTGTTATAGATTAATCCATGATTCGTTTTAAAATCTACTATGCGCTGATCGCGCTCATTTTCTTCTCTAACTGCAGCAAGGGAAAAAAAAGTGATTCTACTTTGTTTGAAAAAGGTGTATCATTCGGACAAGTAGACGATCGACTACACGAGGCTTCCGGCTTGGTGGAGAGCATTGCTAACCCAGAACACCTATGGACACTTAATGATAGCGGCAATCCTGCAGAAGTATTCCTGATAGATCAAACGGCAAAAACAAAATTGGTTTGTAAACTGGCAGGAATCAATAATAGGGATTTTGAAGATATTGCCATTGGTGAAGGCCCCGATTCAACCAAGAATTATGTTTATGTCGCTGACATTGGTGATAATCTGGCGCGATATAAAGTCAAACTTATTTACCGGTTTGTAGAGCCAACTGTTGAAGCCGAAAAGGAAATTATTATTTCAACCTTTGACACACTTCAGATAACGCTACCTGATGGTGTGCGCGATTCGGAAACGCTGATGCTTGAACCAGGCTCCAACGACATGTATATTGTTTCAAAACTTGAAGATTCTGTCAGAGTCTATCAATTGAAGTATCCATTCAGTAATCAAGTAATGATACCCAACCATGTAGCGACTATTCCTTATTACAAGATTGTAGCTGGGAGTTTTTCAACCTCCGGAACAGAAGTGCTTTTGAAAGACTACGACAACATTTACTACTGGAACAACGAAGCACAGCTACCATTAGCTAAGTTGCTTCTACAGAAGCCTGCCATTCTTCTTTATGAACGCGAAAAGCAGGGCGAGTCGATTGCCTGGGCGCGTGATGGATCGGGATATTATACCTTAAGCGAGAAGGTGGAAGGCATAACGGGCAAATTATTATTTTATAAACGCAGATAACTACGCTTGTCTTGCCATTAGTTCTTGTGTAAAATCGATCAGGGTTGAGTTGTTAGAATTTACTTTCTTCAATCGATCAAATCCTTTTTCAAAGTATTGGTTAATTTTTATTTCTGTTAATTCGGCTATGTCCAGCGCATCATAGATTCCGGTAATGGCCGCCACTTTCTTTTGTGGATTAAACTTCTCTGCATTCAGCCATTCTTTTAATTCTTTTTGCTGCTTGCCCTTTGCTTTTTCTAAAGCCTTGATCAACAAAAAAGTCTTTTTATTGGAGATGATATCTCCACCTGCCTGTTTTCCGAATTTTTTCTGATCGGCATACACATCCAGCAAATCATCTTTCAACTGAAATCCGATTCCGATGTTCACACCAAATTCGCGCAAGGCTATTTGATCTGCCTTTGGAGCGTCTGCCAGGATAGCGCCAAGTTCTAAGCTGAAGCCAAGGAGTACAGCCGTTTTCAGGCGAATCATTTCGATGTACTGCGCTTCTGTTACTTTTGTCTTTGACTCGAACACCATATCCCACTGTTGACCCTCGCACACTTCAGCGGCACATTGATTAAATGCCCGCAGTACCTGATTCAGTTTCGAACTCTCAAGTGATAAGAACATATCATATACGCGCACTAGCATCACATCTCCTGAAAGAATGGCCGTGTTCACATTCCACTTTTCGTGTACCGTTGCTTTTCCCCTTCTCAAAGGGGCTTTATCCATGATGTCATCATGCATTAACGTAAAATTGTGAAAGGCTTCCACCGCGGCCGCGTACGAAACAATTTTCTCAGCGTCTTTTTTGTAAATGGAATAAGACAACATCACTAACATGGGGCGGAGTCGTTTGCCTCCCAATTTCATTAGGTAACGTATCGGCTCGTAAAGTGATTTTGGCTGAGAGCCGAAGGAGTGACGGCTGATTTCAGATTCGATGAGGTTTTTGTAATGGACGAGCATTCAGAAAACAAAATAGATTATGGCGCAATATTAGTCGAAGGTAGGGTGGATATCAAATGTTAAGTCGATGAGGCGTCTGTCAACATCTGTCTTTTTTATCCGCACCACAACTTTATCGCCAAGTCGATAGATTTTCTTTCTCCTTCTCCCAATTGCCCGATAGTTTTTTTCGTCAAACTCATAAAAGTCATCTTTCATGTCCGACATCCGCACCATGCCCTCACACTTTGTTTCCACAATCTCCACAAAAATTCCAAACTCCTGAACACCCGTTATGATCCCATCGAATGGCTTGTTCTCGGCCATGCTCATAAACTCCACTTGCTTGTACTTTATACTGGCGCGCTCGGCATCGGCAGCGCGCTTTTCTCTTTCTGAAGAGTGAATGCACTTTTCTTCAAACTCCTTTTTATTTACCGATTTTCCTCCATCCAGATAGTGCTGTAATAGCCGATGTACCATCATGTCAGGATATCTTCTAATCGGAGAAGTAAAATGCGTATAATGGTCAAACGCCAATCCAAAATGCTGTTTTGCTTCTGTTGTATACTTGGCTTTTGCCATGGCACGAACGGCTAAAGACTGTAACACATTTTGCTCGGGTTTTCCTTCAATCTCGTCCATTAGTCTGTTCAGTGAACGCGACACGTTCGCCTCTTCTATTTGCAACGTATGACCAAACTGCTTGGCGAATATGGCAAAGTCTGCGACCTTCTCAGGGTTGGGAAAGTCATGCGTACGGTAAACGAACGTATTTCCTGCCTTGCCGGCAGGCAGGTTCTCTTCACCCTTCTTCATTTTAAATATGTAAGTAGCAACCGCACGGTTGGCGAGTAGCATAAACTCTTCAATCAGTTTGTGCGCTTCCTTCCGAACTTTAGGGACTACCATCAAGGGTTTCCCCTGAGCATCGAGCTTAAACTTGACCTCGGTGGTTTCAAAATTGACAGCGCCCCTTTTAAATCTTTCTTTTCTGAGGATTTCGTGGAGCCCATTTAGGATTTTCAGCTCCTCAGCAAACGTACCGGTTCCACTTTCGATCACCTCTTGCGCCTGCTCGTAACTAAAACGATGATCGGAGTGAATAACGGTTCTTCCGAACCATTCCTGATGGATTTTTCCTTTTGCGTCCATTTCAAAAACGGCTGCGAAAGTAAGCTTGTCTTCGTGCGGACGAAGCGAACACAATGCGTTGGACAATCGTTCGGGTAGCATTGGCACTGTTCTATCTACCAAGTAAACCGATGTGGCACGATCAAACGCATCGTTATCTAGCTCATTACCTGGGCGAACATAGTGTGTTACATCTGCAATATGTACGCCTATTTCATAATTTCCGTTGGGCAATGTTTTGAATGAAATAGCATCGTCAAAATCCTTGGCATCTTCCGGATCGATGGTAAATGTGAGGACCTCTCGAAAATCTTTCCGTTTTTTTACTTCCTCATTCGTAATGCCCTCTTGTATTTTTTCTGATTCTTTCAGTACGTTTTCTGGAAAGCGAAAAGGCAAATCAAACTCTGCCATGATAGAATGAATCTCAGCATTGTTTTCGCCTGTTTTGCCTAATATCTCGATCACTTTACCCTCAGCAGCTTTGTCGCCTTCAGCCCATTTGGTGACTTCGAAAAGAACTTTATCGTTGGTTTTGGCTCCATTTAGGTTTTCGGGATACACAAAAAAATCAGCGTAGATTTTCTTGAAGTCGGGTACGATAAAACCAAAACTTTTTGAAGTTTCCATACGACCCACAAAACGCTGCCGGCCGCGTTTGAGTACTTCTGTTACCTTTCCTTCCGGACTGGCACCATTTTTCTTTCCAAGCAATGCAACACTAACTGTATCGCCATGTAAAGCAGAGCCGAGGTCCCTCGATTGGACATAAACATCTTTTGATCCCTCCTCACCTGTTGATATGTAAGCAAATCGAGGATTGACATGATCTACAATGCCCACTATGCTCTTACTTGATTTGCCTGACTGAACTGCCTTGTAGCTTCTGTTAGTTGTTTGCTCAATCTTGCCCTCCTTGCGGAGCGCCTCAAGTAGATTGTATAAATCTTCAATAAATGCTTTTTTCTTAACCTGCAGTTTTTTTGCAATTTGCTCAGCGCTGTAGGTCTTTCCTGAGGCTTCGCTAAATAAAGAAAGGAGCGAACCATAAAGGCCACTCTTTTCTTTTTTGTTTTTTGTTTCTTTTTTCTCTTTAAATTTCTTTTTACTCATAATTTCTTTGTTTCAAGCATCACGCCCTGCTGATGTTTTTTTCCTCTATTAAATTCATTCCCTTCATTTTTAAGTAGAGTTGCGCAATCGCCACCACGTCTCCCACACAATACTCAGCGATTTTTGCCAATGCGTTTTGGCGATAGTACGCCTCGTTTACCATGGAACCGTCCATGCTTCCTTTACTTGAGGGAATATTAAAAATTGCGGCTAACAAATCGAGCGAGGTGTAATGTTTGTAGTCTCCAAATTTCCAAAGCTCCATGGTGTCTAAATGGGGTATTTCCCAAGGACGCTTTCCGGCAAGGTCAAGCAATGGCGGTAATGTAATTCCATTGACAAGCATCCGCCTGCTCATGTATGGGAAGTCGAACTCCTTGCCATTGTGCGCACACAATTTTGTAGACCCCTCCAGCTTTTCAAGCATCGTTTTGAAATCGCCCAACAATTTCTTTTCATCGTCCTCGGCAAAGTATTTTGTACGAAGCCCTAATTCCCCGGCATCATTGACAACATATTTGCCAACGGCAATCACAACGATCTTCCCAAACTCAGCATAGATACCCGCTTTTTCGTGGAAAAGATCTTCATCAGTTTGCTGGTCTTCACGTTTGAAAAAATTGGCCTTGCGTGCCCATTGAGTTTTTAACCGTTCACTCAGTTTGGAATAATGATCAACGCAACCAACGGTTTCGATATCTAAAAACAGTACATCTTTTAAAAGCTGATTCATAGAAGTGACTCTTTTATAAAGGTATTAATTTATGAATGTAAAACGCCCTCGAGTTGTAACTCTTTGATTAAACTTATGTTGGCATCACAAATAGTGTCGGGCACAAAGACAAATTTTTTGTCATAGATCTGCGTGCCCACATAGTAGCTAACCCAGTATTCGTTGTTTAAGTGAAAAACAGAAGGGTCGATGGGCTCAATGACTGCCGTGCTTTGTGCGGGCACTCTATCTAGAAAATGGCGGAGCGTAGATGTTCGTTGCGTTTCGCCATTTTTTTCTCCATATCCTTTGCTTGCTACCAGTGTGTTTTCGATGGGAAAAGAGTTGTTGTTGATGAGATACACTTTCCATTCGTACTGATCCAGCAGATTTTTTTCCCGGGCAATGGCCAGCGTTACATTTTCCACGCGCGGAATCTCAATATCTTTCTTCATGTTGATGACTTCGAATGCAGCAAAGGTAAATTCATTTTATTTCATAATTACTTTTAGTAGCTACCCTGTTAGAGCTATTCCCAATGGTGAGGGGGGAGTTAGCATAAACGCAAGATTGAACAGCGCCAATTCAGTCAAGACACTCTTTTACGCTCAAAAAAATGGAGCCCAGACGTTGAAGTGGACTTAATTTGCTTAAATTCACTCCGAATAAAAACCATCGAAATGAAAACAACTAAACTGGTTGGCTACACCGAAAGCAGAATTATGAGAATTGGAACACGATATCGGTTCAAGTTCAAATCTTGCATCAGATTGGCAATTGTAATTATAGCAGGGTCATTCTACATGGCATCTTGCGCGCCTAAGCCAAAGACACTGGCCGAATTGAATCCGCCCGCAGAAGGCTTCGACCTGGTCCATTCTGATCCGGCTGCTATCCAATTAGCGGATAGCATTATGCACGTTATGGGCGGCCGCGAGAATTGGGACAAGACCCGTTTTATTTCATGGAATTTTTTCGGGCGCAGAGACCTGACGTGGGACAAGCAAACGGGGCGCGTTCGAATTGAGTCGCCAAGCGACAGTTCAATCTACTTAGTGAATATTAATACAGGCGAAGGACGAGTAAAGTTCCATGGTGTAGAATTGACAGAGGCAGATACATTAAAAAAGCTGCTTGAGAAAGCAAAAGGTATCTGGGTGAACGACTCGTATTGGCTGACCATGCCTTTTAAATTGAAAGATACGGGCGTTACGTTGAAATATATGGGCGAAGACACCCTAAAAAACGGACGGTACAACATTTTGGAAATGACTTTTACCAACGTAGGGTTTACCCCCGAAAATAAGTATAAACTGTATGTTGGTATTCGAGATAAACTGATTAAGTACTGGGCGTACTACAACGATGCGAAAAAAGATACGGCTAACTTTGTGCGTCCGTGGGACAACTATCGAAAGTATGGAAATGTACTTCTGTCGGCAGATCGATCTGACAATGGCGGCCCCAAAAACGTAAAAGTTGTTGACGACTTGCCTGATAAACTGTTTACCGATTTTTAAAAATCGCTTGCTCATTTTGAAACAAGTAAAGAGTTTTTACTTTTACCAATTGCTCAGTAAAACCCAACGCCATGCTTCTTAACCTTGAAAGTGTACCACCCTTTTATAAAAATTATGTGAAGCAAATTGAAGAAGGTGATATTTTGCAGGCGCTTCGTATTTCAGGTCATCGCATGCAAGAGCTTGTTCACTCTATACCCATCGGTAAGAGTGATTTTGCATATGCAGATGGCAAGTGGACGGTTCGCGAATTGCTTTGTCACATGATTGATGCCGAGCGCATTTTTGCCTATCGTGCTCTTCGGTTTGCCCGCAAGGACAATACACCACTGCCGGGTTGGGAGGAAAACGACTACGCGCCACTTGCCAACGCGGGTAATCGCAGTTTAGAAAAGATTGCTTCAGAAATGAACCATCTTCGAGCTTCAACCATTGATCTTTTTGAAAGCTTCACGCCTGGCATGTTAACCTATAAGGGCGTTGCCAATAAAAACGAAATGTCTGTTGCTGTACTTGGCTTTGTGATTGCCGGGCATGAAACTCATCATCGTAAAATATTGATTGAGCGATATCTGGTTGAAAAAAAATGAAGTGGAAAAGTCTTTTTTTTGCAGGCCTGGTCGGTGGTGTAATGTCTTGTTCTCCGACAAGAGGACTGGTAAAAATCCTAGCGGAAACAGAATCAAGTTTTAAAGATAACACCGGGTTCGCATTGTACGATCCCGTCTCCAAAAAGGCGTTGGTTGACTATCACTCAGATCGCTATTTCACGCCAGCCTCGAATACAAAGATTTTTACATTTTATGCTGCGCTAAAATTGTTGGGCGATACGCTGCCTTCGTTAAAATATGAGCTACGCAATGACTCGCTTTTGGTTTGGGGTATGGGCGACCCTTCCTTCCTAAACCCCTATGTATTTCAAAACGGGAAAACGTTCAATTTTTTAAAGAGCAGAAAGGAAAAGATATTTCTCTCTACCAACAACTTTAACGCGCCAAGGTTAGGTGATGGCTGGGCGTGGGACGATTATTTGTATAGCTATTCTCCCGAGCGATCTCCTTTCCCTTTGTACGGAAACTTGTTCACAGTCTCCAAAATGGTCTCCGGTGAGTTAGAAACCTCACCAACTTATTTCTATAAACAAGTGGTCAAGAGTTCGGACATACACGCACGAGAGGAAATTGTTCGTGCCTTTGATACGAACCAATTGATCTACTACCCGGGAAAAACGCCAACCACGGAGTGGGAGATTCCTTATCACGTTACGAACGAAGTGTTGGCGGATTTGTTAAGCGACACTCTGAAGCAAAATGTTTCAGTGCTTAATATGCCGTTGCCTGCCAATGCCACACTTTTGCGGGGGACGCCCGCAGACAGTTTATATAAGGTGATGATGGAAGAAAGCGACAATTTCATTGCTGAGCAATTGTTGTTGCAGTGTGCAGCGGTGGTCAGCGACACGCTAAGTTCTGAAATTGCCATTCGCTATGCTACTCAAAATCTGCTTGCCGACCTGCCTGACAAACTGCAGTGGGTCGATGGCTCTGGTTTGTCGCGCTTTAATTTGTTTACGCCCCGCACAATTGTTAAACTTTGGGAAAAAATTTATAGTGAAGTACCCCGCGAAAGACTGTTCACCTTATTGGCAAAAGGCGGAAAGAGTGGGACAATAAAAAATTGGTACAAAGCTGAGCCGATCTTCATCTACGGAAAAACAGGCACCCTCAGTAACAATCATTGCTTGAGTGGATTTTTGATAACAAAAAGTGGCAAGACTCTAATCTTTAGTATGATGAGTAATAACTTTGTTGCCAGTAGTACTGAGTTAAGAAAACAAATGGAGAAAATATTTAAAGTGATTTATGAGAAGTATTAGAATGTGTATTGGCTTCAGGCTTCAGGCTTCAAGCCACAAGCAGTTTGGCGTAAATTTAAAGTCCAGAATCTCCTTTGCAAAACATCTTGTAACAAGCATCAGGCTAACAGCTTGCAGCCTGTGGCTTGCAGCTTTATTTATCTCAACCTCTACATTCTCTCAAACCCGTGATAGCCTGGACATAAAAATCGGGCAGATGATATTGATGGGCATTCCATACGCCAAAGTCGACACAATGGTGTTTGAGGCAGTCAAGAGTGGTCAGGTTGGCTCTATTATATTGTTTGAAAAGAATATCCCCAAAAAACCCAGTGCTTTCACTGATTTAAAGAAAATCATTTGGACTTATCAAAAGGCATCACCAACGCTTTTGTTTGTATCCATTGATCAGGAAGGTGGAAGAGTGAACCGTCTCAAGGAAAAATATGGATTCGCAAGATCTATTACTGCCGACCAGACGGGCAAATCCAAATCTTTGGACAGCGCCAAGTTTTATGCAGAGTCTACAGCCGCTATTTTGGCAGGCTTAGGATTCAACGTGAATTTTGCTCCCTGCGTAGATGTGGCTGTTGATACTGCCAACCCTGTGATTTATAAAAAAGGCAGATCCTATTCGGCCAACGAAGACTCGATCGCTTTGTTGGCAAAGGAATTCATTAAGCAGCATAGACGATTCGCTGTGAATACGGTACTAAAACATTTTCCGGGCCATGGCAGTTCTACCACCGATTCACATTTTGGGGTGGCTGACGTAACCAACTCGTGGACTGAGCGCGAATTGAAACCTTATAAGATTTTGTTGGACTCCGGATATGTAGACGGTGTGATGACGTGCCATATAGTGAATAAAAATCTGGATCAATCGGGCAAACCAGGGACCCTCTCTTACGATATATTGAATGGGATTCTACGAAAAAAACTAGGATACAATGGTGTTGTGTTTTCGGATGACATGCAGATGGAGGCGATCTCTAAACAATATGGATTTGAAGAATCTATAAAATTGGCAATTCTTGCTGGTGTAGATATATTATGCTTCGCCAACAATGTTCCCGGAAGTCAGAAAAGAAAAGTGGAACTTATTTTTTCAGTTATAAAGAATGCAGTAAACAGTGGAGAAATCTCTGCACAACGAATCAATGAATCATATAAACGAATCATTAAACTAAAAAATGAAACGCAAATTTCTGCGCAAAACTATTATAAAAATCAGCATATGCAGCTAGTAGCTGCTCAAAATGAAATCAAGATTTTACAAGCAAAACTTAATCCGCCAAGTAAGAAGAGCCTTAGGCAGAAAAAAAGAGAAGAAAGAAGAAATAAAAACAACAACTAATGGAGGTGCAAATTCAGAAATTAAAGAAGCAACGAAAGCTTCTCGTCTTCGCTTGTAGCCTATTAGCACTGATGGTATTTCTTGCGGGCATTTACGCGCATGTTCAACGTACCATTTCCGTGGAGATGGATAGGCAAGTAGTTGTGGCTAAAGAACAAGCCTTAGAATGTGAGAAGCAAGCGATGAAACAAAAGGAATTGGCCGAAAAAGCAATGGACGAAGCGCAGAGAGCAATACAGCAGGCAAGAGAAGAATTCTTGCGTAAGTCATCTGGTTCACCTGAAAAAAACAAAGAATAGTTTACGATGAAAAACGATTTAACTAAGAGAAGGATTCTGGCTGTTGTGCTGGGTACTTCGTGGTGCATCACTCTTCTTGCGTTTATTTACATCGCTGTTAATGCGGATAAGCAAGCTGAAGAAAAGGAGGAATTTCTAAAAGCAAGAATAGAAATCAAAGTGTGCCAAGAGAAGGCGGAAGCGCTCGCTAAGCAACTTGGTGACCGGGAAAACCAACTTCGTAGATCACTTGCAGAATTAGAAAACGCTCTCGTAGAAACAAGGCTAGCTAAGGATTTTGCATTTGAGCAATCGAAAATAGCAATCAAAAGAAAGTAGCGGAAGGGTTAAAATTCATGGACAAATACTTTTAAGTACAAACGGATTTTTTATGGATGCAAAAGAGGCTTTAAGAAAGAGAAGAATCAGCAGTATCGTTTTAGGATTAGCGATATTAGCTTCTGTAGGATTTTTTTTCTATGGCATGATTAACAATATCCAAGCACAAAAAGCAAAAGAAATAGCGCAAGAGGAGTCGAAAAAAGCGTTGGCTTGTGAAAAATATTCACTTTTATTGACTGAGCAACTTCAGGAAAAGGAGAGGCAACTGACTCAAGCTCGCGCAGATGCAGCACTTCTGAAAGAACAAACTCTAGAAAAATGAAATAACTCAACTAAACTACCCTCGCCTAAAAGGCGAGGGGTTGTAATTCGGCTAAAGGCCGACTAAAGAAGTGCAAAAGCCTCGGCTTTCAAACGGGAGCAATAGGAAGAGAAAAAAGCATACTCAGTCAATAAATATTATACTAAAGTCTTCGCCTAAAAGGCGAGGGATTTTCCCCCAGATACAGACATTAAAGGTGAATTCTGCTTTCAACATTACGTACCCAACAACAGCAGAGATACCGATACTCATCAGCGTGCCTCACTGCGGCACGGTTTTTCCCCCTGAGTTAAAAGATCAATACAAACCACAACTCATACAAGCACCTGACGATACGGATTGGTTTGTTGATCGACTCTATGACTTCGCCCCAGCACTTGGAATTACGATGATCACTTCCAACTTTAGTCGTTGGGTAATTGATCTGAATCGAGATCCACAAAGCAAACCGCTTTATGCTGATGGACGCGTTATTACCGGACTTTGCCCAACTACTAATTTTTTGGGCGAACCGATTTATCAAGATAAACGAAATGAAATTTCTTTGGTTGAAATCGAAAATCGAGTAACCCGGTATTACGAACCCTATCATCAAAAGATAGAAAAGGAATTAGCTCGCCTCCATCAAAAATTCGGGAAGGTACTTTTGTGGGATTGTCATTCTATCCGACAATTTGTTCCTTCGATTCATGCTGAAAAATTTCCGGATTTGATACTGGGTGATGCCGATGGCACATCTGCGTCCTCTGCACTAATCGCCACTGCGATTGGCTCACTTCAAAACTCAGGCTATTCCTTTAGCCACAATCATCCCTTCAAAGGCGGTTACATCACACGTCACTATGGGAAACCCGAAGTCAATCGCCACGCACTTCAATTGGAAATGAGCAAAATCAATTATATGGATGAGCAGGAACTGCACTTCGATGTATACAAGGCCAAGAAAATCAAATTGATTTTGGAAAAGACATTTACGAAATTAGCCCAATGCTTGTAGCATGAAGGCTATGAAATTTTTAGTGCTCGGTTTAATTGTTGTGTTTCCATTGTTATTATTTTGCCAAACTGGAGAAGTGACGGGCAAAATTTTGGATGCACAAACCCAGGGATCCCTGCCTTTTGCCCATGTCTTTGTGAGCAATACAACACTTGGCACAACGTCTGATGTTGAAGGCAATTTCCTTTTAAAAAATGTGCCTATTGGTACACACGATCTGATTATCTCATACATCGGATACCAAACTTTTCACAGCAAAGTCACAGTTTCTGAAACTCAAACGGTAAACATTACACTACGGCTAAACCAATCGTTACAAGAATTATCCGGAGTGGAGGTGAAAGGAACCCATGATAAAGAATGGATAAAACAAATGAGACGGTTTGAAAAACTTTTCTTAGGTGAGAAGTTTATATCAACCTGTAAAATAGTAAACCCCTGGGTAATTGATTTTGGAAACTCCGGTAATTCAAAAGTTTTTATTGCCACAGCATCTGCTCCCATCGAAATTGTTAACAACTACTTGGGGTACAATGTTTTATTTCATCTTAACAGATTTCAGGCAGGAAGTCAGGGTTACACTATTGAAGGCAATGCCTATTTCAAAGAACAAAGTGATCCTTCCCGAGAAGAATTATGGGCTACAAATAGAGCTTATGTTTATTCAGGATCAGATAGGCATTTATTTAAATCCATCTTGAATAACCGCGTAGTTCATGAAGGTTACAGACTTTACATGGATAAACCGGGCGCAGTTGATATCAATACACGATCTGATCTATTTTATTCAGAAGTAAATAAGAAAATTATTGATTACAGTGGCAAGAATATTGTAGCGCCAACAGGTCGCCCTTATGAGTACACAATTCAACTTAGCGAAAGGACGGAAATTCACTACCTGAATAAAACTGGATCGGTAAAATATTATAGAGATATGGCAGGAGCCGTATCGTGGATGGAAGTACGCGGCAATCAGGTGCGGGTAAATAATAATGGAATTCTGCTTAACCCTGGGGAAGTTGTCTATTCAGGGGAGTGGAGCAATTATCGGGTCGGTACATTTCTGCCATTAGATTACCAGCCAGGCAAATCATCACAATCAAGTCAAACTATTGTCAAACCTCTTGTACCAATTGAAAAAGCTTACATCCATACCGATAAACCTTACTACTACCCTGGTGAAAATATCTGGATGAAAGCCTACATGAATTACAGTCAACCCAGTTTGCACGACTCCCTAAGCAAGATTTTGTATATTGAACTTATTAACGAAGCAAAAAAAATTATTCGGCAGAAAGCTGTAAAAATTGAAAGCGGTTCGGCTGCTTCTGATTTTAAACTACCACCAGATTTACCTGCCGGAAATTACATACTCAGAGGCTACACCAACTGGATGAGGAATTTTGGAGAGCAATGTTTTTCACTTAAACCAATTCCAGTTTTAAATTTGTCAGGAAAATTAGTAAACGAAGTATCGTATTCAACCCCGAACGATAGCTCTTTGCAGGTTGTTGCTAACAAAGAAAGTTATCAGCCTCGCGAAAAGGTCAAAATAACAATTCGGATTCAAGACAAGAACAAATTGCCCACAGCTGCGAACCTGTCCATTGCAATAACGGATGAAAAACAAGTTGCTTCCATAAAAGATGAAGAAACGATTGTTACCGGCCTTATACAGTCTAGTTTGCCAAAACCTGCTTTGATCGCCTACCCCGTTGAGCAGGGGATAGTATTATCAGGCGTATTCAAAAATGATAAGCAAAAGCCTGAGAATACTAACTTGACTGTAGTTGTAGGAAAGTTTGCTGATTTTTTTATGATTGATACCGATGACAAGGGAAAATTCACTTTAAATGGGCTTCAATTTTACGACAGTGTTGATTTTGTTTTCCAGGCTAAGGACAAGCGGGGCAAGCCCTATGGCCATGTATCATTAATGAAAAGAGAAACACCACTGATTTCTTCATGGAAAGCCTACAAAAATTTGAATATAGCCAATGCCAATTCGCCTCAACGTGTATTTACACAATTTGAAGTTGACAAAGAGGCTACTCTATTAGAAGAAGTAACTATTACAGGAAGCCGAATAGAAGAACTGCCAACAGAGATACAACACAAAATATTTGGCAAGCCAGATCATGTAATAAAAGGGGAGGCACTTCTGAATAGCGGAACCACGAACCTAGCCGTAGCACTTCAGGGTAAAGTACCGGGGTTGATTATTACTTCTGCAATGGGAAACAAGGGTGCTACCTACAAAATCAATATTCGTGGTGTATCCTCGATTCTTTTAAACACCGAACCTTTGGTGTTAATTGATGGTGTTCCGTTAGGCGGAAGTGCAGGAATTCCAACTACTAGAGATGGAATAGGCGAGATGGGAGATACATCCGGTGATCGATTGGCAGTCATGGACCCTAATATGGTGGATAGAATAGAAGTTACTACAAGAGTAAATAGTTTATATGGAGATGCAGGACGGAATGGTGTTATCGCTATTTTTACAAAAGCAGGTTCTACAAGTAGGTTATCCAATTTGGAAGACCTAAAAACAGTTGATGTGCATAAAATCGCAGGATATAGCGCACCTAGACAATTTAGGTCGCCAGATTATGATAGCCCAATGGTAGATAAAGAAAAGCCAGATTTTCGATCAACCATTTATTGGAATCCACAGTTGAACACCGATGATATCTCGGGAACCTGTTCAGTAACATTCTTCGCAGCCGATTTGCCGGGAAGGTATAGGATTACAGTTGAGGGAATTGCTGAAACAGGCAACCCTATTCGTTCCGAATCTTTTATTGTAATTGAAAATAATTGATATGTGTGGTGAGCTAGGGAATAGTTTTGGAAAGGTGAGTTATCAAATCGAATAGTATGCCCTCTTTTTAGTTGACTGCATTAACTTCTTAGAAATATGAAAAAACTGGTTTACGTTGGCGTCTCAGTTCTTTTTATTGTCTTTGAATTCGCAGCCTACCGGCAGAATGAAAAGACTGAGATTTATTGTGCAGTGAAAAACAAAATGCACCAGGAGTTAACAAAAGTGCCTTTCGAAGCTTAAGCGGCATGACTCGAAGTCGCTAAACTGAAAATGGAGATAGAACTGGAAAGATAAAATGCACAAGGCAACTAAGTAGAAGTAAATGAAATTTTTTCGGTTCAATTCTTTACTCACAATCAACAATTGGCTTTCTCCTGCCTATGTTGGAGTAGGTGAAAACGGGAATGTTCATTATTTGGATTCAAAAGCTCCTAATGAATCTATTGCCATCGAAGCAGTACAAGGTTTTGCCCTGCCCGGTTTTCAAAATGCCCACTCGCACGCCTTTCAATATGCCCTGGCCGGCCTGGCAGAAAATCATCCGAGTGGCATCGATGATGACTTTTGGACGTGGCGCGAGGAAATGTATAAGTGTGCCTTGTCTGTTAACCCGGATCAGGCAGAAGCAATTGCCGCCATGCTGTATGCCGAAATGGTGAGGCATGGGTATACTCACGTTGCTGAGTTTCATTATTTGCATCATGACAAAGACGGGAAGCCCTATTCGAATTTGGTGGAGATGGGTGAACGAATGGTTAGTGCGGCAAAGACAGCCGGAATAAAGATTACACTTGTGCCCGTTTTTTATCAAAAGGGAAATTTTGGTCAAGAGCCTCAACCTCGGCAGCGAAGGTTTATTTCAAAATCAGTTGACGACTATTTTAAGTTGCTAGACGCTTCTTACTCCGTAGTGAAAAATTACCATTCGGGATCACTTGGGTTTAGCGTTCACTCACTTAGAGCGGTTGATCTAATCGATGTAGTAAAAGCATTTAATCAAGGGCCTAAAGATTTACCTTTTCATCTCCATGTAGCCGAGCAAAAGAAAGAAGTAGAAGATTGTCTCGCCTTTTCGGGAAAGCGACCCATGCAATGGTTATTAGATAACCTAAATGTTAATGAGCGTTTTCATTTGGTTCACTCCACTCACTTGAATGATGATGAATTAACTAGGTTAGCAAAATCAAAGGCCAACGTGGTTTTATGTCCATCCACTGAAGGAAATCTGGGCGATGGTATATTCCGAATGAGAGAGTATGTAAAAATGGGTGGGCATTGGAGCATCGGCACGGATAGTCACATTGGATTGAATCCGTTTGAAGAATTTAGAATGATCGATTATCGGCAAAGATTAGTTACCAACAAACGAAACACATTCGAAGGAGATGCTGCCAGAACAATGATCAACGAATCGGTAACACAAGGGCGCATGGCCATGGGCAGAGAAACGTCTGATCATTTTGAAATAGGTCAACCGTTTGATGCGTTGATTGTCAGCGCCACCACACATCTGCTTGCTGATACCTCAGAGAAAAATCGACTGGCCACCATTCTTTTCACTGGCGATTCAAGCAGAAATATGGGAACCATTGTCAATGGGAACTGGGTCGTTAAAAATCAGCATCATCAGAATGGCTACTCCATAAAAGTCGCTTTCGCCAAAGTCATGAAAGAGCTAAAGAATAGGTGATTTCTTTCCTGCATTCACTTCAAAAAATTGGTGCCGTAATTCATATATTTGTTTCATGGAAACGCGCGAGGAGGTTCTAAGAAAAATCAACTGGGATTATACCTATACGGTCGCTGACCAAGAGAAACTGCTTGCCAGCGAAAATCTATCAGATAAAAAACACATTTACGTTAAGCTTTTACAGGGTGTACGCTGGTATACTCTTTTATCAATACTTTCAGACAAGGAATTGAAGGAGGCGATGTCCTTAGAAGTAGTAAAGGCAGTATTTCCTCAACCGCTCCGTGAAAAATACTTGTATGTTAGAAAATCATTATTTGAATAGCCTTTATCCTTTACAGGATAGTGTACTGAATTTATTGGGCAAGGTCAGTGGTGCTTTTTATCTTACTGGGGGAACTGCACTGGGTCGGTTCTATTTAAACCATCGATTTTCTGATGATCTGGATTTTTTCCTTAATCGAGCTTTGGATTTCCAAAGCCAAACGGAATTAGCCATAGAAGAACTAAAAAGAAACTTTCCTGTAGACCTACGTGTCTCTAGCGAAAGCTATGTTCAATTGATTCTTCAACCTAATCAATTAGAATTAAAGATTGAATTTGTGAATGATGTGGGTTATCGATATGGCAGTCCAATCTCAACAACTCTTTTTCCTCGAACAGATCATTGGAGAAATATCCTATCAAATAAGATAACTGCACTATCGCGGGAAGCACCTAAGGATATCGCAGATATTATTTTTTTAAGTCAAAAATTCAAATTCAACTGGGTTGATATTATTTTGGAAGCTCGGGAAAAAGATTCTTGGATAAATGAGCTTCAGGTTTTTAAAATGGTCAATGAATTTTCGATAGAAAAACTTTCCATTGTGAATTGGATCAATCCTCCTAATTATTCAGCTCTTTCAGAATCTCTAAAAATTATCGCCAAAGACATTCTCATGGGCAAGGACAATTCGCTAGCTCAACCTTCGTAGCCGAAATGTTTAACCCAAACTATGCATTAGGAATGCATAGTTTGCCCAGGGGGTTGACGAATACTGACGGTACCGTCAGTATTGTCAAGGTTAAACCCTGACAATGAAAATCACCAACTTGGTTTTCTTACCTGGGGCTAAATCGTTGATTTTCATTCGTCAATTATGCAATTGAATTTCTATTGCATAATCTGGGGTTAAAGAGAAGAGACTAATTAAGCGAAAGATTGATCGCCAAAGAAACCTGCCACAGGAATCAACCTCGTCTTTGCTTCAGGGTACATTTCTTATAGCCGGGGGAATATCTGCAACGACTTACTTTTGCGTAGACTTCTACAATGGACATATCGATTTCATTTCGATAGGAGGACTTTTTCTATCCATTCTTTCAGCCATTACAGGATACCATCTCATTCAAAAAGTAAATCGAGATAAATGATCTATTTGCCCTTCATCATCGTATTCGGGATATCATAAATTTCAAGCTATTTTTCTCAGCTTTTTTTTCGTAATTAGGCGGAATAATCTAACCCGTCATGAAGAAATCACTACTATTTTCCATTGGCCTTTTGCTAGCACTGGTTGCCTATGCACAAAAGGCAAAACCCAAAGCCGAAGCGGCTTCAACAGCCCCCTCAAAATCGGATTTATACAAAGGCCTAAAGTGGCGTAACATCGGCCCCTTCCGCGGAGGACGTGCGAATGCAATCGCTGGTTCTCCAGTTGATCCGATGGTCTACTTTGTAGGCTATACCGGTGGAGGCATTGGAAAGACCGATGATGGAGGTACAACCTGGAAGAATATTTCAGATGGCTTTTTCAAAGTGGGTTCTATTGGAGACATCGCGGTATGTGAGACAGATCCAAATGTAATTTATGTAGGCACGGGAGAGCACGCAGTTCGCGGGGTAATGACTTCCTATGGCGATGGCGTATACAAATCTACCGATGGTGGCAAGACTTGGAAGAACATAGGGTTGGAAAAAACCCGTCATATCTCTGATGTGATCGTTCACCCCAATAATTCGGATATTGTTTATGTGGCAGCTCAAGGTACTGTTCACGGAGCAAATGCAGATCGTGGTATTTACAAATCGATCGATGGAGGAACTACCTGGAAGAAAACACTTTTTGTGGATGAGAACACTGGTGCTTCTTCACTTAGTATGGATATGACAAACCCCCGCATTTTGTATGCAGCTACGTGGCAACATAGGCGCTATCCTTGGAAAGTAGAAAGTGGTGGTGCTGGTTGTGCCGTTTGGAAATCAACTGATGCCGGAGAAACCTGGAGTAAAATAGTTGATGGCCTTCCAAAAGAAATGGGAAAGATTGGCGTGAGTGTTTCTCGCGCAAATCCGAATAGAGTTTTTGCAATTGTTGAGGCTGAGAAATCGAAGGCAGGCTTGTATCGTTCAGATGATGGCGGCAAAAAATGGAATTTGCTTTCAACCGATCAGAATATCACCTCCCGTTCGTGGTACTATATGGAAGTGTTTGCTGATCCGGTTAATGCAGATGTTGTGTATGTGTTGAATGCTCCGATGACTCGCTCTATTGATGGTGGAAAAACCTTTTCAACTATTCGTGTAGGTCATGGCGATACGCACGATTTGTGGATCAACCCAAAGAACAATCAAAACTTTGCTTTGGCCGATGATGGCGGTGGAGAAATCAGTTACAATACAGGGAGAACATTCTCGCCTCTCAACAATCAGGCAACCTCACAGTTCTATCGCGTGATTGCCGATAATCGTTTTCCGTATTGGGTATATGGTGGACAACAAGATAACTCATCAGTGGCCACACCTAGTAGAAATGGAAGCTTTGGAATTACGGACAAGGATTGGATCAACGGCCCCGGTTGTGAAAGTGCATGGGTGGCATTCAATGACCCGAACAATCCGGAACTATTGTATGGTGGCTGTTACCAAGGTCAAATTGATGTGTTAGATACTCGCACGAGCGAAACCAAAGACCTGCAAGAGTATCCGTCTACAAATCTTGCGTTTGCTCCAAAGAAGATGAAATATCGTTTTAATTGGAATGCACCACTTATTAATTCTCCACATGATCCAAAAGTAATGTACCATGCGGCCAATGTCTTGTTTAAAACAACCAATGGTGGATTAAGCTGGGATGTAGTAAGCCCGGACCTTACTCGTAACGATACAACCAAACAAGACGTAAGCGGAGGCCCGATTACCAATGAAGGTGCCGGTGGAGAAAATTATAATACGATCTATTATGTAATTGAATCTTCACACGAAGTGGGTGTGATTTACACCGGCAGCGATTGTGGACTAGTTCATCTGACTAAAGATGGTGGAAAAAATTGGAGCAATGTTACCCCTGCAGGTTTGCCAGAGGGAATGATTCATTCTATCGAAGTGTCTCCACATGACAAAGGCACTGTTTATATTTCAGCTTCGCGTTATAAGTTTAACGACTACAGCAACATGACCTACAAATCTGTTGACTATGGAAAAACATGGACGAAGATTGGTGCGGGTGTTGAATCGGATGATTTTATCAAAGTCATTCGCGAAGACAAAAAAGTAAAAGGATTATTATACGCAGGTGCCGAGAGAGGATTTTATATCTCTTATGATGGAGGAACTTCCTTTAGCAGATTTCAATTGAACTTACCGGTTGTGCCTGTAACTGATTTGACTATTCGCGACAATGATTTAGTAGCCGCAACTGCAGGAAGATCGTTTTGGATACTGGATGACTTGGGCGCGATTCAACAAACAAAAGGAAATATAGATGCTGCTTTAAAGATATTCAGTCCAAAACCTACTTATCGCCTGTCTTCGGTAACCATTCCGGAATATTTTGGAGATATACCAGGATTAGGTCGCAACCCTGCAAATGGTGTTTTGCTTGATTACTATTTGAAAGAGAAAGCGGATACATCAAAAGTCTCGTTGGAAATTCTAGACCTGAACGGAAAAGTGCTTCGTTCTTATACTAGCAAAAAAGATGAAAGCTTCAAGCCTTATGCGGGAGGGCCACCCGCAAAACAAACCATTCCGGCAGAAGCGGGATTGAATCGTTTCGCTTGGGATTTTAGAACCGAAGCGCTCAGTGGAGTCCAAGGAGTGTACGTTTATGGCGATTACAGCGGATATCGTGTTGCACCGGGGAAATACAAAGCGCGTATTACGCACAAAGGCCAATCGTCAGAAACGGAGTTGGAAATTATTGCAGACCCCAAGGTAACAGCAACGGCCGCTGACTGGGCAGCGCAGCAAGATTTTCTAAAACAAGCTGGCGAACAATTTGAAGAAGTTCATAAGAACGTGAACAAAATGCGCCAGGTAAAGAAACAAATTGAAACGTATAACGAATCGCTTAAAGACAATGCAGATGCGAAAGACATTGTCAACACGGGGAAAGAGTTGATCAAAAAAATTGAAAAGTGGGAAGGCAATTTAATTGAACCTAGGAGTAAAAATTTTCAGGATGTCATTAATTTTCCGAACAAGCTCAATTCAGAGTTCTTGCAGTTGCGTGGAGTTGCAGATCAACATGACCCTCGCTTAACAAAAGGAGTGCAGGATCGTGCACGCGATGTGCAAGCCGACTGGGCAAAATACAAACAGCAAATGCAGATCTTGATCAATTCAGATATTAGTACTTATAATAAGATGTTTAAAGACAAGAACATGCCCGCGCTAATTACTGAAACGAAGGAGACGATCATAAACAACTAATACTAAAAGATAAACGTCTCAATGGGGGCGTTTATCTTTTTATTTTGACTCTCTCAGGCTAGCAAGGTTGTTAGAGACATTTCAAATTGAATATATTTGTGTAACCCGCACACAAATGCCCCAATCCATTAAAGTTTCTGTTGATGCTGTAGTATTCGGCTACGATCCCGAGGAGGGAGTTTCGGTTCTGCTGATCAAGCGTAAATATGAGCCCTTTCAAAAATTCTGGGCGCTACCAGGCGGATTGGTAGAAGATACAGAATCCTTGGAAGAAGCCGTAAGAAGGGAGCTAAAGGAAGAAGCAGGCATTGATGTCACTTATTTGGAACAACTTTATTCATTTGGTAAGCCAGACCGTGACCCGCGCAATCGAGTGATTTCTGTAACGTATTATGGACTGGTGAGGCCAAAAGATTTTCAAATCTCTGCACAGACGGATGCAGAAGATGTGGCTTGGTTCAATATAAAAAAGCTGCCGCGCTTAGCTTTTGATCATAAACACATTGTGGACACAGCCATTAAGCGCTTACGTGGAAAAATTGCCTACGAACCTATCGGCTTTGAACTATTAGACAAGAAATTCCCTTTCTCTGACTTAGAAAAGTTGTATCAGGCTCTCTTGGATCAAAACCTGGACAGGCGCAATTTTAAAAAGAAGATCATGGCTTACGGCTTTCTGGAAGAGCTAGACGAAAGTATTCAACGCGGTGCCGGGCGACCCGCTAAGTTGCACCAATTCAATAAAAAGAAGTACTTCGAGCTGAAAGAGAACGGTTACAACTTCGATCTTTTCCTCTGAGGATCAATCCATTAACTAATTATTGTATTATTTACACAAATAGGTTTGCAAAATCGAAACTCTTTAGTCTATATTTGCGTGTATATTACACAAATAGGAATTGAAAAGACCAAGAAGCATCATCTAAACACATTCGCAAATGAAAACAATCGGGGTCATTATTGCTCGCTTTCAATCACCATACCTGCACGAAGGCCACAAAGCACTGGTAGATTCGGTTCAAAAGAATCACAACAAAACAGTTATTGTGCTTGGCGTGTCCCCTGTGCTGGGCAGTCGCAAAAACCCACTCGATTTTCACACACGGGAAAAAATGATCAAGAAAGAATATCCTGAAGTGGTGGTTCTTCCTCTCTCCGATCATCCATTAGACACTAAGTGGTCGCAAAACCTCGACAATTTATTGAGCAACTCCTTCCCTGGCTCATCATTCAAGTTGTTTGGTAGTCGCGATAGTTTTATTAAATACTACTCCGGCCATTGTGAAGTGGTAGAGCTTCCTGAATCAGGTCCGAACAATGCCACTCTTATTCGTGAAAGGATCAGCGACAAAGTGCTGGACTCTGAGGAATTTCGCACCGGAGTGATTTACGCTTACTCGAACACGTATTTAAAAGTTTATCCCACGGTTGACATCGCAGTATTTAGAAACAATAAAATTGAAATGCTGCTTGGTAAAAAGGAGATCGACAACAAATGGCGATTGCTGGGCGGGTTCTCTGACCCTACGGATGAAAGCTTTGAAGCAGCGGCAAGGCGCGAGTTGACAGAAGAATGTGGTGCGATTGAGATTACCGAAATGAAATATGAAAAATCTTTCCGCGTAAATGATTGGCGCTATCAATCAGAGGCAGACAAAATCATCACGAGTTTGTTCTCTACAGATTTCATAAGTGGTAACCCTGCTGGCAGTGATGATATAGCGGAAGTGAAATGGTTTAAATTGGATGAAATTCAATCGATGATGGATCAACAATTCACCGCAGAAGAACACATTCCACAACTTTCTTTACTAATGAAAAAATACAACACAAAATAACTGATTATGAAAACCCACAATCTTTTATTACTCGCAGATGCTTATAAATATTCTCACTATAAATTGTATGCCCCGGGCACAACCAAAATCTATTCTTACTTAGAAAGCCGTGGAGGAATGTTCGATGAAACTATTTTTTATGGACTATACTATTTTTTGAAAGAATACCTAACGGGACAAGGATTCACTAAAGAAAATATTGATGAAGCAGAAGAAGTATTAAATGGTGTATTTGGAAGAAGAGGTGTTTTTAAGCGTGAAAACTTCGATTACATCCTTGATAAGTACAATGGTCGACTGCCCATACGAATCAAAGCGGTTCCAGAAGGCTCTGCCGTGCCTGTGAAAAATGTGTTGATGACAATAGAGAATACAGACCCTAGCTGCTTTTGGTTAACAAATTTTTTGGAAACTTTACTGATGCAGGTGTGGTATCCTTCCACTGTGGCTACCTTATCTCGCGAAATCAGAAAAACGGTGGAACATTATTTTGAATTGACGGCAGATGACGCCAGCAAAGCATCTATTGATTTTGTCTTGAATGACTTTGGTTTTCGTGGAGTGAGTTCTGTAGAAAGTGCGGGCTTGGGAGGTTCGGCTCATCTTATCAATTTCAAGGGCAGCGATACAGTGTATGCCTCAGCATTTGCTAAGAAATATTATGGCGCTCGAAAAGTTTATGGAATGTCTGTGCCCGCTACGGAACACTCTATTATGACACTGAAAGGCGCTGATGGAGAGAAAGAAATTTTTGACCACGTGCTAAACGCCTACCCAGAGGGCATTCTTTCTTGCGTCAGCGACTCTTACAATATCTTCAATGCGGTGGGCGAATTGTGGGGAAGAGAATTTAAAGACAAAATCTTGCAACGCAACGGTACACTGGTGATCCGTCCTGATTCTGGAGATCCTGTTCAAACACTATTGAAAGTTTTTGAAATGTTGTTTGACCGTTTTGGGTTTACAACTAACAGCAAGGGGTATCGTGTGTTACCCAAACAAGTTCGTGTAATTCAAGGAGACGGTATCGACTACGAATCTATTCAATTGATTTACAAAACATTGATGGCAAAAGGAATTTCTGCAGAAAATTTATTACTGGGCATGGGCGGAGCATTGTTGCAAAAAGTAAATCGTGATACGCAGAAATTTGCCCTTAAATGCTCTTATGCAGAAGTGAATGGAGAAATTGTAAGTGTACAAAAGTCTCCTACGGAAATGAATGAACAAAGGGAGTTGGTAAAATCCTTCAAGACTTCTAAGGCAGGAAGATTAAAACTGATTGAAACAGAAACAGGGTTGAAAACCGTAGGAGAAAGCGAAAGTGGAGAAGATGTTTTGGAAACTGTTTTTGAAAACGGTGAAATAAGAAAATCATGCAACTTTGAAGAAATACGCGAACGCGCTGCTATCCACAACCTTGTGTTAGCATAACCATGGAAAATACAATAAAGATTTACGCTACGGGTACTGCCCAAAATTTAGGCAAAGCCATTGCCGCACAAATAAGGCTTCCATTGCACGCTACACACATCGAAAAGTTTTCGGATGGAGAGTTGTTTGTGAAGTTCAATGAGAGCATTCGCGGGCAAATTGTTTTCTTGATCACAAAAATCAATATGCCGTATGAAAATTTCTTTGAATTGCTAATGACGATAGATGCCGCAAGGAGGTCATCGGCCAAAGAAGTGATCCTGGTGATTCCCTATTTGCCACACAGCAGGCAAGAGCGAAGGGACGGACAGCGCACTGCCATCTCTTCGCGCATGGTGGCCGACATGATCCAGCTCATGGGCGCAGATCGATTGATCACATTGGATTTGCATACGAATGCTATCGAAGGATTTTATAAAATTCCTGTCGATCCGCTTTCTTCGCTGCGACTTTTCTTGAAGCATATTCAGCAATCGAAGATTCAAAACCTATGTCTGTGCAGTCCGGATTTTGGAGGTATTAAGCGCATCAAGCAATTTAAAAAGAATCTGGAGGCAGAAATGGTGGTGATCAACAAAGAAAAATTGAAAGCCAACACCGTGGCCAGCATGGAAATCATTGGTGATGTAAAGGGCAAAAATGTAATCATCATCGATGACCTGGTGGATACCGCAGGAACCTTGTGCAAGGCAGCCGATCTGCTGATGGAGCATGGTGCACTTTCGGTAAAGGCTTATTGCACTCACGGTGTATTGAGCGGTGCCGCACTGGATAATCTCAGTCAATCGAAAATTGATAAGCTTATTATATCGGATACTGTGCTGGAAGCCGTAGATCACCCAAAAATTGAAATATTAAGTTGTGCTACTGTTTTGGCCACAGCCATAGAAAATATCATTTCAAACAAAAGTTTAAGTCAATTATGATAACTCGAGCGATAGAAAATTGTCTTCGCAGTGCGAAGGAAAAAGGATGGGACAAAACGTATTGGGCTTTTGATATTCACGGAACGATCTTAAAACCTAACTACAAACGTGATGAAATCAGTCGCGAATTCTACCCCGGTGCAATAGAAGTAATGAAGGTGATTGCTAAACGGAACGACATTGTAAAAATACTTTACACCTGTTCGTATCCCCATGAAATAGAACAATACCTGGAATACTTTGCTCAGCAGGGGATCCACTTCGATTATATTAATCAGAATCCTGAAATAACTGATGGTGGCTATGGGTACTACAAGGATAAATTTTACTTCAATGTATTGATGGATGATAAAGCAGGATTTGATGGAGAAAGTGATTGGGAGAATATAAAAGGAGTGCTTGGCTATGAAAAAATATGAATTGAAATATTAACAACTAAATCATAAAACTATGTTCGGTCTTAATTTCGAAAAATTTGATTCCATGACCTATGTGATGCATAGCGTAAATGGAAAGATGAAACGCGAAGGAAAGTCATTGTCCTTTTTTTACTTTGCTCCCGTATCTACGATTGTTGCTGTTCCCTTGGGCAGTCGGGATATTCAATTTATTTTCAGCGAAACCACACAAGATTTTCAAACGATCACCATTCAAGGGCAAATCACCTACGTGATTGAAAACCCAAAAGCGTTGGCGGAGTTATTTGATTTTACACTCACTGAAAACAAAAGCAATCATGCGGAGAATTTTGAAAAACTAAATCAACGCATGAACAATGAAGCGCAAACGGCAACTTCCTCTTTCATACAAGGGCTTTCTTTGAAAGATGCCTTACGAAGTGCCAAAGCCATCAGCGACCGGATTTCGAATGGGTTGAAATCCTCTCAGGCTATTAAAATGTTGGGCGTAGAAATAGTGAGCATTGACGTATTGGCAGTGCGCCCCACACCTGAAATGGCCAAGGCACTGGAGACGGAAACCCGCGAGGCATTGCAGAAAGATGCTGATCAAGCCATCTATGGAAGAAGAGATTTTGCTGTAGAGCAGGAGCGCAGAATAAAAGAGAGCGAACTCAATACTGAAATAGCTGTCCAGGAGAAGCAAAAACAAATCAATGAAAAGCAATGGCAGATTAAAATGATTGATGCTGATAAAGCGCGCAAGTTGAGAGAAATGAAAATGGAAGCCGATTTGGTGGTAGAAGAACAAAAAACCAAGCTAACGGAAATTCAAGCGGCCAACGATAAGCGAATAGCGGATGCGAAAGGATATATGCTGGAAAAAACATTGCAACCCTACAAAGAGTTGGATTGGAAAACGTTGATGGCCATTCAACCGGGAAGCCTAACCGCTATGGATAACATTGGCTTTGCTTTCCGCGAGCTGGCCGAGAATGCAGGAAAGATTGGAACGCTGAATATCACTCCTGATTTATTGGAGACGGTGATGAGGAGTCAAAAAGCAAAATAGTTTTATGAAATTTGAAAACGTGATTGTAGTCATTGGGAAGACTCGCTTGGAACAACTGGTCGAACGATTCAATACCAAAGCACAGGCGCGATTTTATATCGAACATGCAGGAGGAGATTTTAAGGAGTACGAGCTAGAACACGAGGAATTTCAAAAATCGTTGAAGATGGTTTCAATTGCGGCCGGCAATCATGCGAAAATGAAATTGATTGAGCGAAAATTTCTTCCCAATTTTCTTTTTAATAACAAGGACATCGTAGTGGCGCTGGGACAAGATGGATTGGTGGCCAACACCGCTAAGTATATAAAAGAGTTACCGTTGATGGGCGTAAATCCGGATCCGCAGCGCAATGATGGCGTGTTATTACCTTTTTCAAGAGATTCGTTTGAAAAAGGTTTGATTGGTTTGTTTGAAGATCGGTTTACCACTAAACAAGTAACTATGGCGCAGGCATCAACAAATGATGGCCAGACACTCTTAGCATTCAACGATTTGTTTATTGGTCCTGCCTCGCATACCTCGGCTCGTTACAAAATCAGTTATGGTGCGAAGTCGGAAAACCAAAGTTCTAGCGGATTGATTGTCTCCACGGGTGCCGGCTCTACAGGGTGGTTGAGTTCTGTGGTGAATATGTCGAACGGAGTTTACTCCATTTTTCAACGCAACGCTTCCAAGATAAATATAAAAATGAAGTGGGATGAAGATCGTCTTGCTTTTGTAGTGCGCGAACCATTTTTAAGCAAGCACTCGCAAATCAGTTTGACGACCGGGTTTATTACCGCGAAGCAATCCTTGCAGTTAGAATCTCACATGCCATTCAATGGAATTGTTTTCAGCGATGGCATTGAATCGGATTTTCTGCAATTCAATGCGGGGTGTAGGTTGGAAATTAGTATTGCGAAGCAAAAGGCAAATATTGTACAATTAAACTAATAACAAATGATAGGCGCTATTTTCGGAGATATTATTGGATCCATTTATGAAGTTAATAATTCAAGAACAACGGAGTTTGACTTATTCAAGAATAACTCTCATGTCTCTGATGACTCTGTCTTGACAATTGCAGTAGCCGATGCGTTGCTGAATAACAAGGAGTATTTTGATTGCTATCGTCATTGGGGAAGACTATTCCCAAACGCAGGGTATGGGAAATTCTTCAAAGAATGGCTTTACAAGGAATCATCTGAAACCGGGAAAAGTTTTGGTAATGGAGCAGCTATGCGAGTAAGCCCTGTTGCATGGTTTCACAACAAGTTGGAAGACGTTCTCTCTGAGGCAGAAAGAAGCGCATTACCTACGCATGGTCATCCAGAGGCAATAAAAGGAGCCAAAGCAATAGCATCCAGTGCATTTTTGGCCCGCACCGGGTCAACAAAGGATCAGATTCACGATTATGTTAAGCTCACATTTAACTATGATCTAAGCAAGTCGCTGGATTGGCTTCGTGCTAACAATAAATTCGATTCGACTGCACCGGGTTCAGTGCCGGAAGCGATAACTGTTTTTCTGGCGTCCTCCGATTACGAAAACACGATACGAAATGCGATTTCCATTGGAGGTGACACAGATACAATAGCATGCATGTCAGGTGCAATCGCAGAAGCTTTTTACAAGAAAATTCCTAAATCAATTAGTGAAGAAGGTTTAAAGCGGCTACCCATTGAGTTTTCAGTCATAGTCGAAGAGTTTAAAAAGAGATTGAATCCACTTATGTTTGGGTAAAATTTCATTTATGTATCTCCTCTTCCCTGGCAGACACCACTTACTTACTCAATTCCAGCACGACTATCTTGCAGAACTTTTAAGCAAACCGCTAAAAGAGGTAGTTGATATTAATGGTAATATTATTGGCACAGATGAAAAGATAACGGCCATTATTTTTGCCGTCACCTCTGCCAACCACAGCAACACGCGCAGAAATCCGGTACCTTTTTATATTCGCGCGTTGGCGCTGGAAGAATTTGGAAAAGCACTTTCTGTTCCTTGTTTTATTTATGGAATAGACGATGTGGGCAACGTGGCAAATTTTTCGAGCTACACATTGAAGAGAATCAAGCACGAAAGCGAGGGAGCATTTGATCTACGACCGGATAACACACTAGTGATTTGTTCGACTCCCGTATTAGAGATGTATGAAAAAGAAGGATTTAAAATCTTACCGGCCGAATTGATTGATCGGAAAACATGGAAGCACAAAGCCCCACTACCTTGGGATATTGTTGAAGGGATTGCCTCCAATCCGGCATGGCAGGCCGATAAGTCAATTATTAATTCAATTCATGGTTCATCTCTTGACATCTGGACAAAATACCGACAGGGGTCAAAAGTACAGATGCTCTTTCGTGATAAAATGATTAGCGATGATGGTGACATCACCACCACGCGCGATTACAACACTTACGTGCGGCAGATGGATGAGATTGCTGTATTAAAATTTCAAGAGACCGCACCTCATATAAACTCAGGGCGCATTGGCGATATTGGTTGTGCCGTAGGTTCGTGGATTAAACTGGCGTGTGATGATGCCCGTTTGCGCGAATCAGATTTTTATGGGATTGAGGTGGCGAGGCAACTCTATGACATCTGTCAACAACGTAAGCACAATGGAGAATTTAAAAATCCTTTTGTCTTTTTCTCGCAACGCAATGCTGTAACAGGACTCGTGTTTGATAAAAACTCGATGAACACTATTCATACCTCTTCGCTCACACATGAGATAGAATCCTACGGGAGCCGAGCTGATCTATTATCTTTTATTAAAAACCGCTATGAAGAATTGGCTCCCGGTGGTGTATGGATAAACCGTGATGTGGTGGGTCCTCAAAATAAAAGTGAAATCGTCTTGATGAAACTAAACGAAACCGATGGCCGCAATGATGATTTTGAGAAGACTTTTACCACACGCGAAGAATTGGCAAGTTATCTCACTGGCCTTTCCACCTACGGTCGCTTTCTTCGGTTCGTGCGAGATTTTCGTAAGCATGAAGGTTATCAGCTTAAGTTTGAAAAAGTTGAATTGAATGGATCTCACTATTTTAAGCTGGCGCTAAAAGACGCGTGCGAATTTATGAGCCGCAAAGACTACACTGAAAACTGGCAAAGTGAGATGCATGAAACATTTTGCTTCTGGGATTTCGATGAATGGGAACAGCATCTTCAACAAGCTGGATTTCGAGTATCAGAAAAATCAAATGTTTACACCAATGAATGGATTGTGAGAAATCGATATTTGGGAAAAGTAGATCTTTTCGAAGACACAACCCAGCATAACAAATTGGATTATCCGGTGACGAATATGATTGTTTTAGCGGTGAAACAATAGTTACGATTTGGCGAAAACGAAATCACTAGCTACAACTTGATTGCTCGTAGCAGATCCGATTTTTTTTGTAAGGAGCCGGACTCCACTCGCGAGTTAAAAGAACCGGTGGTTACCAATCATCAAGAATTCCAACGATGATGGTCTCTTGGTTCTTTTCCTAGTTTGACTTATTGCCGCTGTTTACGTCAATCAGAAGAAGAGCTTCGGGGTACTCAATAATTGAACAGCCTACTACTCGCGAACGCACCCGTTTACTAGAGGTCAACGCATTTTCAATGTCGGGTTGAATCCGATAGTTGACTTTATCTATAATTTGGGTTAAAAAAGGTACTAAAAGGCAATCTGATAAAGCTACCTTTGCGTCATGCAAAACAATCAAAAAACGGCAACTGCGGCTTTCTTAAAGAATCTTGGAATTGCTGAGCTTAACGAAATGCAGGCAGCCGTTGTCGAAAAGGCAACTTCAACGAGTAATCTCATGTTACTCGCTCCTACGGGTTCAGGCAAAACGCTTGCATTTTTAATACCGCTGATCAGCAGATTGAAACAAGACGCAGCCGGGGTTCAAGCTTTGATTGTGGCCCCTTCACGGGAATTGTCACTTCAGATTGAAGACGTTTTTCGGTCAATGAAAACATCTTTCAAAGTGAGCTGCTGCTATGGAGGGCACTCGGTAAAAGTGGAGCAAAATAGTTTGAGTGAGGCGCCCGCTGTAGTAATTGGTACACCTGGCCGCCTGGCTGATCATTTTTTGCGCAAATCATTTGATCCACGAACGATCCAACTGGTAGTTCTTGATGAGTTTGACAAATCCTTACAGATGGGCTTTCAAAAAGAGCTCACTACTCTATTTAGATCGTTTAGCGGAAAGCAAAGGCATCTCCTCACATCTGCTACACGGCTGGAGGTTTGGCCCGATTTTTTGCCTTTTACAAATCCCGAAACGCTTAATTATTTAAAAGACGAATCTGCCTCCAAATTGGAGTTAAAGTTAGTTCGCACCAATACCACAGATAAGGTGGAAACACTCATGCGATTGGTAGCTGGATTTAACCAGGAAGTCTGTTTGGTATTTTGTAATCACCGCGATGCTGTGGAGCGGATCAGTGCATTGCTGGCACAGCACCAATTCGCGCATGGCATTCTCCACGGAGCGATGGAGCAAATCGATCGCGAAAAAAACCTGATTAAGTTTAGAGGTGGAGCCCACAACGTACTCATCGCAACAGACTTGGCGTCACGCGGATTGGACGTTCCCGAGATCAGACATGTTGTTCACTACCAGTTGCCGTTACAACAGGAGGCTTTTCTTCATCGTAACGGCAGAACTGCCAGAATGCATGCAGACGGCAAGGCGTACTTAATTGTTGCTTTGGATGAAACGATTCCGGAATACATCGACAAATCGATAGAAGAAGTGAAAGTGCCCTCAAAACTCGTCTTGCCGCCACCACCTCTTTATTCATGCCTCTACATTAGCGCAGGCAAAAAGGATAAGATCAGTAAGGGGGATATTGTTGGATTATTAACCAAGAAGGGCGGCCTTAAGGGTGACGATATAGGGTTAATCACATTGCTTGATTTTTCTTCCTATGTAGCTGTTAGACGCCCACAGGTTGATAAGTTATTAGCAGCCATCAAAAACGAAAAGCTAAAAAAAGTAAAAGTAAAAATTGAGATAGCTAATTGAGGATAGCGAATGTCATAAAATGAAAGAAAAGAAACACTGGAACGAGATTGCGGGGCGCTACAACGAAGAGATTTTTGACGTCTTTAAAAATGATCGAAAAAAGAGACTTCCCTTTTACTTTGACAAGCATAGCGGACCTAAAAAGACAGCCGTTGATTTGGGCTGCGGAAACGGAAAGGCCTTGAAATATCTTTCACCTCGATTTGGTGGAGTAGTTGGATTTGATATCTCACAAAGGTTGCTTGATCAGGCAAAAAAACTTCCGTATTCCAATACTTTGTTAAGATGTGAGGATTTAACCAATGAGCAGGTTCCCTTGCCGAAAGCTGATTTTGTTTTTTCATGCAACGTAGTCATGTTCCCAAAAATTGAAATGAACTATGCAATGCTTCGAAACATCCATCGAACGCTAAAGCCCAGTGGTAGCGCTGTTTTAGTTGTCCCTGCTCTGGAGTCTGTGTTGTTTTCTTCCTGGAGATTGATCTCTGTATATGCTTCTGAGGGTGTTGCTTCGAACGACATTCCCGCAGATGAATTTGACTACTTTAAAGCGGCTAAGCGCGACATCGTACAAGGGATTATTCACATTGACAATGTGCCCACGAAGCACTATCTCGAATCGGAAATAGAAGTTATTTTCCGAAACGCTGGACTGAAGGTAACAGCACTGGAAAAATTAGAGTATAAATGGGATACTGAAATGGACGCTCCTCCCGACTGGCTGGGAAAACCCTATCCCTGGGATTGGCTGGTTGAATGTAAGCGCAAATAAGTTGATCCGAATCCGTTACTCCAAAACAAATGTTCCAACCGAGTGAGCGGGCAAAAAAGTGTTTGCAATTCTGGTTTTGAATCGAAAGGAAAAGTTTTTTCCAGACGGGCTATCATTTAAAACGATAACTACTTTTTTTCCTGATGGAGTGATGAAGCCTACGTTACTCAGGTTTTCCGGCTGATTTGACGCGATTCGGATAGACCCAGGGGGTACAAATTTTGAAGCGTGCGCGATGATGAAGTAAGATACATTTCGTGTTACATCCTTGCCTATTGTGAGCGCACCCAAGCAACGGTCGCACCCACCATCTCCGGTATGGGGGTTGAAATTTTGATCTGCTGCCAAATTCCATTCTAGAACAGCTTTAGCACCATTGTTTGTAGCTCCGATAACTACATTTTTAATATGCCAAATTAAATCCTCTCCAAACTTGCCATCACCCGATGTCCACTGTTCTGTAAAATAAATATTTTTGTCCGGGTGGGCTTTTTTTACAGTCGATAGAGCAGAGATGGAACCAAGATATAGATGAAAAGCAGTTCCGTCCACGAACTGTTTCGTGATCGGATCATTTAAAATGGAGATGGGATATTTGGGATGGTCACAATTGTGGTCGAACAAAACAATTTTGGTTTTAATGGCAGCTTGTTTAAAAAGAGGACCCAGATAAATTTTTATAAATGTATTTTGTTCTGATGCACTCATTAACATACTGGGTGTATTATTCGGATTTTCAGGTTCATTTTGAATCGTCATGGCATCAATTACAATACCCTCTTTGTTCATTTCTTCTATGTATTTCAAAAGATATTTTGCGTAGGCTTCGTAATAGTCAGTTCTTAAACGGCCTCCTTTCGCGAGGCGATTCGATTTCATCCAAAGCGGTGCTGACCAAGGGCTGGCCATAATTTTGATTTTTGAGTTAACAGCCAGAATCTGTTTTAAAATGGGTATAAGGTTTTTTCGATCTTCGGCAATGCTAAATTTTATGAGTGTTGGGTCTGTTTCGCCATCTGGTAAATCGTTGTAAGAAAATACTTTGTCATCAAGGTCTGAGGCTCCGATGCTAATTCGCAAATAACTAATTCCAATTCCGGTCGAATCCATCCGAAAGAGTTCTTCAAGTATTTTTTTTCTTTCTGTCGCCCCCAACTTTTGATTTAATAGTCCTGCGCTCCCACCGGTTAATGCAA
Organism: Cytophagales bacterium; assembly: GCA_020403045.1. Classification (GTDB taxonomy): domain Bacteria; phylum Bacteroidota; class Bacteroidia; order Cytophagales; family Cyclobacteriaceae; genus ELB16-189. The sequence continues at coordinate 53,386 of JADBYK010000025.1, forward strand.
AGCCAAAGCCATCCATGGTTTGAAAAGTAGCAGAGGGGTTAAGATCAATCACATCACCACTCGCCACTTGATCTTTAAATTGTATCGGCTCTATTTTTCTAAGCAGATAAGATTGATCAGCAGACGTGATCCAGATACCTTTCTCAGGGTTCATGTGTTGACCATGAACACCAGCATATGGAAAGATAACCACCCACCAGGCAAACACGGCCAAACGAACTAGGCGTAAAAGAAAGCGCACATTCATCTCTTTCAAAGTTATTGAAAGGATATGATTTTACATTGATTAAAATCGTACAGGAAACAACTACTTTTGAAAAAAGAGAGCTTATAGGGATCCATTGGATTATGCGATACTATTTCGCCCCAGACCCCTAACCAGCCAGTGGCCGTTTAAACTGACAAAAAATGAAAACAGCATTGATTACAGGAGGGACTAAGGGAATTGGTTATGGAGTTGCAGAGGTACTACTAGCTGCAGGTTGGAGAGTAGCGATTACTGGTCGCAACGTGGTACAAGTAGAAGAGTCTGCCAGAAAACTCAATCTTATAAATGCGGGTCATGCGATTGGTCTCGTAGCAGACGTTCGTGATTTTCAGCAGCAACAAGATGCCGTAAATAAACTGTTGCAAACTTGGGGGCAGTTAGATGTATTGGTTGCCAATGCCGGGTTGGGCCATTTTGGATCGATTGAAACTATTTCGCTGGAACAATGGCATGAAACAATTGATACCAATCTAACGGGTGTTTTTTATAGCATTAAAGCAAGCTTGGAAGCACTGAAGAAAACACAAGGATATATTATTACGATTGCAAGTTTGGCGGGCACCAATTTTTTCGCAGGAGGAAGCGCATACAATGCAAGTAAATTTGGATTGGTTGGTTTTACGCAAGCCGTGATGTTAGACGTGAGAGAGCATGGCATTAAAGTAAGTACGATCATGCCCGGTTCCGTGGCGACTGGTTTCAACAACCATGAAACTTCATCGAAAGATGCCTGGAAAATTCAGCCGCAGGATATCGGCCAGGCGGTGCTAAATCTATTGACAATGAATCCGCGAACACTGCCGAGCAAAATTGAGATAAGGCCGTCTATGCCACCGGGCAAATAGACTGATCGGGGTTTACAATATCAGAGGAAAATAAGGTTAAAATCGGAACAAGGTTAGGATTGTTGCACTTCAGCAAAAATTACTTCTAGTTCTGGTGAACTTATCCCAAGTTTCTCTGCCAGTTTTTTTAGCATCGTTTCCTTCTTGCCCTCCTCAAAAACAAAATCTTCATCGGCTAATGCCGGAAAACGTCTTTTCAATAAAATCCGCTGCTCTCGCCAGCTTCTGAGAATTTCCATAATCAGCAAATGTACACAGAATGTATCACGTGAGCATCTCTCTCAATGGCGATTCTAGTAGTACCTCATTTTCATTTTGCTTGTTCCCCGTCAGTAAAAATATAAAACCTGCGAAGACAGGTCTATGTAACGTGATTTACACCCATACTTTTTTCACTTCTCAAAAAGTGTTCATCCTGAAGATTCATCGAAAATAGTAAATTCTCTGGCGTACCTTTGTCCACTATTTTTGGAAGAGTAAGATGATCAATCAGACAGAAAGGGAAGAGCGTGACTATCTCGAAGAAGTAAAGAAGAAACTGATCACCGCCATTCAGCGAACGGAAGATCGTGTGCGTCTCTACTCCGAAGAGTTAAAGCAAAATAAACAATACATCTACGAGCATCAATCTGGCATGGATGAGGCTGATAAGGTGGCAGCCGGACAGTCGATTAACAGAATGGCTTCCACAGGCGATTCGGTTGTAGCTAAGAAAAAAAAGTTGATTAAGCTCATTGCCTCGCCCTATTTTGGACGTATTGATTTTCGATCAGGCGAAAGAACAAATCCCATCTATATCGGCATCCATACATTTACCGATGAAGACCAAAAAGCCAATCTGGTTTTTGATTGGCGTGCCCCCATCTCTTCGATGTTTTACGACTTCGAACTGGGCGAGGCATGGTACAAGACGCCCTCCGGAAAAATAACTGGAGAAATCACGCTCAAGCGACAATATAAAATCAGAGAGGGGCAAATGGAGTTCATGATCGAAAACGATGTGCATATCCATGACGACCTGTTGCAAAAAGAGCTGAGCAAATCGAGTGACGACAAAATGAAAAACATTGTTGCCACCATTCAGCGCGATCAAAATGCAGTCATCCGAAATGAGACGGCTTCGGTGATGATCATCCAGGGCGTAGCAGGTTCTGGTAAAACATCTATTGCCCTGCATCGCATTGCTTTTTTGCTGTATCGCTTTCGCGAAGACATTGCTGCCAAAGATGTGCTGATCATTTCTCCCAATAAAGTGTTCGCAGACTATATCTCCAACGTACTTCCCGAATTAGGCGAAGATCAAATCCCTGAAATGGGAATGGAGGAATTAGCGAATGATGTGCTGGAGGAAAAATTTCTGTTCCAGACTTTTTTTGAACAGGTTTCGTCTTTGCTGGAAACGCACGATGAAAAGTCGATTGAGCGGATTCAATTCAAATCTACATTTGAGTTTTTGAGCAAATTGAATCAATACATTGTCCATTTGGAAAATAATTTTCTAACCTTCTTTGAATTGCGAGTTGGAAATGTGGTCGTACCCTTTCCGTTTATTGAAGAGAGATTCAAAGCGTATCATCGGGTGCCGTTGCTAAATCGTGCCCCGGAAGTGATAAAAGACATTCAACAATTTGTTCGCAATGCCGTGCAACGCAAGTTGTCGGGAAATGAAAAGAATCAAATCTGGCAGGCCATTCCTCGCATGTTTAAGACAAACAGCGTACTGGATATCTATCGTGGATTTTATACATGGATCGCCAAGCCTGAACTTTTTAAAATGCACACCGGAGAGAAGTTGGAATATAGCGATGTATTTCCAATGATCTATTGCAAAATCAGACTGGAAGGCGCCAAAAGTTTTGATCACGTGAAGCACTTGTTGGTGGACGAGATGCAAGACTATACACCCGTTCAGTACTCCGTCTTGTCCCGGTTGTTCAGGTGCAAAAAAACAATACTGGGTGATGTCAATCAAATGGTAAATCCCTACAGTTCATCTTCCTCTGAATTGATTGAGCAGGTTTTTCCTCAGGGCGATGTAGTAAAATTAGTTAGGAGCTATCGATCTACTGTGGAGATCAGCAACTTTGCTCAGACCATCTCTCGCAATCCAGATTTGATTCCGCTTGAACGGCACGGACAACCACCTTTGGTGAAAGGATTTAGTAGCAATAAAGAAGAGCTCGAAGAGATTAAAGACCTGATAACTAATTTCAAAAGCTCTCAACATCCCACCCTTGGCATTATCTGTAAAACACAACAACAAGCCGAATTTGTTTATGGTGAAGTACAGAGCCCAGGTGCTTCCTTGTTAACAGCCGAAAGCACTTCTTTTAAAGAAGGAGTTATCATTACCACCGCCCATCTGGCAAAAGGATTGGAGTTTGATGAAGTGATCATTCCGTTTGTCTCAGCAAATAATTACCGCACCGATGTGGACAAACGAATGTTGTACATCGCTTGCACGCGGGCGATGCACCGGCTTAGCCTCACGTACTCAAAAGAAAAATCAGATTTTATTCTCACAGAAACCTGGTAAGTCATTATCCGGAATGGCTAGTAGACCTCTATCAAGTTACTTGCTTGGCATTCTTACCTCAACCATTGCACCGTTGCTATACACTTCTGTGCGATTCAAATTGCCTTCCATATCAAAGAAGGGTTGTTCTCCCTGTTTTTCTCCTTTAACAAAGTTGACTGTTGTCTCCACATTTCCATTTTGATGATACCATTTCCATTCTCCTTCTCGTAAGTTATTGGCAAAACGCCCATCTACATTTATTATTCCATCTTCAAAATACGACACTTGTTCACCTTCAATTTGGCCACTCACGTAACTCATTTTTTGAAGTGTATTACCTTTCTCAGCAGATAGTATTTTCCATTCCCCTGTTTTTAGACCCTTTGAGATAATACCCGTTTCTTGGATAGTCCCAACTTCATCGTAGTAGCTCTCAAAAGTACCTTCTCCGTTTACAACTCGAGGTTTACCGTCAAACGAATATGAATTAATGAGATAATAGATGCCTTTTTTATACTCTCCTTCCTCTTGCAAATTCCCTTTTACCGAAAGTTTTTTCCAAATTCCTGTTCGTTCAAAATTTGTCACTTTACCCGTTTCACCCAACTCTCCAGTCGTGTAATAACCAAAGAAGACGCCATTTCCATTTGCCACTTGTTGCTTTCCCTTTTCATCCCAACTGTTTAGAATCTTAGAATAACTATTTGAAGTATACTCCAATTCCTGACTTCTTTCTCCGTTCTCATACCAATACGCCCAGATGCCTGTCAACTCATTTTTGTGGTACGATCCCTTCGAACCAGGTTTGCCATTTTGATAAAAAGTTTCCCAATTTCCGTCTGGCACATCGTAGTAATATTGCCCCTTCTGACTGATTGTTCCATCTTCGTAATAGTACGTCCACGATCCATGCTGCCTCCCTTTTATAAAACTTCCCGAACTACTTGGCTTACCATTTGGGTAAAAATCTTCCCAAATACCATCTTGCAGGTCTTGCTTAAAAGTGCCTTTTCGATAAAGGATCTCGCTTTCATCATAAAACTTCCAAAGACCATCTTGTTGCCCTTCTTTAAAAAAGCCATTATGCTTTCGCTTTCCGTTTTCCCAATAAAAATTCCATTCCCCTTCTTCTATGCCATAATTCATGGTGCCTTCAGAGAGTTTCGCCCCTGAGTCGTAGTAATATGTTTTGGTTCCAACTGCTTTCTTGTGAATCAAGAAAAAAGTTGTCGACAGACCCACAAAAAGAACAATCACAATTGGCAATCTTAAATTCGCATACTGAGGTGTAACCAATCTTCCAGCCGCAGTAGCTTTGATCAATTCATCTGGCAGAGCTCGAAAAGCAAATTTGTAGCCTTCATAGGCTGCAATACCATAAAAAACAATATCCATGGGCGCGAATGATTCCTTTCCAATTGTACCAAGAGTGGTAAAATTAAGTAGAGTGAGCACATCGAAGTACCCGATTGATTGGGCATCTGCTATAAATCCGACTTGACTTAACAGATTTCCGAGGGCGCAACCAAGCAATGCAAAGAAGGCACCAACGATACCAAAGACATAGTCAACTCCAGCTCCAAAGTAACGAACCGCAAAACCAACAAGAAGCCCAACGCCTATTGCCATGTAACCGATTTGATATTTTGTTGCCACTGTTATCAATGCCCACAATATTGCTCCCACAATAGCGGCAGATAGGCCGCCCACAATTGCGTAGACCAAGTCTTGTTGTGTCCGTAGCTTGACTTTTACTTCCCCCGAAAGATCATTCACCACTTGATAAGCAGGAATCGCTTCCGCTGGTGGCGCTTCAATCTTTACAGATTCATCAAGATTGAAATTTTCACAGGTACCCTCAAACGCGGCAATCCTTTTTGTGAGACTGCAAATAATTCCTCGCTGAGTGTCGAACTCCCGATTCTTACAACGCTTGCAAAATTCTAAGTGCTGATCTCTAGTCATGAATGAAGGTTTTGTGCACTCAATTATACTTAAAAAAAATATGATGTCTATTTTTTTTCAGCCTTTTCTAAATCAATTTCTTGACCTTTAGCCGATGTGCAAGCGATGCTCCCTACGAGGCGAAGAATTGATCAATTCAATTTGGATTTGGACACGGAATCTCGTACCAATAATTCATCTTTAAAAAATTGCCACGACAAAATTTCTGGTTTAAAATACTCTGCTTGATCCTTTCCCAAAAAGAGTTTATAATCCATTTTATCGAGGTCTTCAATTACATAACCCGGATAGTAGTAACGATAGTCGTTGGCTCGCAGATAATCCAGCGTAAGCAAAATCAGGTACTTGCCGAGACTGTATCGGCTATAGTCCGGGTGATAGCCATGCAAAATGGAAGCAGCCGCTTTTTGGCCACAATCGAAGTAGCCAATCGCAATGAGTTTGGATTGGTCAAAAATGGATACACACTTTGTGTCAAAAATAGTCGAGGTAGGATCTTCATCCCCCCACAGACACTGTTGAATGCTGCCTGCCCCATCAAAATCGATTGTGGCATAGTACCTATCATAAAGTTCGATAGCCTCTTTTTCTATAGAACCAGTTGGTTGAATAGTAAATTGAAACGACTTGTTCTTTCGTCTGATTCGCTGGTGTGATGCATGTCTTTTGATCTGCCCGATATCGTAGCGAAGCCAGTGAACCCGATGTTCGTCATTCGCACCAATGTGAGAACAGGTGAATAGCGTTTGATGCATCCGATACCAACCGAAAGCCAGCAGTTGATCGAGCGCATGGCCATCAATGGATTCCGGACGTATGCTATCAAAATAGTGTAACACGCTGCCTATTTTGATGGTAGAAACCTAATTAAGTCTGCTCGGCTTGACATGAACTCAAAAATGTCTTCCTCGGATAGTATTGTTGTAATTCCGTTGAAATCGATCCAACAAGGTACTGCTTTTTTGCATTCGTTACGTTCGGTATTCAACAAACATACCACAATGGAAGTCGCAGCGGCACGGGTTTTTAGCATCCGACCTAAAACGATGTCTTGGGCAAGGAATTAAAGCAAGTTGGAAGGAAATGGCATCGTTCTTTTCAATTTAGTTTAAGAGACGTTTAGCGAATTTGAAAATAACACGCTAAGAATCTACTATTTTGCATTTTTTAAATTAGCAGTCACTCACACTATTTTGGAACCATCGATAAAAAGTCTACCGCGCAAGATGGGGATGTTAAGTCTCGCAGCCACCGGCATCTGCTCAATGATAGGGGCGTCTATTTATGTGGTGCCGTTTATGATTCAGCGGAATATTCCCGGCATCGGGCCTTATGTGTTGCCTGCTTTTTTATTTGCTGCCGTTCCGGCAATACTGGCAGCCTTTGCCTACGTAATTCTTGGATCGGCTATGCCACGTGCCGGTGGAAGTTACATTTATGCGAGCCGATCGCTGAGTCCCTATCTCGGATTTGTGGCGAGCTTCTCACAATGGTTTGGACTTTCAATAGCAATTGGTGTTGTGTCTTATGTGATTGTACCATTTGTCCGTGATATCGCAAGCGCGTTGCAATGGGATCATCTTGCAAGGTTGTTGAATCAGGGATTTGTCCGTGTCGCTTTTGCGCTTGCCATACTTTGGGTTTTTGTATTCGTTAATATCAAAGGAATAAAATGGTATGAACGAACGCTTATCCCCTTGATGATACTCATGTTTGGGCTCGGTGCTATCGTCATCGTAGCTGGGTTATCATTCGATCATGAAGATTTTAAGCAAGCGCTCTTGATAAAAGAAGGAAGAGTGCTCAATCACGCTTCGTCTCTTTTTAGCTGGCCGATATTTCTGTCCGGGTCGGCATTACTTTTTTCAAGTTTTATCGGATTTGATTCCATTGCACAAGCTGGTGGTGAAGCGAAAGATCCGTCACGCACGCTACCAAAAGCAATCGGTATTGCTGTGATGACCGTTGCCTTGTTCTACATCGTTTTTACATATTCACTATATCACGCTGTGCCTTGGAACTTTGTGGCCGAAGAGGCCGTGAAGAAAGACATCACGGCACCTGGATTACTTAGTTATTTGATCCCTTCGGCTTGGTCGGTCTTTATTTTGCTGGGAGCAGCCGTTGCATTACTGAATGACTTACCTGCGATGTTACTATCGGTTTCGCGCTTAATGTTTTCCTGGGCAGAAGATGGCATTTTCCCAAAAAGATTGGCCAGCATCCATTCAACCTTTCAAACTCCCCACATAGCTATTCTTGCAAGTGGTGGAATGGCTACCGTTGGAATTTTAGGTAGCCATTTTGCTGGTGATTTTTTTCTTGGTATCGACATTATGGTTACGTCAATGTTAGTCAACTACTCGCTCATGTGCTTGTCGGTTTTGTGGCTGCCGAAAACCAACCCAAAGATTGCTGCAAAAATCACAGTTTTTAAGTCACGAAAATTGCAACGTGTGGTGGCGAGTACGGGTGCGATAGTGTTAGGTGGATTTCTGGTCATTCATTTAGTAAAGGATTTGACGATGGGAACTACCGCTTGGTATTTTCACTCCACACCCGTTTGGCTACTGGTCATGCTTGTGGCCTCTGTTGTTTTCTATTACAACTGGAACAGGCTGACGAAATTGGGTGTGGATACAAAAACTCTTTTTTCAACTTTACCTACTGAGAATACGAATGACGAAAAATAATCCAATAAGTGAATTGGCAACCGGACTATCAATTTCTCCTGTACTGACAGGCCTTTGGCAGGTAGCAGATCTGGAGCGAGATGGATCTACATTAGATGCAGACATAGCTGCGCGTGCTTTGAAACAGTACTTTGATGCAGGGCTTACCACCTTTGACATGGCCGACCATTATGGGTCAGCAGAAATTATTGCTGGCGTATTCAGGAAGAAATATGCGGGCAACAAAACGCAACTACTAACCAAATGGGTTCCGGCACCCGGCAAGGTCACCAAGGAGCAAGTACGGACGGCCGTACAAAAGTCTCTTACTCGCTTGCAATCCGAACGAATTGACTTACTGCAATTTCATGCATGGAATTATGCAGATCCCGCCTGGCTAGATGCTTTGTTCTGGCTACAGGAATTAAAACAAGAAGGCCTTATTCATCAGTTAGGTCTTACCAACTTTGATTCCGCTCATTTACAAATGGTTGTTGAAAGTGGTATTGAAGTAGTTTCCAACCAAGTGTGCTATTCATTACTCGATCAGCGGGCAGCAGGGAAAATGACACAGTTATGTCTTCAATACAAGATAAAACTTCTTGCTTTTGGCACTGTTGCGGGAGGGTTTTTGACAGAAAAATGGATCGGCCAATCGGAACCAAAAATTGATTCTTCACTTACGTGGTCACAGATGAAGTACAAGAGGTTCATCGATGCAGCTGGGGGCTGGCTTGTTTTTCAAAACTTATTGTTAGTACTCAAAAAAGTAGCCGATAAGAATAACACCTCTATTGCAAACATCGCTAGTCGCTACCTATTAGAACAGCCGGCCGTGGGAGGTGTCATCATTGGTGCACGAATTGGCCGGAGTGAGCACATTGAAGAAAATAAAAAACTGTTAACATTTTCTTTAGATGATGAGAATAAAAAAATAGTGAAAGGAGCAATGGATCAAATGACTAAGATCCCGGGCGACTGCGGAGACGAATATCGTAAGCCTCCTTTTCTGACCGCCTCGGGCGATCTGAGTCATCACGTTGATGCTGTGCCTTCACCTTATGCTTGTCATTCAGGAAGTGATGGCCGAGTAAAAGCATTGAGCGGAACAAGTTGGGAAGAAATAGCAGGCTTCAGCAGAGCAGTAAGAAAAGGAAATCACATTTTTGTTTCTGGTTCCACAGCTACCCATGGATCTAAACTAATAGGAGGAAACAATCCGGAAGCCCAAATGAATTTTGTTATCGACAAGTTGGACGGAGCGATTCAATCTCTCGGTGGAACATTGCAGCAGGTAGTTCGCACACGCATTTATATTAAAAATCTGTCTGATTGGGAAGCTATCGCACGGGTGCATGGTGAGCGATTCAACGAGATACAACCATCGAATACCATGATAAAAGCTGAATTGATCGGAGATGAATATCTTCTTGAGATGGAAGCAGAGGCAATTATCGACTAATCCGAATTAAGCAAGAGGAAATTTTTATTGCTTAATTGGCGAAAAATCCTTTTGCAAAGGATTTTTTGTCAGGGTTAACCCTAACACAGCTTCGCTTTCGTCTGCTTGAAGTGCAAGTTACGCTAATGCATAATTTGGGATTCATTACGTTTCGACCGGCTGAACCTGACACAAGTTTTATTGTTGTGATGACTTGTAATGGCTATTTTTTTTTGGGGGGGGGTAATTGCACCGATTCCAACACAAACTATTTTATTTTTTGGAGTTTATCTCCGGTAAAATAGCCTTCCTTAATCAACATCATCAGTTGCGCTGGCGTAGGATTAATTTGATAGAAGATATCATCTTCTTTCGTGTGCACTTCGGTAAAAGAAATTTTGTGTTTTAGTTTTTTCAAAATTTCTTTTCGCTTTTTCTCGTCTCGCAAATCGATTGATAAAAACCGAATAGCTCCAGATGGTTCTTGCTGAATCAATCGGAGCACCCATTGGCCTTGGGTCTTAAAGTTGATAAAGTAATAGTTCTGGTAAAACTTGATAACAAGCGTATCGCTTATGGTGCCGCGTGTAAGCCAATCTTTTTCATTCTTGTCCTTGAAATGGTAGCCCCAGGATTCGATGATCAGTGTGTCAGAAAATTGTCCGGTAGTTTCATCTACCGTCTGATACGTGCCTCGCAACTTCATGGGAACTTCTTTCAACGAAGCGATGCCTTTCGGCTGCGGCTCGGTGAAGGTTACTTCTTTGCAGGAATACAAAAGCAACGACCAGAATAATATTAACGGTAAAACGCGCATAGGTCAACTACCTATTTATGATGATTTTGATCAACCAAATATGAAGGTAACTATTTTGTCAAAAAATCTACGTCTTTATAGGCTGGATTTGGGTAACGATAAAAACCTTCACCCGATTTCTCGCCCAATTTTCCTTGATCTACATACATTTTCAGCAAGGCGGCAAAGTCTTTAGAGGCGTGATCTTCCCGATCCTTGGTCACGTGCCAGGCCGTATCTAGCCCGATATTATCTAAAATACCAAAGGGTCCCATCGGCATATTGAAGTTTACCATCCACGATTTATCGATGTCTTCTATACTTCCAATTTCCTTCGTCTTCAATCTACCGGCTGCGCCAATCAACGCCATCAGCATAAAATTAAATATATAGCCGGGTGATTCTTTTTTTACAAGAACGGGTACCTGATTTAGCTTCTTTCCAAAATCAAAAAGCAATGCAATCAAATCAGGATGAGTGCCCGGGTGCGGCATAATATCCACCACACGAGCGGTAAAGACATCATGGAAATGAAACGCGCAAAACTTTTCTGGTCGGCCGGAAATGGCCGCAAATTGTGAAGGCAACAAATAAGAAGTGTTGGTCGTGAAGATTGTTTTGGCAGGCGCCAACTCTCCGAATTGCTTCCACACTTTTTCTTTGATCGCGGGATTCTCTGTGACACTTTCACTAATGATATCAGCCTCTTCTACGGCCTCTTGTGGGTTCGTGGTAAATTTTATTCTTGTCAAGATCGATGGCTTATCTTCTTCCTTAATCATTCCCATCTTCACAGCATACTTCAACACTTTGTGCATCACGTTAAGAGATTGTTCCAATGCACTTTCGTGGATGTCGTAGACCGTAACTGAATAATTCGAGATGGCTGCCTGCAGGCCAATTCTGCTTCCGAGTGTTCCTGCTCCAAGGATGAGCACGTTCTTTATTTCTTGCATAACTGATTCGATGATGTGTTGATTCGGTGATTTGTTTTATTTGAGTTAATTAACGAATTGTCAAATTAACGAATTAAAAATTGCTCTCCTTGCATTCTCACCACACGCTTTGATCAAATAAATCAGCGAAGCAAATCGTGGATCTTGCGTGTAGCCTTGTTTGTAGCGGTGATAAATCTGTTGGCAAATCACACCTACTTTAAAACTACCAAAAACATAGTAGAAGACAATGTCGTCAATACTGGTTTGAGATTTCTCTGCATAATAATTCGCCATTTCATTTCGCGTCATGTTCCCGGGCATCCAGGTTAGATTGAACGGCTTCAATGCATCGGAGTCATTTGCCTCCGCCCAATACGCGAGTGTAGTTCCTAAATCCATCAGCGGATCGCCCACGGTGGCCATCTCCCAATCTAAAATAGCTTTGATCTCTGTTAGGTTATCAGGATTAAGAACAAGGTTGTCATATTTGTAATCATTATGAATGAATGAGGCTTTGGCAGACGTTGGAATATTTTTCTGCATCCACTCCGCGGCTTCATTCATGGCTGCAATGTCATCAGTCTGCGCGTTTACGTAGCGTTTTGTCCACCCTTCTACCTGACGTTGGACATAGCCTTCCGGTTTTCCCAGTTGATCGAGGCCGGTAGATTTTATGTCGAGTTGATGAAGCTGCACCAGTTGATCAATAGCTGATTTAGAAAGTTGGTTGAATGTAGATGGCGCGATTGTCATTCCTTTGGGTACTCGATTGCGAAGGATCACTCCGTTTACACGTTTCATCAAATAAAATTTAGTGCCCATCACGCTTTCATCCGCACAAAACAAAATGGGCTCGGGCACTTTGGTAAACCCTGCTTTCTGCAAAGACGACAGCACATTAAACTCACGCTCCATGTCGTGTGCTGATTTGATGTTGGCACCAAAAGGAGGCCTGCGCAAAATGTACTCTTCTTCTTCAGTTTTGATTAAGTACGTGAGATTGGAATAGCCGTTGGGAAACTGTTGAATGGAAATTTCTTTGGCAATGCCATGCTCATTCAAATAAGTAGCTAGCTTTTCTTGATTTAGTTCTTCGCCAGCGCGGATGGAAGAGGGTTGGTCGAGCATTTACGTAAAGTTAGAAACTTTGAATTGAACGTAATTTAATTGCTACCTTTGATTAATGAACAAAAAATTTCAGTTCACTGCTGTAATTGAAAAGGAAGGCGATGGATATGTGTCGTTTTGCCCCGAACTTGACATAGCTAGCCAAGGCAATACGATAGAAGAAGCTTCCACCAACTTGAAAGAGGCTGTCGAGCTCTTTTTTGAAACGGCTTCTACCACTGAAGTGAAACAACGACTGCACGAGGAAGTTTTTGTGACACGTATGGAAGTTGCCATTGGCTAAGTTAAGGGTTTTATCGGGACGCGAAGTTTGCAGAATTCTTGCGTCAAACGGGTTTCTACAAGTCCGTCAAAAAGGAAGCCACATCATTATGCAATTGAAGACGATGAATTCGACTATCACAGTTCCTGTCCCCGACCACAAAGAAATTAGAATTGGTACACTCCAATCCATTATTCGGCAAACAGGCCTACCAAAACAGTTGTTTGAAAATTAACTAATCATCCCATACCCCTTCAATATCGCCTTCGCCAACGACACCTTGTGGACTTCATCCGGGCCATCGTAAATTCTGGCTCCCCGCTCATGGCGATACCAAAATGAAAGAAGCGTATCATCCGTAATGCCGAGTGCGCCATGCACTTGGATAGCTTTGTCCAGCGTTTTCATCAGTACATCTGCCACGAAAAATTTAATGGTTGAGATTTCTTCTTTGGCTGCTTTTGCGCCCTCTTTTTCCATTTTGTAAGCCGTGTGCAAAACCATCAGTCGTGCCGCGTTTATATTTGCACGACATTCCGCGATCCATGCCTGAACAATTTGTTGTTGGCCGAGAAATTTGTGATCGCTTAATTTTCGGGTGGCCGCCCGGTTACACATTAAATCAAATGCCCGTTCACAAATGCCGATCCATCGCATGCAATGATGAATACGCCCCGGCCCCAATCTCGCTTGGGCCAATGCAAAACCTTGCCCCTCCTGACCGATCAAGTTTTCGATGGGAACTTTGCAATTGGTAAAACGCACTTCCGCGTGACTGAAATAATCCTCGCCCGCCTCTCCCATAATGGAGATGTTGCGAACCAGCTGATAGCCCGGATTATCTAGCGGAACTAAAATCATACTTGCACGGAGGTACGGATTTACATTTTGTGCATCCGTCACCGCCATCACAATCGTAAAGTTGGCGCCATCGGCTGCGGTGGTAAACCATTTGTGCCCATTGAGTACATATTGGTTCCCTTCCCGTTGCGCTGTGGTCGCCATATTCACAGGATTAGAACCGGCAAACTCAGGCTCAGTCATTGCAAAGCAAGAACGAATCTCTCCGTTCATAAGCGGGTGCAAATACTTCTTTTTCAATTCAGCGGAAGCAAACTGATGCATCAGCTCCATGTTGCCTATATCGGGGGCGTTGCAATTAAAAATCAAATGACCTAGGGGAGAAGTGCCTAACACCTCACTCACTTGTGCAAACTCCATTAAATTCAACCCTACGCCACCTTCGTCCGGTGATAAATGGGGTGCAAATAGCTTCCTGGCCTTTGCCTTTTCCCGTAAGACTTTGATTATTGGCAGGGATTGCCGAAACGGTTTGGTGATCATTCCGAGTTCGATCGGGTACACGTCCGTCTTTAAGAAATCTTCGTATTGGGGAAGAAGTACTTTTAGTTTTTCAGTATAGAATAGCTCAGTCATTCTGTAAATTAGAATTTTTCACGCAAAGGCGCAAAGTCGTTCGAGAATTTGTGTCTGCCCCATCCGTCAACAAATCGCCCGTTTTTTTGCCAATTTTACTTAGATTGCCGATCCAGCAATGAAAAAACTATTCGCGATTGCTTTTGTGTGTCTCTTCTTACTGCATTTTGCGGGAGTATACACCTATTTTGGTGTGCGGCTGATGGCTATTCGGCAAGAGATGAAGCAGCTATTGAAGTCCACTCCTGACCATCAGCTAGAATTGATGCGGCTAACAAAATCAGAATACCAAAAATCACTGCAAGAAGAGGATGAATTGGAGTTGAATGGTAGAATGTATGACATTGCCCGGGTGGAAGTGAAGGAAGGAATTTATTTTGTCTATGCCTTGCACGATGGCGCGGAGGACAACTTGCTTGGGTTTTTGGAGGAAGTGGTAAAGCGTTCTTCATCCGATAAAAAGCCTGTGCCTGCGCAATTGTTTCAATTTTTCTCATTGGTTTTCATTTCGCCCCAAGCTAAATTTTGCTTCACCAGCGAACTGGCAGAAACTATTTCGCCAGTTTACCCAATGATGTACTCCGCCTTTTATCTCTCCACCGGTACCCCCCCACCTAGAGGCTGAAATTATCTTCTGTGTTTAGTTTTTACCATGGCAAGTACGCCATCGGTGATTTTTCTATTTTATTCTAACCGTAAAGTTTATGAAGATTTTTTATACACTCATAATTGTATTTGTATGCTTTTCCGCAAAAGCACAGTATTCGGAAAATGAAGAAAGTGATACACTAAAGACTTCCTACTTGACAGAAGTTGTCATTTCTGCCAACAAGATTCCGGAGCAACGAAGAGAAGTAGCCCAGCAGGTATACATGATTCGCCCATCGGTAATAAAGTCTCTTAACTCGCAAACAACGGCCGACCTTTTACAAAATACGGGCATGGTAGCTATGCAACGTAGCCAGCAAGGTGGCGGAAGCCCCATCATGCGAGGCTTCGAGGCCAGTCGTGTTTTGTTAGTTGTTGACGGAGTGCGGATGAACAACGCCATTTATCGCGCAGGGCATTTACAAAATGTGTTACGAGTGGACAACAACAACTTAGATCATGCTGAAATCTTATTTGGCCCTTCCTCTACGGTATACGGAAGTGATGCGTTAGGTGGTGTGATTCATTTCTACACACGCAATCCGCAGTTGTCAACTGTTGATGGCAAAACAAATACCTCTGGCGAAAGCTTTGTTCGACTTGGCTCTGTCAATGATGAAAAGACATTCCATTTTGATTTGAACGTTGCCGATAATCGATTGGGATCATTTACTTCCTTTACGCTAAGTGATTTTGGGGATCTCCGAATGGGCAAAGAAAAAAATCCTAATCTTGATCAGCCCTTTGGTTTGCGCAATCAATATGTGGTGCGCGCGCCAGACAATTCAGCTGATTTGTTGGTCGATAATGCAGACCCATTGATACAAAAATTCAGCGGATATCGGCAATGGGATTTACTTCAAAAATTTCTTTATAAAGGAAGTGATCGGGTATCCCATCATTTAAATTTTCAATATTCCAGCTCAACCAACATACCTCGTTACGATCGTCTTACCGACACCGGTACAAATGGGCTTGGCTTGCGAACTGCTGAATGGAATTACGGTCCTGAAAAACGGTTTATGGGAAGCTATTCCATTAAGGTGACAGATTTAGGAAAATGGGCAGATGGGCTAACTGCCACTGCGAGCTATCAAGATGTTGAAGAAAGCAGGATTACCAGAAATTTCAATAGCAATAATAGGGACAGCCGAGTTGAGAAAATCAGTGTGTATGGATTAAACATTGACTTTAACAAAGAAATCAAAGGACATAAAATCAGGTACGGATTTGATGGACAATATAATGTGTTGAATTCAACGGCCACTCGTACAAATATCACCAATCAATCCTTTGCGTCCATCAATACACGCTATCCTGACGGAGACAACGTAATGGGTTTATATGCGCTTTACATTACACACACAAAAGAACTGGCCGAAAATCTTTATGTGAATGATGGTATTCGTTTTGGGTATAGCACCCTTTTCTCCAGTTTTAATAGCCAACAGTTTTTTGCATTTCCCTTTAAAAGAATTAGCCAGGAAAACACCTACGCGAGTGGAAACCTAGGGTTAGTTTATACACCTACTTCGTGGAAATTCTCATTAATGGGAAGCACCGGTTTCAGGGTGCCTAACTTTGATGATCTTACAAAAGTCTTTGATACGCAAACCGGCACGTCAACTTCTGCAGGCACACTCGTGTTGCCAAATTCAGACTTAGGGCCGGAACGGACCATCAATGCGGACTTAGCCGTGACTCGTTTCTTTGGCGCTAAGGCGCGATTGGAAGCTGTTGGGTTTTATACAAAATTCCTGGACGCGATAGTCGTCAGGCCTTCCACGTACAACGGCCAATCTACCATCAACTACAACGGATTTCCCGCCAATGTATTTACAAGTCAAAATGCAGCAGAAGCATATTTATATGGCTATACTGTTGGTGGAAGATTTGACTTTACCCCGAAACTTTCGCTGACAGGTTCCTATAACTTTACCTATGGACGCGTTTCAAATTCTGGTAGCACCGAAACACCTTTGGATCATATTGCTCCCGCGTTTGGAAGAGGAGGAATACTCTACGCAACTAAAAAAGTTCGAACAGAAGCTTTTCTAAGTTTCAGTTTAGAAAAGAGTTTGGGTGACTACAGTAATAGTGGAGAAGATAATCTTCAATATGCAACACCTACCGGCATGCCAGGATGGTACACCATTAATCTTCGCGGCTCTTATGAGATTAACAAGATCTTTGCCGTGCAAGCAGGTATTGATAATTTAATGGATATTCAATACCGTACGTTTGCGTCTGGTATCAATGCACCTGGAAGAAATATTTTTGGTACACTGCGTGTGAAATTTTGATTTTCTCCTAAAGTGCTTGTGCCTTCGTGCCTTAGTGGTGAAATTTTACCACTGAGGCACAAAGACACAAATCTAATTCTTAAATCGAAGTTTAAAGAACAATAAGATCCCGGCCAAAATTAGTGTGAGCAAATTGGCAACAATCACAGGTACATCGTTTACCAAAATACCATAGGCTAACCACATCGCTACACCTAAACAGAAAAGCGAAAACATACCGAGCGATAAATCTTTGGCAGAGCGACTCTTCCATGTCTTGAGTACTTGAGGAAGAAATGCAATGGTGGTGAACGCACCAGCCGAAAGGCCAAGAAGTTGTGTTGGGTTCATTAAATCGTATTTTAACTAAGATACAAAGCTAGTTCATCGCGTTGATGAAAATCCGGCAATGTAACTTTTTCAAAAATTGAGACGATTAAACCGATTGCGAAATTTTTAATGCGCCTCCAGCCAATTCTTCCCTACCCCAACCTCCACCTCCATAGGCACATCCAAAATTACGGCAGATTTCATGAGTTCTTTGATCTTGGGCTTAACGATTTCAATCTCGTCTTGATGAAGGTCGAACACTAATTCATCATGCACCTGCAAAATCATTTTCGTTTGTAGCTTTTCTTTTTGTAGCCAACGATGAATATTGATCATGGCAATTTTGATAATGTCTGCGGCACTACCTTGAATGGGTGCATTGATAGCATTGCGCTCGGCAAACCCACGAGTAGAAATGTTGCGTGAGTTAATGTCGCGCAAGTATCTTCTTCTTCCTAAAATGGTTTCTACATATTCTTTTTCGCGAGCCAGGTTGATACTATCGTCCATATATCGCTTGATGGCAGCAAACTCTTTAAAATATGATTCTATGATTTCAGCCGCTTCCGTTCTGGAGATATTGAGATTCTGCGCCAAGCCAAATGCCGTACTGCCGTATAAAATTCCAAAGTTCACTTCTTTTGCCTTACGCCTCATATCAGGTGTCACTTTGTCAATTTCCACTTTGAAGACTTTAGCAGCGGTTGTGGTGTGAATGTCTCTTCCTAGTCGAAATGCTTCAATCATCGTTTCGTCTTTGGCAAAAGAGGCAGCGATGCGCAATTCGATTTGCGAATAATCGGCAGACATGAAAAGAAAATCTTTGCTGCGTGGCACAAAGGCACTGCGTATTTGTCTTCCCTTTTCTGTGCGAATAGGAATGTTTTGCAAGTTCGGATTGTTAGAACTTAGCCTGCCCGTTGCAGCGACTGCCTGTCGGTAATCTGTATGTACCCGGTGATCGAATTGACTTACCATTTTTGGCAGTGCATCCACGTAGGTTGATCTTAGCTTTTCATATTCACGGTAATCCAATATCTTCTTGGCGATTTCGTGTTCATCAGCCAACTTAGACAAAACCTCTTCGCCAGTTGCATACTGACCCGTTTTTGTCTTTTTGGTTTTATCCATCAGCTTCATCTTGTCGAACAAGATTTCGCCTAGTTGCTTGGGCGAGCCAATGTTAAATTCCTGCCCGGCTATTTCATATATTTCCTTCTGTACTTTTTCGCTATCTTTTCTCAACGCATCTGACATCAGTAGAAGGGCTTGTTCATCTAAAGCCACTCCTTCAAACTCCATTGCGACCAGCACGTGTAACAATGGCATCTCCACATCACGCATCAGGCGCGAGTGACCTCGCTTCTCTAACTCCTTTTGCAATTTTATTTTCAATTGAAGCGTTTGATCTACACGTTCAAAGCGTGCTTGTGCTTCTGTTTCGGGTGATAGTTGATACCCCAGGTATTGATTGCAAATGATTCCCAAATCGTGTGAAGCTTCCGGCTCAATCAAATAATGAGCAAGCATCGTATCGAAGAGGGTGCCTTTCACTTCGATACCAGTCTTTTTTAGGGCAAGAATTGGTAACTTAATATTATGGCCTACTTTAACGATGGCCTCGTCTGCAAACACCTCGCGAAATACAGAAACAAATTTTTGTTCAAGTTCAAAGGCTTCGGTAGGTGATGGCGAAATGAGCAACCCCGTTATCGCAAAATCAAAATGATCTGCCTGATCGGTGAGTACTTCAAACGAAAATTCTTTCTGTCCTCTAAGCCTTGCAGCTAGCTGAGCTGCTTCCTCTTCATTGAGTTTTTTGTAGTTGACCGAAGATTGATCGAGGACTTTTTTTTCAGTCTCTTCAACGACAACAGCTGGTGTCTCCTCCCCCCCAAACATGGAAAGCTGTGCCGGTTTAGCAACTGCCGCTGGCGTGCTGACAACCGAGGTTCCAGCTGCTGTCGCAAAAATCCGGGGTGCCATGGTCTTAAACTCTAAGTCTTCGATAATCGGCTTTAGTTTTTCAGCATCCGGGCCAGAATACTCAAGGTCCTTTTCATTCCACTCTACAGGAACATCTAAAATAATGGTGGCTAATTTTTTTGATAAGGTAGCTTGTTCGCCAAACTGTTCTACGCGTTCTTTCAATTTTCCTTTCAGTTCGCTGGCATGTGCAATAATGTTCTCTACACTCTTGTATTGCTTCAGAAGTTCGGCTGCCGTTTTGGGCCCTACACCAGGTATTCCCGGAATATTATCGGAGGTATCTCCCTGCAATCCCAGGATATCGATCACTTGCGAAACATTTTCAATGTCCCACTTTTCACACACCTCTTTTGGGCCGAGAATATCTACCGAGTTGCCCATGTAGGCTGGTTTGTACAGCAAAATTTTGTCGGTGACTAATTGACCAAAGTCTTTGTCAGGCGTCATCATGTACACGGTGAACCCTTCTCGTTCGGCCTTCTTGGCAATGGTGCCGATGATGTCATCCGCTTCGTAGCCATCCATTTCCAAAATAGGGATGTTGAAGCCTCGGATAATGTCCTTTACTTTAGGTACACCTGCTCGAATATCTTCGGGCGTTTCTTGCCGGGTGGCTTTGTACTCGGTAAAAATCTCATCGCGGAAAGTTTTGGCAGAGGTATCAAAGGCAACCGCTATGTGTGTGGGCTTTTGCTTTTGCAACACTTCAAGCAATGTATTGGTAAATCCAAAAGGAACAGAGGTATTAATTCCCTTGGAGTTGATACGTGGGTTTTTGGTAAACGCAAAATGGGCACGGTAAATTAATGCGTAGGCATCGAGGAGGAAGAGCTTTTTTTCGGGCATCTTAGGTTCTTAAAACGCCTACAAGGTAAAAAGATTTATTCCGGCTTACCCACACATTGAGATGTACATCAATAAAGGCTAATTCATGATCAGTTTTATAAGATCGACTAATAATGAGTGTAATTTGAATCATTCACTGACTGGACGAATCTAATTAACGTGTCCATTTTTTACAAATAAATGGACACGTTGTCTTGTCAATCTCTATTTTTGAGCGCATTTTCGTATCATGTTCAGGTTTACAACAAATATGAACATATAAATATGGAAGCTTTTGACCGAAACCAACCTTTTAACCAGCTTCCATTACTTCCACCTGGCATCCAGTTAGAAAATGATCCGCAAATACTTAAAAAGTTAGTAAGCGCTTCGCGGGCTTTGGCGATGGTGAATAGCAACGTGCTTCGTTTGCCTAACCCATTGATGCTGGTAAACACCATTGCCTTGCAAGAAGCCAAAACATCAACCGCCATTGAAAACATTTTTACAACCGAAGACGAACTCTACAAAGCAATTTCTGATACTACCAAAGAGGCACGGGCTAACGTGGCTACCAAAGAAGTGCTTAAGTACAGCGAGGCACTTTGGAATGGTTACAACCAATTGCTAAGTGCTAACGAAATAAATCTTGAATTACTCATCTCCATTTTTCAAAAAATCAAAAGTACAAATGCGGGGATAAGGCCACCACAGGCGCAGGTGGTTATCAAAAGAGGTGAAAGCGAATTCAGACCTGGCGAAGTTGTTTACACACCTCCGCGGGGTGAGCAACTCCTGCTTACCTTACTCAACAACCTGAAGCAATACCTCAACGATGATGTGAATGACACCACCGATCCACTAATCAAAATGTGTGTAGCCCATTATCAGTTCGAAGCGATACATCCTTTTCAGGATGGCAATGGAAGGACGGGGCGCATTATGAATTTACTTTATCTCATTGACAAGGGCTTACTCGCTAAGCCGGTATTATACCTGTCGAAATACATTATTCAACACAAAGAAGATTACTATTACAAGCTGGGTGCCGTGACTACCCGAGGTGAATGGACACCATGGGTTTTATATATGCTCGATGCCGTGGAAAAAACATCGGTGCTCACCAACTCATTGATCAACGATATTGTACAGCAAATGGGCGCCACTCTCGAACATGGCAAGTCGAAAATCAAGTGGTATAACAGAGAAGTAAACGAGGCTATCTTCAGCCAACCCTATTGCCGATTTAAAACAATCGGCCAGGCAATGCAAACCACCTCACGCACTACATTAACGAAATACATGAGCGAGTTAGAAAAGGCTAAAATATTGACACCAAAAAAAGATGGCAAAGAAGTCTATTATGTGAATGATGACTTGGTGCGGATTTTGGAAGGGTGAATTTTAGGAAGTAGGAACCGTAATTTGCTAGACCCAACACAAGCGGAGGTAAAATTCCCAGTGGCATTTTTTTATAAAATAGCTTTATCAGATGTGGGCAAAACACTAACTCTATTCAGATTGCTATTCCGCCCGCAAGGGGAGCGCAAACTACCATTAGCAAGGGCATTCTCACGATAAACTACAAGGGTGTTGTTTTCTCAGGCAACGAAACGTTCAAAATTCGCGCCTGCGATCTGCCGGCTAACTGTCCAAAACAAAAGTTTACTATAGAAGTAGCCGGTCAGATTCTGGTGTATAACGCTGTATCGCCCAATGGCGATGGCAAAAACGAATTTTTGGCTTTGCAATTCATCAAATCGATATCGCCAAACAGCCAAGTGAGCATCTACAACCGATGGGGCGATGAGGTGTTTTCCATTTCGGATTATGATAATAAAACACGCGTGTTTGCCGGACTTACCTCGGGAGGAAACAAAATTTCCAGCGGCACCTACTTCTATAAAATCGTACCGGCCGATGCCGGCAAAACCTTGACGGGCTTTATTTCATTAAAGTAGTAACGGCTATGAATGCCAAAAAACAGTCTTGAAATGGATTCGCTCTCAAATGATCATGTGATTTCAAGAGGGCGGACGATAAGCGATATTTGGAATATGAAACTATCCATCGCTACCCTGTTGGTGTTACTAAGTCTTTCCGCGAAAGCGCAGCAAGACCCGCTCTATTCGCAATACCTCAACAACCCATTTGTGCTCAATCCGGCCTATGCCGGCCTTACCAACAACCTTAATTTTTCGTTGGGCTATCGCAGCCAATGGGCAGGCTTTGAAGGCAGCCCGAAGACCATCAATTTCAACTCGCACATTTCCCCCCACGACAATAAGATGGGTGCGGGGCTAATGGTTATCTCGGACCAAATCGGGAACAGCACCATCAATGAAATATTTGGGAGCTATAGCTACCGCATCAATCTAACGGATAGCAAAATTTTGTCTTTCGGTTTGCAGGCCGGCATTGCCAACTACCAACTAGATAATTCAAAAGTAAATACGTAATAGTTGATTTCCTCTGCTAACTTCTAGTTCATTTCTGATGTTAGCTGCGGTTAGGGACGCGATTTCTCTCTCGCTTTTTTGATGTTGATACGTTGATTCAAGTGTCAGCGTAATATGCTGCGTTTCTTGATTAATAGCATTATCAGCATAAATTTTGTTCTATTCGGCATAGAACACCGCGTTTTTAAAATCAGCTTTTCATCCTGAGAAACTCTGTAGCACAGAAAATGTGCTGGCGAAAACATGATAAAGTTTCAATTCCCTTTCTATTGAATTGGCTTCCAGCGCATACTTTTCTGACAACATATAGTTTCCTTTTTTGAATAGAATATTTGCCATGTTGTCCCCGGCCTCACTTTGCAAAAGTCTATGATTACCTTTTTTATTGAGCTGATAAGATTTTAAGTAAGCCATGTATGCTCTCTCACTATCATTTATTTTTTAGTAGTAAAGCCCTAAGTTGTTTGCTACCATAGCAGCTATCATCTCGTTATCAATCAAATTACTTAATCTGATTGCTGAGTCTAGATAAATTTTAATCGTGTTTAAACCGCCTGTTTCGAGATACGCAAAAACAACATCGTGCGATGCCTCTCTTCGCTTGAATATTATCTTAGTATTAGTCCTTTTTTTCCATAGTCGATGGCTTTAGCATACTGTTTTTCATTGACGAAATTATAGGCCACTCGGCCATAATTTTGTGGCAGTACGTTTTTGATGTTAACAACGCGCGATTGATCAATTAACATAACCGCTTGTAAGGAATACTCAACGGAAGCCGCATAGTCGGTTTGGTAGCTGCGCAATGTTGCTAAAGCATCCAAACAGATTACTAGTTGCAATGTATCTCTCGCAATTGTGGGAGAAGTCAACGTCTTTTCCAAATAGGAGGAAGCACTGTCATAAATTTGGAGATTCGTGTAGGTCATGCCCAGACGATACCATAGGTGCAACAGCGTTTTTTGACTTCCCATTCAATTCAATATGGGTAACGCCAGCTTTGCATACTTAAGCGTTGAGTCAAAATTTCCTTTTTCGTAAAAGTGGCGCTGTAGTCGAGTAAATGCTCATATTGAATTGCTATCGGAACTGGCACGGTAAGCCATATTCAATAGACTATTGGTATAGATTTTGGATTTATCTTGGGCTACTAAAAATTAACTACATCAAATCATCCCCGCTAAGGCAAAATACAGTGTGCGCCATTTCATCCGTCTATAAAATTACGGATTGTTCCGTTCCGCCTTCTATCTGTTTTCAGGTATTTTTTGATCAACTAATTCATGGTTATCAGATATTGATCTTGGTTTAGAACAAGTGTATATTTAAATTTATAAAGTGCATTTTCACTTAACTAGTAAAAAATATGAAAAAAGTCTTCTTCTTAGTGGTAGGATTGATAGCAACCATCAGTGCCTTCTCAACCGTGCGCACGGTGAGCAGCAACCCGGCAACCATCGGTCAGTTTACTACAATACAAGCTGCCATTGATGCCAGTGCCGATAGTGACACAGTGTATGTATATGGCAGCCCCAACAGCTATGCCATTTTCACAATTCAAGATAAAAAGATAACGGTAATTGGCCCTGGCTGGAGCCCGGATAAAAATCTTCCACTTACGGCAACAGTTGACGGAGCCATCTTTCGAAATTCTCCAGCCGGAGGAAGCCCGGATGGTTCTGAACTTCAAGGCCTTATTTTTAATTCCAACGTTCGTGCCTCAGCTTTGAATGTGGGCGGTGATATTGGTGTCAATAATGTTCGACTCATAAGATGTCAATTTAATTTTCCGGTTACATGGGATTTGGCATCAAGTGGTTTTTTGATGGAAGGGTGTATTTTCTATAATACGTTAAACTTTTCTGGTAGTCTTACCTATCAGAATTTTCTCTTTCAAAACAACTACTTCTACTTTTCGATTGGCTTCATCAGCACACAGATCAATTCACTTACCAATAGTGTAAACGTACGATTCGACCACAATCTTTTCACGAGCAACAATAATAGTGGTGGTGGAACCGCCTCCGTATTCTTTTCCAGCCGCTTCCTTACTTTTTCCAATAACATTTTCAATCAAGCCAATGTGGGGAATAACGTCAGCTTCAGCACCTTCACTAATAACATTACTAATAACATTACTTTAAATTCTTCCAATGCAACTTCGAACGCTACCCCCTGGGCAATAAATAGCAACGTAGATGGCGGAGGCAACTTGGCCAACACAAGTCCCGGAATGGTGGATCAAACAACCATCAACAACGGAAACTCATCTCCGAATCTAAACTTCACAATCGCCAGTGGGGCTGCCAATAATTCGGGTAGCGATGGCAAAGACATGGGGTTGCTCTTTGATGCTACCGGAAGTTTAAACTGGACCAACAGCCGTAACAGCCGCGTGCCACGCATCTTCAGCATGAACATCACCACACCTACCGTAACACCCGGGGGAAATCTAAGTGTGACGGTGGATGCACGGAAGAGCAATTAAATGCTATCTAGTACTTCCCGTTTTGTTTGCAAACTTTGTCCAAAGTCGTCCATTGACCGTGGACTGTGGACCCTTGTACTTTTTATTTTTCTTTCCGGAACTTCTATTCCTAGTTTTTCACAGAGCGTAGTAAGGGCAGAATATTTTTTTGATACAGATCCCGGAGCGGGCAATGGAACGCTGATTTCGTTTACACCCACGGGAGGAGATGTTACTTTCACAACGAGTATTTCTACTGCCTCGCTCAGTCAGGGTTTTCATCAGTTAGCCATTCGCCTGAAAGAAAGCGGTGGGTTGTGGAGTCAATTTGAAGCCCGTGGGTTTTACATTACAGCCTCTACTACCGATGTTGCAAATATTACTGCTGCCGAATATTTCTTTGACACAGATCCGGGTCAAGGAAGCGGCACCCCCATTTCGGTTACGGCAGGAGCCACAACAAATTTTACAGTAAGTATTCCCACTGCAAGTCTCGGAGCCGGGTTTCACTTTTTAGCAATCCGCACAAAAGGAGCTGATGGAAAGTGGGGGATATTTGAAGGCCGCGGATTTTACATAACAGCATCTACCAGCGATGTTCCCAACCTGGTGGCTGCCGAATACTTTTTTGATGCCGATCCCGGTAACGGAAATGGAACCCCTATCTCCATTACCGCGGGGGCAACCTCTAATTTTTCAGTCAGTCTTCCGGCTACAGGATTACAACCTGGTTTTCACTTTTTAGCAATCCGCACAAAAGGCGCGAACGGCAAGTGGGGGATTTTTGAAAGCCGTGGATTTTATGTGACGGGCTCAACCACGGATGCTCAAAATATTACCAAAGCAGAATATTTTTTTGATACTGATCCCGGAAACGGAAATGGAATTTCTATTCCCATCACACCAGGCGCTACTACTAACTTTACGGCAACCATTCCCATCACTGGATTATCAACAGGCTTTCATTTTCTGGCGGTCCGTACCAAGGGTGCTGACGGCAAGTGGGGAATTTTCGAAAGCCGTGGATTTTATGTTTCGCCTATTAATGCAACCGTGGGTGATATCGTGGCTGCTGAATATTATATTGATACCGACCCCGGAGAAGACAACGGCACCGCACTCACCGTTACACCTACTGGGCCCACCATCAATCAGATTTTTCCCATTTCGATTACAGGAGTTACAAGCGGGGCTCACAAATTAGGTTTGCGAGTGAAAGATGCAAATGGAATTTGGAGTACTGTTGAAACAACCAATTTTAGTGTGCTGGCTTGCACACCACCATCTGCGCCAACTGCGCCAAACGCCAGTCGCTGTAATAGTGGAACGGTCTTGTTAAACGCGACTGCCGGAGCAACTGGATCACAAGTCTATAGGTGGTATGCCGATGCAAGTACATCGACAATTCTATTTACCGGGCCATCGTTCACCACACCGAGTATTTCTGTCTCTACAAATTATTTCGTTTCGGTTTTCGACCCTATTACTTTATGTGAAAGTGCCCGCACGAGTGTCACGGCAGGAGTGATCAGCATTTCGCCTCCCATTCTAAATGTAACTGGTACTGTTACTATTTGTCAAGGGAACTCGATTACGTTGATTGCTCCTGCTGGCTTTTCAACCTATTTATGGTCAACAGGAGAAACCACTCAAACCATTTCTGTGAGCACCACTGGAAGCTATACGGCAACAGTAGGAAACGGAACTTGTTCAAGTGTGCCCTCAGCTGCTGCTTCTATCTCTGTTTCAGCAAGGCCAGCTAAACCCACCATTACAATAACTGGAAGTTTGTTATGTGCGGGGCAGTTGATAACACTACAAGGACCGAATGGATTTAATTATTCCTGGTCGAATGGTGCAACTACACAACAAATTTCTCCAACTCAAGCTGGTAGCTATAAACTTACTGTGGCTGACATCAATGGTTGTACAAGCGTTGCTTCCGATGCTGTCATTATCAATGCTCCACCTGCAAAACCTTCCATATTCGTAGTAGGTACCACAACGCTATGTCAGGGTCAATCAACTACATTGGTTGGCCCAAGTGGGTTCACATCTTATTTATGGTCTAACGGGGCTGTTACTCAACAGCTCGTTGCGAATGCCGCGGGCAGCTATACATTGCGAGTCACGGATGCCGGAGGATGCACAAGTGTTTTATCCGACCCAGTTGTGATCTCTGTTAACCCAGCACCAGCCAAACCTTCTATTACAATAACAGGAAGTTTGTTATGTGCGGGGCAATTGATCACACTAAAAGGACCGAATGGATTTACCTACGCCTGGTCCAATGGTGCAACTACCCAACAAATCTCTCCAACTCAAGCTGGTACCTATACGCTTACAGTGGCTGACGTCAATGGCTGCGTAAGTATTGCTTCTGATGCTATTATCATCAATGCTCCACCTTCAAAACCTTCCATATTCGTAGTAGGTACTACAACGCTATGCCAAGGTCAATCAACTACCTTGGTTGGCCCAAGTGGGTTTACATCATATTTATGGTCTACCGGGGCTGCTACTCAACAACTCATTGCGAATGCCGCGGGCAGCTATACATTGCGAGTCACGGATGCAGGAGGATGTGCAAGTGTTTTATCCGATCCAGTGGTGATCTCTGTTAACCCAGCACCAGCCAAACCGATTATCAACGCAGCGGGAGCAACAACCATTTGCGTTGGGCAAACCGTTTCTCTCAGCGGTCCAGGTGGCTTTGGATATGTATGGTCAACAGGTGCAACCACACAACAAATTTCAGTTGGTCAAACGGGCAGCTACTCGCTCATTGTACGAGATGCACTGGGATGCACGAGCGCTTTATCTGATGCCATAGTGGTGACGGTTAATCCCTGCGATCCCACGGACAATACCCGCCCCCCTGTGATTCAAAATAAAACGATCACGGTTCAAGTCAACGGAAGCACCACCTTAAGCCTGGTTGAATTAATCACGGATGCAGACAATGATTTGAATTTAACCTCGCTCAAAATTTTTAAAGCCCCCGCGAGTGGGGCGGTGGCGGCCATAGATGGTGCCGGAGTTTTGTCTCTTAATTATACTGGAATTCAGTTTGCCGGTGACGATATAATCACCATTGAAGTTTGCGATCAAGCTAACAACTGTAGCCGTCAAGATTTTATTATTAAAGTAGTCGGTGATATCATCGTTTACAATGCCATTTCTCCGAACGGTAATGACATGAATGAAGTATTGTTTTTAGAATATGTAACCATTTTGGAAGAGGCGAGAACAAACACAGTTAGGATATTCAATCGCTGGGGTGAAGAAGTTTACTCCGCCCAAAACTATAACAACAACACCATCGCATTCAAAGGCCTTAGCACAAATGGCGATGTATTACCGACTGGCACTTACTTCTATCGAATAGATTTTGCAAGTGGAGTTCCCGTCAAGACCGGTTATTTTTCACTACGTAGATGAGCAACGCCATGAGAAAGATAGTGTTCACTTTAAGTTTTGCCTCGATGTTGCTTGCTAGTTACGCCCAACAAGACCCCCTCTATTCCCAGTACCTCAACAACCCCATATTGGTAAATCCTGCCTACACGGGCATCAACAACAAATTGAATGTAGTGGCGGGGTATCGAATGCAGTGGGCCGGCTTCGATGGAAGTCCCACTACACTTAATTTCAGTTCGCACTCTTCATTCTTTCAAAACAAAGTAGGTGCCGGTATTATCGTTGTCCAAGACAAAATTGGGGAAACAAAAATTACACAATACAATGCTACCTATTCCTACAAGATTGAATTGAAAAAAGGAAGAACATTTTCTTTCGGCTTGCAAACCGGATTGACTAATTACCGCAACGACAACGAGCAACTTAATCCCAAACAGGCTGGCGACCCAGCCTTCGCTTTTATCAATGACTTGAAATTTAATGTTGGAGCTGGCATCATGTTAAAAAGTGAACGTTTTTTAATAGGGCTGTCCGCTCCACGATTAACAAAGGCCAGTGTAGACATGGGTGGACAAAGTATCGAAATCTACAACCAGCATTATTATTTGTTGGGTGCTTATGTCGTTTACCTCACTGATAGAATTCGGCTAAAACCTTCCGTTCTTTTGAAAGCGACCAAAGGAGCCTTATCAAGTGATTTGAACTTCAATTTGAATTTAGAAGAGAATTACACAGTTGGGATATTCACACGCAACTTTGATACGTACGGGTTATTGGTTCAAATGAACATTAAGGACTACCGCATAGGCTATGTTTTCGAAATGCCCTCCAACAATTCCGTTGGCACCCGTTTTACATCTCATGAGTTTAGTCTGGCTCTTTCGTTGGCCGTTTTTAATTTTCATGATCGAACAAAAAGTAATTTCTAGATTACTTTATCTGCAACTGTAACGGTGCCCTAAGTTCGAAACCGTCAGGAATTAAATTACCGAGGTTATAAGAACCCTTTCCTTTTTGTCAATTTATTGCTAAATCGTATTTCAAACGATTGTAAACCTATGGAAACCAGTAGCCCTCTTGCCGAATTTTGTAAATGGGAAAAGCAAATGCCCAACAACACCTTCCTCCGCCAACCCTTCAATGGCCAATGGCGAACATGGACCTATCAACAAGCAGGTGAAGAAGCCCGCAAACTGGCAGCTGGCATAAACTCGTTAAACCTACCGCCCAAAAGCAACATAGCGATACTCTCAAAGAATTGTGCGCATTGGATTATGGCCGACTTGGCCATCATGATGACGGGGCATATTTCTGTTCCACTTTATGCCACATTAACAGCCCCATCCATTAAACAAATTCTAGAGCATAGTGGATCAGCAGCCATTATTATAGGAAAGTTAGATGATTATTCTACACAGCAGGATGGCATTCCATCCTCAATGATTCGAATAGGAATCGAGTTATATGGAATAAATGAACAGGAGTCTTGGGAAAAAATGGTAGCTGGTCATCAACCCCTTGGGCAAGTCGCCAACTGGACAAGTGATGATCTGTTGAGTATCATGTACACATCAGGCACAACAGGCAAACCAAAAGGCGTGATGCATACCGTGGGAAATTTTGATGGCACCAAGTTGGCCATGGACGAACTGGGCGTGCCAATGCACCCAAAAGTTTTTTCCTATTTGCCGATGAGTCATATTGCAGAGCGGGTAGCGATTGAAATGTGTGGCATCTATCGGGGTGGAGAATTTTCTTTTGCTGAGTCATTGGAAACATTTCCCAAAAATCTATTTGAAACACAGCCCAGCATTTTCTTCGCAGTGCCTCGTATTTGGGCAAAGTTCCGCGAAAAGATATTGGAGAAAATGCCTCAAAAAAAATTGAGCCGATTGCTTTCTATCCCCATCATCAGTTCGATTGTAAAAAAGAGTATTCGGAAAAAATTGGGACTGGGCGATACCATTTACATTTTCTCGGGTGCAGCGCCCATTACTGTCGACTTGTTAAACTGGTTTCAATCCATTGGCATTACTATTCTGCAGGGCATTGGCATGACAGAAGATTGCATTGTTTCTCATTGCAATCGCCCCGGAAAAAATAAAGTTGGATCGGTGGGTCTTCCTTATTCAGGATTAAAAATAAAAATCGCGCCAGATGGCGAACTTCGATTGAAGGGGCCAACTAACATGAAAGGATATTACAAAGAGCCTGAGCTAACAGCCGAAGCTTTTGATGAAGAAGGTTATTTGAAAACGGGTGACAAAGGTGAAATTGATGCCAACGGCTACTTAACAATCGTGGGTCGGGTGAAAGATCAGTTCAAGACAGATAAAGGAAAGTATGTATCACCCTCTCCGATCGAGATGAAGTTATTGACTAACCCAGACATTGAACAAGTCTGTGTAGTGGGTATGGGTATACCGCAACCATTGGCTTTGACTGTTTTATCGGCAGCCGGAAAAGCAAAGTCAAAGCAAGATCTAACACAAAGTTTAGCAGCTTCATTGGTAGACGTAAATGCTGGGCTAGAATCTTATGAGAAACTAGAGAAAGCCGTAGTGATGCAAGGTGAATGGACCATTCCCAATGGATTGATGACGCCAACGATGAAAGTGAAACGAAACGAAGTAGAAAAAATACACGTGCCAAAATACCCCACTTGGTATCATGCTAAAGAGGGGACGGTGATTTGGGAGTAGGATCTGATTCGTTGATTAAACAATTCGATGATTCGTTGATTTGAAAGTGGGACCTTCTACAAAATCAAATCAACGAATCAACGAATCAGCAAGTCATTTCAATCTTGCCTTAAAAAATGCCAGCGTATTTTTATACGCGTCTGTCGCCATTTCTTTGTTGTGCTTGGGATTGCTTGGATTCGCAAAGGCGTGATCAGCTTCATAGGATTTCACCGTCAAATTTTTACCGGCTGCTTTCATGTTGGCTTCAAATTTTTCAGTCAATTCTTTGTTAATCCACTTGTCTTGAGTAGGCCAAATGTCCAATACATCACAATTCAAGGTTTTCAGACGATCAATATTGTCTTCAGGTTGACCGTAGTAGATAACACATGCTGCCGCTTGTGTTCCTGCGATCAAACTCGCTTGCATAGATTGACCTCCACCGAAGCACCAACCAATCGTTCCCACTTTTGCAGCAGGTCCGGCAAGTGCTAATGCACCCTTGACGATTTCGGCACCACGTTCTTTTTTAAACTCTTGCATGTACTTGCCGGCTGACTGTGGGTCTGTCGCCAATTTACCATCGTACATATCTAGTGCAATGACGTTCACATTGCCTAAGTCATTGAACAAGTTATCAGCTTCACGCTTAATGTGATCATTTAAACCCCACCATTCTTGAAATACAAAAACCCAATTATTCGTCTTTGATTTTGCATCGATCAAATAGGCATTTGCCTCTACGCCATCAGCACATTTTATCTTAATCATCTTTCCTCCTGCCTGGCTTTCGTGCAAATAGGGCAGCGGACTGGGATGATCGCGATTGAATTTTTTGTTGGAGGCAAACACGGCAAACTTATCAGTGGCGGATGTGTGACACACGGTTACGTCTTTCTGCGCGAAAGCAGAAGCTGAAGCGATCAGAGAGGCAAAGAAAAATAGTTTTCTCATGGTTTTATGTTTTGTTTAAGTGTAGCAGCAACAATCTTATCTTTTAAATAGTTTTTGGTCACTCTTTCCATTGACCCCGCACCACCCGATCATAGGTGATTAAGTCGGTGTTGATGGGCTCGAATCCCTGTTGCCGAAGTAACAAGGCTACCTGTGCCCGATGATAAGAGCAATGATTGACAAGGTGCATCATAATAATTTCTACGTTATTAGTGTAGGAATCTCCGGTATAGTTCGTGTAAGTCAACTCCCGGTCAAAGGTTTCATTGCCTTCGACAAAATCAAGCCATTGTTGGTTGGCATCCATCGCCATCTTTTCTAACGTATCAACCGAATACTCTCCCCATAATTTTACGTTGGGGGGCGTAAGTCCTTTGATCCGATGCAACCACAGAAATTGAGCCGCTAGCACATGTCCAAAAATGGATAGAATTTTTTCATCCTTTACATCTTCACGCTTCAGTCTGGTTACTACTTGTTCATTGGCCCAAGCGTTGAATTGATACAGTTTTAAAAAATATTTTTTCATGGTTGGTTTAAAAACAGAAAGGGAAAGCAAGTTACTTGCTTTCCTTTAAATAAATAATTCGATGACCGAAACCTCTTTTATTTTCTATTCTTCTGTCCCCAACGCTCGTCCATTCTGTTTAATCTTTTTAAATCCCAAATTTCAAATCGAAGCCTAAAATTCCACTCGAAGCCACTCATTTTAATGGGTGCCCTATCGCTTTGATAAAATGGGGGATAGTTGCCGGAAAAAAAATTCGAAGTTGAAAGGCGATAGCCCCCAGAAACTCCAACATAAAAATCATAGACCCAAACGCGAAACTTTCTTTCAATGCCCATACCCGTATTGATATAAACATAGATTGATGACCAAGTCTTGGTTGTTGGGCCAGAGAAATTAGCAACACTTGTCGCAAAAGATTGCCTGGTAATATTATCGTATAAAGTGAACTCCCCATACCCCAAACCTTCGCCCAGGTAAGGATAGATCAACCATTTGGGGTGCTTGATCAAATCATAGTTAGCCCTCACATGTACTTCCCAATTCTTTAGCGCACCATCTTTTGTGGCTGCTAAGTCAGTTTGGCCTGACCGCGTTGAAGTGAGGTACGAGAGCCCGACATTTATATAAGACTTTCGAGTTGAACGCCTAAGTGAATAGCCAATCGATACTCCGGCATAACTATCCCGAAGTTGGGGGTAACCGAGCGGCACGATGACGTCATTGATCTTCGCCAAATCGCCATAGACCGTATTGGCTTGAGAATAAAATCCAATGATATGTTTCCGCTTGGTCGAATCACTCTGAGCCAGGCCGATTTGCCAGCCGATCAGAAGGAAGAAAAGGAAAATCTTCGAACGCATTATTAAAGATAAATAAAAAACCCTTTTGTGGAACAGAATTACCTTTTCAAAGACTGAACCTTGAAGTAGGTCAAGCTCCTCCACAGCCATTCGACAGGGCCATATTGAAATCGAGCCAGCCACCATTTACTGAATATGATTTGAAGAACGAAAAAAATGAGGGCGATCATCGCCCAAGCACTTGCTCCGAAATCTCCAAGCCAGCCAAGACCATACGAAAACAAAAGCAAAGTGCCTATTAGCGCTTGCAACAAATAGGTAGTAAGCCCCATCCGCCCTACTTCATAAAAAATCATCAATCGCTGGCACCACTTTTCTTTTTGAAAAGCCGAAACAATCAACCCTACATAAATAGCGGCCAGCGCAGCATTGAAAACATCAAACACGGCACCTCCTACCAAAAATTGAAGCGGCTGCGTCATCTTTATCTTGGCCACAAAAATTACCAAGGCCAACAATCCTGAAAAAACTACACAACCTAGCAGCGCCCAAAGCCCATAGCGGATTAACTTTTTGAAAAAAGGAATATTTTCAAACACTTCCTTTCGCCCGGCATAGAGACCCAACAGAAACAAACCCATTGTAATATATAGCCTGCCCGAAAGAATTTGAAAATCAAACTTCGACTTGAACTCATAAAAATTTGCCCGAAGGATATTTGGATAGCTTCCGGATTTTAGCGTGTTGTAATAAATTTCCAATGCCTTCTCATCGCCACTCATAAAAGGATTAGCCGTGTCTGACGCTGATAACACATCAATAATCCGTTGGATGATAGCCGGAGCATCAAAAACCAACAACAGTGCCAGTGTCAATAAAAATTTGTCGGGCAATTTATAGCATAAAAGCAACCCCACGCCCAGCACAGCGTAGATGGTGAGTATATCGCCCCGGTAGTGAAGGTGGTGGATAAAACCGATTGCAAACAGCACCAGCAATCGCCAGGCAAAGCGAAATAGAAAGGCAGGAGAGCCATCGCTTTTATGTAGTTGAATAAAAAAGCTCATTCCAAAGAGGAAAGAAAAAATCATGAAGAACTTGCCGGAAATGAAAATGCCAATGAACCCCTGCACGATCATATCGGCCAGGTTGTGCGCGCCATAATTTTCATGAATTTTAGGCGGCTGCCCGGCATAATACTGTTCGGTGAAGTGAACTAAGATGATGCCCAGCAGAGTAAACCCCCTGAGCACATCGATGACTTGGATTCTTTCTTGATTGGTGGTGCGCATCGAGGGAGTGGTGGGCGTTACTAGCGCTATTTCGACACCCGCTCCAGTCCCTCCTTCGCTTCTTTCAAACTTCCATCTAGTTTTAATGCTGTTTCAAACAATTTTTTAGCCTCGGCTTTGTTACCTCTTTTCTCTTTGATTTGAGCCAAGCGCATCGAAGCACCAGCATGTGAGGGTTCGTTTTGCTTGGGCGAATAGGACAAATATTTTTTCAAACACTCCTCGCCACGATCTAATCGTTGTCCACTAACAGCTGCTGTTCTCCCTATTTGATATATCGAAACATAGTCTTCCGGTGTTTTCTTCAGAGCTTCTTCAAACAAAGCAAATGCCTTATCGTATTGCTTTTGATTCGTGTAGAAATTGGCAAGCCCATTTGCATAAGTGGGGTCTGCTTTCGCCATTTCCAAAAACTCTTTTTCGGCTTCGTTCGGCTTCTTCTCAGATAGCAAAATATTCCCCATCTGCCGATGCCCCTCCGCTGGGTTAAGTTTTAAAATTTGCTTGGCAACCTCTTTAGCCTTTTCTACACTTCCGCCCATAAAGCCCGGTGCTTGCAGATAGTATTGTATGAGCGAAGTGCGCGCATCGATGTTTTTGGTATCTAGTTCAACCGCTTTTTCCCAAGCTCGTTTCATTTTGGGAGCCAGGATGCCCTGCTTGATCATATTCGCATCGCGTGCAATAGTGCCATAGGTGTTGCCCAGCCAATTGTGGTAATC
This sequence comes from Cytophagales bacterium, assembly GCA_020403045.1. GTDB lineage: Bacteria > Bacteroidota > Bacteroidia > Cytophagales > Cyclobacteriaceae > ELB16-189. Next base: position 89,039 of record JADBYK010000025.1, read on the forward strand.
CGCGACTTTATCGTTTACTACTACTGCCTCTTCAAAATAGTCTTGGGCATCATCAAATTCCTTTTGATTGAAGGCGATCCGCCCCAGATAATAACGTGACCCGGCATAGTCAGGGCTCTTCTTTGGCACACCTTCCAGGATTTTCACAGCCTCGTCATATTTTTTGGCTTCAAAAAGTGCAGTTGCTTTGTCGATAGCCGACTGGCCATAGAGGGAAACAGGAATAAATAATAAAACACAGATCAATGATTTCATAAAGGGAGTAGTTTGTCTAACTCTTCATTTAAGACTGAAAATATAGCGATAAGGTTGCGCTTGTCCACCGGATGTTTACCAAATTGTTAAAAATAGGAGAACGATGGGTGAGAACTAGGCATTATTTGTTTGCAATACCTACCTTCATACAAATAGTTCATCCTATGCGCATTTTTACAGTTCTACTTTTGGTACTGAGCCTTGCGGCTTGCCAAACAAAAAAAGAAGCTACGATCAAATGGAAGGAGGCGGTAGCCGCCCATTTCGACATCGGCCTAAAGCCGTTCTACCACGGAGTAGCCTCTGGAGACCCATTGCCCGACCGCGTAATCATCTGGACACGCGTCACCCCTGAAGATTCAGTTGAATGGATCACCGTAAAGTGGGAGTTAGCCGAGGACGCTTCTTTTTCTTCTGTCTATAAATCCGATTCGATCAGCACTTCTCCAGCACATGATTATACCGTGAAAATAGATGTAGATGGCCTAAAACCCGGTCAGGTTTATTTCTATCGGTTCATGGCATTAGGGAAGACGTCCATCGTTGGTCGCACCAAAACAACACCAATTAATGCAATGGACAGTTTGAAATTTGCGGTGGTTAGTTGTGCCAATTGGGAGTGGGGGTTTTTTAATCCCTACGACAAAATTGCCGATCGCCCGGTCTTAGATGCAGTACTTCATCTTGGCGACTATATTTATGAATACGGGAAAGGAAGATATGGAGATACCACTATTGGGCGGATTAATATTCCTCCGCATGAGATTGTTTCATTGAAAGATTATCGTACTCGTTATTCCCTTTACAGATTGGATAAAGGACTGAGACGAGTACATCAGCAGCATCCTTTTATTTCTATTTGGGACGACCACGAAGTGGCCAATAATTCGACCGTAACGGGCGCACAAAATCATCAGCCAGAAGAAGGTGACTACCAGGCAAGAAAAGCAGCTGCACGCCAAACGTACTATGAGTGGATGCCCATTCGGGAAAGCAAAGAACTCTATCGTTCCTTTTCGTTTGGAACATTGGCTGATGTGATCATGCTGGACGAGCGGCTGGCCGGGCGTGACCCAGAGATTACAGACATCAACAATCCCGATCTAAAAAAAGAAGAACGAACAATGCTTGGTGCAAAACAACTTGCGTGGTTTGAAAATCAATTGAATTCATCGAAGGCTACTTGGAAAGTAATTGGAAACCAAGTGATATTTTCGGACGTGTATTTGGAAGCGGTTTATCCAAAGATGCCGCGCAACCTTGATTCTTGGGACGGCTTTCCTGTGCAAAAGAAAAAAATCATCGACTTTATTGCACAGAACAAAGTGCAGGATATCATTATTACATCCGGGGATACTCACGCATCATGGGCGATAGAAGCTGCGATTGATGTAAAAACATCATATAAACCTTTTGCCGTAGAGTTTGGAACTACCAGCGTATCGTCTGCTAATGGCGATGAGCGGAAGAGCGCAGATACGGTGAAGATGGCGGAGCAAGCGTTAATGAAACAAAACCCACATGTCAAGTATGTCAACGATCGCGATCATGGCTATTTGCTTTTGACACTTTATCCTACTAAAACAAAAGCGGAGTGGTTCTACGTAGAAAGTTTAAGTACGCCTGATACGAGAGAGTTTCTGGCTAAAAAATACCACGTTGAAAAGGGGAGCACTACATTGAAATAGGAATTTATTCCAATCAAAACAATGAAGAAATTATTGATGATCTTTATAATGACCGCCTGTGTGTTTCGCACAATCGCTCAAGTTATTGGCACATCTTTTCCCGAAATGGTAGCCGAAACAGTCGATGACAAGAAAGTCACCTTGCCGTTGGATGTGAGTGGGAAATACGCACTAATTGGATTGGCCTATAGTAAAAAGTCTGAGGACGAACTTAACTCCTGGTTCAGCCCCATCTTTAACAAATTTATACGCAAGCCGGAGGGAATGATGGCTGGTATGGGCTATGATATGAATGTTTATTTCGTGCCTATGTTCACGGGTGTGAACGCGGCCGCCACTGGCACGGCAAAAAAGAAAGCATTAAAAAATACCGATCCACAACTACTTCCCTATATTTTATTCTACAAAGGGGAACTAAAAAAATATAAAGAGGCACTGGATTTTGAGAGAAGGGATATTCCCTACTTTTTTATTCTCGATCCCGAAGGCAAAATTATTTATGCTACGTCAGGCGCCTACTCTGAGGCGAAGATGGATGCCCTTGAGGAGGTGATTGAATAAGCCCGCTTGCGCTCTAAAAACAAATAGCTCATCTTTGGGCAAAACGTAGATTTTTATCAGACGTAAATAATAACAATGATTACGAAAGAAACTATTGTACAAGCGCACGAACGGATCAAACCGTATATTCAACACACACCCGTTTTGACAAGTGAAAGCTTAAATGAAATTGCGGGCTGCAGCCTATTTTTTAAATGCGAAAATTTCCAAAAGGTAGGTGCATTCAAAGCGCGGGGTGCTATGAATGCGGCACTCTCCCTTCCCAAGGATCAACTTCAAAAAGGGATTGCCACCCATTCATCAGGTAACCATGCACAAGCGATTGCACGTGCTGCAAGAATTCTAGGCGTGAAGTCCTACATTGTAATGCCGCGCACTGCACCCGAAATCAAAAAGCGTGGTGTGAGAGGTTACGGTGGTGAGATTTTCGAGTGTGAGCCGAATCTGGCTTCAAGAGAATCAACGATGGCGGAAGTAATTAGAAAAACAGGCGCAACAGAAATACATCCCTTCAATAATTACGAGGTGATTACCGGACAGGCCACCGCGGCCAAAGAACTGATCGAAGAAATCAGTTCGTTAGATTTTATTGTAGCCCCTGTGGGCGGTGGTGGACTATTAAGCGGCACTGCTCTGGCAGCCAAATATTTCTCCCCACAAACAATAGTGATTGCAGGCGAACCAGCGGGCTCTGACGATGCCTATCGTTCAATGCAAAGCGGTAAAATAGAAGAAGCCCAGTCAAATACGATTGCCGATGGCCTGCTCACGAAGCTGGGCGATAAAACGTTTCCCATCATTCAGCAGAATGTAAAAGAAATCATTACGGTAACAGACGAAGAAATCATCGCAGCAATGAGGCTTATCTGGGAACGTTTGAAAATAATCGTTGAGACTTCGTGTGCGGTGCCCTTCGCGGCTGTGCTAAAAGACAAAACAAAGTTTACAGGCAAACGCGTAGGCATTATCCTTACGGGAGGAAACGTTGATTTGGAAAAAGTGGGAAAACTATTCGCGTAGTGTAGATGCTACTCAACGGGAAGATTTGCTGCTTTCCATGCCTTCAATCCGCCTGCACATTCATACACCTCTTCGTACCCTTTTTCCTTTAGAATTTTTGCCGCTTTTGCACTCCTGATTCCACTGCCACAATATACAAAGATGGGTTGGTGTGGTAGTGAATCTAATTTTGTCGCGAATGAATCATCGTACACAATGTTTTTCGCATCATGTATTTTGCCGTTTGCCACTTCTTCTGTTGTCCGCACATCCAGCAATATTGCTTGGGCGGTAGATTTGTATTTTGCTTCAAAATCTTTTGGAGATAGAACAGCTTCGGTTGGTTTAGGTTGGCAGGCCAGCAGCGCAAGAAGAATAGCAAATTTTTTCATTGATATTAGTTAAGGTCTGAACCAACGCAACGTGCGTCTTATTGCCACGAATAACACAAATTTACACGAATTTTATCTTGTATCTATTCGTATTTATTTGTGAATTCGTGGATAGGTTTTTGAGTTCACACTAGCTTATAGACCCTATTCGCTCTAGCAATTTCTTGGTGGCACGTATGCCTTCGTCCTCCGAAAGTTTAGATCCTTCATACTCAATTCCAATATGACCTTTATAACCAGCGGATTTTACGATCGACAGCATTTTTAGGTAGTCTGTCTCGATGCAATTACCCTCAGCATCAAAATCGTAACTCTTCGCACTAACGCCTTTTGCAAAGGGCATCATTTCTTTCACTCCCTTGTAACGATCGTATTGTTCCACACAAACTTCTCCATTTTCCTTTTTCTTCCTTCTAATACAAAAATTTCCAAAGTCGGGCAGCGTACCGCAATTCGGCAAATTAACTCCCTTGATTACACCACTTAACCATTCTCCATTGGAGGAAATACCTCCGTGGTTTTCAACAATCACATTAATGCCAACGGTTTTGGCATACTCACTTAGTTTGTGCAGTCCATCTATCCCCGCCTTTGCGACTTCTTCCTGTTTTCCTTCACCGTAGCAATTCACACGAATAGAATGACAGCCTAAGAACTTAGCTGCATCAGCCCATTTGTAGTGGTTTTCTACGGCTTGCAGCCTTTTTGTAGCATCTAAATCCGCCATGTATCCCTCATGATCAATCATAATCAGCACACTGGTAACGCCATGGTCATCGCACCTGCCTTTCAACTCTTTCAAATAGTTGAAATCGGTCGCCTTGTCTTTAAAAAACTGATTGACATACTCTACGGCCGAGATATCAAATTCCTTTTTTGCCCTTGCCGGAAAATCTAAATGATCTAATACTTTCCCCTGCAATGCCTTGTGTAGAGACCATTCAGCCAAAGAAATTTTAAAAAATAAATCCTTTTTGGAACCAGGCGTTTGCCCAAGTGTAGTCAGGGGCTCTAAAAACCCGGATAACAAGCCATAGCTGGAAATTAATCCAACACTTTTGAGGAATTTTCTGCGATCAAATTGTTTCATTTTTGATTTGTTTAAAAAATTATTTGGGGAACTGGCTCTTATCCATATTAGGTAAGATGCGCAGCGCGTTTTTATAATAGATTTTCTTCAAAATATCATCCGGTAAGCCAATGCCATACATTCTCCAAAAGGCATGGTAGCGTTTATGATAGGGGAAGTATTCGTCTTCAGTCTCTAATACACGAAAATAGGTTTCGTATTCGTCCGGCACCCAACTATCTTTTCCGAAAAGAACGCGATCTTGATATTTTGTCAAAAAGGTTTTTGCAGCACGTGGCTGTCTCCCTAACTCTGCAATCACGGCACCAATTTCAGTCACCATGTTTGGATATTGATCCATTAGTTGACTTAGCTTTTTCAAATCGCTGCCAAACCAACCCAGATGGGCATTGATAAATACTGTCTTCGGGTGTTTCTTGAAAATGTTATGCTGCTCCGCAATTATCGTTTCCCACTTCACGGTATCGGTATCATGTCTTCGACCGGGATGTAGTTTTAATTCCAACCATCGCTCATTTTCCTTATCAATAGGTTGCCAAAATTGTTTGGGGTCTGCCGCATGAATCAGAACCGGTATACCCAGTTCGCCACACTTTGCCCACACGGGGTCAATTCGCGGGTCGTCAATTTGAATTCGTTTACCCTTGGCATCCTTGTTAAACATCCCAAGGCTCTTATAAATCTTCAATCCCTTGGCGCCCCGTTTGACATCTGCTTCCAATTGTTTGACAGTTCGAGTTGTCCAATCGGGCTCATCGATGGCACCGAAATCGACATTTGTAAATAGTACAAACCGAGTAGGGTATTGTTTCTGAATATTATCAATCGATTTTTCAAGATGATCTCCACTGCTGCGAAACCCACGCCCACTTAGATTGATCATGATACCCATATTCAGTTTATCCATTTCCTTTACCAGCCCACTCAAATCAGCAGTATTCATATTGCCCTGGTGGTTGTGGATGTCAATAAAAGGAAACTTAGCCCTTGTTATTCGGTGTTCTTCGACCTTTAAAGAAGAGGGCGGATCGTAACTCTCAAAGTCCATTTTCATGTCCAACGGCTTTTCTTGTGCCCAAGCCTGGAAAGTCGATAGAACGAGTAAAATGGCCATCAAATGCTTCATGTATCTATGGTTTTGAAGACAAGGTACGTTTTTGAATCGCATGTGAGCTCAAAAAATATGCAAGCGGTAATTAAACTGTTGGCGCTTTGGTGCGTCAAAGCTTAAAATTCGATAGTTATGAAAAAATTCATCTCCCTTTCGATCTTCTTAGCGATAGTACTAATCCTGATAGGCGTCAATTCTGCCAATGCACAGCGAGTTATTGTTACCCGTTCGACCGTGCTTGTGCCAGCGCCTGCCAACGCCCGCATGTCCACCAACGGATATTGGAAATGGAGTCCTCGATTTCAAAAATACATTTGGGTTACTCATTCAAGAGCAAGGTTACGAGTGCATCGCGGATATCGTGTCCGAATTTAATTTATGAAAAAATGAAAAAAGCAACATCCATTCTCAAGCACACCATGAATCTACTGGCCGAAGATGTCCAATCATTCAGAAAAATTGTTTTGACTTCTGGCGGAGGCGACCTCCCCAAGGAGATTAAGGAAAAACAAAAACTGATTCATGAGATTGAAAGCTGGTTGAAAACCACCTCGGGAAGAGCGGCCGTATAGAAGCTCCCCATTTCGTCTTTTGAATCTGTCAAATCTTAGTAACTTGCTTACTTTGATTTGAAAGCACATGAAGAAAATATTTTTAGGTTTACTTTTACTCCCCTTTCTTTGCAAAAGTCAAACGATTGATCAGTCGTTAGATGTAGCCAAAAGAAAAATTGCTTCCCGAAACTATATTGAAGCAAAAGCGGATTTATCTAAATTGATTGAGACCAATCCAAAAAACAAAAATGTTTTTATGCTTCGCGGCCGCGCAAAAATGGGGTTACAAGATTATTACGGTGCCATTGGCGATTTCAACTTTGCATTAGATATTGACTCCACGTTCGCGGAGGCGCTTAACTACCGAGGTGAAGCAAAAGTCAGTCTGGGCGATGATGATGGAGCTATTACGGATTTAGACAAAGCCATTCGATTTAATGCCAAGTACGAGGAAGCCTATACCAACCGGGGATTTGCCAAGTACAATAGCGAAGATCTGCAAGGAGCCTATTTTGATTTTTCAAAGGCACTTGAACTGGGTACTGTAAATGACGATAAATACTTCAACAGGGGAATCGTAAAGGCAGAGCTTGGGGAATTTGTAAGCGCCATTGATGACTACTCTAAAGCAATTGAGTTAGATAAAAATGACGCTAACCTTTACAATTATAGAGGCGTTGCCTTTTATAACACCTCCAACTTTGATAAAGCGATTGCCGATTACGACCAGTCGATCAAACTCGATCCCAAAGATCCGTTAAAGTATGAAAATCGCGCACTGGCCAAAAGTGCAAAGGAAGACTTAAAAGGAGCGTTAGAGGACTATAATAAATCGCTGGAACTTGATAATCAGGATTCTGAAACTTTCAACCTGCGTGGGGTTTTGAAACATACTATGCTCGACTACGATGGTGCCATTGCAGATTATGGCAAGGCCATTGAACTGGATGGAACCAACCCCACCTACTTCGACAATCGGGCATTGAGCAAAACGATCAAAGAAGATTTTGCAGGTGCCGTGGACGACTATACTTCTTCCATTGAACTATATCCAAATGACCCGGAGACGTATTACCAGCGCGCGTTGGTAAAGCTCTCTATGAACAACAATTACGATGGCTGTCTGGACCTAAAACGTGCTGAAGAACTGGGATCACCGGATGCGAAGAACGCGATAAAGAAAAATTGTAAATAAAGAATTAGCCAATTCTTCGATGAGCCAATTCGTCTTTAGCCATATCACACCCTACATTACTGTCATCGACAAATTGGCAAATTGACTATTGAAAATTCTCATCATCCTCAACGGCATTTCAAGAAAAAAGAACTTTTTCTACAGGGAAATATTACCTGCATTGCAAGAGAATTTTGAAATTACTCTGGCTGAAACAGCCTATGCCAGCCACGCTACCCGGCTAGCGTCAGAGGCACCTTCTCAAGGTTTCGATTGCGTTTTATCAGCAGGTGGAGATGGTACGTTGCATCAGGTTATCAACGGCATACTGTTAAATGGAAATTCTGACGCCCTGCCTAGTATTGGAGTCATTCCACTCGGCTCAGGAAACGATTTTGCCACGGCCTGTGAAATCGAGACCAATGCTACCTCGATTATTAAATTACTCAAAGAAAATTCCCCTAAACCCACCGATGTTGGTAAGATCCTGTGTGAGGATAGCCATGGGAATAAAATTCAAAAATATTTCATCAACGTGTGTAGTTTGGGAATGGGGCCAGCCACTGTGCAGCAGATGGAAAAATCACCAAAATGGATGAGTGCAGACCTGCGCTACTTTACTGCTATCGTACAAACTTTTTTCAACCATCAACCTGAAAAGATTTCTTTAAAGACTGAGAACTGGGAGTTTTCAGGAAAAGTCCGTGTATTTGCGGTGGCGAATGGCAAGTCGTTTGGAAATAAAATTTTTATTGCACCCGATGCAAAGATGGAGGATGGGTGGCTGAACACATTTTTAGCAAGTGACCTGCCATTGGCAAAATTTCTTTGGTACCTGCAAACCATCAAACAAAAGAAAAAAATTACTGATTCGAGAATTGAGTATACTAAAGTGAAGGAGGTTAGTCTCTCCAGCCCACAAAAACTTTTGCTGGAAGCAGAGGGCGAGTTAGTAGGACAGCTACCGGCTCAAATTGAAATAATCGAAAACCGAATTAAATTTTTTAGATAAACAGTCACAAAAACGGTTTATCTCAAAAGGTGAAATGTTGTTTCTTGTTACTACTTTTGAAAACCTTAAAACATCAACCCCTTGAATACTAAACTTCAACAAATTTTTGATTCGCTTGAAACCCAACGAAATCAACTATTCACATCGCTCAACGGCCTTGCAGTCGAAAAGCTCAATCAACAACCCACAAATGGCTGGTCAATCAATCAGGTAATTGCCCACCTTATCGCTGCCGAACGCTTGTCGGTTCTCTACCTTCGAAAAAAAATACAAGCAATCAACGAGGTAGAAAATACCGGCTTGATTGAAGAACTAAAAATGATTGTGATAATTCTCAGCCAGCGATTGCCGTTCAAATTCAAAGCGCCCAAGACGGTAGTTGAAAATACCAAGTCCTCAACAAGCCTTCACCAACTCGAACAAGAGTGGAATGCCGTGCGAAATGAATTAAAAATAGTGCTGGAGAAATTTAATGACGACCAGATAAAACGGAAAATATATAAACACGTGGTGGCCGGCAAGCTCAACATTCAACAAACGCTTCTATTTTTCCGCGAACACATCATTCACCATCAGCAGCAGATTAAGCGATTGTTGTAACTTGGATGAGAATCTGATTTGGTAGCCCAAATGCGAAACTGCGTTGCCTGGTGGCTGTTTACGCGATAGCCTACCGCTATGATGGCATCCAGATTGTAAAAATCCAAATCGCGGTTTACATCCCTGTTTCCCTCTTTTTGAACCACTCGAATTTTTCGAGTAGTTGCCTTCTCCTCCAATTCGCCTGTTTTGTATATCTCTTTAAGGTGGTACGTAATGGTGTTACTTTCTACCCCAAACAATTCCGCCATTCGCTTTTGGGTGAGCCAAAAAGTTTCCTGATTAAATACCACTTCTATTTTCACATCACCGGCAGGGGTGTTGTAAAAAATGATGTCGCTTTGCTGTGGGTTGTTTTTTTCTTCCATTCCTTCAAACCCCAATTTTATTTTCCTTCAATAATATTCAGCGACTCCCGGATGGCTTGTTGTCGAAGCAGCTTTATTCTGTTTGAAACGAAGCAAAATATGAAAATTTGGCGTCTTTCTTGTGCGTTTTAAGTTTGCCGTTGGGGAAATAAAGGTTTTAAAAAAACCATTATTGTTATACTTTGCCGTTTAGTATCTCCACTTCATTATGAAAAAATTCATTTTAGTTCTTTCTACACTAGTATCGCTTTCTGCTTTAGCGCAACCCAAACTTCAAAGTCCTGCTGAATTTTTAGGATATGAATTGGGGGATCGGTTCACTCGCCATCACCGCGTGGTTGAGTATTTCAAACATATCGATGACGCGGCCACAAATGTGCAAGTGCAGCAGTATGGAGAAACCTATGAGCATCGTCCATTGATTTATGCCATTATTGCTTCCCCCGATAATTTCAAGAACATCGAACAAATTCGCCTCGACAATCTGAAAAGAACAGGCCTTGCATCAGGCACTCCTTCCACGAAAGTGGCCATTGTATGGCTGAGTTATAACGTACATGGCAATGAAGCTAATTCTATGGAGGCTGCTATGAAAACCATCTATGAATTAGTCAATCCCGATAACGCGAAAACAAAAGAATGGTTGAAAAACACAGTGATCATCATGGATCCTTGTATTAACCCGGACGGTAGAGACCGATATGCCAACTTTTTTAATCAATACGGAAATCTTCCTGCCAATGCAGACCCGCAAGCACGCGAGCATGCCGAGCCTTGGCCACGCGGCAGAGCTAATCACTATCTGTTTGACCTGAATCGCGATTGGGCATGGCAAACGCAAATAGAATCACAAGCCCGTATCAAAATCTACAACCAATGGATGCCACATGTCCATGTTGACTACCACGAACAAGGTTATAACTCTCCTTACTACTTTGCCCCAGCTGCAGAGCCCTATCACGAAGTAATCTCCAACTGGCAACGTGAATTCCAAAATACGATCGGTAAAAACAATGCCAAGTATTTTGATGAACAAGGATGGCTTTACTTCACCAAAGAACGTTTTGACTTATACTATCCCAGCTATGGCGATTCTTACCCTACCTACAGTGGGGCAATTGGAATGACCTATGAGAAAGGAGGAATAGGTGCAGGCATTACGATAACAACCAAAGAAGGCGATCCGCTCACATTGAAAGACCGGTTAACTCACCACTTCACAACTGGGATGGCGACTATTGAGACCTCTTCTCAAAACGCTAACAAGTTAGTAGACGAGTTCGAAAAGTTCTTTAAAGAAAATATAAACAGCCCTGCTGCGCCTTTCAAAACCTATGTTATCAAGGCAGAGAATAATCCTGACAAATTAAAAAAGTTAACCAGTTGGTTGACCAGTCATGGTATCCAGTTTGGTCATGCTGCCGCCTCTAAACCTTCGAGAGGATTTGATTTTCAAACCCAATCAACCAATAACTTTACGCTAACAACAGAAGATATTATTGTCAATATCCACCAGCCAAAGGGTCGTTTTGTTACTACTATTTTTGAACCTGTAACAAAATTAACTGACTCATTAACCTATGACATCACTGCCTGGAATTTGATGTATGCGTATGACCTAAAGGCATTCGCCTTGACTGAAAAAGTGAGCTTTGCCAAAGGGTATGAGCCAAAAGTGGTTGCGCAAGATGTTGTTGCAACCAAGCCTTATGCCTATCTATTCAACTATCAAAGTTTGAATGATGTAGAGCTGTTGGCGTCATTGATGAAAAAAGGAATCAAGGTTAGAAAGGCGATGAAAGCATTTTCTACAGCTGGCAAAAATTTCGAACCGGGAACACTCATCGTGACAAGAAGAAATAACGAAGGGGTTACTGACTTTGACAATGTGGTGCAAAATGCCGCTAAGAGTTTGGGCAGAAAGATTTACACAACATCAACAGGCTATTCTGATAAAGGTGCTGACTTTGGTTCTTCTGAAATGAGCTATATCAAAGCTCCCAAGGTGGCATTGCTAGGTGGCGACCAAACTTCTTCTCTCGACCACGGACAAGTATGGCATTTTTTCGAGCAGCAACTTCATTATCCACTTACCATTATTGGCACTGATTACTTTAAGAGTGTAGATCTTTGGAAATACGATGTTCTCATTATACCGGATGGAAACTACAAATTACTTGACGAGGGTACACTAACCATGATTGAGCGCTGGACTAGTGATGGTGGAAGACTAATTGCAATAGCTGGCGCCAATTCTTCTTTTGCAGACAAGAAAGGTTTTGGCTTGAAAGTATTTGCTAATGATGATGCAAAAAACAAAGCCGAGAAGGAAGCCAAGGAACAAAAAGAAAAAGAAGGACCGATAAAGTATGGTGATGCCGAAAGAAAAGAGTTAAGCAATTCCATTTTTGGGGCTATCTACAAAGTAAGTTTGGACAAGTCTCACCCGCTTGCGTTTGGCTTAGGCGACTTTTATTATTCGCTTCGCACAAGTGAGTTGCATTATGCATACTTGGAGAAAGGTTGGAATGTTGGTTTACTAAAAGGCAAACAAAAACCATTGATTGGTTTTGCCGGAGTGAAAATCAATAAACAATTAGAGAATACTCTTGTTTTTGGCGTGGAAGATAAAGGAAAAGGACAAGTTGTTTACTTAGTCGACAATCCGCTGTTTCGCAGTTTTTGGGAGAATGGTAAAATGCTTTTCTCCAATGCCGTGTTTATGGTGGGCGAATAGAAATTCAAGGTTCAAAATTCAAAGATTAAGATCACCAAGCCTTGATGCGAGAACCCTGAAAGGTAATGTTACTGAAATGTTACTTGAAAATTTGGGATGAAGGATCCTTCTAGGCTTCTTGAAAAAGCCCGATAGATCAGTTTTGAGGCTCGATCTACGCTGCTAGTTGCAGCCCCTTTTTGCCTTTGCGCAATGCCTGGCGGATTTCCTTCATCGCTTCCTTTTTGAAAGAAGGACTATCCTTACCAGAATGGCTGACGATACTTTTGATGTAACCAAGTACCTCTTCCATTTGCACAAAATCCAGCGCATCTAAGCTCTGAAGAATGGCTAACTTTGGTGATTGTTTCATGACAATTAGTGGTTGTCTGGTACAAATAACGGAAATTTTTATGTTCAGGTTTGCGTCCCCAAACAGCATTTCATCGAAACATAACATGGAAGTGCTTTTTTTGACAAAATAGGAGAATTTTTAGCGGCACCAGCGATCTTAATTAACGAAAACGTCATCTGTGAAAGTATTAATCCTTCACCAGCACTTCAACCACCCGGTAAAGGGGGGCGCTATCCGCTCCTATTATTTAGCAAAAGCACTAATCGATAAAGGGTTTGAAACGGTTGTGATTACTGGACACAACGAGAAAATTTATAAAAACGAAATAATTGATGGGATTGAGATTCACTACTTGCCTGTTGCCTACGACAATAAATTCGGGTTTGCCGCTCGATCATTCTCTTTCTTAAAATACAATTGGGCAGCGATTCAGATGGCCAATAAAATTCAGAATATCAACTACTGTTACGCAATTTCTGTGCCCCTCACCATTGGGCTTGCCGCGATGTGGTTAAAGACATTTCGCAAAATTCCCTTTCTTTTTGAAGTAGGTGACCTTTGGCCTGATGCTCCCATACAACTGGGGTTTGTTGAAAATTATTTTTTTAAACAGTTTTTGTTTTTCCTTGAGAAAAAAACGTATCGGTCTGCCAGAGCCGTGGTAGCACTTTCTCCAGCTATCGAAACAATGGTCAAAAAGAAAATGGGATCACCATCGATGATACATCAGATCCCCAACATGGCTGACTGTGAATACTACCAATCGGAAACCAAGCGTACGGAGTTGGAAGAGAAATTCAAAGTAAAAGGAAAATTCGTGGTATCCTACATTGGCGCGGTAGGTGTAGCCAATGGGCTCGATTATTTTCTCGAATGTGCAAATGCTTCTCGCAAAGCTGAACTCCCTATACAATTTGTTATTTGCGGAGAAGGGGCATTACGCGAACGACTGACGAAAAACGCACAACAATTAGGCTTAAGTAATCTTACGTTTGTCGATTTTCAAAACCGGCAAGGTGTAAAAGAGTTGCTAAATGTGACCGATGCTTCCTTCATTTGTTATAAAAATGTGCCCATTTTAGAAACTGGATCGCCTAACAAATTTTTTGATGGATTGGCGGCAGGCAAATTGATAATTGTCAATTTTGGTGGGTGGATAAAGGACGAAATCGAAGAGGCGTGTTGCGGAATATTTGTTGACCCTAATCATCCTACTGATTTTGTAAAGAAGATTTCAAGTTTTCTTTCTGATCCGGTTCGATTGAAAAGTTATCAAGCAGCGTCTAGGAAACTGGCTGAAATAAAGTACTCCAGAAAGTTTTTGTCACAAAAATTTTCTAGCTTGTTTGTGTAACGGTTCAATTATGGGTAAAAAGAAAGCGAAGACTCCAATAAAAAAAAATGAGGCAAAGAAGGGTGCTCCGTTGCCAATACAAGAACTGGAGAAACCTTTTGATTTTGGTGGATTACCTAAGCAGGATTTGAAAAAAAGCCTTGGCTGTGGCTGATGTATAAAACTGCCTACTTTTTGGCGCTTAGCGTTTTCTAGATTTGCTTACATAGTTGAAAGTACATGAAGGTGCTTGGGAAGTTTAGGCGATTTTGTAATCTGTTTTTTTTGCTTGGTGTACTTTTTAATTATATCAGAAATTCCTTATTTGAATCCGCTGCCTTACTGGCCGCGTTTCAGGCAGCCGGTTGGCCGTGGCAGTTATGAGGAAATTTCGTTTTGAGCAACCTGCTATCCGCACAAACGTTAGAGTTAATTATGAAAAAAAAGCTAGCTCCATTAATTGCTATATTAGTTTTGTCTGGATCATGTTCAGTTGAAAAACTGCATCAGATGAAGCAAACTCAAAAGCGAACGGAATTTGAGCAAATGGACTTTGACGACTTGGCTAAGCTCTATATGACAAAGAAAATCGGTGAAAATGAGTTGGAGGGGATTTACTCGGTGTCGCATATTATCGTGAAAAGAGCAAAAGGGTTTCTTTCTTCCGTGGAAAAGGAAAAAGTGGTGGATCGTAAAGAAAATTTTGGACGGGTGGCAATTTTCAGCGATCAGGGGAAATCGGCCCGGAACTTTTTTGAGGTACCTCTCACCGATAGTCGCCAACTATCTCACTCCATCCGCGGAGAGTTTATCAAAGCAGCGGAAGGAAATATTTTGATTTATAAGCACTTCGAGCCAAGAAAAAAAGTACTGACGTATACCTTTACCTACGATGAAGAAAAGAACATGTTAGAAGGTATCCGGACGGAAAACAACGGTAATGCAGTCATTACATACACCCTCACGTACATAAAACTTTTCCCCAAATCGGATTTTGAACCACGGGCCAAAAACTAAAAAAGCTGCACTCAGCAGCTTCCTTGGTTTCGAAATATTGCTGACAAACAATACTAAAACCTGTTTTGTGCAACAAAATCCATTTTGAGTCAAATACTCTCCGCAAAGAAAATACGTTTCACGCGCTCGCTTGTGTTGGTCAGTATTTCGTAAGGTATAGTGTTAATACTGGCGGCTACTTCCTGAATTGGATTCTCTGCTCCAAAAACGATTACTTCATCGCCTTCCTGTGCATCAATGTTGGTGACATCCACCATCGTCATGTCCATACACACGTTGCCTACCACGGGTGCTTTCTTACCTCTGATAGAAACAACACCTTTTCCTTTGCTAAATCCACGGCTAAATCCATCTGCGTAACCAATCGCAATGGTGGCAAGGCTCATATCATTTTCTGCTTTGCCTTTTCTTCCATACCCAATCGTTTCTCCCTTCCCAATTTTTTTTATCTGAGAGACAATTGTTTTTAACGTGGCCACAGGCTGCAATTGATCAACCTTTCCCTCGGTTGGATTGACGCCATACAAACCGATACCAAGTCGAACCATCTCCATTTGAAAATCCGGAAAACGTAAAATGCCGGGAGAGTTAAGAATATGTCGCAGTGGTTTTATCCCTAGTGAGTCGGCCAATATTTTATAAAAGTGTTGAAACCGATCAAACTGTTCTTGTGAAAATCCATCATGGGCGGCCTCGTCTGCACCTGCCAAGTGAGAGTAAACAGAAGCAATAGAAATCGATGGATGGCTTTTTAAAATGGCAATTATTTCGGGCAAGTCGCCCTCATCAAATCCCAATCGGTGCATTCCTGTGTCCACCTCAACATGAATCGTCATGGGTCTTCCTTCAATAAATTGCGAAAAAGCACGAAGCATTTTCAAACTATACATCACCGGCTCTAAACAATGCGAAAGCAGGGTTGGAAAATTCTCTTCAGCCGGGTTCATGACCATAATGGGCAGTGAAATATTATTCTTCCGAAGTTCAACTCCTTCGTCTGCATAAGCGACACCTAAGTAGTCAACCTTGTGATATTGTAGTAAGTTGGCTACCTCCTCGCTGCCGCTGCCATAGGCAAAGGCTTTAACCATCGCCATTAGTTTTACGCCCGGCTTCAACTTCGACTTAAAAAAATTCAGGTTATGCACCATCTTGTTCAAATCAATCTCCATCACCGTGCCATGCACTTTGCGTTGAAGTTGTTGAACGATCTTCTCGAATTGAAAAGGTCTTGCACCTTTAACTAAAATGAGTTCACTTTCAAAATTCTCCCATTTCACACTTCGCAAAAATTCCTCGGTGGTCAGAAAGAAATTTGCTTTTATATCTCTAAAATGTGCTTGATGGGAACTAAGTATCAAACCAATCCCAACGAAAGAAAATATTCCGCTTTGAATCAGTAATGCCTTGATACGATCCACTAATTCTATTTCATCAAGTCCCGATTGAAGAATGTCGGAGAGAATGAGTGTTTTCTTTTTTTTCTGTAAGCTGTTTAGAAAGTCGAGACTGATTTTTAATCCTGCCAAATCATTGTTATAGGTATCATCTATTACCTGACAGCGGTTGACGCCCTGTTTCAGTTCCAGGCGCATCGGCACCGATTTCAATTGGCAGACACGTTCTTGAATGATTGCTGGCGAATAGCCTAAATGAAGCATGACTGCCACACAATGAAAGCAATTTTCAATGGAGGCTTTGTCTGCAAAAGGAAGTTGTATTGAAATCAGCTGCGCTTGATAACTCAACTCATATCCTGTAGTAGTCTGCTTTATTTTAATCGTTGCTTTCTCACTACTTCCCCACGTGAGCGAAGGGATTTTCTTGAGCTGAATCACTTTATGCAATTCCGAATGATCTGCGCAGTAGATCAGCAAATCAACACGTGAAAAGAGTTTTAATTTTTCTTCAATCTTTTCGGTTCGAGTCGCAAACCCTTCATCATGGGCGGTGCCGATATTGGTGAAAATGCCAATCGTTGGCCGGATCACCTTCTCCAGCTTTTCCATTTCACCAGGCAGTGAAATTCCCGCCTCAAAAATGCCCAGTTGGTGATTGGGTTGTAAGCCCCAAACAGAAAGAGGCACACCTATTTGCGAATTGTAACTGCCAGGATTTTTTGCAACGTTCTTATCCGCTGATAAGATTTGAAAAAGCCATTCTTTGATAATCGTCTTTCCGTTGCTCCCGGTGATACCAATAACTGGAATTGAAAAACTTCTTCTGTGCTCCGCTGCAATGGCCTGTAGCGCAGCAAGCACTGAGGTAACCTGAATGAAGTTTCCCTCTGGAAAAAACTTGAAGTCTGCCCCGTTTTCAACTACGAATTGTCGAATGCCGAGATGATATAATTCAGCTATGTATTGATGGCCATCATGCCTTTCTCCACGCAATGCAAAAAAAACAGACTCGTCCGATATGATTGGCTTGCGACTGTCTGTGACCAGTGTACTTACATTTCTATCTCTAGCAAGCTGAATGATGTTGCCTCCGGTTATTTTATCTAGGTCTGAGAAACGCATGAGTTTTGTTTTTTACCGCCAAGGCATGAATAGCTACCAAATTAAAATAACCTCGACCCATTCGGAACTTTCCTTTCGATAGAAGTCAACACTACGTTTTCTTCCTCATCGGGAAAGCCAGTCACCAATACCTCTGAGATGAAATTGGCAACTTGCTTAGGTGGAAAATTGACCACACAGACCACTTGTCTGCCAACTAGTTCGTCCGGACGGTACAACTTAGTGATCTGGGCACTCGATTTTTTTACCCCTAAATCAGGGCCTAAATCTACCCAAACCTTGATTGCGGGCTTTTTCAGGCCTTCAAAAGGCTCAGTTTTTATAACTGTGCCTGCCCGAAAGTCAATTTTTATGAAGTCATCCCACGTTATCATCAGAAAAAATTCTATTTTGCATAGCTAAAACCCAAAGTAACGGGGTTCGTTAGAGACTTTCAGTTGCATGCAGCAAAAATATCTTCATAGTCTGGTTATTTTGATTGCCCTGAGTGGCTTGCTGGTCTATTCTGTGCAGGCGCAAGAAAATCTTCCCATCGACCCGCAAGAGAAAGAAATCAAGGAGCTAAATAATCACCCGGAATTGAATCTGGACGATGATAAAACCCTCCTTCTCGAATCCGAAGGCCAGAAGCCAAGTACTAGCCAGACCATCTCAAAAGAAACTGTAACTGTAAACAAGTCAGCAAAATCAAAATCAGACAAAGCCCATCCCGATAAAGAAGAGGAAGACGCTCTCTCTTTTAATTTTCTTTATTACATCATCCAGAAGTTCAAGATTTCGGATATCGTTGATTAGATCGGCCACGGGTCAGCGAATTTATCTTTCGCCTTCCATGCAATCAGTTCATTTGTCGTAAGTAAACATTTCTGTAGTTCGTTTTTGATAATTTCCGGATTGAGCTCTGTTCCGATAATCACCAACTCGTTCATCCGGTCGCCAAACTCTTTATCCCATTTTTTCATTAGCTGTTCCTGGTTTTCCATAAAATCGGCTCTGGCTACACGCTGCGCCATGGACATAGACGCCCACCACTTGCCATACATCTCCGCTTTGGAAGAACCCCCGGCTTGACTCCAAAGAATGGCATCACTTGGCCTGGAGGCAAGCCAAAACATGCCTTTACTTCGAATCACATTCATAGGCCAATTCGTTTGTACAAAATCCCAAAAACGCTGTGGGTGAAAGGGTCTGCGATCTCGAAAAACAAAGGAGCTGATCCCATATTCCTCGGTTTCAGGAGTGTGTTCATTGTTTAACTCTTTTAACCAGCCTGCTGATTGTTGAGCCTTTTCAAAATCAAAAAGGCCAGTGTTTAAAATTTGTTTCAAGTCAATCTTCCCATGGTCGGCTTTGATAAGTTTTGCATCGGGATTGAGTTTTATCAAGATGCCCTCCAGCAACTTTAATTTTTCGGCTGGCACCAAATCTACTTTATTGAGCACGATCACATTCGCAAACTCGATTTGATCGGTTAGTAGGTTGACGATACTCCGATCATCTTCCATTTCGCCCGTTAGTTTGCGGTCTTTCAATCGCTCTGCCGAACCAAAATCATTGAAAAAATTAAACGCATCGACTACCGTCACCATGGTATCTAGCTGCGAGTATTTGGTGAGGTCGAGCAATTCATCACCTGAAGCAAAACTAAATGTTTGTGCTACCGGCAATGGCTCCGATATACCTGTGCTTTCGATCAACAAGTAATCAAACTTCTTTTGCTTGGCGAGTTTTTCCACCTCAATCATCAAATCTTCGCGCAGTGTGCAGCAGATACAGCCGTTGCTCATTTCCACCAACTTCTCCTCGGTGCGCGAGAGTTTGATTTCGTTTTTAACCAATTGAGCATCGATATTTACCTCGCTCATGTCGTTGACGATCACAGCTACGCGGAGTCCTTCTCGATTCGAGAGTATATGATTGAGCAACGTGGTCTTTCCTGCTCCCAAAAATCCGCTTAGAACGGTAACAGGCAATTTCTTTGCCTTAAATGGATTTATCATAACCAGTTTGTAGTTTTTTTAATCTTGTTTGAATGTCAGTCAGCTGTTGTCTCAGTTCCTGTTGTACCGACAGCATTTGATCAGGTGTTAGCTCTACTACTTTATGCGAATGAAAATGTTTGTGCTGGTGATGGGTTGACTCATTCACGGGGACATCTACCATTTCATTTTCCCATTTGGCTATCTCCCGTTCAATTTTTGCGATGGAATCTATGAGCGCTGGATTTTTCCTTAGTGATTGAATAGTTGCCTGAATATTATCTAAAACAGAAAACGATTCTTGCTGAATAGCCGCTGCCTTTTTTAGTAAGGCATTTTCTTTTTGTGAGCAGCTTAGAGCCAGCATCATGCCTGTTAGGAAAAGTACTGTCTTCATGGAGTAAGTATCTCAGCTTCATCTAAGATGAAATTCATGTGATTGACATCCGTTCCGTTAAGGCGTAATTTCCCTTTCACCGTAATGATCTGGTCGGCTTTTAATTTGGGTCGCTTCGTTTTAAAATTGATTTCGGCTACCGATTCAGGGCCAGCACCCCCACAAAAGAAACAAGAGGCATAGGGATTTTTTGAAAGTACAATGGCGTTGCCCTCTAAATCAAAAGGAATGTAGTGGCCCTTCAAACTAAACTCTTTTCCAATTTTTGCACGCAACTCGGGCGTAAAGGACGGAACCAGAAAGTACTCGTTCATCTCTTTAAAAAAAGTGGAAGTGAACTTAACGCGGGCGAGTGTCATCCATCCATCTTCGGGATCAGACGGAAAAAAGAAGTGAGCCGCAAAAACGATCGTGCTAATTAGCTTCATAAAGTGGCTTATTGTTCGCGCGTCATTTTTTTATGAAGTTTCCAATTCACCAGATGAGCAAGTGCGAGACACACGGCCCCCACTGAAGTGAAGAGTACTTCCCATAAGCTAGATAACTCAATTCTACCAATGATGATCAGGAACACTCCCAATACAAAAATTAAAATGGGAGAAAGCCGGTGATGATGATTGATGTAAGACGGTAATAAAGAAGCAAGCGCGAGAAAAAAACTTATGCCTAACACGCCTCTCTCAATTGAACGGTCAGCCAGGAAATGGAGGCCTTGAAAGAACGATAAAGTGAGCAGCACTGGAACAAACGCACAATGCACGGCACACAGCAGTGAAGCGGAGAAACCTAACGCGTCTAAGTAATGGGTAAAAAAACTTTTCATCAAAAAAAGCAGAAGAATTAATGCAACAATGTTGCAAATATAGGCCAGGTCAGCTAATATGCAACATTGTTGCATTAATATGTTATCACTATCATTTTTTGACATCAAAAAGCCAAAAGCATTGGCGGCACAATCGCTTGACGAATTATCAGGAATAGGTAAGCCTGATACCAACTTGGCCTACTATCAAAGGCCTGTAGATGAAGATATCCATCTTTTTGCTCAAACGCTTCTCGCCAAGGATTTTAGAGGATTTGACGCGGTGGTGAGTTCCCATTCAATAAAAGAGGTAGTTGCGAATGAATTAGATAAGGTGGCCGTTCACACGTCCGGTAAAATTGGGCTAGCTGAAGACATTGCCAACCTAACCCAGCTCTTTATTTCCATCACCCGACAAGAACACACACACCTGTATTTGAAACTTGTGAGTGACGATGCCTGCAGAAAATTCCACACCGATCGGTACGACTTACGACTGCTCTGCACCTACGTGGGGGCAGGCACAGAATGGATAGAAGACCGCTACGTGAATCGAAACAAGTTGGTGGGCGGAGACAACGAATCCATTGTCAAAGACGCGAGCAAAATAAAAACCATGCAGCCTTTTGAAGTAGGTATTTTAAAAGGTGAAGCATCGCTGCAAAATAAAGGAAAGGGCATAGTGCATCGCTCTCCACCTATCCAACACAAAAACGAAAAACGACTCTTGTTACGATTAGACTATTAAACTCAATTATTGATATGCTAGAAGCAAAACAACTCAGCAAAAGCTACCAAGGTAAAGAAGCACTAAAACCCACCAGTTTTACCGTCAACAAAGGAGACATCTTTTGTCTGCTTGGCGCGAATGGCGCAGGCAAAACCACAACAATCAACCTCTTTCTCAATTTCATTCAACCATCCGGAGGTCAGGCATTGATTGGTGGAAAAGATGTGGTGAAAGAACCGCTCGAAACGAAGAAACTGCTTACCTACATTCCTGAAAACCTGATGCTCTATCCGAATTTGACGGGATTAGAGAACCTCGAATATTTCAGCGGGCTTGCCAACAAAAAATATCAGAAAGAAGAATTTCTGAAATTCTTAACGGAGGCCGGCCTGCAAGCCGAAGCACACGACAAGAGAATTTCTACGTACTCCAAAGGGATGCGGCAGAAAGTTGGCATTGCGCTGGCTTTGGCCAAAGATGCGCAAGTGCTACTGTTGGACGAACCTACTTCAGGATTAGACCCGAAAGCAAGCAACGAGTTTTCGGAATTGCTGACCAAACTGAGCAAGAAAGGAGTGGCTACGCTCATGGCTACCCATGATCTTTTCCGAGCCAAAGAAACGGGCACACACATTGGCATGATGCGCGAAGGCAGTTTAGTAGAACAGCTTACCACGGATCAAATCAACCATACGGATTTAGAAAAATTGTATTTGAAACACATGAATTAAAACATCAAAAAGCGATATCACCCAAAATGAAGTTTGTCTTTGCAGTTTTAGTCCTCAATGTTTTTTTTGATTCGAATGGCCAATCGGTTAGCGCTATTTCAGCTAAAGTGATGGATGCCAAAACCAAAATGCCCTTAGAAAACGTAACAGTGCAACTACTACCAGAAGAGATAGTGACCGTTACCGATGCAAATGGGCTTTTCCAATTCAACAAGGTGGCAAACGCAAGTCATACAGTGGTCTTATCGATCATCGGATATACTACGGAAACGATTCTTGTAAAAGACAATTCGATGGGCAGTATCGAGTTGGAAGAACGAACAATAGCACTAGAAAATGTTACCATAACGGCTACCCCGGGTATGATAGGGTCTTCATCAACCATTGACAAAAGCGCTATTATTCATACACAACCTACCAGTTTAGCAGATGTGCTGCAATTGATTCCCGGACAGTTGGCTTCTAATCCGAACTTGGGAGCGGCTCAGCAAATTAATCTTCGCCAAGTACCGACCACGGGAGATGCCGCAAAAGCCAATGCGCTTGGTACGCAAATCATATTGGACGGTGTGCCCTTTAGTAACAATGCTAATTTACAAACCGATGTTACTATCCTGAACTCTAGCCCAGGTGCATTGCCTCCCTTTTCATCAGTAGCTGGGCGCGGGAATGACCTCAGGCAAATTCCTGCTGATAATATTGAAAGCATTGAAGTGGTTCGCGGTGTGCCCTCTGCTCGTTTTGGCGACCTGACATCCGGCATCGTCATTGTCAATTCAAGAATCGGAAGTTTTAAACCCGAGATACGGGTACGAATGAACCCCAATTTGGAGCAGGCCAGTTTTTTCACCGGCTTTCATTCTGCCGGAAAAAGTAATACCTATAATATAAGCGCAGACGCGCTAAATGCCAGCGATGACATCAGAGATGGTTTCAACAAGTACACACGCGTGCAGGCTCAGATTAGTTGGCAGAAATTTTGGGACAAAGAAAAAAGATTCATCACCACCACCATTGGGTCGTTTTATGTAAGTAATGACGGTCAGAACCAAAATCCTGCTGACACGCGCAATCAAATTAAGCGTTATGCTACGGATGATGGATTAAAATTTAGCACAGCGGGTAAGTGGAGAGCCAATAAAAAATGGCTGGCCTCATTGAACTACATTGCCTCCGTTACCCAAAGCAATCAGAAAGCATATTATCAATCACTTGTTACCAGGGATTTGTTTCCGATTTCAACCGCACTGCGAGATACTACTCAAAAAGGTGTTTATGGAAAGAGCGAATACCTCAACAAAACCACCGTTGATGGTATGCCTCTTAATGCTTATACACGATTGGAAGCGACCACGTCTGCGAAAGAAATACTCAACACACAGCACAAGCTGACAGTAGGAACAGAATGGAGATATGATGTAAACAATGGAAATGGTCGGCAATTCGATTTGCTCACCCCACCACGTCAAAACTACAGTATGGGAGATCGGCCAATATCCTTTTCAAACATACCTGGCATGCACCAGATAAGCTATTATCTGGAAGATAGAATGACCAGCGAGCTATACCGTAAACGATGGATTTTGCAAGCTGGAGTCAGAGTCGATAATGTTTCTCCCACTGGTATTTTAACGAGTAAATATGGGCTAGTCGTAGCTCCGCGCATCAACACTGCATTGGAAATCGCAAATGGAATTTCATTACGAGTAGGATATGGAATAGCGGCAAAAGCGCCTCCTCTAAACTACTTGTACCCTGGCATTCGCTATTTTGATTTAGTCAATTTTAATTATTTCGCTACCAATCCTGCGGAACGTTTGGTCATTATCACCACTCGCACGATCAATCTGAATGACCAACCTTTAAAACCTTACCAATCAAAAAAGTACGAAGCAGGTTTTGACATTGAGAAAAAAAGAGGCAGTCTAAACGTTTCATTTTTTTCCGAAACGACTACAGGTGCCATCGGTATCAACCGCGAAGTAAAACCATTCGAATTTGCCAGACTGATAGCCAGTAGCACCCCTCCCAATCAGCAACCAATAGTAGACCCCAACCCCGCAAGTATTGAAACTTTCTTTGCGGCCTATGATGTGCCGGTCAACAATCGGTTCATAGAAAATCAAGGTGTTGAATACAATGTTGACTTGCGCGAAATACCAGCTATCCGTACTTCTTTCAACATCACTGGTGCCTATATCCGAACAACTAGTTTTGACGATGGAGAATTTATAGATGCCCAAAAAGCTTATTTGAGCAACACGACTCCAATTCGAGTGGGTATTTATCAATCATCTTCAAAAGTTATCGCAGAACGTCTCAACACAAGCGTGCGATTTATCCACCGTATTCCTCAATTGAATATGGTCGTGTCTGCTTTGTGGCAAACAGTGTGGATTACAAAAAGTACTACTGAGGCTCTGAATCCATTTCCTCTTGGATATATGAATAGAGCTGGCGAAAAAATCTATCTGAATGAGGAGGAGGCTAGGCAGATCGCTTATGGTGATTTGGTAAGAACCGTGAGCGATGCACGGCCCTTCAGTTTGCCTGCCCTGTACTTGTTTAACATACGATTAACCAAAGAATGGGCAAAAGGCTTTGGCTTTTCTTTTTTTGCTAACAACTTCATAAACGACCGTCCCTTGCATACGGATGTCAACACGGGTGGACTGGTTCGCAGAAATGAACCTTTGTTTTTTGGTGCCGAGTTTAATTTTTCAATAAGATAAAAAAGTAAAATAATAACCTAAATACAATTCTAACATGAAACAATCCCTCTTTTTCGTATTTGCTATAATAATGTCTTTTACGGCTTGCCGTAAAGAAATTGATGAACTAAAAACATATGCCGTCACCGTTCAGGCGAAATATCCATCTACCTTTAGTAGCCAACTGGCTCTTGACGCAACCGTAACACTTACCAATATAGCAGATGGAAGCATAAAAACAAGTACGACAAATGCTTCGGGCGATGCAGTTTTCAAAGATGTATTGCCCGGAACCTATAGTATTGCCGCCAACAAAAGTCTTTCGGCTGCTGACGCTCTTTCCCTTACAGGAATAAGCAATAGCGTCCAATTGAATGGTGCTAAAAACGATGTTCTCATTTCCCAAGCCGAAACCTTCCAGTTACAACTTCAAGGCAGCGCCATTGGTGGGTTAGTCATTAAAGAGGTGTACTATACAGCCAGCAAAACACCAAGTGGTGGTAACTACTTTAGCGACCAGTTTGTAGAAATTTATAACAATGCCACAGATACGTTATACCTAGACAGCCTCTGCATTGCCGATATACATGGTAATTCAGGTTTGATAAATCCGACCTCACTACCAACTCCTTTTAATACTGACAATGGCAATGTGTACGCAAACAGTATCTGGCAAATTCCAGGCACAGGCAAACAATATCCATTGGCACCAGGCCAGAGTATTGTCATTGCGCAAGATGGTGTGAACCACAAAGACGCATCGCTAAACCCAAGTAGCCCCGTTGACTTATCAGCGGCCAATTGGGAGACCTACAACGAACGCCCAGATGGGCGAGATGCTGATGCTCCACAAGTACCGAATTTAAGAAGGGTATATTTCACTGGAGGATTTGATTGGTTGCTCACCGTGTTTGGGCCGGGCGTTATTATTTACAAAGCCGACTTTACTAAGCTGGAGCAGGTAGCTATCCCAGGTGCCAGTTCTACTACACCCCCGCGGATCAAAGTACCCAATGGCGTTATTATTGACGGCTTTGAGGCATTGAGAGATGGAAATAGTGCAAGCTTCAAGCGAGTGACAACGGCAGTGGATGCCGGTTTTGTGTTTGCCGATAACACCTACAACATGCAAAGTTTTAGACGCAAGGTTACTACAATTATCAATGGAAGGCGTGTGTTGCAAGACACCAACAATAGCACTAATGATTTTGAAAAAATAGCGTCACCTACGCCAAAAGGATTTTAAAAAATCTTGAAAGCAGCCTTTCTTTTGTCAAAGCGCGTCAACGATTGGAAATGGTAAAGTTTAAAAACATCATGCGTAATTTGTTAATCATGGACTGCCTATTGCTGACAGTCTTTGCCGGTAGAGCTCAGCAAATGGGCATTGACAGTTTGCAAGTGTTGCAAGATGGAAGAGCTTTAAATGCGTTTACTGCTACCGGCAACATGGTGTTTGCTGGCGACTTGTTACCCAACATTGGCTATGGAGCCGCCACAGCAAGCCGCCAAGTAGGTGGATTTCGTCAACCAATGACTGCCGCTGAGAAAATTGATCTATCGCTGGCAACAACAGGTTTCAAAAAAGTCAAGCAGTTGGGGTACTATGGGGACTTATCGTATAAAAAGTCAGATGATAGTAATTTGCCCTGGAGCGGTGTATACAATGCAGCAGACGACAACCCCGCAATATGGGCTGATAGCAGCCGTGGCAATTGGAAGCGAGACGAGATAGAAGTAACCTTTGGAATTAGCGCACCAGAGTTAATCAAAAAACTTTCTGTAGGCATGCAGATACACTATGCGATCGGTTCGGGAGCGCGAACATCTGACCCCAAACCATTCTATCGATACAGAAATATAGTGCTGATGCCCGGCATAACGTACCAATTGCCCAAGAATCAATTGATAGGAATAACAGCAACTATTGGCTTTGCTAAAGAAGAAAATGAACTCGGTTTCTTTAGCGATAATAATGACAATGTGTTGCTATACCGCATCAGGGGCTACGGTACCTTCAGTAGAACCCCCTTTGTAAGTGGCGAACGAAAAAGAATTCAATCAGACCTTGGCGCTAATGTCCACCACCAAAAAAAATGGAAAGACTACAAGTTGTTGGTTGCAGCCCACGTCAGGCAGCGAAGCGATGAAGTCATTGAGGGCGTTGCCAGTCCGGTGGTCACCAATTACTTTTCGGGTATTGAGTTAGGCAGTTCTATTGACTTATTTAAAGGAAATCCGACTGCCGGAAGATCTGCGTCATTAAAAGTAACTTCTAAAAATGGCTACACCGATGATGTCATCTTCCAAGCTGAAAGTGCTTCCTCCATCCAGCAACGTGTACTGTTGAAAGTAAGCAACTGGTTTACTCGCAACAAAAGCATCTGGCAGTTTTCGGTGACACCCATTTTTACCTTTATCGACAATACTGACTATGCCACCGTAACACAATTTACAGCCAGCAACCTTATTGCTGTTGGCAACGCATCCTTTCGACATAAAATAGGTAGTGGAATGCAGTTGTATGTCAGCATAGAGGGAGGAGCGAGCCGCTTATTAGAAGCCTATTTTATCAACCAGCGCCCCAATGTGATTACGGAGCAATTGGTTCGTCCTAATTACCTTTTTCACACAACTAATTATGTGTTGGCTAACGCGCAGGTAGGGGTTGTTATTCAAAGTAACAATAGGCTTGGGCATACGGTGTCAATAAGCTCGGTCAATAAATTGGCGGCCAATGTTTCGAGATCAAATCTTCAGTTTAACTATTCTATTATTTTTTGATGAAAAATCGAATGCTTTTGATGAACCTAAAAACAAACAGCTACGAATGAAAAGGTATTTATGTACGGGCATTATAGCGATTGGGCTGCTTAGTTGTGGTTTAAACAAGTCATTGACCAAGCAATTGGCAAACGAACCATTCCAACAAGCGTTGGCTGATACACTATTGGCGTATGCACTAGACCATGAAGCATTGTACACGTTAGCAGATACACTAAAGCCTGTGAGCAGTGTCAAATTTCTGCGCTATTCCATTGCCAAAGATTCTACGCAACACGATGGGGACATCACCATTGCCACCCGGGATTCTTTATTGAAAAAAATAAGAGACTATCAACAGGTATGCCATATGCTTAGCGAAGGCGATTGGCAGTTTGTTCTGACGCCATTTAACAGAACAGAAAAGAACATCAGAAACATGGAGATCTATGTGGTACGAAAGTCTGTCTTTGCCAAAAAGATACGGCAGCATCAACACTTCTTTGGGCAGTGGGGC
This sequence comes from Cytophagales bacterium, assembly GCA_020403045.1. Lineage (GTDB taxonomy): Bacteria > Bacteroidota > Bacteroidia > Cytophagales > Cyclobacteriaceae > ELB16-189. The sequence continues at coordinate 117,416 of JADBYK010000025.1, forward strand.
TTTACGCCAAATGCCAGTCCCGCAGTGGTCTTATCCGTAATTGAATATGAAACAAAGTTAGACAGGAACAGAGCCTTCGGCTATCTCTTCGGCTACCCACCACATGCGGTCGATTTTTTTGTGGAGGCTGCCAAAGTACAAAATGCCGATACGTCTAAACCATTGGTGAAAAGAGACTTCTTTTCAATCCCTGTGTTTGCAAAAGCCACCGGGTATTTTACTTACGCGGTGCCAAAAGGTTATAAAGCCACCCCGGTGGATAGCACCATTTATAAAGCCGCAACTCAAACGCTGCAACGATACAAAGTGGCCCGAGCAAAATTTAGCCAAACTAAGAATGTAGATGCCCTTAAACTTTGGAGGTATTTAATTGATAAAAACTAAAAATGAATTTAAAAGTCAACTATAGCATCATCATTCAAGCAAATAAAAAAAGCTAATCTTAAATAACCCAATTATAAACAAATACAACTTTATGACCCTAAAAATCGCACTCAAAGAGCTCAAAGAAATCGTTCGGGAGGGACGCTTTCGAATTACGGCCATCACCCTTTTTGCTTTGTTGCTGGCCGCCTTGTTTGTGAGCAAAAGCTATTACACATCGGTCAATGCCCAGCACAGCGAAGCCAAAAAAAATGCACGCAGCGAGTGGGTGGAACAGGGACAAAAAAATCCGCACTCGGCAGCGCACTATGGCACATACGCATTCAAACCAAAGTATCCGCTTTCGTTGATTGACAATGGTGTGGATAAGTACACGGGCGTAAGCATTTACCTGGAAGCACATAAACGCAACGAAGCTCAATATGCGGCTGCACAAGATCAAACCGCCCTGTCGCGTTTTGGTGATCTCACGCCTGATTTTGTTCTGATCTTTATCGTTCCCCTTTTCATCATTCTGATCGGGTTCAATGCCTTTACGCGCGAACGTGAAAGCGGCACGCTACGATTATTGAAAAGTCAGGGTGTGAGCACGTGGAAATTAACGATGGGAAAATGGTTGGGCATATTTCTTCCCGTTTTGTTCATTGTGATTCCCGTGTATGTGCTGGCCGCTTTATTTTTAGCCAACATCAAAGATTACGGACAGTTTAGTTTGTGGGCGCTCACCCTCCTGTTTGGCGTTTACCTGATCTATTATGCAGTGTTCATCAATATCACGCTGTTTGTTTCCTCTCGTTTTAAAAAATCAAACTTAGCGTTCGTGACATTGCTGGGAATTTGGATGGTATCGTGTTTAGCGATGCCCAAGATTTCAACTGCCATTGCGGATAAACTGTACCCTTATCCCACGCAAGTGGAATTTGAAGAACAGGTAGCGGCTGACAAAAAGAAAGGATTGGATGGACACAATCCGTGGAATACCGAAGCGAAGAAACTGGAAGAAGAAACGTTAAAAAAATATGGAGTCGACAGCGTGCAGCAATTGCCCTTCAACTGGGATGGCTTTTTGATGCAGGAAGGCGAGAAGCATACTGCTGATATTTATTTCAAGCATTATCAATTGTTGAAAGACACGTATGTGAATCAGACCAACGTGTATCGCAGCACGGCTGCGCTTTCTCCTTTTCTGCCCACGCGCTTTTTGTCGATGGCCATTTGCCGCACCGATTACACCTCGCATTGGGACTTTGCCACCGCAGCTGAAAATTACCGTATTGAATTGGTGGGGAAAATGAATGGTGATATGGCAGCCAATTCAAAATATGGCGATTGGGATTATCTGGCCGATGATAAACTGTGGTCTTCGGTGCCTGATTTTCAATATGAACCGGCTTCATACACCACTGTGATCCGTCAGAACACGAGCAATCTCATCACCTTATTAGCATGGCTGTTGCTCTCCTTTGCCGCATTGTACGGAGCGGTCACTCAAATGAAAACCATCTAGTCACATCACGGGCGTCAAGACACCTTTATATCGTTAAATCAAAATCATAAACCATAACCTTATGTTAAACCATACTATCAAATACGAATGGCTCAACTTGCTACGCGACAGGTGGGTGATGATTCTGCTGATTTTATTTTTGGGCATCACCGTGTTTGCGGTGCGCAATGGAAAGGAAAAAGTGGAGGATCGTATGGCCACTATTACCAAAGAAAAAGAAAAAATGGCGAAGCTAGATCGGAGGATGGCTGCTGAAATAGACTCGCTGCACAAAAATCTGAAACCGGCACCCGCGGCAAGGCAAGATTCACGTGCACTGGATAAAATTGGGTGGAATGCCCCACGTGTTGTCGCCATGGATGCTCAACCGCTGGCGGTTGTTTCTACTGGCCAAAGCGACTTATTTACGCACTATTCAAAACCAAAAATTTATGGCGAGGCCTACACACTTGGCTTCTCGGAACTCTCAAACCCCGTTCAACTTTTGTTTGGCAGTTTTGATCTTGCCTTCGTTTGCATCTACCTGCTTCCCCTACTGGTGTTGGGCTTTAGTTACAACATACTTTCGTCCGAGAAAGAATCGGGTGTGTTGCGCTTGACGTTGGCACAGCCTATATCCTTGTACCAATGGTTATTTGGAAAGTTGCTTCTCCGCTTTTTTATTCTCACTGTCATTGTTGTTGCCTCTATTCTTTTTTCGTTAACAATTTTTGACATTGATTGGATGGGCAACATGGGAGCAGCGATGAAATTAATTCTGCTCGTCACCGTGTATATCTTTTTTTGGTTCTTGATTTCATTTTTAATAAACCTGTTGGGGAACTCATCCGGCAGCAATGCGGTCACATTGATAGCGGTGTGGGTTGTGTTTGTGCTTTTGATCCCGTCTATTATTTCGCAAACGGCAAACTCCTTTTATCCCGTGCCATCGCGCACCATTATGATTCATGAATATCGGGAGGCAAAAGCATTGGCGGAGAAAAAGGCGGATGAAATACTGAAAACGTATTACCGGGAGCATCCGGAATATGCTCCGAAAGATACTACTCAGCAAAACCAGTATAGTTGGTGGCTGGGAAACTTTGCCGCCAGCGATGTCATCAACCAATCAGTACAACCTGTGTTGGATGATTATAATGAAGCACTGAATAAACAACAAAGCTGGGTCAATCGACTTCGCTATTTGTCGCCCGCTATTTTGTTGCAAGACGGGTTGAATGATCTGGCGGGAACTTCTCCAGCGCATTACACCGACTTTCGGAATCAGGTGATTGCATTTGCCAATACGTGGCGCCACTATTTTACTCCACGGATGTTTAATAATGAAAAGATGCGGGCAGAAGACTTTGGTTCCTTGCCAACGCACAGCTATTCTTCGGCTCAAGTGCCTTCGCACTACAATGCAGATTTGATGGGGCTTCTTTTCTTTTTAGGATTGGCGTTAGCAGGAAGTCTCTGGGCTTATCGAAGAAATAGTTTTGAGCGGATAGTATCCATGTAGAAATGAAACTTTACGATGTCATTACCACCAAAAAAAAAGCGGCATACATAGGTTTGTATTTGGTGGTATTTTCATTTGTGGGATTCACGCAGTCGCAAGACGAAGCCACCATTTTTACTCCCATCCAGCCGCCAAAAGAAATAAAGCTTTACAAAGTCAGCGGAGCCATTAATTCAGGTGTCGTCAATTCAAGGATGTCTTGGGAGTATGAAACGGTTTCATTTGTGTATAACGATACAGCAAGATGCCTTTAACACCACCACTTTACTTACCGATCGGCTGCGCACATAAAGTGGCATTTTCAAAATCACCTTTATGAAACAGTTTTAATCAAGTCCAACTTATCCAGCTATATTCGCAACTCTGTTGCAAGATGAACTACACGTTTACCTTACTTTTACTTTTTAGACTGTCAATGTCCTTTGGCCAATCGTGTGACTTTACACTTTCAGGCAAGGTCTCTGATGAGATGGGGAACCCATTAGTTGGAGCAACAATTTTGCTAGCGAAGCAAAATAGAGGAGAGGTAGCAGACGAAAATGGATTCTTCGAATTCAATAAACTTTGCAGCGGGAAATATCAAATTGAAGTCAGGTTTGTTGGTTTCAAAACGATTTCAAGTAGCGTTAAACTTTCTGCCAACAAAGTTTGGAATGTAACATTGCAAAGTGATAGCACCGCGCTGAATGAAGTAGTCATTTCAGAAAAGCACGTTGAGTTGGCAGCTACCTCCACCTATAGTTCGCTTTCTGGAAAAGCACTCGAAGAAACATTAGGCAAATCATTGGGGGAATCGCTGCGCGAAATTCCGGGAGTCAATACCATTCAAACAGGCCCTGCTATTTTCAAACCAGTGATTCATGGCGTGCATAGCCAACGGGTGTTAATCTTAAACAACGGCATCCGCCAAGAAGGACAAAACTGGGGCGCGGAGCATGCACCCGAAGTCGATCAGTTTATTGCATCGAACATCATCGTAATTAAAGATGCTGCGGCCATCAAGTATGGAGCTGATGCGTTGGGTGGAGTGGTGCTGGTGAACCCCGCTAAGGTACCGACCCAAGCCGGGCTGGGTGGACAAGTACATGTAATCGGTGCGACTAACAATGGATCGGGTGTACTTTCTGGATATTTGGAAGGTGGGCTGAAAAAGTTGCCGGGATTTGGTTGGCGCGCTCAAGGCACAATCAAAAAGGCAGGCGACTCACGCACAGCCAACTATGTGTTATCCAACACAGGTTTTGAAGAACAGAATTTTTCTATTGCCACGGCTTATCACTCCGAAAAAAAAGGAGTCGATATTTTCTATAGCCACTTCAACACTTCAATTGGAATTTTGCGAGGCACGGCCGTGGAGACTGCAGAAGACCTGGCTAATGCAATCGAGCGAGAACCGCCTCAGTACACGTCTCCATTCACGTATGACATTAAGCAACCTCGCCAATCGGTACAACATGATTTGCTTAAGGTAAATGCGCATTTAGCAGAAGGTAAAAATGAATTCCGTTTGCAATATGGATTTCAAAACAACAGGCGTAGAGAATTTGATTTTCGATTAGGTGCTGCCTTGTCCGACATACCCGCGCTCGGGTTTCAGTTACAAACGCACACACTCGATGCCGATTGGGAGCGCTCACATTCTACAAAGTTTCAAAGTTGCTGGGGTGTGAACATCCTCTATCAAAGCAACAGTAAGATCGATGGCACTCAAACAATTCCTTTCATCCCTAATTTTGATCACTATACAGCTGGTGTTTTTGCTGTTGAAAAATTGACACTAAATGACTGGGTGGTAGAGCTTGGTCTTCGCTATGACTTCAAAAAGTATGATGTGATCGGTTTTAATTTTCAGAATAGACTCTATCGATCAAACATCGACTTTCAGAACTTTAGCGGTACTTTTTCGACAAAACGAAAGCTCGGAAATTTTTCTTCATTAACTACCTCAATAAGCAATGCATGGAGGCCTCCCAATATGGCAGAGCTGTATAGCCTGGGAACGCACCAAAGTGCGGCAGCGATTGAGTATGGATTATTGTTGGACGAAAAAACATCGGAAGTAAAAGAATATACTGCTACTGGTGCAAGAGTAGAAAAAGCCTTTAAGGGGGTAGTCGGTTACAAAATTGAAAAGCAGAAATTCACCACAGAGTTAACAGGTTACGTCAACTACATTTTCGATTTTATTTACCTGCGTCCGCGTGGAGTAACCGAAGGTCTGCGAGGAATTTTCCCGTATTTCCGATACACTCAAACAGATGCTTCTTTTATTGGTTTCGATCTGTTCTCAGTATATCAACTCAATCGACAGCTGACACTTACTGGGAAGGCCTCACTACTACGAGCCACCGATGAGACTCAAAACGATTTCCTGATCTTCATTCCATCCAATCGAGCCGATATAGGTTTGCGTTACGACTCAAAGCCAATAAAAAAATTCAGTTGGAATGCCGAAATAAAGATTCGCTGGGTGGGCATGCAAAACCGCGCGCCACAAGTAATTACACCCCGCGAAATTATTGAAGCTCAAAAACAAGGCATCGATATAATTGCGCAGCGACCGGACAATTTTGATTTTGCCCCTGCCCCGGATAGTTATTTCTTATCATCACTTGGACTAGGCGCCACATGGAAACTCGAAAAATCGAAGTGGGATATTCGCCTCTCCTGCGATAACCTGACCAACGAAGCCTACCGCGAATACACCAACCGCTTAAGGTATTTTGCCGATGATGTAGGCCAAAATATCACATTAGGCATTCATTTTAGCTTTTAGGTTTGATTATTCATCAGAAGTAGCTATAATTGCAACATTGTTGCATTAAATTAAACTTTATGAAAACCTTTCGATTTATTTGTTTGCTATTGGTAGCCGGCTCGCTTTTGTTTTTGGCTGGCTGTAAAAAAGATGACCCGAAACCTGAGAATATACCAGAAGCGATAACCAAGGCTACTCTGACTTTTACGCCAGCAGGCGGTGCAGCTGTAATAGTAACAGCCACAGACCCAGATGGAGATGGTCCACTGCCACGTACGTTAAGCGGCCCCATCAACTTGGTGAAAAATGTTTCCTACACGCTCAAGATCACATTGATCAATGAATTGGCCAAGCCAACAGATCCTGAATATGATATTACTGAAGAAGTTGAAGAGGAAGCAGATGAGCATATGTTCTTTTTTGCCTGGACCAACAATACGTTTTCTAATCCAACAGGAAATGGAAACATTGATGGCCGAGGTGACCCGGTAAACTATATCGACAGCGATGCTAAGGGATTGCCTTTAGGTTTGGAGACCAGTTGGACGACCATCAACACTGCTGGAAACGGTACTTTCCGAGTGATTTTAAAACACCAACCTGATTTAAAATCAGCTACCACTACTTCTAATGACGGAGAAAGTGATTTGGATGTGACTTTCAATTTATCTGTGAATTAAACCCAAACTATGCATTAGGAATGCATAGTTTGCCCAGGGGGTTGACGATCCGCCTGAGGCGGATGTCAAGGTTAAACCTCGTGACGCTTGCGGTCAGAGTCAGACATTTATCTTCTGACCTGAAAATGAAAATCACCAACTTGGTTTTCTTACTTGGGGCTAAATCGTTGATTTTCATTCGTCAATTATCCAATTGAATTTCTATTGCATAATCTGGGTTAAAATATTCTCTTTTTTGAGTAAAGGCTCGGCATCATTGCCGAGCTTTTTTTGTTGTAGTCGCTAACAGAATACGAAGTAAACAGAATTGTTAACTTTGATATACAAATCAAATAACTATGGATCTTCAAACGGAGAAATTAGACATTATCAAATGGATTGCGGGGGTTAACGAGAGAAAGATCATCAAACAATTTGCATTGCTGAAAGAAATGAATCAGAAAATGGCATCAGTTAAACTTGATCCGTTCGAGAAGCAAGCCATCGATGCAGGCCTCGATTCGATGGAAAAAGGTGGATTCAAATCCCATGAAGAAGTGAAAGACGCAACAAAGAAAAAATACACTCATTTGTTTTAGGCAATTTGATGCTATGCATGTCGTTTGGACAGACGAGGCCTTGGCAGATTATCATCAGAACATAGATTTTTTATTAAAAGAATTCACTGACCAAGTTGCATTGGATTTCATAGAAGATGTTGATTAGTTATTTCACTAATCGTATCTCGTCCGGAATTGTTTCCACTAACAGACTATCGAGGGATACGGAAAGTTGTAGTCCGTAAACAAATAACATTGTTTTATACGATAAGCAACAATTCTATCCAATTAATTCGCTTTTGGAATAACTATCAAGACCCAAGTAGATTGAAGCTCTAGATCTATCCATGACGCTAAACGAATCTTTTGAAGGTTTAAAACAATTCACATTCGCCATTCACCCACTGTCCGATGGAGAATGGACCGACTTCAGCACCATCTGGCAAACGGGTGAAGCCAAACACAAAACAATACTAACGTCCAAAGGAGAAACGGAGAAGTCTCTATATTTTATTACCGAAGGCGTGCAACGGGCTTACTATTTAACCGCTGACCACAAAGAAGCCACTATTGTTTTTACGTACCCGTTTTCATTTTCAGGAGTAGCTGATTCTTTTTTAACGCAAACCCCCTCGCTCTATTTCTTTGAGACGCTTACCCAAAGTTCATTTTTGAAAACAAGTCATTCAAAAGTGATGGAGTTGTTAGATCAATATCCAAATCTTGAAAGATTGATCAGTCGGGCCACTGCTTTTGCTTTGAAGGGCGCTTTAGAACGTCAAGTAGAACTTCAAACTTTCTCGGCAGAGCAAAAATTCACTACCCTCCTTACACGCAGTCCGCAGGTATTGCGATTGATACCTCACAAATACCTGGCGTCATACCTGGGTATTGATGCCGCCACGTTTAGCAAGTTGCTTTCTACTGTTCGAGTGTAAATCTTTGTGTAGGCAAAGATTTTTATTGTTGTGCCTCCTCACCTTTGAGCCAACAAAAAAATACCATATGACTAGTTACAATCGGAACACATTAATTGAGAACCTGTTAGACCAAACAGAAATCATTCTAAAAAAAGCTATTGAGTGGCAAATGATTCCGCACAGTACGTTTGCATTGAGACCAACCTCCGAAAGTTGGAGTGCTAATGAGTGCCTCCAACACTTGAATAGTTATGGTCGGTTTTATTTACCCGCGATAGAAGGTGTTTTGATTAGATCTGAAGAGAGGGATTCATCCACTCAATTTTCGCCAGGTTGGTTGGGGAACTATTTTGCCAAACTGATGACGCCTGGAATTGGTGGCAAGCCTTCAAAAAAAATGAACTCTCCGAAGAATCATGCTCCCAAAACAATTATTGACAGCCGACTGGTGATTTCTGAGTTTATTGATCAGCAAGAAAAGCTTCTGGCGCTATTGAACACTGCCAAAAAGTTTGACTTAGATACAGTGAAAGTAGGAATCTCCATTGCTCCCTTTATCAAACTGAAATTGGGAGACGTGTTTAGATTTGTGATTGCTCATCAAGTCAGACACATCTTTCAAGCAGAACGAGCGTTGGCTAACGCAGGAGTGGTGCAAGAAAAGTTGAAAGTTATTTCTTTGACTTCTCTTGACCGTTCCCTCGTCTTATTTTACTAAAAATTGTTTTAGGTCTTCCAACTTAAGAATGCCTTCGTAATACGCCTTACCAAAGATGACGGCAAAGATGCCCATGTCATTCAGTTTCTTTATGTCATCTGCACCTCGCACGCCACCGCTGGCTAAGATTTGAAGATCGGGAAACTGATTTTTGATCTCCTGATAGAACGAAAATGCAGGCCCTTCCAACACTCCATCGCGGGATATATCTGTACATTTTGCGTACTTCAATCCCTTGTCATAAAAAAATTGAAGATGCTCAAAGAGATTCACCTCTGATTTGTTCTGCCATCCGCGAAAGGCCACCTTCTTGGTAATGATATCGGTAACATCCGCGCCTAGTGTCATCTTCTCACGACCATAAGAAACGATCCACGATGCGAAAAGCTCAGGTTTGGCAATAGCAATACTAGATGCTGTGATATAATCTGCGCCATAGTTATAGGCGTTTCCAATATCTCCATCTGTATTGATACCCCCGGTAAAATCTAATTTCAAATCGGTATATCCTGCAATTTGTTCTAGTACGTGAAGATTCTTAGGAGCACCCGTTTCAGCTCCATCCAAATCTACAAGATGGAGTACCTCAATGCCATGATCCTCAAACCGCTTGGCTAAATCAACGGGATTCTCTTCGTAGGCTTTCTCACTGGCAGGGTCGCCTTTGCGCATTTTTACAACTCTACCTTTGCGAATGGCAATGGACGGAATTACTTGAATCATTATAAAAAAATTAGGTGTCTATTTTGCTGAAAAAGGGGCTGCTACGAGTGTTTTGTCCCATATAAAAACCAGTTCCATTTCCTCGCCCGTCTTTTCAATTGATATCGTGAACTGTTCAAACTCTTTTTCTTGCAGGACAACCGGTGCCGTTATGGTAAGCACGTCCTTTTCTGGTTTCCGCAGAGTCTGTCCATCGAAGCCCATCCCCCATAGTGGCACATCCGAATTAAATATTATACCCCACGAGATTTCATCAGGAATTGTCCAAAGGCTATACTTGCCTTTCGGCAAGATCCTCCCTTCAAAATTCAGATCTCTGTTAGCCACAAAAACAGTAGCTTCGTTAGCTCCTGTCCTCCACACTTTGCCAAATGGCACTAGCCCATCTTTTGCAAAAATAACTCTGCCTTTCTTATGTGGTCTGTTGTAGAATACGTCCACTTTCAAATCGCCATTCGAGAAAGAAACGGTGCCCTCTTGACTGTACGACTTTGTACGAGTAACCATAGCGTAAACTATTACCGCCAACACAACCGCTACTATACCCAGAATTAACAAAAATCTTCTCATGTTGCTTCAAAGAAATAGAATCCTAGTTAATATTTAGCTCTCAATTTGCAAATAATTAATGTTATCCGTTTACTTTTGGCTAATAAACATTTTTTACCATGGCAGTTTTTGGAGTTGTTATAGCCCTTTTCATTTTAGCTATCCTGTCTATCTGGCTATTTCCCAATAGCAAAGTAAGCGACAACGAACACGATGTGAAGCACTAGTTTCCCAAATGAATATCTGCGTATTCTGCGGATCTTCAGTAGGCAGTGAAGCCATCTACGCGGCTTCTGCACAAGGGCTGGGGTTTTTGCTTGCCCAATCTAATTCTACACTTATTTACGGAGGCGGTAATGTAGGCCTTATGGGTATTTTGGCCGATGCCGTTTTGACCAATGGAGGAAAAGTAATTGGCGTAATTCCTGATTTTTTGCTGCGCAGAGAAGTCGCTCACCACGGGATCACCCAATTGGAGGTGGTAGACAGCATGCATGAGCGAAAACGAAGAATGGCCGATCTGGCGGACGCATTTATTGCGTTACCCGGAGGATGGGGGACCTTGGATGAACTGGCTGAAATACTTACCTGGAGACAATTAGGACTAATCAGCTCCCCGATCGGATTGCTTAATGTCAATGGCTACTTCGATCACTTAGTAGAGCAAATGAAAGTGATGACAAGGGATGGGTTTTTGGCCGATACCAATTTAGCCTCATTAGAAATTTCCGATTCCCCCATTTCTCTGCTAACCCAATTGGGTGTATATTCCGTTCAAGGCACATAGCCTTATTCAAAAAAGCAGTAGCTTTCCAGAAGGGTCTCCCGTATGCTTAAAGCTATTATTGGTTGTCTTTGTTTGGTGATTTGCGTAGGCCAGTTGGCTAACGCGCAAACACAAATCTTGGGATTTTCGATGCCTCCGGGCATAGAAAAAGTGGAGATTCCCATAGAGATCCACAATAACCTCGTGGTGGTGCCGGTCATTATCAACAACCAACTGCCCTTAAAATTTATCATCGACACGGGAGTTCGAACAGCGATACTTACAGAAAAAGTATATAGCGACATTCTTAATTTATCTTATTCGCGCAAGTATACACTGTCGGGCCCTGGGGGCCAGAAACTAGTTGATGCTTACATCACGAGTAATGTAACGTTGGACATGCCGGGCATACATGGCGAAGGTCACTCACTGCTCGTGTTAGATGAAGACTATTTGGAATTAAAAAACTCTATGGGTACGGAAGTACACGGGATTTTGGGCTATGAACTGTTCAGTCGGTTTGTTGTAAAAGTCGACTACTCGAACAAGCGACTTACCTTAATGCTCCCCGGTGGATTTCATCCTCGAAAAAAATATGATGTGATTCCCATTACCGTTGAGGATACCAAACCTTTCGTACAGGCAAAAGTGCAAATCAGTGATACAACAACAATCAATGGAAAGTTTCTCGTTGATTCCGGGGCAAGCCATGGGCTACTTTTAGAAACATTATCTGATCCGCGCATCGTAGTGCCAACCAAAAATATTGATGCAATTCTGGGAAGAGGGATTGGAGGAGTCTTGAGAGGCAAGATTGCGCGAATTCGGTCTTTCACGTTAGGAAAAAATAAAACGAATGACCTCATCACTCATTTTCCGGACGACTATGCCTACAGCGACTCGCTGCGAAAAGGAAGGTTTACCTTTAGAAACGGCTCGATCGGTGGGGAAATACTAAGCCGCTTTACCGTTATTTTCGATTTCCCAAATGAAAAGTTGTATCTGAAAAAGAATATTTCTTTCAAAAAGAAATATTACTACAATCTCAGCGGCTTGACCGTACGAGCCACCGGCATTCGATTGCAGACCTACGAGATTTCAGATGTGCGTGACAACACTACCGCACAAAGAGCAGGGCTGCTTCGAGGCGATCAAATTGTCGCCATCAATGGAGTGTCTGTCATTGGCTATGAGCTGAACAATATCAACGACTTTTTGAATTCAAAACCCGGCAAAAAGATACGTGTTGAGGTGAAACGTAAAGGTGAAAAAATTAAAAAAACCTTTGTGCTGGAAAGTCAGATTTAGAATCGACTTGTCAATAGCTGTTTTAGTTTTCCTTTTCTCCGTTGATAGGCTTGCTGCAAAAAGATTTGTGCCTTAGAGTAGGTTTCCGAATTACTAAGCGCACGATACAAGAGCTCACCGGTCAGATTTGATTTCAACAAATAATTGAAGGTGCCCTCGCAGGTGGTGTCTTCGTAATTCGAGTTTTTTAGGATTGTAATGGGGATATCTTTCGTAGCTCTCCTGCGGCAGAATGAATTGACAGAGCGAGCTAATTCTTCCTTTCCGATATTATCGTCAATAACAATATAGCGGGGTGTAAACGTGGCAAGGCACTGTAAACTGCTCTTTACATCAAATGCGATTTTTGTAATAAACTCTTTCTCCTTTAGTTGTTTCAGTCGGTCCAGAATATTGCCCAATTCAATGGGATTGTTGCCAACCATCAAAACTGGAATAGAGTTATTGTTTCCTACTGCAAGCATAGCCAACTTGTTAACGACCAATGAATCATTATGTTTGCCCAATCATAACCCGTTTTTGAAATGATTGCTGGAATTTCATTTTGTTTAACGGTATTTTGATAAAAATAAGAAAGCGACCAAAAAGATTCAACAAAATTGAAAAATGTAGTCATTATTGGAGGGGGACTTGCTGGCCTGGTAGCCGCAAATTATCTGGCGCAACTGCAGGTTCCCGTTACCTTGTTAGAGCGAAAGGAGTATCCTTTTCATAGAGTCTGTGGCGAATATATCTCCAACGAGACAATCCCATTTTTAAAATCGCTACAGTTATTCCCTGAGCAATTCAATCCGCCTTCCATTCGTCAGCTTCAGCTAACTTCCGTGAATGGTCGGTCTGCCACTTTAGAATTGGACTTGGGTGGTTTTGGCATCAGCCGATTTATGTTTGATCAGTTTCTATACGAGAAAGCCAAAAAACGTGGCGTTGTTTTTCATTTGAATACAGAAGTAGACAGTGTAACCTACTCAAAAGAAAAATTCGAAGTAAAAACAAAAGATCACTTGTTGGAGGCAGACGTGGTTATTGGCTCGTTTGGCAAAAGATCAAAATTGGACGTTTCACTAAAGCGCAGTTTCATCCAAAAGCGTTCTCCCTATGTGGGCGTTAAGTACCACATTCGCACACAGCATCCCGATGCCTTAATAGCACTGCACAATTTCAAGGACGGTTACTGCGGAATCAGCAACATTGAAGAGGGTAAAAGTTGCCTTTGCTATCTTACCCATCGCGACAATGTCAGAAAATTTGGAACCATCAAAACGATGGAAGAAGCTGTACTTTACAAAAATCCCTTTTTGAAATCTATTTTCACCAGCGCTGAGTTTCTTTTTGACAAGCCTGAGGTGATCAATGAAATATCGTTCGAAACGAAAAGCCCGGTAGAAAATCATATCTTAATGAGTGGCGATGCGGCAGGCATGATCACGCCATTGTGTGGCAATGGTATGGCATTGGCTATTCACTCCGCAAAAATTGTAAGTGAGTTAGTAAGTGCCTTTAATAAAAATGAAATTTCCAGAGAGCAGCTTGAAAACAACTATGCTGATAAATGGAATTCTCTTTTTGCCAACAGACTTTGGGCTGGGCGCCAAATCCAAAATTTGTTTGGCAGCGAGTGGGCTTCTAATGTGGCGGTGAATCTGGCGCGGCATGTCAAACCAATTGCCGGCATTCTAGTAAAAAAGACGCACGGGGCGCCTTTTTAAGTTTAACTGTACCCAGGACGGGACTTGAACCCGTACAGATATTACTATCCACAGGATTTTAAGTCCTGCGTGTCTACCAATTCCACCACCCGGGCAGGGCTTTCTTTTGTTGTTCGTTAGTCGATATTGGTTACTCGATCTAAACTAAAAAAGTGTGAGTCTTCCCACACTTTTTTAACGATTAACCATCATCGAATAATGATTAACCAATAATTGAGCGGGAAACGAGACTCGAACTCGCGACCCCGACCTTGGCAAGGTCGTGCTCTACCAACTGAGCTACTCCCGCTTACTTCAATTGAAAATTCGGGACTTAAAATTCAAAATTCTCTGTATTTCACACTTTTGAATCTTGAATTATACATTTTGAATCTCGAATCGGACTGCAAATTTAAGCCTGATTACTAAATTTCCAAATCAGCTCGCCTTTAGGGAAGCTTTCTTTCTCTTGATTGGCCGAACTTTTCCCAATTGAATGCTTGCGATTGACCCTTGGGAATCGACAACGATTTAAAATCTGCTGATTTAATGGCTTTTGCTTGATAAAGAATTTGACCTATGTGATGAGGATAATGCGCCAGCTGTCGCTGGATTGCTTCGAGAACGGTATGGCCTTCATTTCGTATGTAAATAACCCTCAACAAGTCATCTGGTTTTACAGTCTTGAGAGCATCGAATAAACATTGCCAACCCTTTTCCCATGCTTTCATCAGTGCTAGCTTACTTGGGTATCCTTCGGCAAATTCAGCCTCGCGATTGCGCCATTCTTTTTCACCGTCACTTACCATAAAATCAGTCCACCTAGACAACATGTTGCCGCTTAAATGGTGGACGATTTGCGCAATGCTGTTACTTGATTCATTGGGCTTGCTGTTTAGGTCTTCATCGGAAAGCTGATCCATTGCACCCTCGCCCAGCTTTTTGTAATACTCAAAAAACTTAGTGGTGCTATTTAAAAATTGTTGCTCGATCATGTTTTTATTCTATTCGTTAGGATCTAAACGATAGGCAACACAAAAAAGATTTTCAGCATTAAACCAATTGGCACCTTTCATCTCTAATCGACCTAAATCAATTACGTTATGAAAACAATTATTAGTTGTGTGTTAATTCTAGTAGTGGCTTTTACCACCGATGCTCAGGTTAGACGAAGAGGGGCGCAGGCCAGAGAGGGTAAATTGAGTGGGCAAACGATAGACGCCAGCCAGGTGCCGGATGCAGTTAAGAGTGCGTTTGCAGCAACGGGTTCAACTGCTACCCGCTGGGAAAAACACGCGACTAAGGGCAAGAAAACCATTGTAAGATATGTGGCTGTTTATACACAAGATGGCATGGGTGGTCGTGCTCGTTTCCTGGAAGATGGTACTGCTATGAGTTCATCCAAATACATGAAAGCTGAGCAACTGCCTGTTGCTATTAAATCAGCAGCTGAAGCCAAAGCACAAGGACAAAAAGTAATGGGTGGCGAAGAAATCAAAACAAAGAAAGGTGAAACCTATTTTCGTGTATTTTCCAGAGGCGGTGGTTCGCGAACCGTCTCGGTTTTTGATGCCAACGGCCAGCCTGTCACGAAAGACAAAATGCCTGAGGATTTGAGTGAATCCGAAGGAGAAGACGAAGGGGACGGCAATTAGTCTGCCGGATAACGAATACCTATTATGCTTCGAATTTGATCGAGTGTCTGGGTAAGTATCAACGTATCAATATGTGTTCGCGAAGGGCTCTCTGTGAGCCCTTTTTTTATGCAGTCGGTTACATGCTGTGCTTCGTATTCATAGCCGTTGCCTTTGGCTTTTTCAAATGCTACGGTCTGTTTTGAATCAATAACACCAGGATAGAACTCTAGTTCGGTAGTCGGTCCGTGAAACCGGTGCGTCAATCGTATTCGACCTTGATCTCCGGCTATATCTGCACCTGTAGCAAGATTGGTAGCAAAGGATGAAAAGAGGTTTGCCATGGCTCCATTATTGTATTTGAACTGAATGGAACACTGCTCGTCTACTCCTGAAGGAGCGGGGACCATTGAAGCCTGAATCTGGTCTGGCTTACCTAATATGTCAAGTGCGAGAAAGACTGGATAAACGCCCACATCAAGCAAAGATCCACCCCCTAAAGCAGGATCATAAATTCGTTGCGAAACGGGCGGGGTTGGTTTAAATCCAAACTCGGCATTGATGTATTGGATGGCTCCCACTTTACCTTGCTCAACCATTTCTTTTACTTTCAAATAATGCGGGAGGAATCGAGTCCAGAATGCTTCCATTAAAAAAGTCTGCTGGCTTTTGGCAAAGTCAATCATTTGCTTCGCCTGGCTGTAATTGATGGCAAACGCCTTCTCTACCAAAACTGCCTTTTTATTCTGAAGACATAACATCACATGTTCATAATGTAACGCATGCGGTGTTGCAATGTAAATCACATCCACTTCGAAATTTTCTGCCAACGCTTTGTAACTATTGTGTTTGTATTCGACCGGAAAGTCTTTGGCAAAAGCATCAGCGGTGCTTTGTTCGCGCGCGCCTATCGCGACCAACTTCGCATCTCTGACCCACTGCAAGTCACTGGCAAATTTCCTGGCAATCTTGCCACAACCCAATATGCCCCATCGGATGGTTTGATTCATAACCCAAAATTATTCTTCAAAGGAAAGCAATTTTGCTGCCTCGTAGCTGTACGCTTTTGATTAAAAGTATGTTCACTAATGAAACATAACAAATAGAATCTGTCTAATAGGTACTCATTTTAACGATATTTTGAGTTGGCAAGTGCTTTGCTAACTACTTCAAAAAATTTCCATGAAGACTATTCTGGCCATTTTGCTTTGGTGTATTCTGTTTACTCTGTGCTGGCCCATTGCTTTGATGCTCATCTTCCTATTGCCTCTTCTTTGGTTGCTATTGCTACCGTTTCGTATCGTTGGATTTTCGCTAGAGCTAATTTTTAAACTGATAAGTTCTATACTTCTTTTGCCTTTTCGGCTCCTGGGAGTAAAGTAATGAACTTTGGTATAGCTAATCTTCCTTCTTTTTTTCTACGCGTCTGGATCCGCCATACATTTCATATTCCAACAAACGGCAATCTATTTGGGCGGTATAGAATTCTATCCTGCGGCTAGCTTTTAATCCAATCTTTTTAGCGAGATCCAGGTTGCCGGTGAAAATATATCCGAGATAACCTTGGCATTGCTTTTTTAAGAAATCGCCCATGCGGGCATAGGTCGCTTCCAATTCATTTACTTCTCCTAATCGTTCTCCATACTCGGGATTGAAATAGATAACTCCTGGTGGTTGTGGGATTGGTGTTGACTCAAAATCACGCACTTTGAATTCCATAAACTGATCTACTCCTGCGAGTTCAGCATTTACTTTAGAGATCTCAATGGCATCTTGACTGATGTCTGACGCAATCACTTTTAAACCGGGTACATCAATAACTTGTTCCTTCAACTTTTGAAGTTCAGCTTGATAGACAGTTGCATCGTATCCCAACACGTGCATGAATGAATAATTTTCTCTAAACAAGCCTGGCCTTCTGTTGGTAGCCAACAAAACTGCTTCGATAGCTACCGTGGAGGATCCACACATCGGATTTACGAAAGGTGATTTACGATCCCACTTGGTGGCCATAATCGTAGCAACAGCCAAAGCCTCAAGCATGGGTGCTTGTCCAGGGATTTTACGGTACCCGTGTTTTGCCAACGTTTCACCGGAGGTATCTAAAAATACTTCCGCTTGCTGGTCATTCCAATACAAATTAATGACGGCTCCATCTAAAATAGATCCTGAGTCAGGCCTCTTCAACACTTCTCTTCGCATCCGGTCCACAATCGCATCTTTGACTTTCACGTTTACAAACATCTCACTATTGACTGTAAAATGGTTGGAATTGTTGGTCACCGAAAAATATCCCTCGGGGGAAAGAATGGTTTCCCAAGGGTAATGAAGCAATTTATTATATACCTCCTCAGGGCTATTGGCTGTAAATTCTTTGAGCGAATACAGCACCTGGCTGGCACATCGTAAGTTGAGGTTTAGCCGGATACAGTCGTTTACCGTTCCTTTCAGTTCAACACCCGTCACAAATCTGCGTTCAATTTCAAAGCCGAGATCTCTTACTTCCTGTTCGAGGTAAGGCGCGATGCGCTTTTTACAAGTGACAATGATACGACTGCGGGTGGTAAAGATGCTCATTATTTATTTTTCTGTAAACGGAGGAGTTAATTCAACGGAGTTCTATTTTTTTTTGATTGATGGTGAATAGGCTGACTAATGGCATTCGCGGTGTTGGGTACAATCACCAATGAATCAATTTGGAAGGAACAAATTCAACGACAATAATCTGAGTATCTGTCCCTATAAAAAATGAATCACTATTTTTCTTTTGACCATTTGTGAATGAGTGCTTTGCTATGCGCCCTTGCTTGCTCAATGGTAAAAGTCGAATCACTTTTTGATTTAAGTGCGGCCTTCTTCTGTAACGCTTGGTAGTTCTCCTTGGGAACTAAAACGTATTTCTTATTTGCTATTTTTATTTCTGTCATATACCAATAATCATAAAAACAACTATGAGATAAACTTTACCGCGATTAAAATCACATAAAGTTACTCAATTTTAGTAGTATGCATTACTCTAGGCCGCATCAAAATATTTGGTGCGGAATGTTGCACTGCGAAGTAGGCAAGAAGTGCTTGGTAGCTTTCTTAAGACACAATCTTATTGTACGAAGCCCCAATCCCCCTGATCAATGAAGAGCTAAACCCACGATGCTCCATTTCGTTGAGGCCAACAATTGTGCAGCCCTTGGGAGTTGTTACCTTATCAATCTCTTCTTCGGGATGACGATTACCTTTTAACAAAAGTTCGGCTGCACCCTTTACGGTTTGGGCGGCAATTAAACTAGCCGTCTTTGCATCAAAGCCAATTTCAATACCACCTTGTGTGGCTGCTCGAATAAAACGAAGCGCATAGGCAATCCCACAAGCCCCAAGAACTGTAGCGGCATCCATGAGTTTTTCGTCAATCGGAATGGTGATACCCAACTGATCAAATAATTCTTTCACATAACTCGATTGATCGGCCGAAGCCCCTTGCGAACACAAGCACGTTACCGATTCTTGAATAGCAATAGCCGTGTTGGGCATGGCGCGAAAAATAGGAATTGAACTGTCAAAAATACTCCCCAGATCTTTTAGAAAAATCCCTGTTACCACGCTAATCACAATATGTTTTTTAGGATCAAACGAATTCTTTAACTCGGCAAGAACTTCCTTGACGTTAAATGGCTTTAAGGCTACGATAATAACCTCGCTCTCGCGAATGGCTAGCGCATTGTTATCCGTGACTGTAACACCTTTTGCTTTTAGATCTTCCAGGCGCGACAACGTTCTGCGGGTAATGGTAATCTGCACAGGCTTGGCAAATCCACTTTTCAACAATCCTTCGGCAATAGCAGTGCCTAAGTTTCCTCCGCCAATGATGGCAATTTTCTTGGTATTCATATCCTTTCCGTTAAATGAGCCTCCAAGTTAAGTAGGTTTTCGTTGCCTACAGTTTTGATTTGGCAAAGCAGCCGCATTATGAAGTTAAATCGGTTGCGAAATCATTTAGCTGATAAAACCTCAACGTCTATTGATGACCATTGAATCTCAACCAAATCAATTTATTGTCTATTGATTTAGTAGATTATTATATCTTTGGCGTTCTAAAAATAAATATGAATTGGATCTTTGAACCTTGGCCCTGGTATGTAGCGGGCCCATTAATTGGTGCTACTGTGCCCCTACTTCTTTTGTTAGGGAATAAAAAATTAGGCATCTCATCATCCTTACGACATGTGTGCGCAGCCTTACTCCCAGCCAACATTTCGCTTTTCAAGTATGATTGGAAAAAAGAAAGTTGGAATCTTCTGTTCGTAGTCGGGCTGTTTATTGGTGGATATATTGGTGGCTCTGTACTAGCAAATCCCAACCCAATTGCCTTATCAGAAAACACTCAAAACTACTTGTCCTCTTTTGGTATTCAATCCGTGCCTGGGCTAATGCCCTCTGAATTGTTTAGTTGGGAGACACTGCTATCATTTAAAGGCTTTCTTATGATGGTGGTCGGTGGATTCTTAGTGGGCTTCGGTACACGCTATGCACGTGGTTGTACTTCGGGGCATGGCATCTTAGGTCTTTCTGCGCTACAATGGCCTTCGCTAGTTGCCACTGCATCCTTTTTTGGAGGAGGTATATTGTTCAGCAAGTTTATTCTACCTCACATTTTAGCTTTATGAAGAGTATACAGTATGTCTTAGTCGGCATTTTTTTTGGTATAGTGCTGACGAAAGGCGAAGCCATCTCTTGGTATAGAATGCAAGAAATGTTTCGCTTCGAAAGTTTTCACATGTTTGGCATTTTCATAACTGCTATACCTACCGGAGCAATCCTTCTTTTTCTTATGAGAAAAGCCAAACTGAAAACACTCGAGGGTGAGCCAATCGAAATGCCGGTCAAACCCTATCATCATGGCGTTGTTATTGGAAGCATCCTTTTTGGATTCGGTTGGGCATTGACGGGCGCATGCCCCGGCCCCATCTATGCGCAGATTGGCAGCGGCTTTTTAGTTACAATTGTTACTCTGCTTTCAGCGCTAATGGGTACTTGGTGTTACGGGTATTTTCAAAAGTATCTGCCGGATTAAAGGATAACTTGGACCACTTCTTGATTGGCGTTTAAAAATAAAAGGGCTTTTTAAAATATATTTGATTCGGCTCCGTTTTAGACCCAAAAAAGTGATTTTTAGATTGCTAGAATTCTAGTTGTCAGCGATAAAGGTCTATATTATGCAACATACTTTTTCTGCTTATAAAGCAATACTTCTCATGGGCTGTTTATCGGTAACGCTCAGCGTGCGATCCCAGACTGCATCTACTATTTCAGGAATTGTAAGCAGCGCGGAAGACGGAAAACCATTACCATTCGCATATATTATCTTGAAAAATGTAAAGCTAGGAACTGTAACCGATGAGAATGGCAGATTTCATATTACAATTTCGGATCAATACAAAAATGGTCATCTTCAGTTCTCCTATGTCGGATATAAAACTTCAGAATTATCGATTTCAACCATACCCGATATTCACAGCGTGTATGTCAAGTTAACTCCTGATGTAAAACTGCTAAATGAAGTTGTTGTGAAAGCACAACCTGAGTATAAGCCAAAAGAACTTCTTAGAAAGATGTTAGAACGCGTACCGAAAAACTATGGAAATGTATCTGTGAATATGGAGGGATACTATAGAGAAACAGTTAAAGAAAATAATGGATACATTAAGTATGCCGATGCCGCGTGTCTATTTTATTATACGCCCTATACGGGTGATAGCTATAAATGGCGTGACTTTGTAAATCCCTACTTTATTCGTGGTTCGCTCAGTAATTTGTCTGGCTATTGGGGAGAAAGGCTTCACCGTGGACATTTCTCCCATAAAACATTGAAGGATGACGGAGTAAAAATAATTGACTCGAGGGCGAGTGCCAATCAGAGCAAAAAAAATATGAACGCCAATATCGAGGGTGGCCCGATGAGTGTTTTGGGCAATGACTTGATAAAAATTCAAGAGTACTTTTTAAAGAAAAAGAACTTTTCAAAATATGAATATACGCTCACAGAGGAGTTGGATCAAGCCCGGAATGAGTGGGTATATGTGCTGGGTTTTGAACGAAAAGTGGATCTTGCCAAACTTGAATTAGCGGCAAAACGAAAAAAAATTAATAGCTACTTGTTAAATGTGAAGGAGAATATGTTGAGCGGAAAGATTTATATTGAACGCCATTCTTTGGCAGCCAGGAAAGTGGAATATTTCGTTCCGTCCTCGTTAAAAAAATACATCTGTGGCTATACCACCATGGCCATTAAGCATTTTGACTACAAGGTAACATTAGAATATCAACAGCTGAACGGGAAATGGTATCCCCACCATTTTCGACAAGAAGACGAGTTCATCATCAACGATTCAATCAAACAAACGATAACTCCTTACATAGCGGTAGAAGAGCTATTCATACACAAGGTAAAATCTGATTCCGTAAAAAAGATAAAGCCGGAAGAACTGTTTGCGAATGTAGACCAGAATCAGTTATACGACTATCCAATCGAATACGATTCCTCCTTTTGGGTCAATTATTACCAAGCCTTCCCCGCCTATTCTATTCCAGAGGACGTGCGCCAAGATATGGAGACTACAAAAAAACTTGAGCAGCAATTTGCGGATAAACAGAAGAAAGACGAAAGCCTCTTGCCGCCAGTTGCCAAAAAAGAACAATATCAATTTAAAATCCATGGAGAGGCAATAACTGATGAATATGCATGGTTAAAGGATCCCAAAGCACCCAAAAGTAATAAACCTGTAATGGATTATCTCACGGCAGAGAATCAATATTCTGACAATTACTTTATTCCGCTAAGAAAAAACCAGCGCTCGATCTTCTCGGAATTGACCAGTCGTGTAGAAAAAAATTTCGAGTCTTTGCCAACTCGTGAAGATGGGTATTTGTATTACTATCGATTCGGCACTGATGACGAGCATCCCAGGTACTATAGAAAAGCGCAAAGAAAAGATAAAGAGGAATTACTACTTGACGTGAATGAGCTGGCAGCGAACAAAGACTTTTACACCGCAGGTGAGATCAGCGTGAGCCCAAATACGAACATAATGGCGTTCTACGAAAACTCGGATGGTACGAATGATTACACCGTCAAATTTAAAGATTTGTCAACTGGAGAATTGCTTTCCGATAGTTTAACACAAGCTGGTACTTTAGTGTGGGCTAGTAACAAAATAATCTATTACACCATTCAGGAACCTGCTACCAATCGCTCGTATCGATTGATGAAGCATCAACTAGGCAGTGCCCAATCAACTGACGATCTTGTAACTGAAGAAAAAGATAATCGGTTTTCGTTGTCAATTAGTCGGTCAAAGTCAAAACAGCTTATCTTTCTGACAGCGAGTAGCAAAACATCAAACGAGACACGCTTTCTGTATTCTAAAAATGCTGGCGGTGACTTTCGTTTAATCCTTCCGCGTGAAGAAGATCATCAATACTATGTCAGTCATTTCAAAGACAAATTTTTTATCGCTACAAACAAAAATGCTCCTAACTACAAAGTGATGATAACGGATACGGCCAACTATTCCCGACATAATTGGCGTCAGTTTCTGCCGCACAGAAGCGATGTTCTGCTCGAGGAAATGGAATTCTTCGATGACTACTACGTTCTCCAAGAAAAATCCAATGCACAAACCCAACTTCGTATAGTTGAAATGGGCACTAAAAAGGAAAATGTTATAAAAACGAATGAATCAATTTGTGAAGTAAAAATAGGTTATAACCCTGAAACAAAAACTGACACGTTGCAATATAGCTACTCATCATTCACCGAGCCGTTGACGGTATATAATTATAGTATGAAAACGGGCAAGCAAATCACGGTAAAAAAACAGGTAGTACCCTATATGCCTTGAATGCGTTCTATAAAAGTAGAACGACTCTGGGCAACTGCAAAAGATGGAAAAAAAGTGCCTCTTACATTAGTGTACAACAAGTATCTTCAGGGCAGCAAAAAAATGGATGGTAAACGTGTGCTTTTGACTTCCTATGGCGCGTATGGTGCACCGATGCGGGTCGGATTTAATTCCTCTATTTTTTCATGGATCGATCGTGGGTTTGTATATGCTATCGCCCACGTTCGGGGAGGTAGTGATTTGGGCATGTCTTGGTATGACGATGGAAAGCAACTCAATAAAAAGAATACATTTACAGATTTCATCGCTTGTGCAGAACATTTAGTAAGCGAGGGGTACGTCCTAAGTGGAAACATTGTAGCACAAGGCGGAAGCGCAGGTGGCCTACTGATGGGAGCTGTTTCTAACATGAGACCCGACCTTTTCAAGGCGGTGATCCTTGATGTGCCGTTTGTAGATGTGGGCAACTCTATGCTCGATGAATCTCTACCTTTGACTACAACTGAGTATGAAGAGTGGGGTAATCCAAAGAATAAGAAGTTTTATGAGTATATGAAGTCATATTCGCCCTACGACAATATTCGCCAACAGAATTATCCAAACATGTTCTTCTTTACTGGTTTAAATGACAAAAATGTTCCCTATTGGGAATCTGCAAAAATGGTTGCGAGATTACGCACTAACAATACAGGCAAGACCACCATTTTATTGAAGACAGACTTCAATTCGGGGCATGGAGGTGGCGCTGGCCGCTATGATAGTTATCGCGAGTTGTCGTATAAAATGGCCTTGATCTTTGATCTATTCGAAAAAAATACGGCCTTGGTAAAAGTCGCTCAGCCATGAGTTAGCCCAATCTTGGCAATTCTACTGCCAAAACTCTTCTGGTCTTTCAACTAGTCAATACTACTTAACTTCCCATTTGTTCTTTGACAAACGAGTGCCTATCTCCAATGCTTACGAACTACTTCAGGGTCTGCGCGACAAAAAAGTGCCTAGCGAATTAATTGTGTACAAGGGTTTCGGACATGGTATTAACAAGCCCAAGGAACGATTGGCCGCCAACTGGCATAACTGGCAATGGTTCAATAAATACGTGTGGGGCGAAAAAGTCGAATTGCCGGTAACGGATGTAAAAAAATAAGAGAGGGCATTTATTAGTACTCGAAGAAAGTCCGTTTCTGAAAGAGCGGCTTAAGCACGGTGCGATCTAATAGTACAAAAGCCAATGCTAAATTCAGGAACACTATCCCATTTACAAACATTTTGCCGTTGAAAGGAATGCGTAAGCTCGGAAATGCAAACCAATTATTTTTTAAAGGAGAACCAACAACAAATTGGGTAGTGGTCGAATCAAAAACTCCCGCGGACAGTAGAACCAAGGCAATCACCGACACTAAAATCGATCCAATCAAAATTAGGAGACCATTTCGAAAAGAAGCGGTTGATCGTGCTGGTAACACATCCAAGTCATTCATCACTTTTTGAGTAAAGTTTTTTGACGGTGCTTCTACGCGAGCTCGATTCATTAAAAATGAACGAACCAAACGCAATTCTTCCAATCGTGTAGATACATCCGAAGACATCATTATTTTCCTCTCAATCACCTTACTTTCGGTGGCATTCAACTCACCGTCCAAATAGCGAAGCAATTGATCTTCCATTTCTTGAGACACCATTTTCATACGCTATAAAGTTAACGCTTCTTGTTTTAATATCTTAGTTAATTCATCAGCCAGCCGTTGGCGCGCTCTGTGAACGCGCACTTTTATGGTGTTGAGGTTTTGTCCAAGTATTTCCGCCACTTCGTCTAATGAAAACTCTTGCAGATAGAATAGTTGAATCGACAATCGATCTGCTTCGTTGAGGCAGTTCATCGCTTTGGCTACAAACAGTTGTTTGTCGTCTCGCTCCATTTTTTGATCCGCATGCTCGGAGTACTCGACAATTGAATTTTCGATACTTTGGAATACCGGCCGCTTTTTGCGTTTATAGCTGATCGCTGTGTTAAAAACAATCCGGTAAAGCCAGGTACTAAACTTCGCTTGTCGATTGAAACTCCTCATATGATGAAAGGCTTTAACAAAAGCATCTTGCGCTGCCTCCTCTGCCTCTGGCCTCCTCTCAAGAATTTTTAAGGCTATGGTAAAGGCATAGTTTTTATACTTGTCCACTAAAACGGCATACGCCTGACGGTCACCCGCCAGAATCTTGTCAATTAGGGCATATTCATCTTCTGTTGTGATCACGGCACTTGGACGCTTCTTTTATCGATGAAGTTACAGTTAAAAAAAGAAAAATCATTTAATGGCTGATCCGCTTTTTCAAAAGCCCTTAGAATTATTTTGTAAGGTGCTGTAACCGATTTTGGGAAGACTGCGTCATAGAGACAAAATTTAAAAAACAACAACTATGGGAGAAAATGAAATCTGGATTCCGATACTCTTCACTTTGATGCCAATTATTATTACTCTTGGCTACTTTTTGATGGCCGCTTACATCCGCAAATATGAAAATATTGAGCGCATGGCTATCATTGACAAGGGACTAAGCCCCGACCTATTTAAAAAAGAGCGCAATACTTCGGGTGCTTTGCGAGCTTCCATGCTTCTTGTAGGCGCAGGACTTGGCCTTCTCATCGGCTATTCGCTAGATCGCGCTTTTGATATGGAGGAAGTGGCCTATTTCTCGATGATTTTCATTTTTGGTGGCCTTGGTTTAGGATTGGCCTATCTGATTGAAGAAAGGAAATCGAGAAATGAAAAATAAGTGTTGTTGGTTACCAATAAGATCGTCTCAGAGAAATCTGGGACGTTTTCTTGCCATCCTCTAGCAAGCAACAAAAGGTATCCATTAATCCATTCAAAAACTATCCGTAGATCCACCTCCACCAAACTGGCCACCTCCTCCGGTTTCAGTCTGCTTACCAGCTCCCGATTGATTCCCGCCCAGTGTTTGTGAAACAATAAAGGCTTGCAGGTTGAGATTGGCCCATTTTTCCGCCAAGTGGTTTTCCCGGGTAAATCCTCCACGCATTTTCTTCAAATAATTGGATAGTAAAAGCGCAATACTAAATAACAAAGCACCTGCCACCGTCAGCGTGATCTCCGGGTGACCAAATCCGTAGTAATATTTGAAGGTGAAGACGGTGAATGCAATCGCAATTAAGCTGACTCTTAGCGCCAAAACATCTTTGTGTTTTATTCCTACATACAAAAGGGCCAAAGGGATGAAAATCGTCAGCGCATAAAAAAGAAATGCAAACGGGATATCTTGTCCCTCCACTAGTTCCAGATTCATGAGATTGATGCTCAGCTCACGAACCACTAAATAGTTTCCGGCTGCATAGACAAGCAATAAACTAATCACTTCAACGATCATCATGTTCAAAAGCCAAAATTTCAAGTGATTATGGTTTTTGAGCTTTCGTGTAATCACATATACAGAGCCAAAGCAAAGAATAAAAACAAAAGGAATGACTTGTTGAAAAATGCCGTCTGCCTCATAACATGCATAAAATAAAAGTCCGGCAAAAGATCCGATTGCAGCCATCGTGGTGAGTAAATCCAGGTAACGAAAAGCAGCATAGGAAAATACAAGCAGGCAGGTGATTAAAACAACGTAGGTATTAAAATCAGCCATCCAACCTAATCCAACTATGGCAAATCCACAGGCGTGATATAGTATGCACTCAGCGACACCCGATTTATAGTGACGATTTTGATTAATCAGGATGCGGTCGAGTAAAGCAAAAGAGATCACTCCATAGATCAAACACGCAAGAGGCAATACTTTCTCGCCACCATTTCCAAAAAGCAGCGCAAAAAAACCGGTAACCCCTGAAAGGGCAAACAGTGCTGCTATGAAAAGTAAAATGCGAATAATGATATTCGGATGATAGAATGAACAAGGATACTCTTGCTCGATGTTTTTCAATTGATCCTCTTCAATGAGGCCTTGACTACTCCATCTTTTCGATTCTTTAATAACCGCCAGGTTATACAGGTTCACTTCGTTATAGGCGTGCTTCATTATTTTTACTTAAAGTAGTTTTTAAACTTAATGATGAAGTAAATAAAGCCCCCACATGAAAAAATGGAATACAGAAACCAAATTTCTATGGCATCTCTCAAAATCGTTTTTTCTAACAGGTAGGTTGTGCCGATGTACGCACAAATAAAAGCATAGAGCAAAAACAAAAATGATTTTCGTCTCATGGCCATAAGGTACGCGAACACGCATCCGCCATAGATCAACAACAAGTAAACAAACCACCAAGCGCTAATAAAAAGACCTGTGATTGCTCCCGCGAAAAAAAGAAGAGAACAGAAATTCAAATACGTAAATGTGAAATGCATCTTTATACGCCTCATCTCTAACACCAATGCGATGGTTGCCACCAATACACCGAAGATGATCGCTACAATGTGAAGATTTGCAGTTTCAAAGAAAGTACCACTATACCATTTCTGTGGTGAAATACTCACACTCCAAAACGAAGCCAGTGCAGTAATCGCCACGGACAAAACACCCAGGTGATCAAACCGATAGGCAATGTAAAAAAAGAAAACAGAGGTAATCAACGTAACCAGTTCCAGATTTTCATTTAGAATTCCAAACTGAAATTGCAGATAACCTGCTACGGACACAAAAACCAATGCACCTAGTAGCACAACATAGTCAAAATAGGGCGTCACTGGTTTTACAGATTCATTAGAATACGCCACACCCTTTTTAAACGCGTAGTAAAAACACCCGATGGACAGAAGGATCAAAGCGGAAATACTGATGAGATGGCCCAGACTGCCAATATTCATGTAGATCAGAATCCCCACACCAGTGGTAAAGAGCAGAACGCCCAGGTACAACAGGGTCTGCAGCTCATAAAAAACAGAGACCACTTTCCCTGAGATAATGAGATCTATTTTACTGAACTGATCTTCTCGGATGAGTCCTTTTTCAAAAAGTTCGCGCGGGGTATTTTTTGTCATCGAGGTGTTATCTACACTGAAATTTTTCGTTTTCGGGCAACTACGTTCCAGCTACCAACCACACGGTTATTTTCTACCACTGCTAAGGTTTCATGCAGCGCCACCGTTGGGCAAATATGGAAAGGAACACCATATAAAATATCGCCCACTTTATAGCTGTTTCCTTTCTCTGCCCGCAGCATGAGGTGCTCTTCGCTATGACTTATCGGTACCAATTCGGGCGCATTTAGAAAATGAATTCGATTGTTTAGCGGATTTTCAGAAGCCACTGCTTTGTGCCCTAGGTCTATGCAAATGGTTTCGTCATCTGTTTTGGAAATAATCCGTGTAACCAAGATAGCAGCAAAAACGAAGGGTTGTTCGGTAAACAATTTATGATAGCCGTAATCCCAAAAAATAAAAGTGCCGGGACTACACTCTACATTCTTTCTCTTGGCATGAATGGAAATAGTAGTATTTCCACTGGTAACAATGGTAGCGGAAATTCCTGTTTGCTCTAAAATGGAATGGTGCAACTCAGCTACCCTCGCATACCCTTCGTCTGCTCCTGCAGTGCGAATGCCTAAATCTGTGTCACGATTATGCCCGTCATACGCATGAAGGCCAATAGGTGAAATACTCTTCATTAATTGGCAGAACATAAAAAGTGGAAGTGCTTTTTCAGGCGCTATGCCTGTTCGATTCATACCTACGTTCAAATCCAAAAAAATATTGACAACCAACCCTTGCTCGTTTGCTGCAGCAGCCAGTTCTTTTGCAGTCACTTCATTGTCTATCAGGCACGAGAATTTTGTGGACGGAAATTTCTGGATCAGTTGGATCAGTCGTAATTTCCGCGGCCCCACCGGTTGATAAGCCAACAATACATCGGGAGCGCCAATCATGGCTAGCATTTCAGCTTCAGCAATAGTAGCTGCTTTAAATTTTTGGATGCCCGAATCCATCATCAGGCGGCAGACCTCTGCACACTTGTTGGTCTTTACATGTGGTCGCGACCTTGTGACGTCTGGAACAAACTCTTTAAGTATTCTGATGTTTTCTTTTACGCGATCTGGAAATACCGTTAAAGAAGGTGAGTCCAGTTCGTCAACGTTATCGATTTCATACCAGTTTTTCATTGCGCTTCGTGCTCTTGCCGTAAAGGTAGCGGATAGATTTTGGTTCTATAAACGAATCTTTGAAGTTGTGCCTTGGAAAATACCTGCTAAAGAGTAGTCTTTTGAATACGTAAAGAATATCCCAGACTTAACTTTCTCTCTTTTGTCAAATGTTGCTAAGCCCAAATCAAAATAAAAATCCCTGATCAAAAGTCCGAGGTCTTTCGTTGGGGAAATCCTTGGAGTCTGTCGCATATTATTCTACTTGCACAAAATCTTACTCTTGGTTTGGAGAAGTAGGTAAAGTACTTTTAGATAAAAATTTCACTAAATGAAAGAATTCTTTGTCTTTCTTATTTATCTGTTTCAAATGTCTCTTTATGCCCAAGAAGACGTAAAGGTCTTTTCTGATAAAAAAGACAATAGTTTCGTGCTTTATGGGAGTAATTTGGCATTTTGCCCCACATCGCTTACTCTTGAGGTAGATTTGATCAATATGCGCTTTACTCCAAGTGAACAAAAAATATTTGTTATTCCCGCTCGAACAGAGAAATTCAAACTAGGCGAGCTGACAATCATTAATAAAAGCGAGGCATACAAATATTCAACCCGTTACCTATTTACTCTTGGAGACGTAACCAAACGTGATTATGACAGCGCTTACACTTATGATTTGCCTTATCAAAAGGGGAAACAATACATGTTGTTCCAAGGCTACAATGGCCGTTTTTCCCACCAAAATGAAAATGCATTAGACTTTACAATGCCGGAAGGGTCAGAAGTTTTGGCCGCAAGAGATGGAATAGTTATCAAAGTTGTTCAAAATAATAATGAATCATGTTTGCAGGAAGAATGTAAAAAATTTAATAACTATTTATTCGTCTATCATTCGGATGGAACATTTGCTGAATATGTACATCTACGAATGAATGGTGCAAAATTTAAAGTCGGAGACAAAGTTCGAAAAGGAGAGTCGATTGCTTTCAGTGGTAATACCGGTTGGAGCAGCGGCCCTCATCTCCATTTTGTTTGTAGTTTACCCAGTTTTGAAAAAAGGCCAACGATCAAAACAAAATTCAAGGTCAATGAAGAGTTTGCTTCCATTTATCTACAAGAAAAGAGGCTGTATTTAAAGGAATATTAAAAAGTTAGAAGCATCTAGACAAAATCAAGACAACATAATTGTTGAAACTATCTCGAAAGCAAAAATCCTTGGTCAAAAGCCAGGGATTTTTTGAGGAAAATCGTTTTCACCATGCAGTCAGGTCTTCCGACCTGACGAAACAAAAGCTCCGAGATATAAATTAGTTATTTCTAGGGGATTTTTATGCAACCGGAAAATGTATCTGGGTAACCAATTGTTCATCTGATACCTGACCCGGCATATTCATGTAGACTTCAAAGGGATCAATTCCTTTGCGGTGCTTAAACTCCTTGCCGCGTTGCATCATATATTGCGTTGTCCACGCATTGCCTAAATGTTTGTACGGCCCTGTGTGCGAAATGGTGTTTACTTCAATTGTGGGAATAATGCCACCGATAAATCCTTCGGGCAATGGATTGGAAATTTCTTTCACAGGAAAGGCCGATGTGTAAACGACTTTGTTCTTTACTACATCCCAAACGTGATAGATTGAAAAACCAGGGCCTGCGATCTGGTTAGCATTTTTTGCTGCCCAAGTGGAGAGCTTACCGAAATCATCTGCCATTTTGGTATTCAGTGTATCCATCGTGCAGGTTGTTTTGATTCCTATGTATTTGTTTCCAGCGTATTGATGGATGCCTTTAAAATCTAGTTTAGAAGGTACGGCTCCGGTCTCTACATAATCCTTTAACATGCGAAGGCCACGATCGTAATCGGACCCAATGTAGGCGGTCATCATCTTCGTCATAAAGAACATAAAAAACGGAAGACTTCCCGTCATGCTCCACGTTACTTCGGTAGCTTGTCCTTGTTGCTTTAATTCAAACCATACGGGCGAAGTGGATTTCCATGGCTTTAAAAAATGAACAACCATATCTAACCGATGCGGGCCATTTTCTTTCAGCACTTTCATTTCTCCGCTGCCCGTGCGTTTACCGTTCCAGTTGTATTCTTTGCCTCCAGTTTTTACTTCCACTTTCACGCCTGGCTCTGTAATTAGCCAAGGCGACCATGCAGGCCAATGATGATAATCGCTGATGATGGAGTAGACTTTTTCAGGCGAAGCCTGAATAGTGATGGATTTTGCAACATGAAAGGCGGGCATGGCTGTTGGGGTTTGAGTAACGAAAATATGAAAAGGAAGGATTATTCTAAAATCGTTGAAGCCGGTTTCACACCAGCTCGAATGGTCTATGGAAATAACCGAAGGAATAAAACTCCTTGCACCTCTCCGAGCAATTCAATAGCTTGTTTGTTTTTAATTCTTAAACTATGAATACACTTTTCAGAATACTCTTTCTGGTCTGCATTACTTCTTTAACGTTTGCTCAGACCAAAGCACCCATCTTGGCGGGCGACTTGATGAAAATCGTTACCACCAACCAAATACAAATCTCACCCGATGGCAGCCGCGCAGCACTGGTGGTCAACCGCAAAGCAGTAAAAAACGACAATGAATACTACTACACTCGCCATTTGTATTTACTGGACCTAGGCAAAGAGGAGCCTCGCCAATTGACCTTCGGTGATAAAACCGATGGCCAACCCCGGTGGAGCCCCGATGGCAAAACGCTTGCCTTTGTACGAAGTGAAAATGATAAATCGCAAATTTGGTTGCTGCCCTTGGGCGGTGGTGAAGCGTACTCCGTTACAAAATCAGAATTCGGGGCAAGCAATCCGCGCTGGAGCCCGGATGGCAAAAGGATTTTGTACAGCTCTTCGATTCCGTTTTATGCGATAGAAGGTGCTCTACCATGGAACTATGAACGCCCGGGAAGAACAGTGGGAGATGAGCCCAACTGGAAAAAATTAAAACCCGAAGAGCGAAAAAATATCAAGGCCAGTCCGGATGGTACATTGGAAGAAGTGCGTGCGTGGCTGAGCAAAAACAATTTTGAAAACAATCCGCGTGTGCTAACCCGCCAACAACTGCAAGGCGAACTTAACTTGCAACCAGAGGAAGATTTTACGCACTTATTCGTCAAGACGATTGGCTCCGATGAAAAACCTGTTCAGCTCACCAGTGGCTACCAGGATTTTGAAGGTGCCGAGTGGAGCCCCGATGGTAAAAGAATCGTTTGCCACTCCCGCATCTACAAAGTAGCGCCTGATGATGAGCAAGACACAGACTTATGGACGATTGACGTAGAAACTAAAACCGCGAAAGAATTTTTGACTTGGAGTGGATATAGCTTATCCAATGCAAGCTACTCCCCCGATGGCACACAACTTTTGTTTTATGCGGAAGTGTTAGCCAATCGACATGCTACGCAAACTCAACTGGCAGTGGTAAGTGCTAATGGCGGAACGCCTGTTTCATTAACAGCAGCTCTTGACCGCGATGCTGGCCAAGCAACCTGGAGTGCCGATAGTAAAAATATTTATTTTACCTCTCAGACCGAAGGTGACATTCCGCTATTTGTTGTATCGGCTAAAGGTGGGAACGCAACCAGGGTGTTTGGCAACGATAATGGTATCAACGATTTTGATTTGGCAGGCGACAAGGTAGTGTATGCTCTTACCGAAACAAAAAACCCGTGGGAGGTTTACCACTACAACCTAAAAACCAAAACAAATCTACAAATCACCAAATTCAACGAAGGCTGGTTGAAAGAAAAGCACATCAGCACTCCGAAAGAATACTGGGTCATTCGCCCCGATGGCAACAAAATACAATATTGGGTAATGGAGCCTATCGGTAAAAAAGAAGGATTGAAATATCCAGCCATTCTCAACATTCACGGAGGCCCAACGGCCATGTGGGGGCCGGGCATCTTTAGTATGTGGCATGAATACCAGGTAGAAAACAGCTGGGGTTATGGCGTAGTGTACAGCAACCCGCGTGGCAGCGGTGGCTATGGTGATAAATTCAAAAAAGGCAATTACAAAGATTGGGGGGCTAGCCCTGCGGGTGATATTTTGGCATCACTCGATGAAGCCATGAAACAACATGCGTGGATTGATAAAGATAATTTGTTTGTAGAAGGTGGCAGCTATGCAGGTTACATGGTGGCGTGGATTATCTCGCACGATAATCGTTTCAAAGCGGCCAATGCGCAACGAGGCGTCTACGATTTAACTACGTTTATGGGCGAAGGCAACGCGTGGCGATTGGTGCCCACTAATTTTGGTGGATATCCATGGCAGAAAGAAACAAAGGCACTGCTGGATTCGGAATCGCCTTACTCTTATGTCGAAAAAATTAATACGCCTTTGCTCATCATCCATGGAGATCAGGATCTGCGCACCGGTGTGATTCAGTCGGAGATGCTTTACAAGAGTTTAAAAATTCTAAACAAGCCGGTCGAATACATTCGCTATCCAAAGGAAGGGCACGAGCTCACACGCAGCGGTAATCCCGGCCGAATGATGGATCACTTACTAAGAGTGATTGAATTTTTTGAACGGTATGCAAAGCATCCATAATTTTAACCGCGGAGAGTGGGGGTTCGCAAAGAGTATAGTACAATTCAAATATCATCCTCTACGGTACTTTATGTGCTAGATAGCATTATTTTGGCTTTTGTATATTTGTAGTATGAAAACAGTAACCGCGATAGAATCACGCGAAAATTTAATCAAAGAGATTATGCACTTTGGTGAAATTAAAACTAAACGCGAGGCGATGGATAAGGCATTGGAGAATTATGCGCGCTTGCTTAAATTTCAAGAATTCAGAAAACTCAGAGGGAAAATTTCTTGGGAGGGTGACCTAATGAAAATGCGAAAAGGAGAATTATAATGATTTTCGATTCTTCCGTTTGGATTAACTACTTAACGGGTAAAGGCAACAGCGAAACTAATCTTTTGGATGGCTTTTTGGCAACAGGAATTGTTCAACATGTTTGTCCGCCCATTATTCAGGAAGTGCTTCAGGGAATTAAAGATTCAGCAGACTATCAAAAGACCAGGAATATTCTATTTCTCATGGATTTTCTTCAGCTTGATTCCTATTATGTAGCCGAAGAAGGGGCGCAGATCTATCGTGCGATGCGAAAAAAAGGTGTTACCCTTCAAAAGCCCAACGACTGTCTAATAGCCTTCTACGCTATTCACTTTAAACTAGAGCTAGTCCATAACGATAAGGACTTTGACAAAATCGCTAAACACACTTCTCTGAAAGTTTACGCTGCTTAATCATTTCTTCACCAAAGCCGCCCTCCTCCTGTAATTCTCCGCTTTGCTTGGCTCGAGTTCGGCCAATCGCTCATAAACAAAAGCCAGAGTTGTATCTTGTTCTACTGCTTGTTTGTAAAATTGGATAGCTTTTTTGTTTTCCTTTTGGTCATAGCTGATATCTCCTAAGTTTTGTAGAAGTCCAGGATCTCGTACACCCATCTCGTACGCCCTATCAAAAAAATACGAGGCAGAATCGGGTTGGTTGATAAACTTATAATCATCGCCTAATAAATAATAGGCTGGCCCGTAATCAGGGTTTTGCTGAATGCAGTAATTAATCAATGAAATAGATTTTCGAAAATCTTTTTTCGCGTAGAAGACCAACGCTTTGTTGTATAATCCAAATTGATTAGTAGGGTCGACCCGCAAAACTTCATCATAGTAGTTCAGCGCAGATTCATATTCACCACGATTATACACTTCATTTCCCAAGTCGACCAGCGAATCAATATTTACTGTTTTCTTGACTTCTGGTTGAACATCGGTTGAATTGTTGCCGCCCACGTTGGGTGCAAACCATACAATAAAGAATCCCAAAACACCCATTGCCATGGCGAATTGAATTGATTTCGCCCGCTTAATGGTTTCCCAAAGTGCCTGTACTGGTTTTCCTTGCTGCTGCTGCGTAGCATCCGATCTCCCAAAAATCGGTTTCGCTTTGGGTTGATAGTAGTACGCGAAAAATCCAAAATAGCTGATGAACCCCAGCATGATCCAAAAAACAAAATTGCCAAGAGGCCACAACAAGGCAAGCAGCGCACAACTGACAATTGTCCACTTAAGGTAGCGAGAAGATTTTTTGTTTTGGTCTGATCCTTTCATATCGTTCATCTAAAATAAAAAACTTAGCGTGAACAAACAGAGGCTTCATTGATTTCTTAGCAACAATTGATAGCGAACGTTCCACTCAAACTTATCTTGTTTGTCACAAATTCAAGAATAGTCACGAATACAACTAAGGACTGCTTGCCATTTCGTGCATTGGTAAAGAAATTAGTAATTGATTTCCACCACTTTTTTCTTCTGCAATTTTTGCATCGGCCTTGGCACGATCGCCACAATCTCTTCGCGCAGTGCTTTGAGTAACTTTGTTTTGATGTGATCGCGGTGGGTGACCAGGCTCACCTCACGCGCAGGCCTAGGTTCATTCAATCGTTTTACCAATTTCAGTTGTGATGGGCTGAATTCCATCACCGCCAATTCGGGCAAAATGGTAATGCCATCGCTTTTATCCACCATGCGTTTTAACGTTTCTATGTTTCCCGTTTCATATTTAAAATGAAAATCAGCGCTCTTCCGCAATTCGCACAGATTTAAAATTTGCGAACGAAAGCAATGACCTTCCTCTAAGAGCCAAAGTTGGTCGGGATTGATCTCTGTAGCCAATACATACTTCTTATCGTACAAAGCATTCTTTTTCGACACATAGACAAAAAGCTCTTCGTAGAAAAGCACATCTTCTTTAATGGACGAATCCTGTAAGGGCGTTACTACTAATCCACAGTCGAGCCTATTATTTTTTAGCTCATGCACTACTTGCTCAGTGATTGTCTCTTTGATAACAAGATTAAGTTGTGGGTACTTTTCACGCATTTGTTTAAAGAGTGGAGGTAGCAGATAGGGAGCCAACGTGGGTATGATGCCGATGCGAAGCTCGCCTGTGGTTGTATCTTTTTGGTCGTCAATGATTTGTTGAATCATCTTCGCCTCTCGCAAGGTAATTCGTGCCTGGGCAATGATGCTGGCACCTACTTCTGTTGGAATCACCGGCTGCTTCGTTCGATCAAAAATTTTAATCCCTAACTCTTCCTCCAGTTTCTGTATCTGCATACTCAGGGTAGGTTGAGTAACAAAGCACTTTTCAGAAGCGAGCACAAAGTGCCGATGTGTGTCGAGGGTGACAATATATTCCAACTGTGTTAAGGTCATAGAGAATGGCTATATCTTTATAAAGATAATCAATTTGATTTATTATGCAGATTGAGGTAAAATTGTAGTTGAAGTCAATCAATACTTGTTAATCAATAATAAATCAATACAAAATGGAAAAACACACATCCGCTAGCGCCACGATGAACGGGGAGGCAAAATGTCCGTTTCACGGGGGTGCGTTGAAACAAGGCGCAGGCACCGGCCCGCGCAATTACGATTGGTGGCCCAACCAATTGAAACTGAACATCCTTCGTCAACACTCCTCTCTGTCAAACCCGATGGATAAGTCGTTTGACTATGCCAAGGAGTTTAAAAAACTTGATCTGAAAGCCGTGAAGAAGGAAATCTTTACACTAATGACCACTTCACAAGACTGGTGGCCGGCTGATTATGGCCACTATGGTCCCTTCTTCATTCGGATGGCGTGGCATTCTGCAGGTACGTATCGCATTTCTGACGGACGCGGTGGCGCAGGTGCGGGAACGCAACGTTTTGCACCTTTGAATAGCTGGCCGGATAATGCCAACCTGGATAAAGCTCGCTTGTTGTTGTGGCCTATCAAAAAGAAATACGGAAAGAAAATCTCCTGGGCAGATTTGATGATCCTTGCCGGTAACTGCGCGCTTGAATCTGCAGGTTTCAAAACATTTGGTTTTGCAGGTGGTCGTGAGGACGTGTGGGAACCCCAAGAAGATATTTACTGGGGTCCTGAGGCAGAATGGCTTGGTGATAAACGCTATAGTGGTGATCGCGATTTGGAAAATCCGCTCGGGGCAGTTCAAATGGGTTTGATCTACGTGAACCCGGAAGGGCCTAACGGAAAGCCAGATCCAATAGCTGCTGCGCGCGACATCCGCGAAACGTTTGGTCGCATGGCGATGAATGATGAAGAGACCGTTGCGTTGATTGCAGGCGGGCACACGCTTGGAAAAACACACGGAGCTGCTGATCCCGCGAAATATGTTGGACGTGAGCCCGCAGCTGCGAGCATGGAAGAGCAAAGTCTCGGCTGGAAAAATACGTACGGTACGGGTCATGGCGCTCATACCATCACCAGCGGATTAGAAGGTGCGTGGACAACCACACCCACGAAGTGGAGCAATAATTATTTCGAAAACCTTTTTGGCTACGAATGGGAGTTGACCAAGAGCCCTGCAGGTGCACAACAATGGAAACCGAAAGGCAATGCTGGAGCGGGTACAGTGCCGGATGCACACGACTCGATGAAGCGGCACGCACCGATGATGTTGACTACAGACTTGGCGTTGCGTTTTGATCCCATCTATGAGAAAATCTCCAGAAACTTCCTGGCAAACCCCGACAAGTTCAACGATGCTTTTGCGCGTGCGTGGTTTAAACTTACTCACCGTGACATGGGGCCGATCGCTCGTTATCTCGGACCAGAAGTTCCGAAGGAAGTGATGATCTGGCAAGACCCGTTGCCTGCGTCTAAGGCAAAAGCGTTAAGCCCAAAAGACATCACTGAACTAAAGACCAAAATTCTTGCTACTCGGTTAACCATCGCAGAACTCGTATCGACTGCGTGGGCTTCCGCATCAACATTCCGCGGATCAGACAAACGTGGTGGCGCCAATGGCGCTCGTATTCGCTTAGCTCCTCAAAAAGATTGGGCGGTTAACAATCCTGCTCAATTGGCAAAAGTGTTGAAGACATTAGAAGGCATCCAAAAGAAATTCAATGCCAGCGGCAAGAAAAATGTTTCTCTTGCAGACTTGATTGTACTCGGAGGTTGTGCAGCAATTGAGAAGGGCGCCAAAAAAGCAAAGGTAGATGTGAAGGTGCCTTTTATGCCTGGACGTGTTGATGCTACTATAGAGCAAACCGATGTAGAATCATTTAAAGTATTGGAGCCGGGTGCAGATGCTTTCCGCAACTACATCAACAAGAAGCACAAAGCTAAAGCCGAAGACTTGTTGGTGGACAAAGCACAATTACTTACGCTGACTGCTCCCGAGATGACTGTGTTACTAGGTGGTATGCGCGTGTTGAACACCAACTTCGACAACTCGAAGCATGGTGTGTTTACCAACAAACCAGAGACACTTACCAATGATTTCTTCTTGAACTTGTTGGATTTGGGCACCACATGGAAAGCAACTTCAGAGGCGCAAGAAACATTTGAAGGACGCGATCGCAAGACGGGTGCTGTAAAGTGGACAGGCACACGTGCCGATTTGATCTTTGGTTCCAATTCAGAGCTTCGCGCTATTGCAGAGGTGTATGGATGTGCTGATTCACAAGAGAAATTTGTGAAAGACTTTGTGGCCGCATGGAACAAAGTAATGAATCTGGATCGGTTTTAATTTGTAGTAATTTCTAGGTGGACTGACTTACTGTAGACAACAAGAGTAATCTAAAAGAAAGAATGCATTGATAAACTTGAGATCAGGAAAAAATGCTGAAGTGTGCAGAACAAGCCAGTAGTCGAAGAAAAGATTAATACCAAATTATGCAGTAGCATAACTTGCTCTTCGAGCAGACGAAGGCGAAGCTTTGTCTGGGTTAACCTGACGAAAAAATCCTTTTCAAGAGGATTTTTTCGTCAATTAAGCAGTGGAAAATTTCCATTGCTTAATTCGGGTTAAAACAAGACAGAATTATTAGTATCCGCTTAGACTAATTTTAAAATTTTCCTCGAACCTGGTCTGCCGAAGGCTGTATTACATATTAACCCCGATTTTACAGTTTGGCTCCAAAATCTGACCGGGGCCGAATAATACTGACGGCACTGTCAGTATTTTCGAGATTAACTTCCTACGAGTCTGATACGACTGTTGGAGTCATAAGACCTGCCCAAAATATTATGCATTTTGCCTCAGCCGAAGGCAAATTTTACAATAACAAAATTTGGGATTAACATGTTCTTGGTAGGCCTACTGCCATTCATTGAAAGTTACCCATGTGAAACACAATGGTTACAGATGATTTTCTTTTTAAACAGTTTACAACTAAGAAGCCCTAAAGAAAATTTCGAGCAGGTATCGCTCGAACACGCTGCTTATTGCGAATGTTTGTAACGATGATAGAGTAGGGAGCTTCATCGGGTGATGGTTTTTGGGCGTCCTCATTTTCCATAAAAACCGAGAAGGAATCGGTCATATCATGCGGATGATAGCGGGCAGGTCTAATGGTGCCTTTTTGTCCAAAAGACTAAGCGCAGACTATTAGAAATCGAAATACAAGCCTATTCATTTGTTTATTCAATGTGATAAGATACAATTTTCCAAGAATGTGTCTCCGAGAAGTTATAGAGCTTACCAAAGGCAAAAGAAGTTTGTCGGCTTGAGCCGGTTGAAGGAAAGATACTGATAGAAGTCATAGGTGTTGCAGAGTCAGCATTTTAATATTGACTAAAGTTTCGTGTATGGCATATCAACTGCTACGTATAAACAACGAATTCTGGAATCATGAGCGAAGTCTTTCAGCGCTTTTGGTGTACTTGGCTAGCGCTGTCTTTGTATGGATTCCGCTAGGCGATTATCCAGGTCAATGGTGGAGTTTTTTGATAAGTGACATTCTTTTTAATCTCATTATTTTGGCGGGAGTGTTTTCTGTGATGACCAGATGGAGACGCCAGCTATTTTTTATCACCATTGCCATGGCAGCCAGCTTTTCAAGAATATTATATTTTGTTTCACAAGATCAATGGATTCTAGTCAGCAGTTATTTTTTTGCGATCGTTTTTTTTGGATACCTCGTGAAAAGGGTGCTATCTCATATCTTCAAAGATGGCCCGGTGAATTTCTATCGTATTCAGGGTTCGGTAGTGGTGTTTATGTTAGTGGGATTGATATATTCTCTTCTTTACACATTGGTTGAGTTTTTTTTCCCAGGTTCATTTAGCTCTACCCACGTATCGTCAACGTATCAGCCCATTTCTTCTCATTTCATGTATTTTAGTTTTGTCACGATGACGACACTGGGCTTGGGCGATATGATCCCCGTAGGCTCGTTGGCAAAATCGCTGGTTGTGTTTCAGGGAATGATTGGTTTGTTATATCCCGTCATCATGATTGCAAGACTAGTATCTATGGAGGTGGCTCACTCCACGTTGGGAAAGCGCGGTTAGACCGCAGTCATATGCCCTAGCAGAAAAAATCGATTTATCCAGTTAAAAATTCCAGGTAGCACCTTTCTGAAAAGGGATTCCTGAATAAAAATGAAAAACATGATTTAAATCAGTTCAATTGGAATCAAAAGACATTTTTCTGCCTTCAGGCAATTATGACATTAGTTCAATAAAGCCGAAACGCTCTTGCTGTTTTTGAGTATCCAGAATCAGGGAAGAGTGATTTCAACCTGTTGTTTCGAAATGTATCATTGCCATAACCCACAAACCTCCCTGCTATGAAAGTCTACGATGAAAAGCACATCAAGAATATTGTTCTATTGGGTGCCCCTAAAACCGGAAAAACGTTATTAGCCGAAGATATGCTCTTTGAAGCCGGCATCATTCACCGAAGAGGAACTATTGAAGGAAAAAATACCATCAGTGATTATCATGACATTGAGCGCGAACGAGGCAATTCTGTTTTTGCCACCTGCATGCATACCGAATGGCGTGATTACAAAATTAACATCATTGACACACCCGGCTTTGACGATTTTGCCGGTGAAATGATATCGTCTATCCGTGTGGCAGATACCTGCGTGATGGTCGTGAACGCGCAGCACGGTGTTGAAGTTGGCACGGAGCTAATTTGGAACTACGCCAGTCAATTTAATAAGCCAGTGATTTTTGCCATCAATCAGGCGGATCATCCGAAGTCAGATTTTGACAAAACCTTAGAATCACTTCAACAACGATTTGGAAGCGCAGTGACTCAAATGCAGTACCCGATTACCCAAGGCGAAGCATTTAATTCAATTGTTGATTTATTGACGATGGTAGTATACAAATTTCCGGCTGAAGGTGGCAAACCCGAAAAGCTGCCAATACCCAGCTCTGAAAAGGAAAGAGCCGAGCGTTTGCACAACATACTGGTGGAAAAAGCTGCTGAAAACGATGAAAAGTTAATGGAGAAATATTTTGAAAAAGGCACACTGGACGAGGACGAAATGAAAATGGGGTTGAAGTTGGGAATGATTCACCATGATGTGTTTCCTGTGTTCGTAATGTCTGCTAAAAAAAATATGGGTAGCGGCCGGATGATGGGTTTTATTGATAACGTGGCGCCCAGCCCACTCGAGGCAAAACCTGAAATGACTGATGATGGAAAAGAAATCGTGTGCGATCCGAAAAAGCCAGCGGTGTTGTTTATCTTCAAAACACACCTTGAACCCAACTTAGGTAAACTTTCATTTTTCAAAGTGATATCCGGTGAGGTGACGGCCACCTCAGAACTAATCAATAGTCAAACAGGTGCAGTGGAACGATTCCACCAACTTTTTATAATGGATGGGAAGACGCGCAATCCCATAGAGAAGCTGACTGCCGGTGATATTGGGGCTACATTAAAATTAAAAGATTCCTACACGAACCAAACCTTGCATGCGAAAGGCTTTGATGTGACCGTGCAACCCATCGTCTTTCCGGAACCTCGCATTCGCACAGCAGTGATTGCTCTTAGTAAGCAAGACGATGAAAAGATTGGCGAAGTGCTGCATAAAATTCACCTCGAAGATCCAACTCTCTTAGTAGAATATTCTACTGAGTTAAAACAGTTGATTGTATCGGGGCAGGGGGAATTGCACCTGCAAGTGTGCAAATGGTTTTTGGAAAACGTGTATGGACTCCATGCCGATTTTGTCGCCCCACGTATTTCTTATCGGGAAACCATTCGAAAATCTTCAAGTGCTATGTATCGCCATAAAAAACAGTCGGGTGGTGCAGGCCAGTTTGGCGAAGTGCATTTGAAAATCGAGCCCTATTATTCAGGCATGCCCGAGCCCGAAGAGTTTACCATTCGCGGCAAGGAAATGATTGATTTACCTTGGGGAGGGCAATTGGCTTTCTATAATTGCATTACAGGTGGTGTAATCGATAGCCGCTTTATTCCTTCTATTTTGAAAGGGATAATGGAAAAAATGGAGGTTGGGCCGATCTCTGGTTCGTATGTACGCGATGTGCGCGTGATGGTCTATGATGGTAAGATGCATCCGGTAGACTCCAACGATATTTCTTTTAAGATTGCAGGGATGCTGGCATTCAAAGAAGCTTTCTTGAAAGCCGAACCACAATTGTTGGAACCCATTTATGATTTGGAGGTGACCTTGCCCGCAGAAATGATGGGCGATGTTCTGGCTGATTTGCAAACACGCAGATCTTTGATCATGGGAGTTGACGCAAATGGAAACAATGAGGTTATTAAAGCTAAAACACCTCTTGCTGAATTGAATCGTTATTCCACTTCGTTGCGATCCTTATCGCAGGGGAAAGCGCGATTTATTCAGCGGTTTGCAGAGTTTGCTCCTGTTTCGATGGATATACAACAGCGTGTAGCAAAAGCGTTGCACTCAGTTGAGGCTGAATGACGAATACACATCCGCAAGTTTTGTTTAATCCAGTTTGCTACGACATGCAAAATCTGGATTAAACTCAACGAAAGGAGATTACTTTTTTTAATTCTATAAATAGATACTAAATATCCACCTACTCTTTCAAGCGTGGATCTGGCGTAACTTTTATTTGATATTCACTTGGTGGGATAGCATTCATCAGATGTTTTACAAAATAGTCCCAGCGTCTTCGCATCATGTAATAGCTATCTGCACCATATCCGTGACGGGCATTAGGAAATACGAGCAGATCAAAATCTTTGTTTGCTTTGATTAATGCGTCAGCAACTAGATACGTATTGTAGGGGGGCACATTGTCATCCATACCACCATGTGCCAACAACAGTTTGCCTTTTAGATTTTTGGCGAGTTGTTGATTGGCTTGCGATTCGTAGTTAGAGATACCCTTATCGTTTTTCACTTCCAATCCGATGTAGCGTTCGCCCCAGTCATCTTCGTAGTTTCTGTTGTCGTGATTGCCGGATTCTGAAATTCCAACTTTGAAGAAATCAGGAAATTGAAACATTGCAGCGGCAGTCGCATAGCCACCTCCAGAGTGACCCCAAATGCCAACCCGATCTAAATCTAGGTAAGAGTATCTGGCTTGCAATTGCTTAAGGCCGGCCATTTGGTCAGGTAACGTGTTTTCACTCATCTTACCATAGCAGGCATCATGAAAGGACTTTGATCTGTCAGGATTGCAGCTACCTTCTAATGCAACCACTACAAACCCTAGTTCGGCTAATGCTTGATGGTCATTGCGCGCAGCTAAAAAATTCCAGGAGCCTACACTTCCGCCTTGCGGCCCTGGATAGATATAAATGACCACCGGATACTTTTCATTCACATTCAAGTTTTTTGGAGTATGCATGACACCATACAAATCCCACTTGTCATCAGCCGACTTTACGGTGAAAGGAGTAGCAGGTTTCCAACCCGTTGCTGTTAACCGAGAGATATCGGTCTTTTCTAAGGTTGCTGTCAACTTGCCTTTCAGGTCGCGCACTTCACAAATTGGGGGCACGTTAGGTTGTGAATACGTATCGGTAAAATATTTTCCATCAACAGAAAAGCGGATGGTATGATTTCCATCGGCCGGACTCAACAACATTAAATTTTTACCATTAAAATCAATTCTATAAAAGTGACTGAAATAGGGATTACGCCCTGCTTCGCGCCCGTTTGCTTCAAAATAGACAACTCGATTGGCCTTATCGACTTTTAATACCCGCGTAACAACAAAATTTCCCGTGGTGATTGGGTTCTTGAGTTTTCCGCTACCTTCATCATAGAGGTAAAGATGTCCCCAGTCACTTCGTTCGGAGTACCAGATGATCTCGTTGGTTTTTGATAGGTATTTCCAATTT
Source organism: Cytophagales bacterium (assembly GCA_020403045.1). Classification (GTDB taxonomy): domain Bacteria; phylum Bacteroidota; class Bacteroidia; order Cytophagales; family Cyclobacteriaceae; genus ELB16-189. The sequence goes on from JADBYK010000025.1 coordinate 162,215, forward strand.
ATCGCGCCTTGCCCGGATTCATATTGAGTGGGCACTTTTTCTTCGAAGATGTCACGAACTTCTCCTGTCTCTGTATTTGCGATCCGAATGTTTTCTTGCTTGTGATCGCGACTGGTAGATACGAACATCAGTTGTTTGCTGTCGTCACTCCATTCGTTATCGTCAAAGCCGCCTTCGCAAGAAATGTCATCACAAAGTGTGCTTCGTCTTGCATCGGGCGCAAGTTTTAATCGAATCACAGTAGGTATGTTACTCACATCGATAATGACGCGATGTATTCTTATAATGTCGGCATCACCGGGCAGTGGGTACTTCCATTCTTCAAGATCGGGCGAACCAACTGTTGTTTTTACGATATACATATTTTTGATATGTCGTTGGTCTTGCTGAAATGTGGCAATTTTTTTGGAGTCGGGCGACCAACTCAAAATGGCTTTATCGGTATGTTTCCAACCGGCATTGTCGGTAGCGTAACCAAAATCTTTTACGCCATCAGTGGTCAATGCCGTTTCCGTACCGGTTGCTAACTCTCTCATCCATAAATTCCAGTTGCGTATGAAGGCAACCCTTTTACCATCAGGAGAGATTACTTCAGTTGATTTAAGTTCAGGGCTTTTTGTCTCGGCCGGCAAAGCAGCCGTTAATTCTTTCTTGGTATTGAAAGAGAGTTTCTTCCCATCGGCTGGATTAAATAAAACATACTGCGACTTGTTTTCGGTAAGACTGCGATACCATATTCGCCCATCGGGCGTCCATTGCGGTTGTATCATGTTGTCAATGAGTTTATTCACATTGCCACCTAACATTTCGGCAGCCTGATTGTACTCGGTTGAAGTTAACGCTCTTGCTGGTTGACTCCATGTTGAATAGGAAATGACGCTGAGTGTAGCAATAAGGGCGAATCGATAGCGGTTTTTCATATCATAAAATTTGACTGTTTAAAGTTAGCATAAATAATAACCAGCAAAGGAATGTAGAATAAAAATTTATAGTGCGTTTCGTTATAGAGTGGATCAAAAAAGTCTATCAACGTCTTTGGTACTCCGGAAATAGTAACCGCTAACAAAAAAATATATTTTGTTTAAAATAAAGTTACTTTTAAGATTACTTAGTCATTAAAATGTATGGAAAATTTAGAGGTTGTTATCATCGTTGTTTTTGTTTTAGGAATTATCACACTATTCAGTCTCTTCGTCACCATCAAGCAGGGCAGCATCGGTGTGATTACGGTTTTTGGAAAATTTCGAAGAATTCTGCGGCCCGGACTTAATATACGTATTCCACTTATTGAAAATATTCACTCCAGAGTTTCCATCCAGAACCAATCGGTTGAACTCAGTTTCCAAGCCACGACACTGGATCAAGCAAACGTGAATTTTAAAGCCATGCTTCTTTTTTCTGTATTAGATCAGAATGAAGAAACAATAAAGAATGTGGCGTTTAAGTTTGTGGACGAAGAAAGTTTTATGACAGCATTGACGCGCACCATTGAAGGATCGATCCGAAGTTTTGTGGCAACCAAAAAGCAGTCAGAGGTGTTATCACTCCGCACGGAAATTGTGCAAGAAATAAAAAACAGTTAGATCAATCTATACTCCTTCGTATTACTACCTCGGTCACTTCTCAAAATTCATTCGCCCGAATGCAAAGCGCGTGAGCGCCACGAGCAGCCGAAGTCCTTTGTTGTGTACTTCATTCATTAATGAGGATGGATCGTTGGTTGCCGTGGTAATGAACCAAAGTGATCAAGATGTATCCTACAAAGTGCATGTTGGCTCACAAGCTGTGTCAGTAACGATTTTGCCGCATGCAATTCAAACGCTAGATATCAGATAGCTCTTGTTTGCCAACTGGATACTTTGATAAAGTCACTTAGCAAGCGTTCTACTTTTTCAATCTCAATTCCAAATGCCACGAACGGGGCTAAATTCGATTAGGAATTTTTGCTTTTTATACTTTCATCTACAGTAGTAGACTGAGTTTAATCAACTTCGCTACGATTACAAGCACTAATATTTCGAATTTTTGCAAAGTAATTCATGGCCGCATTGCTACATTTGAAAGAAAAATCCCATGCCTTCAGAAATAGAAAAACAAGGACTGCTCAAGATAAAAAATGATCTGGATTACCTTACTTCCTGCTTCCGCGATGTACTGATTTCCTTGAAAGAAATTGAAATTGCGAATCTGCTTTCACAGATCGATTCTTCTTCAGTGGATGCTACTATTCTTTTTAACAACCCGTCAAACGAAAAATACATACAGGCGTGCAGTATTCTTTTTCAACTGATGAGCTTGGTAGAAGAAAATGCAGCTGTGCGGTTTAGGCGCAAGCTGGAAGATGAGAAAGGCCCTGCAGCTATCCGTGGTTCCTGGACAGAAACTTTTCTGCGTTTAAAAGAGGCTGGTGTTACCGAGGAGCAAATAGCACAGCTTCTGCCTCGCGTGATGGTGATGCCTGTGCTTACTGCGCACCCGACTGAAGCCAAGCGCATTTCAATACTAAATCTACATCGGAAGGTATATGTGCAACTGGCCAGGAAAGAGCAGAGCAACTTATCAAACTGGGAGCAAGCGGATATTGAAGAAACGATCAAAGCTTTGTTAGAGCGTTGGTGGCGCACCGGTGAAGTCTATCTTGAAAAGCCGCAGGTAGCATCCGAACGCAATAATGTCATTCACTACATAAAAAATGTTTTTCCAAAGGCACTCCACCAGTCTGACCAACGCCTGAAAAAAGCCTGGCAGTCTTTTGGCTTCAATGCAGAGCGCTTGTTTCATCCGGATGATTTTCCACGGCTAACATTTGGCAGCTGGGTAGGTGGAGATCGAGATGGGCATCCGTATGTGACGGCTGAACTAACGGCTGATACGTTAAAAACACATCGCGATGCTGCACTGGATTTACTTGTTAACAAATTGCAAGAGCTGGCTGCTGACATCAGTTTTTCTGAAATCAACAATCACCCGCCTCCTTTTTTTCAGCAGGCGATTATTGAATTGGAACACCAAATAGGTGCAGCTGGGGCAGATGCCGTCAGCAGAAATCCGCGTGAACCCTGGAGGCAATTTGTAAACCTACTTTTGGTAAAGTTGCAGCAAAGTAGAAAAGGAAATCAGTCAACGAACGGATATCAAACGCCTTCACAACTTACTCACGACTTAGGAACACTCCGTAAGAGCCTCCTGGAGATTGGAAGTCGAAGACTGGTAAGTGACTTGATTTTTCCTATTGAAAGAATGGTGCAATGCTTTGGATTTCATTTGGCCAAATTGGACATCCGTCAAAATAGTACGTTTCATGACAAAGCAATCCAGCAGCTATTGACTGCTGCAGGCATGCCTGATACTTCTTTTACTGAATGGCCGGAAGACAAAAGAGTTGCTTTCCTCACCGAGGAACTACAAACCAATCGCCCGTTTCTAGTTCCCGGAAGCACCGTAGGATCAGAAGCGGAACAAGTGATTGGTTGTTATCGTGCGGTAAAGACTCATGTTGATTTGTATGGAAAAGAAGGAATCGGTTCCCTTATCGTAAGCATGACTCGAAGTCTTAGTGATTTGTTAGTCCCCTATCTTTTCTTGCGTGAAGCGGGCCTGTCGTATGATCTATTTCAAGTTGTTCCACTCTTTGAAACCATCAACGATTTAAAAAACGCACCTCAGATTTTGAACAGCTTCCTGAAGCATCCTGTTAGAAAAACTTCTGCCAAAAACAATGGTATAATTCAGGAAGTGATGTTGGGGTATAGCGATAGTAATAAAGATGGTGGGATACTAGCCAGCCGCTGGAACCTCCATCAGGCAGAAAAATCATTAACGGAGGTCGCGTCACAACATCAGATTTCGCTTCGCTTTTTCCATGGCATTGGCGGTACTATTAGCCGAGGCGGAGGGAAGTACCATCGCTTTTTGGAGAGTATGCCATCCGGCACGGTGCACGGAGAAATAAAACTTACTGTTCAGGGAGAAACAATTGCCCAGCAATTTGCCAACCCGTTAAATGCTACCTACAACTTAGAGATGCTTCTCTCTGGCACGGCACTGCAAACCAGCTTGTGGATGTTTCCACCTCAGCCATCCGCTTATCCGCAAGAGGCTATGGACAAACTGGCTCAACTATCATTTGAGCATTTTCAGCAATTGATTCACCACCCACACTTCATGAATTTTTACAGTCAAGCCACGCCCATAGATGTCCTGGAGCAAAGTAAAATTGGATCACGCCCAGCGAGAAGAACGGGGCAACGTAGTTTAGCGGATTTGAGAGCCATCCCCTGGGTTTTTAGCTGGAACCAATCCAGGTTTAACGTTACTGCGTGGTATGGGGCAGGTTTTGCTCTGCGAAACATGAAAGAAAATGATCCGCTTCACTATGCAGAAATAAAGGAGGCCGCAAATCGTTGGCCTTTTCTTCGCTATACGCTTATCCATATTGAAACCAATCTTCTTAATGCGAATAGAGAGATCATGAAAGCCTATGCAGCACTAGCGGTGGTTGAACCAGAATGCAAATTGATTTTTGATCGGATCGAGCGAGAACTGGAAGAGAGCCAGCAACAAGTGGCAACGCTATTCACGGAACCCACGGCACTAAGGCGATTAAGTGTTTACGACAATACAAAAAGAAGAGAACCCGTCTTAACCTCTCTTCACTTATTGCAAATCGGGTTACTGAAAGAATGGCGAATACAAAAACAAAAAAATTCTCAAAATGGAGAAAAGCTTCTAGGGAAACTCTTAATGATTACCAATGCAATTTCCGGTGGACTAAAACACACAGGGTAGCGATTGAGAAGGAATTGACACTTTCTTCAGACAGCGAAAATAGATTAACTTGCTTACACGATGCTTACCGCTATCCATCCAAAATTACCCATGCGCAACAAAGCAGTAACGCGGGATTTTTATTTAAACAGTTTAGAATTTGAAGAGTTTGGCAATGCCGATTTCGAGGGCTACCTCATGGTGCAAAAAGACGAGATCCAAATTCACTTTTTTGAATTTAAAGAACTTGATCCGAAAGAAAACTATGGGCAAGTATACATTCGAACGGATAACATCGAGCAATGGTATCAGTTAGCTATCAATAATAAATTGGTTATGCCCAAAGGTGTTCATTTAGAAATCAAACCTTGGGGACAAAAGGAATTTTCTCTTCTCGATCCAGACAATAATCTCCTGACTTTTGGAGAGCCTATCTTCTAAACTGATAAATTCTCTCTTTGAAAAGGTCAGGAAGCATTTAAATTTTGTACCTGCTAGGTTGGGCACACCTAATGTCACGCTCGTTATTTTTACCGTGAGTATTTTCGTTCGAGCAGGGCTTTCGAAGCTGCGTGCTGTTCCCGACACAGAACGCAATAAAGATACGAAAACGTTGTGCTATGCGTCAACCCCTTTGATGCAAATAGTTCATTGTTAGTGTTTCGTGCCGATTAGTCCAAGTCCAAAACTATTTTTAAATTTTCTCTCACTTTGTCAGCAATGTCGCTGTCTACTTCTCCAACTTTTTTTACAAGTCTTTTGTTATCTATCGCTCTTACTTGGTCAATCATTATGTCACAGTCCTCCTTAAGTCTGAACTTTGACTTTTTTAGATGAACTCTTAATATTTCAGAGTCAGGCTTAACATTTGTCGTTATTGGGCAAATGACGGTCGATGGATGTTCCTTATTTAGTAAGTCCGTTTGAACGACAATAACGGGTCTAATTTTTCCGGCTTCTGACCCCATTCGTGGATTTAGGTCGGCAATCCAGATTTCGAATTGCTTAATCTTCATCGTTCAGTTTTTCAAACTCTGCCAAAACCGCCCAAGAGTCCTTAGCAACGATTTTTGATTCCTTACTCAACTGTTTTGAAAGCAGCCTGCGTCTATGAAGTCGATTGTAGAATTCGATAGCCTCGTTTATGTATCTGTTCCGATTCTTTTTAACCTTAGTCACGATTTTTTCAGTCTCCTGAAAAATGTTGTCCTCGAGTTTTAATGATAGATTTTTCATAATATTGCCTTTGCTCAAAGGTATATACTTTTCGAATATACTACAATTTTATTTGGGTGTCCACCGGCATCAACGCTAACGTATGTGTTTCAGTAAATCTTACCTAACGAAACGTGCTGAGAATATGGCCAAACGATATGGCCATAGTGCACAAGAGGTAGTGTTCATTCAAGAACAACTTGGTTTGCTAAATATGAGTCCGGTGTATGCGGTCTCGGGATTTTCTCATCCCTTAGTACCTGTGATCACTCATGCTTCCAAAGAAATTCATCTGTTTTCCTGGGGTCTAATACCAAACTGGATCAAAACTCCCGCAGAAGCAGTTACCATCAGCAATAGCACACTCAACGCACGCGCTGAAACGATGTTTGAGAAACCCGCCTTCCGTGAGTCCGCGCGTGAACGCAGATGCCTTGTACTGGTCGATGGCTTTTTTGAACATTACTACAAAAACGGAAAAACCTTTCCGCATCACATCCATCTTAAGAATAATGAGCCCCTCACCTTTGCCGGCTTGTGGGATGAGTGGACGGACAAAACATCAGGCCTCGTTCGCAGAACGTATACTGTTGTTACTACTAAAGCGAATCCACTTATGGCAAAAATTCATAATCATCCGAAAGCCAGTGAAGGACCCCGCATGCCGTTGATCTTGTCCAAGGATGCTGAACACGATTGGCTCAAACCCATTCATGAAAAGGCCGATAAGGAACTCGTGGAAAGCCTTGTGCAGTCATATCCTGAAAATGAGCTGGACGCGTTTACCGTCAAACGACTGACTGGCAAAGAAGCAGCAGGCAATACACCGGAAGCACTTCGGCCCTATCGTTATCAAGAGTTAGAAGAACAACAAGGGAATTTGTTTTAGTATTAATCAAACGACTCGTAAAAAATGATGCGCTGAACGTAATTAAATTTAGAGTGCTTTTTGTTTATCTTCGTCAAACTTAATCCCGTTCTACCATGCGACTGCTCGTGCTACTTATGGCTTGTTTTATTTTTTCCTGTAAACAAGTTACAAATGATCAATCTAAACCCGGATCAGACTACTTCACCTATGGCGATTCTGTAGAATCGGGTGGCGTGAAAATGATTCCCATCCGCACTCCGGTGGGTGATTTTAAAGTTTGGATAAAACGTTTTGGCACAAATCCCAAAATCAAGGTACTGTTACTGCATGGCGGCCCTGCCATGACGCATGAATACATGGAGTGCTTTGAAACATTTTTCCTGCGAGAAGGCTTTGAGTTTTATGAATACGATCAATTGGGCTCTTACTACAGCGATCAACCTACCGATAGCAGCCTGTGGACGACAGAACGATTTGTGGAAGAAGTAGAACAAGTGCGCCAGGCCATCGGTGCGGATAGCACGAATTTTTATTTATTGGGCAATTCATGGGGTGGTATTTTAGCGATGGAGTATGCGTTGAAATACCAACAACACTTGAAAGGATTATTGGTGGCCAACATGATGGCAAGTGCCCCCGATTATGGGAAGTATGCAGAGGAAGTCTTGGCCAAGCAAATGAACCCCGAAGTGCTGGCAGAAGTAAGGGCCCTGGAAGCGAAGAAGGATTTTAGCAATCCCCGCTACATGGAACTGCTTTTACCTAATTTTTACCAAGAACATTTGTGTCGTTTAGCAGAATGGCCTGATGGTTTCAATCGGGCAATGAAACATGTGAATGGCACCATCTATACCATGATGCAAGGGCCGAGCGAATTTGGAGTTGGTGGGCGACTGGCAAAATGGGATATCAAAAATCGATTGAAGGAAATTACCGCACCCACCTTGATGATTGGCGCAAAGCACGATACGATGGATCCGAAAGCTATGGAAGAACAAAGTAAACTGGTGCAAAGGGGACGCTACTTATACTGCCCGAATGGAAGTCATTTAGCGATGTGGGATGACCAAAAAGTATTTATGGAGGGAGTTATCCATTTTATTAAAGACGTAGATAATAGTAAATTCTAAAATCAAAAAAATCTAACCCCAATTGCTATGACACCTTCGCCTTTTATCAGCAAACTAAAACCCTTTTTTTCTATTGCGGAAATTGTTTGTGTTGTGGGATTTGTACTTGGCTTTTTGTTAAAGAAACAAGACTACCCAATCGGTGGCGAGATAGTCATGTTGTCATTGAGTGCGTTGGCAGGAATTTACTTTTTATCGGCTTACCTGCCACCTGACGCTCGCCCCGAAGGCGAACCCGATCAGCGCTTGGGCTTTATGAGTTTACTGGGTCGAACCATTGCACCAAAAGTGTTAGGCATCGGATCAGCCGTAGTGGTAATCGGGATTTTGTTCACGCTTAATCACTTCGAGGGTTCTAAACAGATGCTTACGATAGGAATTGCTACTATCGGTGGCGCCAGCCTTGTCGGCTCTGTAAGTATTGCAACTAACGAAAACGCTCGCAGAGTTCTTGGCTCACTGCTTTTGCGTGCTTTTCCTTTATTATTGATTGGAGTATATCTTTTGTGGAATTTGCCTTCAGACAATTAAGCCATCTGTTTCGCTAGCTACTAGCTGGTAAATTCCTCACCTAATCCAAAATATCTCAATTGCGTTTAGAAGAAATTGCAGCGATGTTAAGAACATTTTTTAGCGAGTTTAATACAGAATCATCTTACCTATTATCTTTGGATAGCACCATAGATCTTAAAGCCATTTATTTTGAACACAAAAAAATTTGACATCGTTATTATCGGAGCAGGGCATAACGGCCTCGTGGCTGCCACCTATTTAGCAAAAGCAGGTAAGAGCGTTATTTTGTTGGAAGCAAATGCCGAAATTGGTGGAGCCACCACAAGTGTGCGTGCCTTCCCGGAGTTTGATGCGCGCCTCTCGCGTTATTCCTATTTGGTTTCATTGTTGCCCGATCAGATTGTTCAGGATCTCGGGCTTCGATTTAAAACCCTTTCCAGGAACGTTGCTAGTTATACTCCTTTCCATCATCAAGGGAAAAATCAGGGGCTTCATATTTCCCGGATTTGGGATGAAAAAACAGCCGCTTCATTTCGGGAATTGCCCAATGGAGAACAGGAGGCGAAGGCGTGGCAACATTTTTATGGTGAAATAGCCGTGTTGGCAGAACGCATCGCGCCCTCTATGCTCAAGCCATTGCTTACTCGTTCTGAATTGAAAAGAGAAATCGGGCTCGATCAAGTGTGGAATTACCTCATGGAGAAACCAATTGGAGAAGTAATCACTGAAAGATTTAAGAATGATGTGGTGCGTGGAGTGGTGCTTACCGATGCACTCATCGGCACGGATACTTCCGCTTTTTCTTTACAGGCCAATAAGTGTTTCCTCTATCATTTAATCGGAAATGGAAATGGTGAATGGAAAGTGCCTCAAGGAGGCATGGGGGCTCTTGTGCAAGAGTTGGAAAGAGTAGCCACCTCTGCAGGGGTTTCTATCGCGTTGAATAGCCGTGCGGTAAAAGTGCAATCAGATAGTAAAGAAGTACATGTGATCTTGTCGGATGGTAACACCATTTCCGCAAACTATTTACTTTCCAATGCAGCACCACAAGTACTGGCAACATTGCGAGGCACAACTCCTCCGAAAAGTTTGGAGGGCTCCCAAATGAAGATCAATATGTTGGTGAAAAAATTACCAAGACTTAAATCGGGTGCAGATCCGCGCGATGCTTTTGCCGGCACCTTTCATATCAACGAAAGTTTTACTCAGCTAGAATCTGCCTTTCAGCAAGCGCAAACTGGAAAAATTCCCTCAACACTTCCGCTTGAGATTTATTGCCATTCCCTTACCGACCCGAGTATTTTGAGTGCAAAATTGCAAAGCGAGGGCTATCACACACTAACTCTTTTTGGACTTCACACACCCGCCCGTCTTTTTGATACTGATCACGAAGCACATCGGGAAGCTGCCGCGAAGGCTGCCATTCAATCACTCAATGAACATTTAGTTGATCCGATTGAATCTGTTTTAGCGCAATCATCCGATGGACAACCCACCATCGAAGTGAAAACGCCTCTCGACATTGAAGCAGCCATTGGTTTGCCGAGAGGAAATATCTTTCATCGTGATTTAGCTTTTCCATTCCGTGAAGATGATGACGCTCCAGGTTGGGGCGTAGAAACGGATGATCCTAAGATTTTTATTTGTGGAGCGGGCGCAACTCGGGGAGGTGGCGTGAGCGGTATACCCGGTCACAATGCCGCGATGGCTGTGCTTGCAAGAAAATGGTAGGGGCGAGACATTGCTTATAGCAAAGATTTTAAAGAGAGTTTGATAGGAGACTCAACCACCCATACACAGATATTAGCGAAAACATTATTTAAGATGAGTAGAGTCGAAAGCAGGCAGAGAAAGAAAATGGTGATATCGTTTCTATTAATTGGGACGCTTATTATGGTTGTGACTGGCTTCGGAATTTTCTTCTTCGAAGAATATAAGGACCATACGACCAAAAAAATTAGCTTCTTTGTCGGTGTTACAATTTGTTGCTGCTTCAGTTATTCTCCAGTACGAAAACTAATTAAGAGTCAACCGATAGTGATCTTTGAGACTGATTCAATAATAATGAACACGAATAAGAGTGTTACAATTAAAAAAGAGGACATAGAGGACATATCAGTGACTTGTATTGAAGCGACAGGCTACTTTATAAATGTCAAGACTAAGGATTCTACCCACCAAACAAATATATCTTGGCTGGATAAAACGCCTGACGAAGTTAAAGAGTTGATCAAAGTCTACGGACAATAATACTTTAGCTAACAAAATGCTTCAGCAACAGCGCGTTGACGTGTAAGCTATAAGTGTTATCTTCGTTCAACGTTTCCCCCGCGGACTGTTGTGGCTTCGAAAGCCCACCACTGCGCAAACACAAATGTGTGTGTCTTGAACTTCACTCATTTGTAAGAGTGGAGATGCTGTACAAAAGATGGAAGGCTTTTTAGAAGATTAACACTCATGCGGAGGTCGAGCGAAACGAACTGGCCGATGAGATGATCAGAAGGAAAGAATTGAAC